>NZ_JBHFIH010000011.1:0-19652 GCF_057334195.1 Brevibacterium sp. AGC70 | reverse complement strand
CCGCCGCCGCCTGCATAGTCATAGATTCCGAGTCCCCGTTCGGCATAGCCGTTGACCTTGCCCTCTGCGAGCATGCACAGGTCGATAGCCGCCGATCCGCAGCGCCGGATATCGTCGTAGCCGTCCATAAGGGTGAACAGCTTCGCCAGCTGCGGCCCGCGATTGTCGCCGGTGTAGGCGAAGCCGGTTGCCAGCAGCCTGCCGGAGAGCCCGAGCGGCGTGCCTCGCAGCCGTCGAGCAGGGAGACGCTCAGCTCCTCGGCCCCCGGATAGCTGCCCCTCGACGCGATAGGCCCCGCGGCCCTTCGCGCCCACCCAGGTGGCATTCAACCCCGGCGATGCGACGAGGCCGATGAGCCACCGCTCCTCGCCCAGGCCCCGCCCGTGGACCTCGCCTGCCTCACAGACCCCGACCGAGAAGGCATAGTGCTCGATGTTGCGCACGTAGTTCACGGTTCCGTCGATGGGGTCGACATGCCACTCCAACGGCGGACCGTCGTCGCTCATGTCGAGGAGGTCACCGCCACCAGGGTCGAATCCGTTGAGTCTGGCCACGAACCGCGCATCGAAGAAGTCGATGGGATCCAGTGCCGGCGCACCTTCCTCACCGACCATGGTGTCCGAGGGTCGAACCTTCGCCAGGTATCCGCGGACGAGTGATTCGATCTGCGCGTCTGCGAGAGTCACGAGGTCGTTGGGCGAAGTCTTCGTGTCCACCACGGAAGCGTCGAGCCGCGCCCCGAGGGAGCTGCGCCAGGCCTCCATCTGCTCCCACGCAATCATGGATAGGTCCGAGGCGATGCGAATCAATGGCAGATCGTTGACAGCACTGGGCAGAAGGTCGGTCTCTGAGCTCATGGTTCAACTCTAGTCGGCCCCGGCGGGGCCTCTCCTGTAACAACACTGCAATACAGGCCCGAGTGTGTACTTCTTGTATCTAAGCGTGATTGTGGCCGAGCACCAGGGGATTCGTGACTGACGAATTCGACCAACCGGGCTTCACTGCGGGAACAGAAATCGATACTCAGGAACCGGACTTCCCGATCACAAGAGCACTCAGCCGGAACGCCTCTTCCCTGCCCCCGGCCAGCCGTTCATTTAATGCCGCGTGCATGGTTTTCACATGATTTCCACAATAAAGAAATCTTGTTATCAAACAGTGATAAAACGAATGACTGAGGTCACGATTGAGCAAGCGAAGCGCCCCTCGGGTGCGATTCACGTCACTGTGATGCGCAGTCCCGACGAGCACCTCGATCCACCGTCAGTCAGCGAACGCTTCTACAGCGCCGCCTTGGCCCTATTTCGCGGGGGCTGGAATCGATCTCACAGACTCGTTGCGCTGAACCTGACCATGCCTGCGCACGATCTCCTGCACCGCCTGCGAGGAGGTGCCTGCCGCCTCGGCGATGGACCCGAAGGTGGCTCCTTCTTCACGAGCGCGAAGAATCGCCATCACATAATCGGTATTGATTTTGGCTCGTTGACGAGAAACCTTTCGAACTGCACCAACTAAGGCTGTCTGGTCAACTGTTAATTCACGGGCTCGACGCGACATGGTTTCTTCCCCTACTTATGGCTATGGCTCGATGCCAGCTAGATGTGTAGTTCCATTAAATACCACGTATATGAGAATAAGCCAATAATTCCCGAATCAAAGAAGCTCAGACGCTTTCTGGCTCATTTTATGTAACGGTTCGATAACGACCGCGGCGTTTCGCGCTCTTTGCATTCGGGTAATCGCGTCCGCAGTCGGCACCATCCCACCCACTGTTGAGCGAGTACCTCACTGACAACTGAAGTGGCAGAATGCGAACATGACCACATTGGCTCACAGCTCCAGTGCACCACGGAAGTCTGCGGAGACAGAGATGTCTCTCGCCGATGTCCTCGCGACCGAGCTCCGCGCCGCGGGGGTCCAGGACTTCAGCGTCGACGACACCGATCGTGCTGCCTACACCACCGATGCCTCCCTGTTCCGCCTGGTTCCGCAGGCGATCGTGTTCCCGCATGATGAGGCCGATGTCTCGCACACACTCGCGATCGCGCGCCGCCTGGGAGTACCCATCACCAGCCGCGGCGCCGGAACCTCGATCGCCGGCAATGCGATCGGCACGGGCATCATCCTCGACTTCTCCCGCCATATGAACGAGGTCCTCGCCCTCGACCCCGAGGCGCAGTCCGCATGGGTCCAGGCCGGATGCATCCACGCTCACCTTCAGGCACAGGCGCGGCCGCACGGACTGCGCTTCGGCCCAGACCCCTCTACTCATACTCGCTGCACGATCGGCGGGATGATCGGCAACAACGCATGTGGGCCACGCGCTCTGGGCTACGGGCGCACCGGCGACAACATCCTCGCGCTGATCGTCATGCTCGTCGACGGCACAGTCGTCACCCTCGACGACACCGACTCCTCAGAGATGTTCCCGCGTCTGAATGAACTCGTCGGCAGGGAACTGGGCACCATCCGGACGAATCTGGGCACCTTCTCTCGACAGGTCTCCGGGTATGGGCTGGAATCCCTGCTGCCGGAGAACGACTTCGACCTGCGCCGGGCCTTCGCCGGGACCGAGGGCACATGGGGCATCGTCCTCGCCGCAAAGATGCGCCTGGTCAAAGACCCCACCCACACCTCGGCGGTGGTGCTCGGGTACGAGGACATGGTGGCGGCCGCACATGATGCTCCCCTGCTCAAGGGGTTCCCGGTAGCGGCCTGCGAGGGCCTCGACTCGCGCATGCTCGATCGGGTCATCGAGACCAAGGGCGCCGATGCTGTCCCTCACTTGCCCGAGGGCGGCGGCTGGCTTGTCGTCGAGCTCACCGGCGAGGACGAAGCCGAACTGGTCGATGAGACGAAGCGCCTGATCAGAGAGTCGGGTGCTCTGGATTCGGCGGTGCTCGGCGCCCAGGCCGCAGCCGAGGTGTGGGGAATTCGCGCCGATGGGGCCGGTCTGGTCTCCCGCACACCCGATGGACGTGACGCCCACGCCGGGTGGGAGGATTCCGCGGTTCCGGTGGAGCACCTCGGCGACTATCTGCGTGATCTCATGGATCTGCTCAACGAGCATGGACTGTGGGGAATTCCCTACGGGCACTTCGGTGATGGTTGTCTGCACATGCGCGTCGACTTCCCGCTCGAGGATCCCGACGGACCCGAGGTGATGCGGACGTTCATGGTCGCAGCGACGAAGCTCGTGGCGCGTTATGGCGGGTCCGTCTCCGGTGAGCATGGCGACGGCCGTGCCAGGTCCGAGCTGCTGCGTCTCATCTATCCCCCAGCTGTGTTGGACCTATTCAAGGAGGTCAAAGAGCTCTTCGACCCCCAGTACCTGCTCAACCCGGGTGTCATCGTCGACCCGGATGCCCTCAGCGAGTCCCTGCGGCTGACCCAGCTGCCGCAGCGGGAGGAGCTGCCCGGAACCTTGGCCATGGCCTACAAGGGAGAGTCGGCGGGCTTCGCCTCCGCCGTCCATCGCTGCACCGGCGTCGGCAAATGCCGCGCCGACTCCGCCGACAGCGGTGGCGTCATGTGCCCGTCCTACCAGGCCACCCGCGATGAACGGCACTCCACGCGCGGTCGCGCCCGAGTCCTGCAGGAGATGGTCTCCGGGGATCTTCTCGACTCATCGTGGCAGTCCCCCGAAGTCGCCGATGCACTCGACCTCTGCCTGTCCTGCAAGGCATGCGGCACCGAATGCCCGACCGGCACTGACATGGCCACCTACAAGGCCGAGGTCCTCCACCAGTCCTACAAGGGCAGGTTGCGCCCGATGAAGCACTATTCGCTCGGTTTCCTGCCGCAGCTGGCACGCGTCATCACACCCCTGGCCCCCGTGGTCAACCGCGTCTCGGGCCTGCCCGGGCTCACGACCGTGGCCAAGAAGTTGGCCGGGATCGACGTTCGCAGATCCATCCCGCAGTTCGCGTCGACGACGTTTCGGAAATGGTGGACGAAGACAGACAGCACCGCCGAGGTGGGGCGCCGAACGAAGACCCGCGAGGTGATTCTGTTCGCCGATTCGTGGTCGAATCATTTCGCACCGCGCATCCTCGCCGCCGCCGTTGCCGTGCTCGAACACGCTGGCGTCACGGTGCGCGTCATCGACCAGACCGTGTGCTGTGGTCTGCCCCTGATATCGACCGGTCAGCTCGACGCGGCGAAGGCGAATCTGGGAGCGACGATCAGTGCGCTCGATGCCGCCGGGGATGTGCCCATCGTCGGGGTTGAACCCTCATGTCTGGCGACCCTCAAGGACGATTCGCAGAAGCTCTTGGCCGATGAGGCCTCGGCACGAGTCGCCTCACGTGTGCAGACCTTCGCGCAGTACCTGCTCAGCGTGGGTGCCGAACTGCCGAAGTTGGACAGCGTCGAAGCGCTCGTGCAGCCGCACTGCCATCAGTCGGCGATCTTCGGCACTGCCGCGGACAAGGAGCTGTTGGCCAGAACTGGCGCCGCAAGCCGATTCCTGGGCGGCTGCTGCGGTCTGGCCGGAAACTTCGGCGTCGAGGAAGGACATTACGAGACCTCGGTCGCCGTGGCCGAGGTGGCTCTGCTGCCAGCCCTGCGCGAGCAGGAAGCCCTGCGCAATCGTGCGCCGAACGCGGTCGGAGCTGGAGGAGCGGCGGGGGAACAAGGACAAGCCGGCGACGGTGAGCGAACACGGGTCGTCTTAGCCGATGGATATTCCTGCCGCACACAGATCGCCGACCTCAGCGATGCACAGGGTGTGTCGCTGCCGGAGCTGCTCGTCTGGGGCTGGGGACTCGAACCCACCCGCTAGTACAACTGGGTGACGGGTTCAGACACGCGGAGCCTGAGGTCAGGCCGCCAACTCCCGGGCTCGGGCCGTGGCGGGCTCAGGCCTTGGCGGTGAGGACTGGGACCTCTGCTTCGAGCAGGATCCGCTGGGCCTGCGAGCCGAGTATGAACTTACCGATCGCCGAGCGTTTGCGCAGGCCGATGACGATGAGCTGGGCGTCGTGTTCTTCCACGAGGTCGTTCAGCGTTCCCGGCAGATCGTCTTCGTGATCGGGCTGGAGAACCTCGACCGCGACGTCTGAGTCCTTGCCCAGTGCGACGATGCGGTCGATGACGTCTTGGTCGATCTCGGTCGGTGTGCCACTGGCTCCGCGTCGTTGGGAGTTGATCACGACAGCATTGCTCGACCGAAGTTTGGCTTCTGCGAAACCCGCACGCAGAGCCGCCTCACCCTCAGGAGCAGGAAGATAGCCAATGAGAATCGTCATATCGAGAAGTATATTAGCTCAGCCCTGATTCGTTCATTCCCGTATCACCGCGAGGACACCCCACGGTCATCGCAACCGGACCCCCTGGGGCTCGGCGTGTGCATCGCAGCTCAGCCGATGCCGCTTGCACCGGTCCTGCTCACCTGGGCCGCCCGCTCGCCGAGATCGCGCAGCGCACCCAAGAGTTCCGGTGGCTCGACGACTCGGAAATCCACGGGAGTCGCTGCGGTGATCACGGCCGCCCAAGCAAGGTCCTGGACACCGTACTCGACACGGGCGCCGTCGGCGGTCTTCGTGATCGTTGCTGTCCTCGTCGGGAACCACGATTTGGTCTCGGCCACGGTTGCGTCGACATCGATGATCACAGTGTGGCGGTACGCGTCGGTGGTGACGGCGGAACTCACGGCTGCCTCGGCGTCGGGATGGTCCCTGGGTGCGAAGGCGAAGGTCGTTTCGTGGACCTGACTCATCCGATCGAGTCGGAAGACCCGCCAGTCATTGCGGGCGAGATCCCAGGCGTAGAGATACCAATGCGCGCCGAGGACGACCATCCGCACCGGCTCCACCCGGCGCTCCATCGACTTCGCGCCCGAGCTCTCTGCGCTCATCCGTTTCGCGTGGGCGAAGGTCAGGACGCTCCGGGACGCGATCGCCGAGGCGGTCGTCATGACCGCTGCCATGTCGACTCCCGGTTCGTGACCAGCAACAACAGAGACTGCCATGCTGATGTCCCCGATCGTCTCGCGCATTCCGGCAGGAAGCATCCCGCGCAGCTTCGCGGTGGCCGAATCGGCGTTCGAGGTGCCTAAGCCGGCTCCGTTGAGCAGCGCCAGGCCGAGTGCTGTGGCCAGCGCCTCGCCGGTCTCGAGCTGCAGCGGGGGCAGAACAGTGCGCGAATGAGCACGGTATCCGCCGGCCGCGCCCGAGACGGATTCGATGACATAGCCGAGCTGGCGCAGATTCGCGATGTCGCGGCGAATGGAGCGAGGCGTGACACGAAAGTGCGCGGCCAGCTCGGTCGCGGAGTAGGTCCGTCCCGAGGCGATCATCCCCAGCATGGACAACAGACGAGAATCGGCGGTCATAGCGGACAGTATATGTCCGCAAAGGCTTGGACACTGGTGTCACAGACCCGGACAATCGGTTCTGCACCAGACGATCAGGAGAGATCATGCCGTTCTTCGCCCCATCCGTCACGACCGAGGCCGATGCCCAGTTCTCGTTCCTCGAACAGCAGTGCTCGCAGCTCAAGATCACCGCTCTCGGCCTCACCGACGATCAGGCTCGCAGCGCGCCGACGGTGAGCGCACTGAGCATCTCCGGCCTCTTGACTCACGCCGCCCAGGTGCTGTTCTCCTGGATCCAGCAGGTCCGCGATCCTTCGCTTGAGGTCACAGCGGACGATTATGCCGACTACAACCGACGCTTGGGCCTCGACGGAATGTTCGATGGCTCCGCTCTTCCCGATCTCGACATTGCCGATGTGGTCGCCGCTTTCGAGACGGCCATGACCGAGATCGACGTGGCCCGCAGGGCGGTCGAGGAGAACGGGACCGATCTGTCCACGGTCGTCCCGATGCCTCACAATCCGTGGATGCCCAAGGACTTCGTCATGAACGTCCGGTGGATCCTGGGCCACCTCAACACCGAGATCGCCCGCCATGTCGGTCATGCCGACATCATCCGCGAGTCCATCGATGGCGCGATCGCCTATCAGCTCAATGCCCAGGCCGAAGGTCAGCCCTGGCCGCCGGCGGAATGGAGCTGAGCTGCGGCGCAGCCGAATCCCCTGCGGGAGCAGCCGAATCAGCCTGGCGCCTGCAGCACGCAAAAACTACCCGATTCTGCATCAGCACGGTGAGTGCGACGTGCTGATGCAGAATCGGGTAGTTGGTCTTGCCAGCAATGCCGACAGCGTCGGCGCCTGAGATTCAGGCCGCGAACACGGCGCCCTTCGACACCCTGTCGACCAGGTGGTCGGTGTAGGCGGGCATGGTGAGGAATTCGGGGAAGTCCTCACCCAGTGCGCTCTTGCGGAAGATCTCAACGGCCTCGGTGTAGTGGTCTGCGGGGTGGCGCTCGATGACGGCGAGCTCCTCGCCCATGTACCGTTCCACCAGGTCGCGTGTGACCTGCTTCCCGTTGTCCAGCGTCACCGAATGGCGGATCCACTGCCAGATCTGGGACCTGGAGATCTCAGCGGTCGACGCGTCTTCGAGCAGGTTCTCGAGTGCGACGTTGCCGTTGCCGCCCAGCCATTCGTTCATGTAGCCGATGGCCACACGGATGTTCAGGCGAACACCTTCCTCGGTGACCGTGGTGTCCAGACCAGACACGTCGAGCATGTGCTCGGCGCAGGCGTGGGCATCGACCCGGCGGTTGTCGAGCTGATTCGGCTTGTTGCCGAGTGCGGCATCGAAGACCTCCAGCGCGTCATCCACCAGTCCCGGCTCGGCCACCCAGGTGCCGTCGAAGCCGCGCGAGGCTTCACGAGCCTTGTCTTCACGCATCTTCACCAGCTCCGAGGCAACGAATTCCTTGTCCGGGTGAGTGGTCATGAGGTTGCCCATGGTCCCGATCGCGTGTGCTCCGCGGCGGTGGCAGGTCGAGACGAGGCGGTCTGCGAACGCCTGCAGCAGCGGCAGTCCCATTGTCAGGTGCTCGCGATCCGGCAGCACCCACTTCGGGGAGTTGCGGAAGTTCTTCACGAGTGAGAACAGGTAGTCCCAGCCTGCGGCGTTGAGGCCGGCGCAGTGATCGCGCAGCTCCCACAGGATCTCCTCCATCTGGAACACAGCGGTGATCGTCTCGATGTGAGCTGTCGCCCGGATGGTTCCCTGCGGAATGCCCATGTAGTCCTGTGCGAAGACGAATATCTCGTTCCACAGGCGTGCTTCGCGGAAGGACTCGAGCTTCGGCAGGTAGAAGTATGGTCCCGAGCCGTTGTCGACGAGTCGGCGGGCATTGTGGAAGAAGTAAAGACCGAAGTCGACCATGGCGCCTGAGGTCTCTGACTGGCTGCCCTTGTCATCAACGTGGATCAGGTGCTTCTCCGGCAGGTGCCAGCCGCGGGGACGCAGGCCGATGGTGGGCTGCTCACGGTTGTTCACGCCCGGCAGGTTGCCGCGGATGGCGTTGAACAGGTTGAGCTGTCCGCCGATGATGTTGGACCAGGTCGGGCTGGTGGCGTCTTCGAGGTCAGCGAGCCAGACCTTCGCACGGGAGTTCAGCGCCGCAACTACTTCAGGTTCGGAGACGGGGCCGGTCAGTTCGACGCGGCGGTCTTCGAGACCAGGGGCTCCGGTCGCGCCGGCGACCTTCCAGGTGGTGTCGGCCCGGATTCCCGCAGTGTCGGGGGTGAACCTCGGGAACGTGCCGTTCCGGATGCTCTGCGCCTGACGTCCGCGGACTCCCAGCAGCTTGCCCAGACGGTCGCTGAAACGATCGTGGAGCGCCGCGATGAAGTTGAGGGCGGACTCCGAGAGGATCCTGTCGAAGCCTGGTTCGATGGGGGCGTTGATTTTGATGTGAGACATGGGGCTTCTCCTCACCCGTCGGAATGTGTGCTGCTGATGTGCGTTGCGGTGGCTGTGCTGCGGTGGTGCTGCGGTGCTGGTGGTGCGGTTCTGCGGTGGTGCTGTGCTGCGGTGGTGCTGGTGGTGTTCGTGTCACCGAGGTTGTGGTTGGACCTGTGATGTCTGGTGTGCCGGCGCGGACCAACAGTGCAAACCCCGTGAAAACACTGTCGATCCGCGCCGAGTACTAGGTGACCGGTTCCGGCGAGTCCGGTGTCCGTCGTCGCGTGACCGGTCGGGTCACCGAAGGCTCAGCTGAACTGAGCGGATTCGGTCGAACCGGCCAGAGCTGTCGTCGAGGACTCTGGGTTCAGCGCGGTCGAGACCAGGTCGAAGTATCCGGTTCCGACCTCACGCTGGTGCTTGGTTGCGGTGTAGCCGCGGTCCTCGGCAGCGAACTCGCGTTCCTGCAGCTCGACGTACGAGGTCATCTGGTTGCGGGCGTAGCCGTGAGCCAGATCGAACATCGAGTAGTTGAGCGCGTGGAAGCCGGCCAGGGTGATGAACTGGAACTTGTAGCCCATGGCTCCCAGTTCACGCTGGAACTTCGCGATGGTGGCATCGTCGAGGTGCTTGCGCCAGTTGAACGACGGCGAGCAGTTGTAGGCCAGCATCTGGTCCGGGTACTCCGCGTGGATGGCGTCCGCGAACTGCTTGGCAGCTTCGAGGTCCGGTGTGGAGGTCTCCATCCACAGCATGTCCGCATAGGGAGCGAAGGACAGTCCGCGGGCGATGCCTGCTTCGATGCCGTTCGTGATCTTGTAGAAACCTTCAGAGGTGCGTTCGCCGGTGACGAAGCGCTGATCACGCTCGTCGATGTCCGAGGTCATGAGCGTTGCCGCTTCTGCGTCGGTACGGGCGATGACGAGGCTGGGCACGTTCTCGACGTCGGCTGCGAGGCGAGCCGCGTTGAGAGTGCGGATGTGCTGCGAGGTCGGGACGAGGACCTTGCCGCCGAGGTGGCCGCACTTCTTCTCAGAACCGAGCTGATCCTCGAAGTGCACACCGGCTGCGCCGGAGGAGATCATCGAGCGCATGAGCTCGTAGACGTTGATCGAACCGCCGAAGCCTGCCTCTGCGTCGGCCACGATCGGTGCGAACCAATCGTCGACGTTCTTCTTGCCTTCCGAGGTCTCGATCTGGTCGGCGCGCATCAGAGCGTTGTTGATGCGACGCACGACCTGTGGCACCGAGTTCGCCGGGTAGATCGACTGATCGGGGTAGGTCTGTCCGGCATTGTTCGCATCGGCGGCGACCTGCCAGCCGGAGAGGTAGATGGCGTTGAGGCCGGCCTTGACCTGCTCCACTGCCTGGTTGCCGGTCAGCGCACCGAGTGCGTTGACGTAGTCGCCGGACTTGATGTCGGTGGAGGCCACCTGATTCCAGAGGCGCTCGGCACCGTGGCGAGCCAGTGTGTGCTCTTCGATCAGCGAACCGCGCAGTTTGACGACATCCTCGGGCTCGTAGTCACGAGCAACTCCCGACCAGCGGGCATTGGTGGCCCAATCGCGGCGGATGGCCTCAGCATCGTGCAAGTTGCTCTGCGTGGTGTTCTCAGTCATTCTCATTCACTCCTAGTCGTTCGGGGTTGGTGAGATCAGTCTGCCGTGACCGCAAGGGGGTCGATAGAGATTTCTCCGATGAATAATCGACTGTTTTCCGGTTTTAGAAATTCCGGCGTTCTGTCATACTGATTCTCAGCACATGTGAACCACGCCACGATGTCGACTGGAGCCGCAATGACAAGCAACCAGACCGATCTGCGGGATGCCGAAGCAGAAGCGGACACCCTGAGCATCGGCAGAAGAATTCGGTTTTTTCGCAAACAGCGCGGACTGACCCTCACCGAGTTGGGCGAGAAGGTGGGGCGTGCAGCCTCCCAGATCTCGACGATTGAGAACGGCAAGCGAGAAACTTCTGTCACCCTGCTCAGTGCCATAGCCAAAGCCCTGCAGACCGAGGTCGCCGAGCTCATCGATCCCACACCCGTCGATGGCAGACAGGCTCTTGAGCTTGAAGCCGAGCGCAATCAGGCCTCACCCATGTACTCCTCCTTGGGTCTGCCGCAGGTGCGGATCAAGTCGCTGCCCCATGATGCCCTCGAAGCGATCGTGGGTCTGCAGAGACAGCTCGGCCAGGTTCTCGAACGCCGTGCCGCGACTCCGGAGGAGGCTCGTCGGGCCAACCGGGAACTGCGCGAGCGGATGCGCGAGAAGAACAACTACTTCGCCGATCTGGAGACCCAGGCCGCGGAACTCCTGCGCCTGGCCGGATACGAATCGGGCACAGTCTCCCAGCGGCAGACGGCGACGATCGCTGAGAAGCTGGGATTCAGCCTCCACTACGTCTCTGACCTGCCCTCATCCACCAGATCGATTTCCGACACTGCGAACAATCGCCTCTACCTGCCCAATACCGATGCGGCCTTCGACCCGCGCTCACATCTGCTCACGAGCCTGGCCGCTCACGTGCTCGGCCATGATGCTCCGAAGGATTTCAGCGAGTTCCTCCAGCAGCGGGTGGAGGCGAACTATCTGGCCGCCGCTGTTCTGCTGCCGCAGAGTTCGGCGGTGCCGATGCTCATCGAGGAGAAGAAGAAGCGCGAGCTCTCCGTCGAGCATCTGCGCGATATGTTCGGTGTCGGCTATGAGATGGCCGCCCACCGCTTCACGAACCTGGCCACCGAGCACCTGGGTCTGCCCGTGCATTTCATGAAGGTCCACCGCTCGGGCACGATCCACAAGGCGTACTCGAACGACGGCCTGCCCTACCCCACCGACCCGCTCGGCGCGATCGAGGGCCAGTTCGCCTGCAAACGATTCACTTCTCGCACAGTGTTCCGCGTCGCTGACAGGTTCAGCCCGTACTACCAGTACACGGACACCCCTGAGGGCTCCTTCTGGTGCACCGCACGCGTACTGCCCGGCGGTGACTTCGCCATCAGTGTAGGTGTCCCCTTCGCCCACGTGAAGTGGTTCGAGGGACGAGAATCCCAGATCCGCTCCAAGTCAGCCTGTCCGGATCCCGCGTGCTGTCGCCAGGCGCCCGATGATCTGGCCGAGAAGTGGGAGAACCAGGCTCTGCCCTCGGCGCAGATGCATGCGTCTCTGCTGGCAGCGGTTCCCCCCGGTGCCGTTCCGGGCGTCGATGATACCGAGGTCTACGAATTCCTCGAACGCCACTCCGGCTGATTCGGACGGATCAGCCGTGTGTGCCGTCTGAGGTCACCGAGAGCTCGCCTCAGCCGTCCGCGACGGCGGGGCCGTCGAGAACTTGGTTCGCAACACGTTCGGCCGTGGCCAGCGCCGAGGCGGCCCCTGACCTGGGGAGGCTTCTGACCATGGTGAGCCTGCCGCGCGTGGTCACCCGCAGCTCGTCCACGAGTGTGCCATCGGCGTCGATTGCCTGCGCGCGGATTCCGCGCGAGTCGGCCCGGACGGCCGAAGCGTCGATGGCAGGAACGAACTTCCGGATCTCCTCGACGAAGGCGGAGGTGCTCACGGCCGGCTTGGCTCCGCGAGCGGCGGTCTTCGCTGTCTGCGCCGCGAACTTCCAGAATCCTTTGAAGCCGACGGTCGACCCCATATCGCCGAGGTCGAAGCCGTGCCTGTCATAGCGTTCGCGCCCCAGAGACACGATGGTGTTCGGGCCTAGGACCAGCCCACCTCTGATGCCTCTGACCACAGATCTCTCGGAGAACGGGGAGCTCGGATCGGGAACCGTGCTGATGATGCCCCGGACCACCTCGGCGGGGTCATCGGTAGCGGGGTCGTCGATGGCGTAGTAGTCGCTGGTGAACGGGACGATGCGAGACGCCTCGTCGAAGCCCGCCGCCGCTGCCAGACGGTCGGCTTGGAGGCCGGCGCAGACGATGACGAGGTCGAACACCTCTGTGTCCTCGGGCCGGACCGTACGTTCGCGCGGGCGTCCGGCAGGTTCCCGGTGCTCGTCTGCACCGGTGTGCCGGGGCTCTCCCCCACCCGAGTGTCCAGAACGTCCGGAAGCGGGATTGGTGAACCGGTCGCTGAGGCTGCCGATCGTGTCTTCGACCTGTTTGAACCAGTCCTGAGAGCCGAAGCGGCTGCGCAGCTCGTCGCGGAAGTCGATGACCGGTCCTGTGGTGTTATCGCCGCGATAGGTCCGCGGAGCCTCGTACACCTGATCGTCCATATCCCTGTCGGAGCCGATATCGCCGTCGGAGTCGGAGCCTATATCGCCGTCGGAGCCTGAAGCGGAGTCATCGTCGGAGCTATCGGGGCCGACAGCGGGCTCGCTCTGCTCGGGCGCTGCCGTGCGCATGCGCAGGCGAACCTCGTTGCTCATCACGTCGAAGCCGGTGACCTCTGTGCCGAAGCGGAACGTGCCGCCGGCAGCGCTGACATCGGAGGCGAGCGCCTCGGTCAGGGCCGTGTAATCGGTGACGGCCGTGTGCGGTGCGTAGAGTGCGAGGACGCCCCTGGCGTTGGGTTCGACGTCCAACATCTCCTTACGGTCAAGCAGCCGGACTCCCGGAATCGAGTTCGCTTCGGCCCGGGCGAGGATCTCCTCAAGCCGATCGGCCTCGTCCGTATTCTGCGCAACGAGCAGCTGCCCGCACTCGCGGTAGGGGATGCCACGTTCGGACACGAACGGGACCAGCAGCTCCACACCTCGGCGAGCGAGCTTCGACTCCTCCGAACCCGGCTGCGCAGCGAGGGCGGGATCCACGACTCCCGATGTGTGCCCGCTCTGATGCGCGGCGAGGCGGTCTGCCTTGTCGAAGACGGTGACTTCGGCGGCGGGGAGCCTGCCGGTGATCTCACGGGCGAGCGCCACTCCGACGATACCGGCACCGACCACGGCCACTCGTGAAATACTCATACAGCAATCTTGGCACCGATCGCGGAGAAGGAGAAGGATGTCGACGACCCTAAACTGGACTGGCAAGGACGCCGCCTTCGCCCTCGGTCGACGGCTGATCTCCGCGGATGCTTCCGGCCGCCTCGGCGAGGGACCGCACTTCCTTCGCGACGGCGACACCTACGTCCCCACCGTCGATGAGAACATGCTCGTCGTCGGGGACAATCTGCCGGCGCTGACCGCGCTGCTTGCCACGCACCGGGGACGGATCAAGGTCATCTACATCGATCCGCCGTACAACACGGGCAACGCGCTGGCGTATAAGGATCACGGGCATGATCACGCGAGCTGGCTGAACTTCATGACGCCGCGGCTGCTGCTGGCCCGCGAACTCATGCGCGAGGACGGGGTGATCTTCATCCACCTCGACGATGGTGAGAGTGCCTGGGCGCAGCTGTTGGGGCATGAGGTCTTCGGCGAGGCCAATTCGCTGGGCACCCTGATCCATCAGCGCGCGAAGGGCGGCGGCAACTCCCCTTCCTTCGTCCGCGGTCATGATTACGTCCACGTGTGGGCGAAAGTTGCTGATCAGGCGGGTGCGTTCCTGACAGAGAAGAAGGCGCCGGCGAAGCTCGAGATCATCGACGGCAAACGCATGCTCGTCGAAACCGATGTGCTTCGCGCCGGGTTCGGCCGCTACGCTCGCGGCCAGGAACGTCGGCTCATGTACGAGGACATCCTCGAGGTCAAGGGCGCGAAGAAGCTCGCCGAGGTGGACGCGAAGTTGGGCACGGGAGAATATGTTCTGCGCGCCTGGGGTCCAGCGGGCAAACATGCTGTGGTGCGGGTGACGCCGGCGGAGAAGGCGAGCTCCAAGCTCTACTCGATCATCAAGGCCCTAGGAGGGCAGAACGACCTCGAGGATCTCGGGCTGGGTGGGATCTTCAGCTATCCGAAGCCCGTCGAACTGGTCAAGACGCTCGTGGCCTCCCAGACCTTCTTCGACCCCGAAGCAATCGTCCTCGACTTCTTCGCCGGTTCGGGCACAACCGCACAGGCGGTGATGGCTGCCAATCAACGCGACGCAGGCTCACGCACGTTCATCCTCATCCAGACCCCGGAACCGCTGCAGACGAAGAATGCGCGCAGCCTGGTGGGCGCGGACTCCGAGGACGGCTTCCCCGAGATCAGCCGACTCACCGCTGAGCGGATCCGACGTGCCGCGAAACGCCATCACCCCGAGCTTCGCTTCACCGAAATCGCCGTGGCCGAGCAGTGAATTCTCATCAGCAACCTTGAGTCTCTCCTGGCGACAGTGTAGGAATGCATCAAGGCTGATCCGTCGGCAATGATTTCGAGAAGAGTGATCTTGTGCCCACCTACGTCTACCGATGCACCACCTGCGGCGACACCGAACGAGACTTTCCGATGAGCAGAAAACCCGAATCCGTCGCGTGCCCCGACTGCCACGGCACGGCCGAATCTGCGTTCACCTCCCCTCACCTCGGCGCCGGTTCCGGGACTGCCTTCGGCGTCATCGACGCAAAGAAGAAGACCGCAGACCAACCGACCCGGTGAGAACTTCAGCGGAGATCCAGAATCGGATCGTAGGCTGAAGAACGACCGGTTTTCGCCGCTGGCTGCCGGTCGAATCAGCAGCTCGGCGTCGAACCCGGTCCCCGGATTCACCTCGGCGCCGCGAACCCTCTTCACAAGGAGCAATCTTGTCAGTCGTCGCCATCAACACCCTCACCGTTCCCGAAGCCGCACGCGGTGAACTCGAGAAGCGCTTCGCGGCACGCAAACACTCCGTCGACGGTACACCCGGCTTCGAAGGCTTCCAGCTGCTGCGACCGGTCTCCGGCGGTGACCAGTACTTCGTCTACACTCAGTGGGCCACCCGTGAGGACTTCGAGAACTGGCGCCAGGCTCGCAGGCCCTCCCACGAAACCAGCGGCGCAGAACCTGTCTCGGAACAAGCCAACCTCCTCGAGTTCGAGGTCGTCGACCTCGGCGACTGAGATTTGCCGTCGACGGGGCAGCGGAAAGCGCTCTAGCCGTCGTTGTCCTTGTCGAGTTCGCTGAAGGTCTCCACGTGCCGTGGTGTGCCGGCGATGAGGATCTCATCGTTGGCATAGAGCGTGACGTCGCGGTCGGCGATGTCCCAGGAACCGCCTCCACCACGTTTGAAGGCGACGATCGTGACTCCGTATTCCGTACGCAGACCCAGCGACGCCAGCGGCACGTCGGCGACTCGCACCGGCGGTGTAGTTCTGGCGAGGACGAAATCCTCATCGATGGGCAGGAAGTCCGAGATGTGTCCCTTGATGAGGTGTGCCAGGCGCCGACCCATGTCGTTCTCCGGACTGACCACGTTCTTGACCCCCAGCTGATGCAGGATCTCGGCGTGGGGTTCGGTGATGGCCTTGGCCCAGATGTGCCGATTGCCCATTTTGAGGATGCGTGAGGTGATGAGGATACTCGCTTCAAGGTCGCTGCCCACTGCGATGACGACACGGTCGACCTCCACGATGCCGATCTGACGCAGAACCGTCTCATCGGTGGCATCACCGCGGGAGACGTATGTCAGCACCTCGGCGTGGTCCGACACGACCTCCTCGGAGATGTCGATGCCGATGACCTCGACTCCGTGCTTGACGAGCTCCCTCGCCAAGGAGCCGCCGAACCGGCCCAGACCGATCACGGCCACCGCGCCATGCCGGGCAGCAGGTTTCGGATTGCCGGCGAAGAACACCGCAGGCTTAGCCAACCAGGATTTCTCGTTCATTTCGACGTCCTCTCTGAACTCTCAACGGTACTGTCATCCATCAGCCGATCAGCGGCCTTTCCTTCGGCAGTTCGAATCGCTGTGGGCGCACCCGCAGGGCCAGCACCGAGGCGACCGTCACCGGACCGAGTCGCCCCAGGGCCATCGTGATGATGATGACCACTTGGCTGAGTCCCGGCAGATCTGCTGTGATTCCCGTCGACAGACCGACGGTGCCGAAGCCTGAGATGACTTCGAAGAGGATCCGATCGAAACCGAGCGACGGAGCATCGAGCATGATGACCGTGGTTGCCACAACGATGAGTCCCGAGGACAACACGATGACCGTCGTCGCCTGTCTGTGCACGGACCGGGACACTCGCCGGCCGAGCAGATTCACCGCCCGTCCACCGGTGATCTCTGTCCATGTCATGGCCCCGAGCACGAGGAACGTCGTGATCTTCACACCGCCGGCGGTACCGGCGGGGCCTCCTCCGATGAACATCAGAATGTCCATTCCGAGCCAGGTCGCAGGATGCATCTGCGAGATGTCGACCGAGTTGAACCCGGCTGTACGGGTGATCGTGGACTGGAACGCCGACGCCTGGATCTTTCCCCACACGTCGAGAGTCCCCATAGTGTTCGGGTTGTTCCATTCGATCACCGCAATGTAGATCATTCCGGCCACGAGCAGCACCGGCGTCATGACGACGACGGCACGGGTGGTCAGACTCCATGTCAACGGTGACCGGTAGCGTCTCGCCAGTTCGATGACCACCGGATACCCGAGACCACCGAGGATGACGGCGCAGCTGATCGGGCCGCAGATGAATGGGTCCGCCACGTAGTCCATGAGGCTGGTGCTGTGCAGACCGAAGCCTGCGTTGTTGAAGGCTGAGACCGCGTGGAAGACCGCACTCCATACCGCTTCGCCCAGCGGCTCGTCGTAGAAGAGGCGCAGACGCAGAAAGAGCGCCACAGCGACGACGAACTCTGCCCCCACAGCAAGGACGACGATGCGCCGCACCATGGGCGCGATTCCTCCGATCGCAGAGCTCTTGGTCTCCGTGGCCACGGACTGGCGAAGTCTCAGACCCGTCTTGCCCGCCACCACGATCGCCAAGAGAGCGGTGAAGAGCAGGACACCGAAGCCTCCGATCTGGATGAGGGCGAGGATCACCGCCTGCCCGAAGAAGGTGAAATCTCCTCCGGTGTCGAGAACCGCCAATCCGGTCACGCTCAGCGCCGAGGTGGCGGTGAAGAGTCCGGACAGCAGCGAGATACCGCCCGGTGCCACCGTAGCGGCAGGCATCATCAGCAGTCCCGTACCGATGACGAGAGCTGTGAGGTATCCGATCACCACACGGGCGATGGCATCACGATGAGTGCTGTGCACAGCGAGAAATCTAGCACCATGTCACCCGCCGGACTCGAGACACGGCGAACTCACAGGTCGGGTCCTTGCAGCCGCCAGCACAACAGCCACCGGGTTGCCCGCTCCTCGACCCATAGGCTCTGGCTGACAGCACTCATTTGCTGAGTGATCGCACCCGTGTCCCTTTCGGAGATGGCGTTGACATTACCGGCCGGAAACTCTCAGAATCCTGCTACTGTGCACAACAGCACAGTCGGGTGAAAAGAGGGATGCGATGTCGCAACAGCAGACAGAGGTCGGAGACCGGGGCCACGGTTTCGTCAAGGCGCTTGGCACGGTCGATGCACTTTTCATCGGATTCGGGGCGATGATCGGCTTCGGCTGGGTCGTCCTCACCGGAGAATGGCTCAGCGGTGCCGGCACAATGGGCGCAATCCTCGCATTCGTCGTCGGCGGCATCATCATGTGCTTCGTCGGCACGGTGTACTCCGAGATGGTCGCTGCCATGCCGCACGCTGGAGGTGAGCACAACTATCTCATCCGGGCGATGGGTCCCAAGGTCTCACTCTTCGGGTCCTGGGCGATCACCGGCGGATACATCAGCGTTGTCATGTTCGAAGCAGTCGCAGTGCCGAAGACCGCCTTGTACCTGTTCCCGAACCTCGAACACATCAAACTGTGGACGATTGCCGATTTCGATGTGCATCTGACCTGGGCGCTTATCGGCACCGTGACTGCGATCATCATCGCTTGGATCAATATCCGCGGAGTCAAGCTTGCTTCGCTCGTGCAGACGTTCGTGGTCTCGTTCCTCATCCTCGTCGCCCTGATGCTTCTGACCGGCGGTCTGGTCGGCGGTGAAGCAGTCAATGCCGAACCGCTCTTCACCGGTGGTGCCGCAGGCTTCATTGCAGTAGTCGCCGTCGTACCCTTCCTCTTCGTCGGTTTCGATGTCATCCCGCAGTCGGCAGAGGAGATCAAGCTCCCGCCAGCAAAGATCGGCAAGCTCGTCGTCATCTCGGTCCTCATGGCGATTACGTTCTACATCATCATCATCGCGATGACATCGCTGGCAATGCCTGCATCGGAGCTCGCCAACCATGACCTCGTCACGGCGGATGCGTTGGCGAGGATGTTCAATTCCGCCTTCTGGGGCAAGCTTGTCATCGCCGGTGGACTGGCCGGCATCATCACCTCGTGGAACGCATTCCTCATGGGGTCGTCTCGCCTGATGTGGGCCATGGCCGTGGCCGGCATGATTCCCGCCTGGTTCGGCAAGCTGCACCCCAAGTACCGCACCCCCGTCAACTCGATCATCTTCATCGGAATCCTCTCCGCCCTGGCTCCGTTCCTCGGCTCAGCGGCCCTGGGCTGGATCGTCGACGCGGGTTCACCGGCAATCGTCATCGCCTACTTCCTCGTCAGCGTCGGGTTCATCATTCTGCGCAAGCGCGAACCTGCGATGGGTCGCCCCCTGCGCATCGGCGGCAAGGGCAACGGCGGCATGGTCATCGGCACCATCTCGGCCGTGCTCACCCTGGCGCTCTTCATCCTCTACCTGCCCATCACTCCGTTCTCCGCGCAGCTGGCGTGGCAGTCGTGGGCGATGTTCGGACTCTGGCTCGCCGTCGGCATCTTCTTCATGTTCCGCCTGCCCACCGGGATCAAAGCAGGGCCCAACGCCGAAGACGAACTCCTGGCCAAGGTGAAGTCGCTGCGCAAGAAGTGACTTGGTGAGAATCAGCCGCAGTGAGAAGCGGCCTGCCACACGGAAGCTGAATCTCAGCAGCAGTCACTTCACCGCTTCGTGAGAGCGCGGCCAAGACCATAGTGCGGCCATCGGAGTC
>NZ_JBHFIH010000010.1:172371-174480 GCF_057334195.1 Brevibacterium sp. AGC70 | reverse complement strand
ATGCTGCAGTCGGCCCCCCACGATTCGGGGACTAGCCCGCGGGCGCCTGCGCCTCGCCTCAGGCGGTGGTGTCGGGAATCTTTCCGAACCTGAACGCTGTCCAGAAGTCTCCGCGGACGTAGCCGTTCTCGGGTTCCGGATCGTAGTCCCAGTGCCGGACCGTGCCGATCTTGAGCGCATCGGCGACGAGCTGGCGGCTCGACTGGCTGCCCAACACATGCTCCTCAAGATGCTCGAGGTCGTAACGCGAATCGAGCTCGGCTCGCATCGTGGCCACGAGCTCCGCGTATCCGGCGTCACCGGCACGGTTGACCAGCTCGTCCGGATCCGTTTCGAGGTCGAAGAGCAGCTCAGGATCTCCCGGGCAGATCGTCAGCTTGTACTGTCCGCGGATGAGCGTCACCTGCGGTCGGTATGTGCCCTCGGCGAAGTACTCAATGATGACATCACGATCGGCAGGTTCCATCTCTCCTGCGGCTTCCCGTCGAGCGGACTCGAACAGGGAGACACCTGTCGCATCGGGATCCGAGGTTCCTGCCAGGTCCAGCAGAGTCGGCATCAGGTCGACGAGGCTGACGGGGTTGGCATACCGACCCGGCGTGACTGCCTCGGCGGGGCCGTTGATGATGATCGGGACGCGGGAGGACTGCTCGTACGGGGACATCTTGTACCACAGGCCCTTCTCCCCCAGCATGTCTCCATGGTCGCTGGTGACGATGATGACCGTGTTGTCCTCCAGGTCGAGCTCGCGCAGACGCTGGCGGATCTTGCCGATGTGATCGTCGATGTAGCTCACCGACGCATAATAGGCGCGGCGGGCCCGACGGATGTCCTCGGTTCCCGGTTCCCGCTTGTCCAGTCCGCTCATCGTGCGCAGCCGGTGGCTGTGCGGGTCCTCGGCGATGTCGGGGACCTCGGGGTGGGCTGGGTCCGGGATGTCCACCTCGGCGAATCTGTCCCAGTTCTCCCGCGGCGGCTCGTACGGGTCGTGCGGGTGGATGAACGAGGTGACCATGAGGAACGGCTGGTTCTCACCGGCGGCCTGGTTCGCGCGCACTCGTCCGTTGAGGTGACGCAGGGTCCGGAAGATCACCTCGTCGTCGAAGTCCTGCTGGACGTTCGCCTTCGCGGCACCGGCGGTGAACACCGGATCGGCCTCGTGATACCACTGCAGCTTCTGGTCGAGGGGACGCTGCCAGTCGGGAACCATGTCGAGATCGGCCGGGTAGACGTCAGTGGTCAGGCGCTCTTCGAATCCGTGATGCTGATCGGGGCCGATGAAGTGCATCCGCCCGATGAGCGCGGTGTGGTATCCGAGCTTGCGCAGGCGGTGGGCGAACGTCGGCACCGAGGCGGCGAAGTCGTCGCCGTTGTCGAGGCAGTCGATGTCGGAGGGCATCCGGCCGGTCATCATCGACGCCCGGGAGGGCGAGCACAGCGGGGTGTTGCAGTAGGCGCGATCGAAGACCGCTCCGTCCTCGGCCAGGGAGTCTATGTTCGGGGTGAGTGCGGCGGTGTCTCCGTAGGCCCCCAGTGCCTGTGCGGCCATCTGGTCGGCCTGGATCACTACGATGTTCGGCGGTTGCATATGCTTGGTCACGTCCTTTCTCAAAAACGTATGGTCTGCTTGTGAAAGCATGATCTGCGAAGTCAGCTGCGTTGAAGACCTGCGCAGGTGTGTCAGATGGAACAGATTCTTGCGAAACCGGTTCTTAGATATGGATTGAAGGTGGCGACATTGGCCTCATGCTGTGGCCCGGCACGGAACTCGCCCGTCGGAGCGAGCCAGGGCAGTCCTGGGTCCGCCGAGGTGGGTGTTGAGGAAGAAGAATCCCCCGCCGAGGTGCGAACGTCGAGCCGGGAATCGGCCACCGTGCCCACTCCCGATCGGCAGCTGCTGACCGAGCTGGCGGCTCTGGCCCCGCGGGATCTGGCGATGATCGGCCTCAGCGGCGGCACATTCCTTATGGGCAGCGAGGACTCGCTGGCCTATCCCGAGGACGGTGAAGGCCCGGTCCGCGAAGTCGGCGTCGAAGGTTTCGGGATCGGTGCGACGACCGTCACGGTCGCAGAATTCGCCGCGTTCGTTGCAGCGACGGGTCATCGCAC
>NZ_JBHFIH010000010.1:165703-172324 GCF_057334195.1 Brevibacterium sp. AGC70 | reverse complement strand
CCCGAAACTCATGGTGACTCCTTGGTCTTCACTGGTCTGTTGGCCGAAGGTCTGGCCGAGATCTCTCCCTCTGTGCAGGCTACCCCCTGGTGGCGTCAGGTCACAGGGGCCACTTGGTTTCACCCCGGCGGACCCGTGCCGACCGGTGTGGCAGGTGTGGCAGGTTCGAGTCTCGAAGCTTCGAGTCTCGAACAGTGGGCCAGGCATCCGGTCACCCATGTCTCCCGCACCGACGCCGAGGCGTATGCGCAGTGGGTGGGTGCCCGGCTGCCGACCGAAGTCGAGTGGGAGTTCGCGTCCCGCGGCGGCCTTGAGCAGCAGCCCTACCCCTGGGGTTCGGTGCGCGAACCCGACCGCGTGGCCCGCATGAACACCTTCGCCGGTGTCTTCCCCAGCGGACCGACGGCGCCGGTCGGCACCGTTCCCGCCGACGCGTTTCCTCCCAACGGCTTCGGTGTGCACAACACGACCGGAAACGTATGGGAATGGACGAGCAGTCACTTCAGTGCACTCGACCAGCGACCGGTGCTGCGTGGCGGATCCTATATGTGCCATGACTCGTATTGCCGCAGGTACCGGACCTCGGCACGCTCGGCCGCGACACCGGACACCTCACTCGGTCACACGGGATTCCGTCTTGCCCTCGACCTCTGAACTCGCCGAGGTGGTGCCGGGGTCATCGCTCTCGTCCTCCTCGGGAGTCCAGCCGTCGGCCCATTCGCCGGTTTCGTAGTCGAAGCCGACCGGCTCACCGTCGGCATTGGTGCGCTGGTACCAATCGGTGTAGTCCCCATGCTCGGAGTCGATGCCGCCGTTGGCACCGTCGCCCGGTTCGGTCTGCACGACCTGGAACGCGAAGTCGTCACCGAATCGGTCGGCACCTTCGACCACTGCATTGTCCACAGCGTTCTGCGCGTACTGTCGCCGCAGAGCCAGCGGGTCGGTGCGCAGTTCTTTGAACCAGGCGATGATGATGAACAGCATGACGACCGCGAACGGCACTGCGGTGACGATCACGAGCTGCTGCAGACCTTCCAGTGCATTGGCATTTCCCAGCAGCAGCATGACCACGGCGATGCCGGACATCACGAGACCCCAGAAGACCACGACCCATTTCCTGGGTTCCTGGTCACCGCGACTCGTGAGCATTCCCATCACGATCGAAGCAGAGTCCGCAGATGTGATGAAGAAGATGGCGAGTACGACGATCGCGACGAAGGGCAGCCACTCGACGAAGGGCAGATTGTCGATGAGGGTGAAGAACACCTCGGGGGCGGCCATGCTGTCGGTGAATCCGGGCGCGCCCTCTCGGTACATCCAGATCGACGTTCCGCCCATGATGCCGTAGGCCACGAAGAGAAGCGTCGAGGGAATGAAGATCGTGCCCAGGATGAACTGCCGAATGCTGCGCCCGCGCGAAATGCGGGCGATGAACGTGCCGACGAACGGCGACCAGGAGATCCACCATGCCCAGTAGTAGACCGTCCACACGGATTGGAACTCCTGTGTCTCCGCTCCCCAGGACAGTGACTTGCCCATCATGTCGAAGAGCGAGCCGAAGTATTCCATCAGCGCCGAGGGGAGAAGGTTGAGCAGGAACAGTGTCGGTCCGAGGAAGAGCACGAGGCCCACGATTCCTACGGTGAGGATGATGTTGATGCTCGACAGGTAACGGATGCCCTTCGAGACACCGGAGACTGCGGAGATGATGAAGCCGACAGTGAGGACGCAGATGATGACGACGAGCATGTTGTTCGTCATCTCACCGACGCCGCTGACGATGCTGACGCCAGAGCCGATCTGCATCGCAGCGATCCCCAATGCCGCGGCGGTGCCGAACAGGGTCGCCACGATCGCGAAGATGTCGACGAGCTTTCCTGCGAGGCCTTCGGTGTGGCGCTTGCCGAAGAGCGTCTGGAAGATCGAGGACAGAAGCAGGGAGCGACCGCGTCGGTAGGCAGCATAGGCGATCGCCCCGCCGACGAGAGCGTACATTGCCCACGCATGGAAGCCCCAGTGGAAATATGTCTGGGCCATGGCGCCGTGCAGTGCCTCGGTGGTTTCGGGAGCGTTCGTCATCGGCGGCGGGGACACGAAGTAGGTGAGCGGCTCCGATGGTCCGAAGAAGAGCACGCCGATCCCGATGCCGGCGGCGAACAGCATCGCCACCCACGAGAAGGTGCTGAACTCGGCCTTCTCATCGTCCTTGCCCAGCGGAATCTTGCCGTAGGGGGTGAACGCGAGAATGATCAGCGCGACGAGAACGATGATCGCCACGAGGTTGAAGAACCAGCCGACGTTCAACGTCGACCAGTTATAGGCGGCTGTGGCCACCGTGGAGACGCCGTCCGAATCGACGATGCCCCAGATGACGAAGGCGACTGTCAGCGTGCCGGCGACGGCGAAGATGATCTTGTCGAGGGAGTAGTGGCGACGCTGTTCGTCGATCGCGATTCCCGGGACCAGAATCGGGTGGGTGTTGTGCGGATACTGAGTGTTGTTCTCCGGCTCGGCATCTTCCGGACGCCGGGGACGACTGTAGTCGAGCTTGCCCAGCCTCTTGCCCGTCGCTTTGCTCACACGCCTGGCATCGGCCTTGAGCTTTTCGCGTGAGGCTCTGCGTTCGGGGCGCAGGGAGCCGGAACCGTCAGAGCCGAGGGTCGGCGCGGTGGTCGCCGAGGTGTCAGCATCTGCTGCCGAAGCATCGGTCCCCGTGGTGTCTGTTCCTGTGGGTCTGGATGTGTCTGGTGTGGAGTCATCGGACATGCAGCGATGGCCCTTTCTCAATCGTCGAGGAAACTGATGATCGAAAGTTGCCAGAGTGACCTAAGGCTCTGAACCGCACCACCCGATTGCTGCGCCTTCCCAGGAATCATTGGCGAAACCGGCAGTGGGATGAGGTGCTGTGCGGGTGGCAGAAAGGGTCCAGGCACAGAGGTCTGCCCCAAAAATACCCGTCTGTGCCATAGCTTCGGACCTTAACAGCTTCCTGAGAGCTTCTCAAAGGAATCCTGCCATATTGCTGCAGCGCCCCACGCAATCGCACGGAGGTTTGCGCTGCCCCCGATCAGTCGGTGAGGTAACGCTCCTCGATGAGATCCACGATCTCCTCGCTCGCAGCAGCGGTGTCGTATCCCGGATCCTCGAGTGCCTCGCCGACGACAGCGTCAATGGCACCGCCGATGATGAGTGCAGCCGTCCGCGAATCGGACGGACCCTTGACTCCGCGCGCTTCACGTGCCGCTTTGAGGAGCTCAGCCACCGGCTTCCACCTTGCGGAACTGTCTGTTCTTGCCCCACCGTGGATCAGCGCTTCGACGCTCAGTCGGGAGTGACTGCGATGACTGACGAAATGAGCGACTATGGATCGCACATAGACCCTCGGCCTCTCGGCCACCTCGGCAGACGACACTGCTTCTCCGACCGATTCGACCATGGCGTCGAGCACATGCTGATAGGCGCCACGGACAAGAGTGGCTTTGTCGGTGAAGTGATACAGGACAGTCGGCTTGGTCACCCCTGCACGATCAGCGATCTGAGACAGTGACACACCGGAGAATCCGTGCTCGGCGAGCAGCTCGATCGTGACGTCGATGATCTGTGCGCGCCGTGCGCGTTGTGTGAAGGTCGACTGCCGATCCTTCGTCTTCTCCTCTGCCGAGTCTTGTCCCATGACGCGATCATACTATACGGTTGAATCACTGACCGATCGGTAGAGGAGCGCTGATGACGGATCACGATACCCAAACCCCCAGACGCCGAATGCTGCGCTTCCGGGTGCTCATGCCGATAGCCTCGGCCATTGTTGCTGCGGTTGCCATCGGGTACTTCCTCCGCGCTCCCGCGCCCGTCGGCCACTGGGACAGCGCCGAGGGAGAGGAAGAGTTCGACTCCGCCTATACCGCGGCTTTCGCCAGCATGCCGAAGCCAGCAGACACCTTGGACATACGCACCGACTTCGGATTCGTCCGGGTCTATCGCTTCGAAGGAACCGGCGACGCCGAGCCGATGATGCTGCTCCCCGGCACCGCCTCATCGACTCCAGTCTGGGCAGACAACATGCCGTCTCTGCTCCGGATGGCCGATGTCTACACCCTCGATCTCCTTGGTGAACCGGGTCGGAGCGTACAGAGTTCGCCGATCACCGATAGCGAAGATGAGGCCGCTTGGCTCGCTGAGACGATCGCCGCGCTTCCAGAGGATTCTGTGAACCTGGTCGGGCTCTCGCTCGGGGGTTGGACAGCGGCCAATCTCGCCATCCGTCATCCGGAGCATGTGAGGACCCTGACCCTCATCGATCCCGTCCAGACCTTCGACGGCATACCAGTGGAGACGGTCCTTCGTGCGATCCCTGCAACGGTTCCGTGGATGCCCAAGGCCGGACGGGATGCGTTCAATTCATACACCGCCGGCGGCATCGAGGTCGAAGATGTCCCGGTAGCCGACATGATCGAGTCCGGGATGCATCATTACGCTATGAAGAAGCCCCAGCCGTCCCGGATCACCGAAGGACAGCTGTCCGACCTGCCGATGCCGGTGCTCGCGATCATTGCGGGACGCTCGGTCATGCATGACCCGGAAACTGCCTCGGCCACGGCAAAGCGAACCCTGGGTACTGGTGCGGTGCATGTCTATGAGGACGCCTCACACGCCGTCACCGGCGAATATCCCGACGAGGTCGCAGCTGACATCGGGGAATTCATCACTCGACGGTGACCGGCGCCAGGTCAGTTCAGCAGCGCCCGGTCCCCCAGTGTCGCGCCCTTGAGTTTGGAGAACTCGCCCAGCAGCGTCTTCACCGTCAGCGTCTTCTTCTCTTCGGCCGAGGCCTGGTAGATGATCTCGCCTTCGTGCATCATGATGAGGCGGTTGCCCAGCGCGATCGCCTGTTCCATGTTGTGCGTGACCATGAGCGTGGTCAGCCCATCGTTCGACACGATCTTCTGCGTCAAGTCCGTCACGAGTGCCGCACGCTGGGGGTCGAGTGCCGCTGTGTGCTCGTCGAGGAGCAAGATGCGAGGCTGGGTGAATCCGGCCATGAGCAGGCTCAGCGCCTGGCGCTGACCGCCGGAGAGCAGGCCCACCTTGGTCTTCAGCCGGTTCTCCAGGCCGAGCTCCAAAGTGGCAAGCTCATCGCTGAACAGGTCCCGCCTCGCCGAGGTGGTTCCTCGTCCCAGCCCACGTGCTTTTCCGCGCTTGAGTGCCAGAGACAGGTTCTGTTCGATCGTGAGGTCCGGTGCGGTGCCGGCCATCGGGTCCTGGAATACCCGGCCCAGATATTTGGCCCGTTTGTATTCGGGCATCCGGGACACCTCGGCGCCGTCGATCGTGATCGATCCGGAGTCGATGGGCAGTCGGCCCGAGATCGTGTTGAGCAGTGTCGACTTTCCTGCGCCGTTGGAGCCGATGACGGTGACGAAGTCGGACTCGTCGAGCTCGAGCGACAGATTCTGCAGGGCCTTGCGTTCATTGACGGTGCCGGGGAAGAAGGTCTTCGAGATGGTGTCGATCTTCAGCATGTGTCTCAGTCCTCCTTCTGATCTGACGCCGCAGCGGTTCCTGCGGTCCTTGCAGACGTCCCCGCCGGGACGTCGGTGGTCCCGGCGGGCACGTCGACCGTGCCAGCGGGCACTTGGGCACCCGCCTCGTTCGCAGGATCGCCAACTGCCGCAGCTCCTGACACGGCTCGGTTGCCGCGCGATCTCAGCGACGGTACTCGCTTGAGGAATCCCCACCTGGGCAGCAGCAGTGCGACCACGACGAGCAGTGCCGTTGTCAGCTTCATGTCGTTGGTGTCGAGGCCGGCACGCAGCGCCAGGAAGATGATGAGGCGGTAGATGACCGAGCCCATGAGAGCTCCGAGGCTGGCCATGAAGATATTGCGGCTGCCGAAGACTGCCTGCCCGAGGATGACCGAGGCGAGTCCGACGAGGATGAGGCCGATGCCCATGCTGATGTCGGAGAATCCCTGGTATTGGGCGATGAGCGCGCCGCAGAGTGCGACGAAGCCGTTGGACAGGGCCAGGGTGAGCATCGTCGTGTTGTCAGTGTTCACGCCGAGGCTGCGGATCATCTGTCTGTTGTTGCCGTTGGCCTGGATCGCCAGGCCAAGGTCGGTGGTGAGGAACCAGTCGATGGCGAATTTCAGAATCAGGGTGAAGATGAGGAGAACTGCGATGGAGACCCAGGTGCCCAGCCACATGTTCTCCCGCAGCGGGGTGAACACGGTGTCTTCTCGCAGGAGCGGGAGATTCGCCTTGCCCATGATCCGCAGATTGATCGACCACAGTCCGATCATCGTCAGGATTCCGGCGAGCAGGCCGTCGATGCCGCCCTTGGTGTGGAGGAGTCCGGTGATATAGCCGGCGATGAGTCCTGCGCCGATGGCTGCCAGAGTCGCCAGGAAGGGGTTGACCCCGGCGATGATCAAGGAGGCTGCGGTGGCACCACCCGTGGTGAAGCTTCCGTCGACGGTGAGGTCGGGGAAGTTGAGAACCTTGAAGGTCAGGTAGACCCCGAGCGCCATCGCTCCGTAGATGAGCCCGAGTTCCAGTGCTCCGAACATGTGTTTCCGATCAGGTGGTGATGTGAGGCGTGGATAGGTGTCGCCGACCGGTCCCG
>NZ_JBHFIH010000010.1:152007-165622 GCF_057334195.1 Brevibacterium sp. AGC70 | reverse complement strand
CCCGGCCGGCGACGGGGGCCGATCAGTCGATGACCTTGTCGGCTTCGTCGATGATCTTCTTCGGGATCTCAACACCCTGGGCCTTGGCAGCCTTCGGGTTGACGACGAGCTCGAGGTCGGAGCTGGTCTCCACTGGCATGTCGGCTGGCTTCTCACCATCCTGGAGGATCTTCAGTGCCATCTTGCCGGTCTGTTCGCCCAGCTTCGTGTAGTCGATGCCGCGAGTGATCGCCGCACCCTGTTCCACCTGACCCGCTTCAGAACCGACGAGGAGCGCCTTGTTCTTCTCAGCTGCCTGGACCATGGTGGTGACGGCGGAGACGACGTTGTTGTCGGTCGGAACATAGTAGGCGTCGACCTTGCCGAGGGAGTCCACTGCTTGTGCCAGCTCACTGGAGTTGGCGATCGTGGCTTCCTTGATCTCGACGCCCATGTCCTTCGCGGCCTTCTTCGCGAGCTCCACCTGCACCTCCGAGTTGACCTCGCCGGAGCTGTAGACGATGCCGACAGTCTTGGCATCAGGCTTGAGATCCTTGACCAGTTGGAGCTGTTCGGCGACCGGGTTGAGGTCGGAGGTGCCGGTGACGTTGGCTCCCGGTGCATCGTCGGACTTCACGAGGCCGGCTTCTTGGGCGTCGGTGACGGCAGTGAAGAGCACAGGAACGTTGGTGATGGCCTGTGCGGCTGCCTGTGCTGCGGGGGTGGCCACTGCGAGGACGAGGTCGAGGTCTTCGTTGGCGAATGTCTGCGCGATCGAAGTCGCGTTGGCCTGCTCGCCCTGAGCGTTCTGCTCGTCCCATTCGACGGTGACGTCGGCATCTTCGAAGGACTTCTTGAATCCTGCACTGGCCGCGTCGAGTGCCGGGTGCTGAACCAGCTGGGAGATGCCGATCGAGTAGGAATCGCCGCCTTCCCCGCCACCGCTGGAGCCGTCTCCGCCCGAACATGCTGACACCGCAATAACCGAACTCACCGCCACAATCGCTGTGGCCAGATGCCTGAGACGCATTCTTCTCCCCTTTGAATAAACCGGCCCACCTGCGCAGAACCGGAACGAACCCTGTCACTTGTTCCCGGTCGGACCCATCGGTGGGCCGCACGTGGAACTGCAGACGCCCCACGCACCGACGCAGCTCAGATCATTCTGATTCCGCAGTCGGTCAGGGGTGCGACTGTGATGACAACCACTCTATTGGGCGCCGCTGACACGACCGACCAAAACAAGGTTTTGGAGACAATCGTCCCAGTATTGTTATCTGTCGCGACAAACGTCCCCTGGCGTCGCACACCCGCCACCCAAGCGTCCTGGCACGGCGTTCCCGCGGGGACGCCGTGCCAGAGGATCAGGCATCGATGTCGACGTTCGATCGACCCAGCACATCAAGGATCCACGCGAAGTCGAAAGCGGTTTCCTTCCAGGAGTCGTAACGTCCCGACGCGCCCCCGTGACCGGCGACCATTTCGGTCTTGAGCAGAGCATCGGCTCCGACTTCACGCAGCCGGGCGACCCATTTGGCCGGTTCGACGTAGAGGACTCGGGTGTCGTTGAGCGAGGTCACGGCCAAGATCTTCGGATGGGCCACCTCGGCGACGTTCTCGTAGGGAGAATAGGAGCGCATGTACTCATAGACGTCCTGGTCATGGAGTGGGTCTCCCCATTCCTCCCATTCGATGACGGTCAGCGGAAGTTCGGGCATGAGGATCGAGGTCAGTGCGTCGACGAAGGGCACATGAGCGCTGACCCCGGCGAAGAGATCCGGTGCCATGTTCGTCACCGCTCCCATCAGCAGGCCTCCGGCCGATCCCCCTGTGGCAACGAGCCTGTCCGGGCTCGTCCACCCCTCGGCGACGAGGTGGCGTCCGGCGGCGATGAAGTCAGTGAAAGTATTCTTCTTCGTTGTGGTTTTGCCCTGGTCGTACCAATGGCGGCCCATCTCGCCGCCGCCGCGCACGTGGGCGATGGCGAAGACGACCCCGCGGTCGAGCAGGGAGAGCCGAGACACGGAGAAGTACGGGTCCATGCTCATCTCATAGGAGCCGTACCCGTAGAGCACCAGAGGCGCAGGCTCGACGGGGGCTGCTTCGTGGACTTCGGTTTCCCTCGCCGAGGTGGTGCTCGCCGAGGTGGTGGTGCCGTTGGCAAGTGCGATGAGGTCGGTGCGATAGACCAGGGAGATCGGAACCTGCGTTCCGTCCTCGGCACTGGCCCAGACGAGGGATTCGCTGTAGCGGTCGAGGTCGACCGAGCCGAGGACGGGCTGGCGCTTGAGGACCGTGTCAGTGCCGTCTGCCACGCTGTGCTGATAGATCACAGCGGGCGTGGACATGGAGGTGAAGAGCAGTCGGATGCTCGTCTGTGTGAACTCGGGATTGCCGGCGAATCCCAAGGTTCCGGTCTCTCGCGAGAAGGGCAGTTCCTGCAAAGGGCCGAAGGGCGATGCGGTGTCACCGGACGTGGGCTGCTCATGCGCGGCCAACTCGATGATGCCGACTCGGGCGAATCCGCCGCGGCGATAGCTGACGACGATGAAGCTCGCGAAGGCATCGACATCTTCGATGCGCAGCCCGTCGACGTCAGCGAGCAGCGGACGACCGATGGAGGTCGGATCGGCGACGATGTCCGGTTCGTCGACGGCATCGACGCTTTCACGTGCTGTACCGGCTGGATCGGAGACGGGCACGTCGACGATGTCGAAGTCCTCGCGCTCCTGGTTGTGCGTGATGAGGAAGCGATCCTCACCGGCGATGATCGCGTGCTCCACAGAGTATTCGACCCCGTCGACGCGGGGCCAGACGACCTGCGGTGCGGATTCGAGGTCATCGGCTTCAAGCGACCAGAAGCCTGTGGTGGTCTTGGACCCGGTGACGATGAACATGTATTTGCCCGAGCGGGAGAATCCCGAGCCGACGAAGAAGCGCTCGTCGGGCTCGTGGAAGATGCAGACATCGTCGCTGCTGTCGGTGCCGACACTGTGACGCCAGACCTTCTCTGGTCGCCAAGCCTCGTCGACGGTGGTGTAGAAGACGTAGCGGCCGGTGGGGTCGATCGAGGCTCCGGCGAATGTGCCGTCGACGGTGTCGGGCAGATCCTCGCCTGTGCTCAGGTCGCGCAGTCTCAGTGTGTACCGCTCGTCGCCGGAATTATCCACGCCGAAGAGCAGATACCGGCCGTCGTCGGTCAGCGAGAAGGTGCCCAGCGAGAAGAATTCCTGGCCTTCGGCGGCGATGTTCGAGTCGAAGATGACCTCTTCGCCGAGAAGCGCCTCCTCGCCGACCTCGGGCGGAGTCCAGTCGTCGACGTCCGCGATGGGCGCGCGAACGCTGATCCCGTAGTCGAGGCCGGCCTTCGTTCGGGAGAAATACCAGTAGTTCCCGCGCCTGGTCGGCACCGACATGTCTGTTTCCTTGATGCGGGTCTTGATCTCGGTGAAGATCGATTCGCGCAGTGGCTCGAGCCCGGATGTCTGCGTGCTCGTCCACTCGTTTTCGGCTTCGAGGTGGGCGATGACCTCCGGGGACTCCTTCTCGCGCATCCATTCGTAGTCGTCGACGAAGGTGTGGCCGTGGTGGGTGCGCTGCTGGGGGATCTTCTTAGCCACAGGGGCGCTGGGGGCAGTGTCGTTCATGGTCCCAGCCTAGCTACTTCGATACCGACGACGCAGTACAGGACGACGAAGCACCAGAAGCACCGCTGGGACCGGATGCCCTTGCCACGTTCCAGTCCCGTACTACCGAGTGAGCAGAATGAGCAGAACGCGATCAGTGCGCACAAGCGCGTAATGTGACCTGCATCAATCTAAGCTATGACGAGCCTCACATGCAGTTCACAACAGATATGAAAGTTTGGTCAATGACGAACCAATCCGACTCAGGTCCTGGCGCAGATCCGGGGTCCGCGCCGCCCCATCCGACTCGGCGCATGTTCGGCCGAATCGCCTACGGCGCAATCGCAGTGGCAGCCATCGGGACGGCCACCACCTACTCGGTCAGAGCCGCATCGGCCAAGGGCGATCTCTCCTCCAACCTCACGCTCATCGCACCAGCCGGTGCCGGTGGCGGTTGGGACGGGTTCGCCCGGGAGACCCAGCAGGCCATGCGCGCGAATAAGCTGGCCAACAACGCCCAAGTCGTCAACATCCCCGGAGCCGGTGGCACCATAGGTCTCGGCAAGTTCTCCACCATGGGCGGGCAGGCCGATACCATTCTGGCCACAGGCACCGCGATGGTCGGCGGCATTGCGCTCAACAAGTCGCCCGTTGGGTTCGATGACACCACCTTGCTCGCCAGGGTAGCGGAGGACTACGACGTGCTCATCGCCGCCGCCGATTCCCCCTACAACACGATCGACGACGTCATCAGCGCCTGGAAGAAGGATGCGGAAGGGTTCGTCTGGACCGGCGGCTCCGCCGGTTCAGTCGATCACCTCACGATCGCACAGCTGGCACTGCTGGCCGACATCCCTGCCTCGAGCATCACCTACATTCCCAAATCCGGCGGCGGTGAAGCGATCCAAACACTGCTCTCGGGCACCACGGACTTCGCGTCCTGTGGCTTCAACGAGGTCTCCGACCAGATCGAAGCCGGCCGCGTCAAAGCAATCGGCGTGGCCGCACCGAAGCGCATCGCCGGCTTCGACGACGTACCCACGATGACCGAACAGGGCTACAAGGTGACGCTGACCAACTGGCGCGGCTGGCTCGGCGCACCAGGCATCACCGAAGACGAGGCCCCACAGCTTGTCGACATTCTCAAGCAGACTCGCGACAGCGCGGAATGGGCAGATGCCCTCGAACGCAACAAATGGACGGACGTGTGGCAGACCGGTGATGAGTTCGCTGAATTCATCAAAGAGGACACCTCCCGGATCGAGAAGCTGCTGAAGGAGTTGGGACTGTGAGCGCTCAGACGTCAACGAAGAAGAGAACCAGGACGGCTCACCTCGGCGCCGGGACCTGGTGGCAGGGTCGATCAGGTCTCCTGGTCCCCCTCATCATGGCAGGGTTCTCGACCTACCTGCTCATCGGCATCATCACGATGGACATTGCCGAGGACACTGATCCGCCGGGACCGCAGTTCTTCCCTATGATCATCATGATCGTCGGCTACGTGCTCACGATCCTGCTGACGATCGCCTATATCCGCAATCCCGAACCCGTCGATGTCGATGATGATCTCCCCGCCGAGGTGGAGGAGCAGAAGGCGTTCTCGACACCTGTGACTTCCGCGGTGTCGGCCTCACGTCTCGACCCGCATGTCGAGGATGAACCGGCCCAGGATCGCAAGGCACTCGCCGAGGCGCGGGTCGCCGATTCGCGCCACCGCACGCACAGCGACTTCGTGTCTCTGGCCTGGAGCGCCGGCGGATTCGCAGCCTTCGCCCTCATCCTCGAGTTCGCCGGGTGGATCCTCGCCGCGGCGCTCCTGTTCTGGTGCGTGGCCAGGTCGATGGGCTCAAAGCGACCCCTGTTCGACCTGACTATGGCACTGACATTCTCTTCCCTGGTCTACATCGCGTTCTCGGTGCTGCTGGGGCTCAATCTTCCTTCGGGAATTCTGGGAGGTGGCTTCTGATATGGACGCTCTCATGTCCCTCTTCGAAGGTTTCACACATGCGCTGACGCCGATGAACCTGCTGTGGGTCCTCGTCGGCTGCTTCCTCGGCACCGCCGTCGGCGTCCTGCCGGGCCTGGGCTCGTCGATGGCCGTGGCACTGCTGCTGCCGATGACCTTCGCACTCGACCCGACCGGCGCATTCATCATGTTCGCCGGCGTCTACTTCGGTGGTCTCTTCGGTGACTCCACCATGGCCATCCTCATGAACACCCCCGGCCAGGCCTCGGCGATCGCCTCGACGTTCGAGGGCCACAAGATGGCCCGCAACGGGCGAGCACCCCAGGCTTTGGCCACGGCCGCGATCGGTGCGTTCATCGGCGGGTTCATCTCCTGCTTCCTGGTCGTCTTCGTTGCGCCTGCTCTGGCGGACTTCTCGACGAACTTCGGTCCCGCCGAGTTCTTCGCACTCGCCCTGTTCGCATTCGTGGCAACCTCGTCGGTCGTCGCGGACTCCGTCCTCAAGGGCCTCATGGCTCTCGTGCTCGGCATCGGCTTCTCGGTCATCGGCATCGATTCGGTCTCCGGCACCGAGCGTTTCACCATGGGTGTCCCCGAACTCTTCGACGGAGTTTCACTGGTCACGGTGACCGTGGCGATCCTGGCCCTGGGCGAGGTCTTCTTCATCGCCTCCCGGATCCGCCGCAAGGTCAACGACAATACGATCAACTCATCGGGTCGCCCATTCCTCTCCCGCAAGGAGTTCGGCGAGGCGCTGCCCGCGTGGCTGCGCGGCACTGCGATCGGTCTGCCCTTCGGTGTGATCCCCGTCGGCGGTGCCGATGTGCCGACCTTCATGTCCTATGGCCTCGAGCGCAAGCTCGACTCGAAGCGCAAGGAGCCGCAGTTCGGTGACAAGGGTGCCATCCGCGGCCTGGCTGGCCCCGAGTCGGCGGGTTCTGCCACCACCGGTATTGCAATGGGCGCTCTGCTGGCTCTGGGCCTGCCGATCTCCGCGACGGCTGCGATCATGCTTGCCGCATTCCGACAGTACGGCCTGCAGCCAGGACCGCTCCTCTTCGATCGGTCTCCGGAACTCGTCTGGGGTCTGCTGGCGAGCTTCTTCATCGCCATGATCGTCCTGCTCATCATCAACCTGCCCTTCGCTCCCCTGTGGGCGAAGCTGCTCAAGATCCCGGATCCCTACCTCTACGGCGGCATCGCGGTGTTCTGCGGGCTGGGCATCTATGCCACCTCGGCGTCGCAGTTCGAGCTCATGATCCTACTGGGAATCGGCATCATCAGCTTCGTGCTCAAGCGCTACGGTGTACCGCTGGCGCCGCTGATGATCGGCATGGTCCTCGGCCCGCTGGCCGAGTCCAGCCTGCGCGATGCCCTGCTGGCTTCGGGCAACGATGTCTCGGTCCTCGTGTCCTCACCGATCACGATCGTCCTCTACGTCATCCTCATCGGTGCACTGCTCTACACGGGCATCGGCCGAGTGCTGGCACGCAGGCGACAGAAGAATGTCGCCGAGACGGTGCCTCGGAACAGCGAATCGGTCAGCTCATGATGTGAGGTGACGCGGCGGGCGTGACGCCAGACGCGTTCGGTGGGCCCGGGCCGAAGGAGAATCCCCCTTCGGCCCCCCCCACCGGCGCATTCACTGTGGAAAGACGTTCGCATTCCGCCCCGCCGACGACCATCTGTGGACAGTGATTGCCTATTCCCCCCAAGCATTCGGGGATGCCCGCCGGGTTCAGTGGGTTCAGTGGGTTCAGGCCAGCGCGATTCCCTTCGCGGCACCGACGAACGCCTCTGCTAGTTCAGCGCGATGATCTCAAAGTCTTCTCGGCCGTGGGGCCGAGCTTCAGGCTGGGTCTCGAGTCCGGCCCGCACCCTTGAGGCCGAAGGACGTGAGGACCGCAGCGATGAGCACCAGGACGACCGCAGCCCCCGCCGCCCATTGGACGCCGAGGTCGAAGGACGTTACAGCCGCCTCGGCGATCTGTTCGCCAAGACGTCCCCCTTTGGCGCTCGCATGTTCAAGGGCTGAACCGAGGGTCTCGAATTCGGCTCCAGCAGCCTTGGCCCCGAGCGCTGACTGCAGTTGAGAGCTGTAGACCATGGTCGTGAGTCCCCCGAGGACGGCGGTTCCCATGACAGATCCGAATTCGTACGCAGTCTCGGAGATCGCCGAGGCGGCTCCGGCCTTGTTCGCGGGCACTGCAGACAGGATGAGATCGTTCGTGATGACCTCTGCGGTGCCGAGTCCCACACCGAGGATGAGGAAGGAGATGAGCATGCCTGCCACCGAATGTTCGGGTGTGAAAGCTACAATCCCCAGACCGACTGAGTTGAGCACTAGGGCACAGGGCACGACCACGCGCGGTTGCAGTCGGGCGATGATCGGCACCGCGGTGTAACCGGCGACGATCGAAGTGATGAGGCCGGGCACGAGGACTAGTGCAGCTTCGACTGGGGAGAGTCCGAGCACCAGCTGGAGCAGCTGCGTACCGAAATACAGGAAGCCCGCCAGTCCCATGACGCTGAGCAGGTTGGACAGCACTGCCGAGGTGAAGATCTTGTCGGCAAAGAGCCTGACATCGAGCATCGGGTTCGCCGAGGCGAGCTGCCGCATGACGAAGCCGGTTCCCGCAATGACGGTGACCGCGAGACTGGCCCAGAAGAGCATGTCCACGCCATCGGCCATGACGTGCTTGATGGCGAAGACGAGCGGGGCGAGCATGAGCATCGACAGCCCGATCGACAGCGGATCGATTCGGCCCGGGTTCGGATCACGCGACTCGGGCAGCAGCAGAAGAGCCGCCGGGATGAAGAGCGCGATGAGCGGCAGGTTGATGAAGAAGACCGAACTCCAATGGAAGTGCTCGAGCAGGATTCCGCCGACGATGGGCCCGAGCGCGGCACCGCCGCTGAACATGGCAGCCCAGGTCGCGATCGCGACGCGGCGGTCCTTGTCGTGGAAGAAGATATTGCGAATGAGCGAGAGGGTCGAGGGCATCAGCGTGGCGCCGAAAATGCCCAACAGTGCGCGAGCAAGGATGAGCATCTCCGGTGACGTCGAGTATGCCGCCAACAGTGAAGCCAGGCCGAAGCCGAAGGCGCCGATGATGAGCAGTTTGCGGCGTCCGACCCGGTCGCCGATGCTGCCCATGGCCACGAGCAGGCCTGCGAGCATGAGTGCATAGATATCGACGATCCAGAGGAGCTGGGTACCTGTGGGATGGAGTCCGGTGCTGATGGCCGGTATAGCGAATCCCAAGACGGTGTTGTCGATCGAGATGAGCAGAACAGGGATCATCAGCACAGCCAGGCCAGCCCATTCGCGCCGGCCGGCGCGCACTTGTGGTGTCTGTGTGGTGAACATGAAATCTACTGTACCGTCTAGACGGTACAGTAGGCAAGATAGGTCGCAGACGATGATTGGCCTGCGGGCTTCGGCTAGGCTCGGCGCTATGGCACGCAACTCCACCGACACCAAAGAGAAGCTCCTCGACGCCTTCGACATCCTCTTGGACAAGCAGGGCATCTCCGGCGCAACCCTGGATGCGGTCGCGGCAAAGGCCGGTGTGTCCAAGGGAGGCCTGCTTTACCACTACGGCTCGAAGGCGGAGCTGATCAAGGGAAGCCTTGAGCGGCTCGACAGGCTCGTTGATGAGGATGTCGAGTCGATGAAGGCCGCCGGCGAGCGCCTCCACCTCTATTACCTCGAGACCTCGGCTGAGATCGGAACGCCTCTGGACCGCAGCCTCATCGCCGCCAGCTGTCTGGCACAGGAGAACGACGAGGCGAAGAGCGCTCTGCGCAGGACCCGTGAGGCCTGGTTCAACGCACTCAACAATCACCTCGGCGATGCCGATATGGCCATGACGATCCAGCTCATCGGCGACGGCATGTACTTCAATCAGAATTTCGGGCTGTCCCAGGACGAGGCCCTCGCCCACGTCAAGAACGTCCTGGCACGGTTGGGGCTGTAGACAGCTCACCGGTGCTTTAACACCGCGCCCCGGGGCAGGGATCGCCTCGGCGAGCTTCGTCCGCGCATGCGGAGCCTCCACCCTCAGACCTAGGTGCCCGGCATCAATCGAGTACCTGCGAGTGATTCTCGAGTCGGATCTTGCATGTTCACATGGTGGACGTCGACAACCGCCCCTGGAAGAAACGAGAATCGTCGTGCGCCCAACGGACAACCGCCCCCTTTCCGCGAGCACCGCAACCGACCGAATTCAACGCCTGCGGCACCTCTCGGTCGTGGCCCTCTTCATCGCCTTGGCGGCAGGCGTCGCAGAGATGATCGCCCACCTGCGGGAAGCGGAGGACCCCAGCGGAGAAGGACCGGCAATCCTTCTCCGCCTCGGAATCTACGCTGTTGTCGCCGGCCTCATACTCGCCTTCGCCCGCGGTCACAGGTGGGCGGCGGTGGTGCTCATCGTGGGACTCGGCGTCGTCGGCATGGCGTCGCTGATCGCCGAACCGTTGACCTGGCTCTTCACCGACGGTGATATAGGTTCACTGCTCGCCACCGCGGACGCCTCAATAGCGCTGATCATCCTCATCAGAATTGTGCACATCGCTGCCGTCGTCGTCGCGGTCCCACTCATGATCCGAATCCTTGCGATCACTCGCAGAGCCAGGTAAGCGCGCCTAGCAGAGCATTCGACGCAATCTGCAGCCCATAGACCGGGGCCTCTGAGTCCCTCGTTCCGGGCCTCGAGCTGGAGAGCCAGATACATCGAGCAGTGCCGCGACTGGTGAAGGTTGCCGCCCTGGAACCACAGGTTCTCCTGTTGGGTGGGCACCACATGTTCCGCTGCTCGCCTTCCCACGGACTTGGGTCCTTTGTGGTCTCTGAGCCCAGAAATCAGCTTGCAGCCCGACTCATCGTCGATTGATGAGTCGGACTGCAAGCCTTTCACTGAAATCCTGGGTCAGTGCCGTCAGAGTTCCGGGTGTCGAGAGTGGAAGTCCGTCGCCTGCTGGAAGGCATTAGCAACTCGCACCAGATTCTTCTCGGTCAGAGCGGCGCCAACCAACTGTCCTGCAACTGGCAATGAACTGGCTGGGGTAAATCCGATCGGGAACGTAATCGTCGGCATCTGGCTCATCGTGAAAGGAACCGTGTACCGGTGAACCTCAGCTAATTGTTCGGCACCCATTTTCACCATGTCAGAAGCAAGCGGAGCTTCGTAGGGCAGCCCTGGGATGAACATCATGTCCACTGTTGACAGGACGTTCTCAACTGCCCCTTTGAAGATCGACCGACGCTTGAGCACTTCTTGATACTCAATTGCCGATGCGCGCTTGCCGATATTGATCACTTCACGCAGGCCCTCTCCATAAGAAGCCTCATGTTCGTCGAACCACTTGCCGTGAGCCAAGGCGGTCTGCACACCGCAGACAGTGAACCAGTCATCGTTGATCTGTTCAGGATCAGGAAAACTCACCGGTACTATCTCCGCACCGAGGCCTTCGAGAGTGGCAATGGCAGCAAGCATGCTGCCTCTTACTGTTTCCGAGACATCAGTGAGCGCCCAAGTGATATCAATCCCGATCCTGGTTCCGGATAGGCCGATATCAGTTCGAGCACCGTATCTATCGACAGCTGCGGACAATGAAGTTGGGTCCTTCGGATCGAAGCCGGCAATTGCCTCGAGGACGATCCCAGCGTCGCGTGCCGATCTTGCCATTGGCCCAACATGGTCAAGACTTCCGGCCAACTCGAAAACTCCATATCTGCTGCAACGACCCCAGGTCGGCTTTAGCCCGGTTACCCCGTTGGCAGACGAAGGCATGCGGATAGAACCACCAGTGTCTGACCCCAAAGTCGCAAAGGCCAAACCGCCCGCAGTTGAGGACCCGCTTCCGCTAGAGGAGACTCCCACCCAGCGATCCAAACCCCAGGGGTTTTTCGGCGGCTCGAAAGGGAAAGTATGCTCTCCATATACGCCTTCTGTGGTGTGCACCCTCCCCAGGAGGATCGCCCCAGCCTCTCGCAGACGTTGAACGACAGTCGCCGTTGTACCGGCCGTCATCCCTTTTCGACTCGACATTCCTGCCTCGAGAGGACGACCGTGGTCGCCGTAGATGTCTTTGATAGCCATCGGCACTCCGTGCAACGGACCACGCCAATGTCCGCGGCGATATTCCTCATCCAGAACATCGGCGTCGCGAGCAGAATCCTCGGCGACATATGTAAATGCCTGTAGAACCGGATCGATTTCGGCTACACGCTGGAGCATATGGTCAACCACTTCACGCGAGCTGACTTCCCGCCGCATTATCTTCCCGGATACGGATTCCAGAGTCTCAAAGTGCAAATTTTCATCAGTCATGTGTCTTTCTCTTTCTATGCCTGTTGCTTGGCCGCGTTGTCGACAAGGGAATAGAAGCGTCCCCTGGTGATCACTGTCAGCAGGACGTGCAGAATCGGGCCGATGAACATCGCGACGAACGATGCGTAGTAGATCGGATACGTGCCGGCAAGCCCCAGGCCGCCGATGATGACGGCGACCCCCATGGCGATCATTCCGCATGGGTTCCAGTCTCTAATAACTTTTTCGTCGTAATCGATCTTTTCCGTCGGAGCGTATTTGAACACTTTTCGGCAGATGTAATAGTCCGCGAGAAGGATAAAGATCCATGTATTCGTCATGATTCCGGTCACGGCAAGAAAGGTGTCCGTGTACTGCAGGACGTTGACGGGATAGAGCGCGATACCGAGGACCAGCAAACCAACCATCCACCAGTTTCGCCGGATGGGCTTCTTCGCGAACGCGTCCCAAGTGTTGGAGAATGCGAGAGACCCCGAATAGAGGTTCATGACATTGATTCGAATTTGGGTGATGATCGCGAACACAACACCGAGGAAGCCCATAACCATGGCGAAGACGAACCCAGGGTCCGTCGAATAGAGGACAGGGTCCCCTTGAGTGATGCTCGGGTAAACAGTGAATGCGAGCAACGAGCCTAGTATCAGGACGACTGCGATCATGATCATTTCACCAAACATGATCCCGGCTGTCCCCTTGTATCCGATCTGGGGACGCGAGAACCGACCATAGTCGGTGGCCAGCAGAGCCTGAAATACGATCTGCCCATTGACCAAAGAGAACGCCTGCCACATTACAGTTGGATCATCTGGAGTAAGAGAAACCCACTGGCCGGGCCCAGCGATCGCATGCCCCTGTGAGAGCATAAAAATTCCGAGTATAAAAAGCCCCAAGAAGATCGGCATACCGAAGCGCTGCAAGATGTTCATAGAGTGCATTCCTCGCCATGCAAAGTACAAAGCGGCAGCACCGACTAGCGCAAAAATGACACTTGCGGTCACCGAACTTTGTCCAACCCCAAAATATTCACTCAACGCGTGAGAAACTATACTGCCTTCAAAAATGAAGTAGAAAATATAGTTGATACCGTAGATAAAGGAAGCGACTGCCGACCCTTTTGCACCAAACCCCAACCCTCGGGTCAGCAGTACGAGACTGAGTCCTTCCTTGGACGCGATCTTCATAATGAGCGATCCCAGCACCGTGGACACCACCACCAAGTATCCGATCGGGATCAGCATCATGGGCCAACCGACCAGGAACCCGATCTGGCCTCCGAGGGTGAACCAGAACATCGCCGTGACATTACCCGTGAGAATCAGGAGGATAGCAAATGCGGGCCATCGTTGAGACCGTGGAACTCGCTCCGTTGCGTAACTTTCCATTTGATCGTCCAGCGACGTTGCCGGACTTCTAAAGGCATCTCTGAGCGCCAATGTGACCTCTTTCATAGATGAGATCTAGCAAGAGTCACACACTCCGGCATAAACGTTCAATAGTTGCAGGACTAAAATCCCACCTACCAAGACTGCAAAATTCAACAGTGATTGTGCAAAAGTCCTCACTGCCGTAGATCAACCAGACGCTTCAGATAAAATGACGGATTTCTCGACCATGAATCCTAAACAATGACAATTGTTCAGTTCGCTAAAAAGCCAAGGAAAGACCCGATATTTGAGCCCTGGAGCTCATAGGCGAAGGGCTGCGTGTAT
>NZ_JBHFIH010000010.1:138311-151956 GCF_057334195.1 Brevibacterium sp. AGC70 | reverse complement strand
TTCACGCAGCCCTCCCCACTCAAACATTCCCAGGCGCCTCAGCACTTACGAAGTCCGCCTCCCGTCGCCTCAGCTCAGGTGGTGCACCTCCTGCACCCCGTACACCGGGGTATCCAACCCCTCAAATCGAGCCTTGAGCTGGAGCCCCAAGTACAGCGAGTAGTGCCGCGACTGGTGAAGATTGCCGCCCATGAACCACAGGTTCTCCTGCTGAGTGGGCTTCCACATGTTCCGCTCCTCGCCCTCCCATGGGCCGGGGTCCTTGGCAGTGTCCGAGCCCAGGCCCCAGCATTTGCCCACTTTGTCCGCCGTCTCCTGATCGACGAGGTCGGCCACCCAGCCGTTCATTGACCCATATCCGGTGGCATAGACGACGAGGTCCGCAGGCAGCTCGGTCCCATCGGCGAGGACCACAGAGGTCTCGGTCAGATGATCGACGTCTCCCTTGGCCAGCTTCACCTTGCCGTCGGCGACGAGTTCTGCCGAACCGACGTCGATGTAGTAGCCCGAGCCGCGGCGCAGGTACTTGAGGAAGAGCCCGGACTCGTCGTCGCCGAAGTCGAGATCGAAACCGGCGTCTTCCATGCGCTGGTAGAAATCCTTGTCGCGTTCCTTCATCTGGTCGTAGAGCGGAATCTGGAATTCGTGCATGATCCGATACGGCAAGGAAGCGAAGATCAGGTCCGCCTTCTCGGTCGTCACGCCGTTGGCCAGCGCCTTCTCCGAGTAGAGGTCGCCGAGCCCGATCTCCATGAGGGAGTCGCTTTTGACGATGTGTGTGCTAGAGCGCTGCACCATCGTGACATCGGCCCCGTGTTCGTAAAGAGCGCCGCAGATGTCGAAGGCGGAGTTGTTGCTGCCGATGACGACGACCTTCTTGCCCGTATAGGCGTCGGGACCCCGGTGCTGCGAGGAATGCTGCTGCTCTCCTCTGAATATGTCGGCACCAGGGAAGGATGGGACATTCGGTTTGCCCGACATCCCCGTGGCCATTACCAGGTGCGCCGGGTTGAGCGTCACATTCTTACCGTCGCGGTCGACTTCCACCGTCCACTTTTTGGCCTCCTCGTCATACCTCGCCGAGTTCGCAGTCGTCGATGACCAGTAAGGAATCTCCATCACCTTGGTGTAGAACTCCAACCAATCGGCAATCTTGTCCTTGGGCGCGAATACGGGCCAGTTATCGGGGAATTTGAGATAGGGCAGGTGGTCGTACCACACGGGGTCGTGCAGGCACAGCGACTTGTACCGTGAACGCCACTGGTCTCCCGGCCGTTCCCACCGATCGATGACGAGCGCCGGGACTCCCATCTGACGCAGGCGAGCGCCGAGCGCAATGCCGCCCTGTCCCCCGCCGACGACGAGAGTATACGGCTGCGCGGTGTCTCCCCAGGCTGCGTCCTCCTCTGCAAGCTTCTCCGACCAGCTCTTCCGCGCAGGATCGACGCCGTGTTCGGCTCCCTTGACCCGCCGGTCTCCGCGAGGTTCTTCATAACCTGTCAATTCTTGCAACGAGGTGAGCATGGTCCATGCTTTGGTCCCGTCCTCGTCGATGAGTCGCACCAGACCCTTGCCGCGGCCGACAGAGGTGGCGAAGGTGAACCATGCTTCGGTGACTCCGTCGGCGGTGGTGGCGGGATCGCTGAGCTCGAAATCGGATGGCGAGACCCGGTCCGCGTTCACGGTCAACATGTCCCTGACCCCGTCATGGTTCTCCACCGTATTGAGGTTCCACGTGAAAGACACGAGATCCCTCCAGTAACTCGTGGTGGCGAACAGTCCCACTGCTGCTTCGATGTCACGCACCCGCAGTGCAGATTCGAAGCTGCTGAGCCACTCGGTCGCAATGTCATCGGCGGTGAGCTGTGTGCGATCAATTGTCGTTGTCATGTCACTCCTCTTCGTTGAGCTGTGTGTCCTCAAGCTATCCCGCCAAGAACAGCCGCGGAAGAGTTGCATCGAGTTGCATGGTCAGTGCCGACGACCGCACCTATACTCGTCATATGCCTCAGCCGGATCTGGCGCATCTCGCCAGAGATCTGACACGCATTCACGATGCCGTGATCACCGGCGGTTCACCGCCGAAGCAACCGCGAGCGCTCGTTGCGCGCTCGTGGGACCGAATGCTGCGCCTGGGTCTTGACCCGGCTGGTGACAATCGCAGAATCTTCTCCGCCGAGGCGGACGTCGAGTCCCGTAGGCACAGATCGAAGCTTCGCCTGATCGTCGAAGAACTGAAATCTGTGCTTCTGAGGATGCCCGATGCCAGCAGCTTCATCCTCGTCGTCGCCGATGCCGAGGGCGTGATCTTGTGGCGCGACGGAGCCACCGCGGCCAGACGTCAGGCTGATGTTCTCGGATTCGCCGAAGGCGCCCACTGGTCCGAGTCCAAGGTGGGCACGAATGCCATCGGCACAGCTCTGGCCGAGGAAGCTCCAGTTCAGCTGTTCTCCGCCGAGCACTTCGAAACGTCACAGCACCCCTGGTACTGCAGTGCGGTTCCCATCCATGGCCCAGTAGACGGCAGGCTCCTCGGAGTCGTGGACATCAGCGGGCCGGCACTCACTCTTCATCCTGCTGTTCAGTCTCTGGTCACGACTGCCGTTCACCTGGCGCAGGCGAGGCTCTCGCTCATCCAGCAGGAGCAGCTGAGCAGTTTGCGGAATCGCATGTCCATTGTCCTCAGCGGCAGTCACGGTCCTGCGCTGGTCGTCGACGACGATGGATGGGTCGCCTATCAGCAGGGTGTGCGCAGCCGCGATCGGATCGAAGTGCCGGCACCTGACCGCACGATCCTCATCCCCGGCGCTGGACTGTGCCTGCCGGAGAAGATCACCGGCGGGTGGCTGTTGAGACCAGCAGAGACTGTCGACGATGCACAAGTCTCGGTCACGCTGCGACAGACAAGCCAACCGGCGGTGCTCGAGATCAACTCCGGCGGTGATCCGCTCACCGTTCCGCTCACGCCACGGCGTGCGCAGATCCTCGCCGCGATCACCTCGGCGGGGCCTTCTGGAATCAGCGCTGCCGATCTCAGTCGCACGCTCTACGGCGATGCCGAGCATCTGGTCACGGTGCGTGCAGAAGTCTCCCGCCTCCGCCGCTCGATCGGCGCGCTTCTTGCGACTCAGCCTTATCGCTGGGCAGAGGGCGTCAGCGCGAGACGCGCGTAATCCAGCATGACCCGCAGGTGAGAAAGCACGTGCAGGATCAGTTTCCAGCCGCGTCGAGCCACCACCGATAGCGCATGCGCAGTGCTCTTTCCGTGCTGGCGAGCGCGGCAACGAGACCCAGACCGATCGACAGCCATAGGGGAAGGTGGATCAACGGCTCGACGGGCCCGATCTGTTCAGCAATCGGCGGAATTCTCAAGATCGGCACGGCGATCTGCTGCAGCAGCAGGCCGACGCCCACCAGCAGCGCAACAATTGAGACTATTCCGATCAGCCGGCTCAGTTGTGGCCGGCGCTCGTCGAAACGGGCTCGGCGGCCTTCTGCGGAATGAACATCGGGGTGCATTTGCCGTTCAACTCCGGCATCGGACACGAAGTGGCAGCGCTTCAATCCGAAATTGCTGGCGGCAACTTCAATCGCTCCGCCCTCGACCGGGAAGACTGCGGGGGCCCGGGATACTGCGTGCTGGAGGCCATTGCGATAGAGAAACACCTTCACGTAGCCGTTCTCGTCCGTCTTCCACTGCCGCACGTCCACTGAGTATTCACTGCAGCGACCAGTCGAATCGGCGATTTCCAAGTGAAAGAGTGACCGACCCAGCAGTTGCCACCAACGGAATCTCTTCAAGAGTCTTCCGTCTCCGGCCTCTATCCGTCTGACTGCTCGCTGTCGGCGCCATTGCTTGAACATCTGGGTGCCCTCCCTGGCCCTAGACACAGGACCAACACAGTGTGTTGGTGGAAACACCAGTACACTAACACAGTGTGTTGCTTGGAGGAATCGCAGAGAAGAAGCCGGTATGTGAATGAGTGAACGTGAGGACTCGAACACCCGCGAGCGAATACTCGCCGCGGCTGCAGACATCATCACCGAAGACGGCGTGACAGCGAAGCTGAGTGTGCGTGCGATCGCTGCGCGAGTCGGGGTGAGTACAGGGTCGCTGCGCCACCACTTCCCCACCCAGCAGGCGCTGCGGGACGAAGTCATGCGGCGCGCCTATGACTGGATGTTGGCGGACACCGACATCCACAACTCGACGATTCCCGCTCGAGATCGGCTCGTCGAGTGCCTTCTTCAGGTGCTGGCAGCGGCCAGAGCCGGAGCTGAAGCACGCGAGGCGATGACGGCGGTCAGCACTGCCTTCATCGTCGCGGACCAGAACGAGCAGGTACGCGAGACGTACCTCGCTATTCAGCGTGATGGGCAACGGAGAACAGAGGATTGGCTGCGTGTGCTCGCTGATGAGGGTGGGGTCCCCGACCGAGGCGACATCCCACGCCTTGCGCGCTTCCTATGCACCGTCCTCAATGGAATCGCCCTCGAACGAGCTCTGCCCGCTGAGGACTCACTCTCGCAGCTGGAGAAGCAGACTCTCTACGTTGCGGCCGACGCTGTGCTCGGGGATCACTCCTGATCTGCGCCCGCACCCCGATAGGTCCCGAAGCTCCACAGCACCCCTTCGGAGTCGGTGACGCTGAAGTCCTTGGACCCATAGTCCTGTTCACTCAGCCCCATGACCTTCGTGGCACCGGCCGCGATCGCGCGTTGATAGAGCTCCTCGACTCGGCCTGTGGCGATGTATACCGAGCCTGCTGCGACTCCGGTCTTCGTCATGACACCGCCGTCGTCACGCGTGGAGCCGAGCATGACTCCCCCACCTTCTGGCCAACGCAGTTCAGCGTGATCGACTCGCTGCGGGACATCGGCGTTCGTGTACTCAGCGACGACTTCGAAGCCGAAGGCGTCCTGTAGGAACGCGATCGCGGCCTTCGCATCTCGGTAGCGGAATGTGGGCCAGACATTGGCTCCGGTGGTCGTTGACATGATGTGTCCCTTCTTCGTCGTATCGGTCCACACCATCGTGGACCCGGCGCCACCTCGGCGGCTTGGACATTTGGGAACTGCGCGGGCCGCGGAGACAAAGGGTGCAGCTGCACCGACACTCGCCGAGGCGGCGCTTACCGATCCAGCGGACGTCGTTCCCGGTCCTGCCGCACCATGGGGTCCTCGGTCAGCCACAGGGACGGACTGGTGCCGGCGAGCAGTCGGAAGTCGCGGTTGAGATGGGATTGGTCGGCATAACCGCAGGTCGCGGCGATATCTGCCAACGTCCGAGACTGCGCCGAGATCATTCGTCTCGCCTGATCGAATCGCATGACCCGCGCCGCCTCCTTAGGTCCGATGCCGAATTCTGCACGGAACACTCCGTTGAGGTGGCGTCTGCTCCAACCGATCCGATCCGCCACGAGAGAGACGGGCAGCCCGCCGTGGCTGCGGGCGATCAGCTGCCAGGAGCTGACCACCTCGGGCCGAGGCTGGGTGCCTTCGTGAACGGCGCGCACGAGGACCTCGTCGATGGCATCGAAGCGGGCAGACCAGGTCGTGGCTTCGTTGACGCGCCCGTGCAGCTCGGCGGCGATGGGTCGTGCGATCTCGGCAAGATCGTGCGTGCGATGAGCGAGGTCGACGGCAGGGGTGTCGAAGAGGATGCGAGGAGCGAAGGGGGTGAAGTTGATCTGAATTCCGGCCATTGCGCCGTTATGCCTGATGAGGGTCGGCCGCAGATGCAGGCCCGCGAGCAGTACGTCGAACGACTCGGTGCACTCGGTTGCCGCGTCGTATTGGTGCAGCGGTTCGTCGATGGAGACGATGAACGTCAAGGTGCCCGATGGCAGCCCGAGATGTGTCCCGGCGGGGACGCCCGAAACGTCGTAGGCGACATAGTCACCCACGAAGGGGCACAGGCGCGGGTGTGGCCTGCGAATGAGGTCATCCCGAGTCGCCGCGGACATGACAGCAGTGTAGACCCGGGGTCTGACACTGGCTTGGCCCACCGGCCGCTGTTCAGGTCTGCCCGCAGATCCTCAGACCGGGCACTTCACCCCTCAGCGGTCGCGCTCCACACCAGATCCGTGAATTCCCTGTCGAGGTCGAGTCCGAATTCAGTCGACAGCACCTCGGCGAATTCCGTGGCATCAGACAGGGTCCGTTCGTGTCGGTCGGGTCGCGCACCGCCGATCATGCGCCGCAGTCGGCGCCCCTCCAAAGTGACCCTGCCGCCTTCGGGCAGCGGCAGAGCGAGGATCGGCGGACCGGTGAACCGCGACCCGGGTTTCGTCGAGGTGAACCAGTTCGCCAGGTCCAGATCGGCCTGCTGGCGAGGGACTTCGCTGAACGCATAGACGGTGCGAAAGTCCTGGTCATCTCTTGCTCGTGATTGGAGCACCCAGTCGCTGTCGGCGCGCAGCTGAGGTGTGAGAACAGACCTGGCGGGGACAAGTCGGTGTTCGCCGTGGGACGTCATTCTCGCCGCAGCGGATTCGGAGAGCTCGAGCGCAGCTTCCGGTGTTCCCCCGCCGAAGCCGGAATCAATGAGAAAACGACGGCCGTCGAGGTCGACGATGGTCGCCTGGTGAGTCAGTGCTCCCGGTGCCGTCTGCCCGTCGCCGAGGTGGACTCGGGCCAGAATCGGGTGTGCCCTCAGACCCAGATCGGTGACGACCCCGCGGATGAGTGACGCATGCTCGTGGCAGTATCCGCCCCGACCATCAGTGAGCAGTTTGCCCGCGGCTACGTCGACATCGATGGCAACGGCCTTGAGGTCTCCCCTGGCGCGAAAGGCAACGACGTCGAGATTCTCAAAGCAGATCGAGTGCGTGTGCGCGACCAGGATCTCGTCGAGAAGTTCGACAGTCTGCGCACAGGATCCCTGAGCACGTCGATGCAATTCGGGGGCAGAATCACTCAATCCGAGCCGATCCGCATAACGGCTGAGAAGCGAAGCGTGCGTCATGTGACGACCTCCTTGGGGTTCCTGTCATTGTCTGATTCGATCCTATGACTGAGGGGGCTGGGAACCCTATTGCGGTTTGATGCCGCCACCCTATTGACATATGCAGGCAAATGCCTGCATATTAGAGATGTGACCGACGCCGACACACTCGACAAAGTGTTCAAAGCCCTCGCCGACTCAACCCGCCGACGACTCCTTGACGTCCTCCGCCAAGAGGATGGGCAGTCACTGAGCGAGCTCTGCGAAGGACTCTCGATGGCCAGACAGTCAGTGACACAGCACTTGAATCTGCTCGTCGACGCCGACCTGGTCACGATCGTCCGACACGGAAGAGAACGACGACACTACCTGAACTCGCACCCGATCCATGAGATGCAGAATCGATGGACCCGCGAGTTCGACCAGCACCACTTCGACGTCATCGACGCCGTCAAGAGAAGAGCCGAGGAGACAGCCATGACCACCACCGAAGAATTTCCCGATTTCGTCTATGTCACCTATATCCGAGCCACTCCGCAGCAGGTCTGGGACGCGCTCACCGACCCCGAGATCACGCGCCTGTACTGGGACGATGTCGCCGTTGTCTCCGACTGGCAGGTCGGGTCGTCATGGGCTCACCACAAAGGCGGACCGGACGGCAAAGCCGATGTCTGGGGCAAGATCCTCGAGACCGATCCACCGAAAAAACTCGTCTTCACCTTCCAACCCATCGACCAGGATCTCGACGACGAGGGCTCCGTTGCCTCATACCTCATCGAGCAGTCCGGCGAAGTGGTGAAACTGACCGTCACCCACACGAACTTCGCCGATTCCAGTCTGCACACCGGAATCTCGAAAGGCTGGCCCGCGGTTCTCGCCGGGCTCAAGTCCTACCTGGAGACCGGTCAGGCACTGCCCGACGACAGCTGGGACATGGCGGTGCGCTGAGCACCGTCACTCCTGCAGCGCAGACTCCGCCTGCAGCACGGACTCCAGCAAGCCCGGGAAGCGCGCATCGATGTCGTCCCGCCGCAGCGTCAAGCGGCGGTTCCGGCCGTGCAGTTCACTGATGATGACGCCGGCTTCGCGCAGCACCTTGACCTGATGCGAACGCGTGGACTTCGGTGCGCTCGGATCCAGTGCCGAGCAGTTCGCCATGTCCATTGGACCCTCCTTAAGCTGCTGAACCAGAGCGAGTCTGGCCTCGTCGCTCAGCGCGAAGAGCACAGACGTCAGTTCGATGTCCTCACGATCGGGATGCGGCAGTTTTTCGTTAGCAACCATAGTTCGATAATAGTTGAACTGTTTGAGAATGTCGTATAACCTCCAAGAATGGTTCCAAAAGTTTCGAACACTATGGAGGAGGCTTCTGTCTCCGCGGTTCAGCCGGCACCCACCTATGTTTGGTGGTCACGCGAGCGCTGGCGTCTGCGCCTAGTCCTGATCGCCACCTCGGCGATGATGGCCGGAGCCAGCGCTCCGTCGCCGTTCTACCCTGTCATCCAGGCCGATTTCGGCTTTGCTCCGGTGATGATCACGGTGGTGTTCGCCGCTTACGCCGTGGCATTGCTGGCGGCACTGCTCACTGCAGGCGCACTCTCCGATCACATCGGACGCCGCCCCGTCATCTGCGCGGCGTTCGTCGTGCTCGCCATCAGCATGTTTATGTTCTGGCATGCCGACAGCGCTGCAGCACTGATCCTCTCCCGAGTCATCCAAGGAATTGCCAGCGGAATTCTGCTGTCGACCCTCTCGGCGACGGTCGTCGACCTGGAACTGCCGCACAAGCCAGGATCAGCCTCGTCATGGAACGCGATTTCGGCAATGGCTGGCCTAGCCATCGGCGGACTGTTCGCCGGAGCAACTCTCGCCGCACTCGTCGTGAGCAGCGGCGCCGCGGTGGTCTTCGGAACCCTCGTGGGAACATATCTGCTGTTGGCCATCATCGTCTGGGTCCTGCCGGAGACCTCGGCCCGACGACGAGGAGCCTGGGCATCTTTGCTGCCGCGCGCGGCTCTGCCCCGGGAAGTCCGCAAGGCGTTCCTGTTCGCCGTGCCTGCCTTCGTCGCCGGCTGGGCCACGGGAGGCTTGTACCTCTCCCTCGGCTCAAACATCATCACCACCGAGTTCCATACGAGTTCCCACCTCGTCAGCGGACTCGTCGTCACGATGCTCGCCGGTTCCGGAGGACTGGCCGGATTCTTCATGCGCAACCGATCCGCGCGCACCGTGACCCTCTACGGCACGATCTCACTCGCCGTCGGCAGCACTCTCACCCTGGTGGCCCTGACCCTCACCTCGCCGGAACTGTACTGCCTCGCCGTCATCATCACCGGAACCGGCTTCGGCACGGCCTTCCCGGGTGCTCTGAAGACCATCCAGGCAGTCGTGAAGCCGGAGGCCAACGCCGAGGTGATGGCCGCAGTCTTCGTCGTCTGCTATCTGGCATTCGGCCTTCCGGTCGTCATCGCCGGGATCCTCGTCCCCGCCATCGGACTCTTCGCAACCGCATGCTGGTACGGCGGCTTCGTGGCATTCCTTGCCCTCTGCGCGGCACTCCTGCGCTGGTTCAGCGGCGGACGCCTAAACTCGGCCGGCACCCAGAGCGCTTAAGTTCACCCCCAGGGCTGGGGCTTCAGCCCGTGCCCGCCCCGATAATTCGGTGAGTTCGGTTCCCTCCAGTCGCCGAGGAGGCCCTCCGGCAACGCATAGACGGTGACCTTGAGTGGGTGACAGTTCTCGACAGGGTCCTCGTTGTCCTCGCCGAACATCGGCTTGGACAGGTCTCCCCCAGGACAGGTCGAGAGTGCTGCCAACAGATCCTGCTCCGCGAAGAATTCGAAATGGTCACCCTGTTGGGCAGGACAGGTCTTCATGAAATATTCGTCTTTGTCGTTCAGACCCGTGCATTGGAAGACGTTGAGGACATCGTGGACGTCGAACTCCGTCAGTCCGAACGGGAGAATGGCTCGGACAAGATTCGAGTGACAGTGATAGTCGAAGTCGACGCTGTTGAGCATCGTGGAGACATAGGGATCACAACGCGTGCCGAGAGTGTCGTGGAGGCGACCGCCCTCGGAATCTGTGCCATAGTCAGCCAAAGTGTCGCCGACGATCGTGGCCATGGGGCGCAGGAACGGCAGTGTCGACCACAGCCGGTCGAACGTCGAGACGTGTGCCGCCTGCAGCTGACGGGTCCGCGATGCCCAGAACCTCTCCCGAGGATCGTGCCGATTCCACAGGTTGAGGTCCCCGACCTGCGGCCCCTCAACGGTGGAGATCCGACAGACATGACCGGCTGGTACCTCCCAAGCCTGTCCCGAACGGATCGGGATAGTGAACTCCCCGACGACTTCGCGCCGTTCGGTCTGCTCACCGATGGGCCGATAGAAGTCACGATCGACTTCGAGGGCTGGGCCCTGATAGGCGGCCTCGGTCAGTCGCGGTTGCTGCGACATTTGGTGTCCTTTCCTTGGGCGTTGGCCATCTGCTTCCCTAATATCCGCTTCCACGGCAATGCTGTCAGCAGAGAGAGGACAGCGATGGCCAGAAACACCATCACGATCGGCTGCGAGATGACTGCCCCGAAGTCTCCACCAGTCAGGCCGAGGGCCTGCTGCAAGTTGCGTTCGAGCATTTCTCCCAGGACCAGTCCGATGACCAGCAGCGCCAGTGACATTCCGACCAGACGCATCACGTAGCCCAGAACACCGAAGCCCAGCGCAATGTAGACATCGGTTGCCGAGTTGTGGATGCTATAGCACGAGATGAGAGCCAGCATGAGGATCACCGGTGCCATATACGGCATGGGAATCGCGAGGATTTTGGCCAGGAGCGGGGAGGCCGCAATGTTGATGATCACGCCGAGGATGGCGCTGATCAGGAGCGCGCCGATGATCGTCCAGCCTAAAACGGGATTGGCGTCGAAAAACCCCGGTCCGGGGTCGAGCCCGTACATCATCAGATAGGCCAGCAGCACCGCGGTCGTTCCTGACCCGGGGATGCCCAGAGTCAGCAGCGGAACCATCGACCCGGACACAGCAGCGTTGTTCGCAGCTTCGGGTGCGACGAGTCCTCGCACTGCCCCCTTGCCCATTCCCGCGGAGGCGGGTGCCAGCCGCTTCTCCAGACCGTAGGAGAAGAATGCCGAGATCGTCGTCCCCGCTCCTGGAAGGACTCCGGAGACGAATCCGATGACCGAGCCGCGCAGGCTCGGCAGAGTTCCCTGTCTGAGTTCGCCTTTGGTCGGGAAGAAGCGGCCACTGAGGCGGGACAGACCCTGGCCGGTGTTGCCCATCATTGTACTGGCAAGGATCTCACCGACTCCGAAGACTCCGATGATCGCTACGATCGGTTCGACGCCTTCCAGCAGCGTGAACGTGCCGAACGTGAATCGCGGCAGCCCAGATTGGAGTTCGATGCCGACCGTGGAGATCGCGACACCGATGACCACAGCGGTCAGACCGAGCATCGGAGCATTTCCCACCAGCGTGGCGCTGAGAACGAGGGCCATGACGACCACGGCGAAGTAGGCGGCCGGGCCGAATGCCAACCCCAGCTCGGACATCGGCCCTGCGATGAATGCCAGCCCCAGAAACGCGAGAAGGCTGCCCACGAACGAAGCGAGGGCTGAGATCGTCAGGGCTGTGGCTGCTCTGCCCTTGAGAGCCATCGGGTGTCCATCAAGCGTGGTCATGATCGCGCCGGGGTCGCCCGGGATGTTGAGCAGGATCGCCGAGATCCGACCACCGTATTCGGCGCCGAGATACAACGACACCATCAGCGGCAGAGACAGTTCGGCGGGCATGGTGATCGCCACGGGCAGAAGCAGTGCAATCGCCGTCGAGGGTCCGACCCCGGGGAGGAGACCGGCGACGGTCCCGATGAGCACGCCGAGGAGGATGACGAGAAGCAGGATCGGCGACGTGGTGATCGACCCCAGCGCGCCCAGCAGGTCGGTCCAGGAGCTCATAGGTTCAGTCCTCCGAAGAGCAGGTACTCGATCCAACCGACGGGCAGGAGCACGTTCAACCACACGTCGAAGACGAGGAAGAGCACCAGGCCGATGACCAGGCCCACGGCCAGCAGCCACGCAGTGCGCTTGAGTGACGGCCTGACCCCGAAGACGAATGTGGAGGTCAGGACCGAGAATATGGCAGCCGCCTCGGCGAATCCGATGAGGAAGATCGACGCAGTGAAGAGTGCGAACAGCACGATGCAGATGGCGACTCGCGCCAGCTCCATCTTCGATACCGGCTGCACCTCGACGCGTCCGCGAAGCAGGGTGAGCACGCCGAGTGCGGTGGTGCAGGTCAGGACGATGGCGACGACGACAGGGAAGGCTCTGGGCCCGATTCCTTCGTCGGTCCCCGTGTTCGGCAGCAGCAGAGCGTTGACCAGATAGAAGACGGCGATGGCGCCGAGGACTACTGCGGCGATGCCCGTCGATAGGGCGGTGCTCTCTGTCTTCGACCCCGCTTCGCGCGGCGTCTCGATCAGCGTCGGTTCAGATGTCATTTTGCCAATCCCACCTTTTCGAGCACTTCGGTCGATTCCTTCTTCTCAGGCAGAATGACCGAATCCAACCATTCGTCACCCGGCATGTATGCGGGGTCGATGCCCAAGGCGTCTGCTTGGTCCTTGAATTCTTCCGACTCGACGCTGCTCTTGAGGGAGGCCTGCCACCATCCAACGGCTTCGTCCGACATTCCGGCGGGACCGAAGACGCCGCGCCAGTGGTTGATCGTGATGTCCATGTCGAGGTCGTGCCAGGTCGGTGCTCCCTTGGCCGGGCCGTCGGTGAGAGTCTTCGGCGCTGAAACGGCGATGATCTCGACGTCGCCGGATTCGACGAGCTCCATCGCTTCAGAGAGTCCTGTCGAGGCAACGTCAACGCGACCACCCAGAAGTTCGTTGTTGAGGTCGCCTCCGTCGGAGAATGCAACCAGCTTCAACGACGCCAGGTCGTCGATGCCGTATTCACTGGCCGGTCGGAGCACATTGAGCTGGTCATCGCTGGGGACGGTGCCGATGCCGAACTTCACGGACTTGGGATCGTCCTTGACGCTGTCGAGGACCTTCTCGGGTGAGTCGAACTCCGAGTCGGACCTGGCCAGCCAGACTTCATAGTCGGTGGTCAGCTGGGCGATCGGGGTGAAGTCGTCAAGTGACATGTCGGTGGTCCCGGTGATGTGCGACAGAAAGACACGATTGGATTCGAAGACCACGCTGGTCCCGTCATTTTCACGCTGGAGGATGGCCGCACGGGCAGGGTTGCCGCCGCCTCCGCCCATGTTCTCAATCGTCATCAGGCTGCCGACGCCGGCGGCTTCGAGTCCGTCCTTCGTCATCCGCGCGGTCAGGTCGAGTCCGCCCCCTGGCGATCCGGCTGCAATGGCAGTGACCTGTGGTGGTGGAAACCCCTCGTTGCGATCGATGTCGGGCATACATGCAGTCGTCGACATGAGAGTCATCAGCGCAACTACGGCGGCCAAGGGCTTTCGCATCGGACGATTCGGCGGCAAAGAAGCTGGTGTTCGCATCGGCGCGAACAGCGTAGTGAACATAGCGTTCGACGCTAGCAGTCAACAAGGTGGGTTCTCAATGAATGTTGCGAATATGAGATGAGTCGCCTGAACCGGCGACAGCCAGTGCCGGAATTCGGGAGTCGGAGACTGAGACGACTTCGGCGGTGACCGT
>NZ_JBHFIH010000010.1:109088-138291 GCF_057334195.1 Brevibacterium sp. AGC70 | reverse complement strand
TCGCCGAGAACCCCCCCCCGATGAGACACCGCCGTTGCTGTCCGTCAGACGCTCAGTCCAGCAGGTCGTGCCGCACGATCGACTGTTCGCGATCGGGGCCGACGCCGATGACCGACATCCGGCAGCCCGAACGCTCTTCGAGTGCGAGCACGTACTTCTGCGCGTTCTCGGGCAGGTCTGCGAAGGTGCGAGCCCCGGTGATGTCCTCTGCCCAGCCCTCGAAGTATTCGAAGATGGGCTTGGCGTGGTGGAACTCGGTCTGCGACATCGGCATCTCGTCCTGGCGGACTCCGTCGACCTCGTAGGCCACGCACACGGGGATGGACTCGATGCCGGTGAGCACATCGAGCTTGGTGAGCACATAGTCGGTGAACCCGTTGACGCGTGCGGCGTAGCGGGCGATGACGGCGTCGTACCAACCGCAGCGGCGCGGGCGTCCTGTATTGACTCCGAACTCACCGCCGGCCTTCTGCAGGTACTCCCCCATGTCATCGAAGAGCTCGGTGGGGAACGGTCCGGCCCCCACGCGCGTGGTGTAGGCCTTGACGATTCCGACGACGCGGTTGATGCGTGTGGGTCCGATGCCCGAGCCGACGCAGGATCCGCCGGCGGTCGGGTTCGAGGAGGTCACAAAGGGGTAGGTGCCGTGGTCGACGTCGAGCATCGTGGCCTGTCCGCCTTCCATGACGATAACCTCGTCACGATCCAGGGCGTCGTTGAGCAGCTGCTCGGTCTCGGCGACGTAGGGGCGCAGTCGTTCGACGAAGGGCAGGAAGTAGTCGACGATCTCTTCGACGTCGACGGCTCGGCGGTTGTAGACCTTGACGAGGAGTTCGTTCTTCTGCCGCAGCGAGCCTTCGATCTTCTGGCGCAGGATCGACTCGTCGAAGATGTCCTGGACGCGGATACCGAGGCGTCCGATCTTGTCCATGTAGGCCGGTCCGATGCCGCGTCCGGTGGTGCCGATGGCGCGCTTGCCCAGGAACCGTTCGGTCACCTTGTCCAGGGTCTGGTGGTAGGGCGCGACGAGGTGGGCATTAGCCGAGATCCGCAGCTTCGAGGTGTCTGCACCGCGGGATTCCAGGGCTTCGATCTCTTCAAAGAGGGCTTCGAGGTTGACCACGACGCCGTTGCCGATGACCGGAGTGACGTTGGGCGAGAGGATGCCTGCCGGCAGAAGCTTGAGTTCGTACTTCTCGCCGCCGACGACAACCGTGTGGCCTGCGTTGTTCCCACCGTTGGGCTTGACCACGTAGTCGACGCTGGTGCCGAGGATATCGGTCGTTTTACCTTTACCTTCGTCGCCCCATTGAGCGCCGACGACAACGATTGCTGGCATGAGAGTTCTTCACCTCAAAGTGAAAGCGGGGATGTCATTACTGCATTAGTCTACTGGGTCACCATGACACGACGGCGAGCAGGCTCTACATCCGGGTGCTCGGGATCTGAGCCCGCTGCGCAAGGACCTGCTCTCGCAGGATCTCCGCATGGCCGCAATGCTGGGCCAGCTCACGCAGCATGTGAAGGTAGATCCAACGCAGCGGCATCGGCCCCGACCGGTGCCCGGTGAGCACCGTGTCCAGAGTCATCTCCTCCACCGCGTGATGCGAGCGCTCGACAGCCTGCCAATACGCCTCAGTGACGCTTGCCACGGTGTCCTCATCAGCAAGGTTGAACGAGTCTCCGGAATCACTCGGCAGCCCGTATTCGGTTCGGTACCGCCCGGTCACGACCTCCCCGAACCACACGGTCTCGACGAAGATCGCGTGCTTGGCCAAGGACAGCAGAGTCGTCCGGCTGGGCACCAGAGAACGGCGTGCCTCGTCCTCGCTCACCCCCTCCAAACTAGCAAGGAGCTTGCCCCGGTATTCGTCGACGAGTGCGGGCAGCTGTTCATCGATGGGAGCAGTCCTGATGTCACGCTCTTTTGAGTCGGCCATGACCACCAGCATAGGCCTCACCCTCGCCGAGGTGGCCCGCCGTTGGCCTGCCGACTCACCCACCCAGCCGCGCCTCTTGCCCCGCCGAGCTCGTCGTACTTATGCTGAGACCACCAGTAGTTCCGTCGTTCGGGCAGATTGCTCCTGAACATCGCCGGTGACGTCGACGTCAGGCATGCAGCCCCGTTGGAGGTCATCATGTCAATCGCGAGCCCGTCAGCTTCATCCTCAGCGTCATCGCGTCCCACCCTTCCCTTCGCCAGCCGGGCCGACAGCCTCGTCGGCTCTGTCATCGATTCCTCCGTGGCGATGCTCGCTGCCTACGACCACGACATCGTCAAGTTCGGCATGGGCTCACCTGCACCCGATATGCTGCCGGCCGAGGACTTCGCTCGGATCGCAAACAGCGTCTTCACTCCGGAGAGCTTCACCTACGGGGAGACGCAGGGCGAGCCTGTCCTCATCGATGCGCTGCTGAACTACCTGCAGGAGACCGGTCAGATCCCGGCCGAGCATTTCGGCAACCGTGAGCGCCTGGTCATCACCACCGGCGGCATGCAGGGAATCGATCTCGGCTTCAAGCTCTTCGTCAGCCCCGGCGACCTCGTCCTCTGTGAGGCCCCCACGTACACGAACGGCTCGGCCACAGCCCTGAGCTATGAAGCGGAGATCGCCGAGGTGCCGGTCGACGATGAGGGAATGCAGGTGGACGCGCTCGACGACATCGTGGCGCGGGCCGGTCGCGCCCCCTCGGTGATCTATACGGTCCCGACGTTCCAGAACCCGGCCGGCGTGACGATGTCCCTGGCCCGCCGTGAGAAGCTCCTCGAATTCGCCCACCGCCACAATTCGGTCATCCTCGAGGACAATCCCTACGGCACTCTGCGCTTCTCCGGGGAGGACATCCCCTCCCTCAGCCAGCTCAGCCCCAATGATCCGCTGATCTTCGGTGTGCGCACCTTCTCCAAGTTCGTCGCCCCCGGCCTGCGCATCGGCTGGCTCGACATCGACCCGGACCTGCGCGGTCTGATCATCAACGCCAAGCAGACCATGGACTCGTGCACGAGCCTGCCCACCCAGCACATGGTCGCGAAGTGGCTCGATGACGGCAATGCCGAGACCCACGTCGCCCATCTGCGCAGCTCCTATGGCGAGCGCAAGACGGCGATGACGTCCGGGCTCGAACGGCTCTTCGGCGAGGAGATCCGGTCAACGGATCCCGATGGGGGCTTCTTCCTGTGGGTGACGTTCAATGACGAGACCATCAACACCGAGGACCTCATGCCCGTGGCTCTGGAGGAAGGCGTGGCCTACATTCCCGGAACCGCGTTCTCCCAGACCGGTGACTTCACAAACGCGCTGCGCCTGTGCTTCGCCTCGGCGGAACCGCAGCGCATCGAGGAAGGGCTGCAGCGACTGCACCGAGCCGTTGGCAAGTACTCGTCGGCTCGCTCGCACGCCCGTCACTGATCCTGTTCTGTCCACTCACACTCGCCGAGGCGGCTGATCCATTGGATGAGCAGCTGGGTCTCGGCTGCACCGAGGACCTCCGGATGCGCTGCCGCACGTTCGATCACCCAGTGCCCCAAGTGCTGCCCATCATCGCCGGCCTGCCCCGATCCGGTGATCGCGGCGAGCACGCCCTCACGCACTCCTGCTGAGAGATCCGGATCGGCTCGGCCCTGGATGATCAGCCGCAGTGTCACTCCGATGTTCGTCGCCAGGATGTGGGCCGCGGCCTGTTCATAGCCAACCACCAGCCGCCCCTGCTCTTCGGCCCGACGTGTCAGTGAACGGAGGATCTCGCTCGGCTTCGATTGCGCTTCCGGTGAGTACCCGGGCCTGACCTTGCCGTACATGAGCGTGTAGAAACCGGGGTTCTCCAACCCGAAGGACACATGAGCATCCCAGCCCATCCGCAGGTCCTGGATCGGATCACCGCTGGATTCGGAGGCTGACTTGGCAGACAGATACATGTCGAAGCCACGTTCGATGACGGCCTCGATGAGCCCCTGCTTGTTGCCGAAGAAGTGATACAGAGTCGGCATCTTCACACCCACGGCATCACAGACCGCCCGCAGGGAGAAGTCCTCCCCGGGGGTTGCAGCAATGAGGTCCGCAGCCGCGTTGAGCAGCCGCGTCCGTGTATCAAGCGATGCCACCTCTGTCATGTCGCTATATTATCGTGTATTGTCGCTACAGTCAGATGTACCACCGATACAAGCGGAGATGCCATGACCGATCAATCACTCCAGGGCAAGCACATCCTCATCGCCGGCGGCGGAAAGAATCTGGGCGGGCTCATCGCCCAGCAGGCCGCCGAGGCAGGTGCCGATATAGCCATTCACTACAATTCCGAATCCTCCCGCAGTGAGGCCGAGGCCACTCTCGCCGCGGTCGAGTCGAGCGGGGCAAAGGGCGTGCTCCTGACCGGAGACCTCACCCGGCCTGCCAACGTCGAGAAGCTGTTCGCTGATGCCACCTCGGCGCTGGGCACGATCGACATCGCAGTGAATACGACGGGCAAGGTGCTGCGCAAGCCGATCGCGGACACCACAGAAGACGAGTACGACTCGATGTTCGACATCAACTCCAAGGCCGCCTACTTCTTCATCAAGGAGGCGGGGAAGCACCTTGCCGACAACGGCAAGATCATCACCATCGTCACGGCGCTGCTTGCGGCATTCACAGACGGGTATTCGACATACGCCGGCGGAAAGAGCCCTGTGGAGCACTTCACCAGGGCTGCGGCGAAGGAGTACGCTGAGCGTGGAATCTCGGTCACGGCGATTGCCCCGGGGCCGATGGACACTCCGTTCTTCTACGGTCAGGAAACACCCGAACGGGTGGAGTTCCACAAGTCGCAGGGCATGGGCAATCAGCTCACTCAGATCGAGGACATCGCTCCGATCGTGCGGTTCCTCGCCACCGAGGGCTGGTGGATCACCGGCCAGACGATCTTCGCCAATGGCGGATACACCACTCGCTGACACACCGCATAAACACAACGCATACCTCACAGAAGCTAAGGAGCACCAAATGTCAGATCTGCAGATTCCCGAGCCCGTCGCCGGCTTCATCGACGCCGTCAACGCCCACGACGAACAGGGCTTCCTCGACGCCTTCACCGCCGATGGCACGGTCGACGACTGGGGCAGAGAATTCACCGGCCGCGATGCCATCAAGGCCTGGAGCGACAAGGAATTCATCGGCGCGACCGGCACCCTCACGCCCGAAGAGGTCTCGAACGATGGTGATGAGGTCACCGTCATCGGCGACTGGCGTTCAACTCACGCGAATGGCCGATCTTCGTTCACCTTCGCCGTCGACGGCGCCAAGCTGAGCCGGATGACGATCCGCGAGGGCTGAGTCACCTCATCCCATCAGGGGCCGTCGGATGTCAGCCATCCGGCGGCCTCTTCGTGTGCCCGTGTGGCAGAATTGCAGTGATGTTCACCAGCGTCACGGCGGTGGGGCTCGCCGTACCCAACCTCGGTTCTCCGACAACAGTCCCTACCTCGACCGGCGTCAGCGTGCCCAGAAGGTAGGAGTTCCCATGAGCAACGCCCCCAGCAACAGCAGGCCCGCCCATCTGCGCCTGCCCTATCTGGGATTGGCGCTCATCGGCGGCACGTTCGGCACTGCTGCCCGCGAAGCCATCACGCTTGCGTTCCCCTCTGCCGACGGCATTCCTTGGGCGATCTTCGCCGTCAACATCCTCGGCGCCTTCCTCCTGGGGCTGCTTCTCGATGCCCTGGCTCAAATGGGTCCCGATGAGGGTCGCAGACGTCGGCTGCGCATCCTGGTCGGGACCGGGTTCATGGGTGGCTTCACCACCTACAGCGCGCTGGCTGCGGATACGGCGAGCCTCCTCGGCGAGGGTGATGCCGGTGCTGGGGTCACCTACGGCCTGGGCACAGTGCTCGTCGGCGGTCTGGCTACGTGGGCGGGCATCGCCACGGCAACTGTCGCGCACAATCGAGGGGCGAAATGACGCCGCTGATCTTCATCGCGCTCGCCCTGGCCGGGGGCATCGGCGCCTCCGCGAGGATGCTGCTCGACGGGATCATCAGATCACGTGTGAGCAGCGCCATCCCCTGGGGCACGATCACCATCAACGTCAGCGGGTCACTGGCGCTGGGACTTCTGACCGGACTGGCCAGCGCCTCGCTCCTGCCCGAGGCGTGGCAGCTTGTCATCGGCACAGGATTCCTCGGCGGGTACACGACATTTTCAACCGCCAGCTTCGAGACCATCCGCCTCATCCAGGATCGCCGGTGGGCCCTCAGCCTATTCAACGGCCTCGGCACGCTGGTGGTGGCGACCGCAGCGGCAGGATTGGGGCTGTGGATCGGCGGGCTGATATGACGCCGGTGCGGGCGGAGTCAACTGCTCCACCCGCACCGGTACTCACAGCCTCAGACCGTTCAGCCTACTTGTGGGCCCGCAGGTACTGCGTCGGCTTGTAGTCGATCTCGTGACGCAGTGCGGCTGCGGCGCGGATAGGGAAGTTGGGATCGCGCAGCGATTCACGGCCGAGGAGAATGACGTCGGCCTGCTCGGTCGCCAGAATGTGCTCGGCCTGGAACGGCTCGGTGATGAGTCCGACTGCAGCGGTGGGAATGTCGGCCTGCTTGCGGATTCCGGCAGCGAAGCTCGTCTGGTAGCCGGGGCCAACCGGGATCTTGGCCACGACGTTCGCACCAGTCGAAACGTCGACCAGATCAACCCCGTGGTCCTTCAACCACCCCGACAGCTGAGCCGTATCGTCAAGAGTCAGCCCGCCTTCGGTCCAATCCGTCGCGGATAGGCGCACGAGCACGGGAACGTCTTCGCCCACCTCGGCGCGGGTGGCGTCGACAACCTCGAGGAGGAAACGGGCCCTGTTCTCCGGGGTTCCGCCGTAAGAGTCGCTGCGGGTGTTGGACAGCGGGGAGAGGAACTCGTGGAGCAGGTAGCCGTGCGCGCCGTGGATTTCCACGAAGTCGAAACCAGCCTCCATCGACCTGCGAGCTGAGTCCGCGAAGGCAGTGACAGTCTCACCGATCTCTGCTTCGGTGAGCTCACGTGGCGTGTTCAGTCCGGGGAAGGCCACCGCGGAGGGCGCGAGAGTCTCCCAGCCGCCTTCGCTCTCGGACAGGCTGCCTTCATTGCCGTATCCCAAGTCGGGGTAAGTCGAGGCCTTCCGCCCCGCATGGGCGAGCTGGATTCCAGCCGCGGCTCCCTGCGAGTGCATGAAGTCGACGATCGGCACCAGAGCATCACGCTGCTCGTCGTTCCACATACCCAGGTCCCGCGGAGAGATCCGCCCTTCGGGGGTGACGCCTGCGGCTTCGACGATGATGGCGCCGGCGCCGCCCTTGGCCATCGATCCGTAGTGGACGAAATGCCATGGTGTGACAACGCCGTCAAGGTGGTCTGCCGAGTACTGGCACATCGGCGGCACCCAAGCACGGTTGCGGAAAGTCACGCCACGCAGGGTGAGTGGTTCGAACAGCAGGTTGGACATAAGACCTCGTGATCATCGGTAGTGGGCTCGAGTCGTGGATGCTGGACTCGAGATGAAGTACGAAGCTCCTCGTACTTCGACAGTTACCGTACTACGAAGAAAGACGTACAATCAAAGGACAGTGAAACAATGTGACAGGAAGATCACCGAGATGCTCAGACGAGGAGGCAGCACATGAGGACTCTTAACCACCCCGAACGGGATGAGATGCGACTCGACACCGTGCTCGCCGCGCTCGCCGACCCGATTCGCAGACACATCGCCTGCCGCCTGAACAGCACCGACGACGATCATGCCTGCGCTGCATTCGAGCTGCCGGTATCGAAGTCGACGTCGACCTATCACTTCAGAATCCTGCGCGAGGCTGGTGTGATCCGACAGGAGTACCAGGGCACGTCGATCATGAACTCGCTGCGCAAGGACGACCTCGACGCCCGCTTCCCCGGACTGCTCGACGCGGTCTTCACCGCCCAGAACATCGAAGGCGGAGCAGCAGTCGTTTCGGCCTGAGCCGCGGACCACACCCAAAGACGCGGACTGCAACCGGCCGCGTCACTCACTGCTTCGCCTGCCGCAGACAGCAAGCGCCGGGCGCACCACAGTCGACCGTTGACCACTGACTTCATTGCCCAGCACTCAATTTCTCTGATATGTTGCTTACACTGTAAACATTGATTACAGTGTAAACCTCGAGAGGCCTCGCGCTTCCTCGCACTAACAAAGGAAACTACCCATGGGCTTCATCGCTTACCTCGTCCTCGGCCTCATCGCCGGGGCTATCGCAAAGTTGATCCTGCCGGGACGTCAGGGCGGCGGCTGGATCGCCACCCTCATCCTGGGCGTCATCGGCGCACTCCTGGGCGGCTGGATCGGCAGCGCCGTGTTCGGCGCGGGAGTCAGCTCGTTCTTCGATATCTCCACTTGGCTGTGCGCCATCGGCGGTTCGCTGATCGTCCTCCTCGTCTGGGGGCTCATCACCGGCCGCAGTCGGGCCGCCAAGGCCTGAGGATCGATCCCCTCGATACCTCACATCCCCAGTGCACTCCGCGCCCCGAGCTCACCTGAGTTCGGGGCGCAGAGTCGTCTCCGGTGACCACAGGACCGCTAGGATGAATGGCGGCCGGGCCCGTTCTCGAATGTCCGCCGATTCACCGATGTGAGGAGATTCCATGATTCGCCGGCGTCTGAGTCGCACCGATGTCGTTCAGGCTGCAATCGCCTTCATTGACGACAACGGAGTCCAAGCCCTCACCATGAGACGGCTGGGTACCGCCCTCGGCGTCGAGGCCATGGCCCTGTACCGACATGTCCCCGGGCGCGAGGAACTCATCTCTGCGGCCGTCGGTGAACTCATCGACGATCTCTTCAATGACGATCTGATGCAGGAGAAGCCTTCGTCCTGGGAGGGCTATTTTCAATACGTTGCGAATGCGATGCGCAAGCTCGCACTGACCCATCCGAAGATGTTTCCCCTGATGATCACCCAACCGCCAGATGCCCCATGGCTGCGCCCACCCTTGCGCAGCATCCGCTGGGTCGACTATTTCCTCACGTCACTGAAGGGGTATGGATTCTCCGACGATCATGCTGTCAGCGCCTACAAGGCCTTCACCAGCTTCCTCCTCGGCGATCTTCTGCTCCAAGTATCTGCCCTCGGCGTCAGTCCAGTTCCGATAGCGGAGAACAGCAGCGACGAGCAGGACAACGAGAACCTTGGTGACTATCCGACGGTGCAACGGCTGCAGAGCAAACTCGCTGAGAACCATTCCGCTCGAGAGTTCGACGACGGACTCGACGACCTCATCGAACGACTCCGCACCGCGATGGACTCCTAGCGCCCTGCTCTCTTCCGTCCAGGCACCAATGGCCCTGAAGGAATAAAAGAGTTGTTCTACTGAGGAGCCGCTTACTCCCCCGCTGCAATCGCATCGATGGCAGCTGGGTCTGACGAGCGTCCGGGTCACAGATGAAGAACAGCATTGTCAGAAATCACTGAGCGACAATACCGCTGCCCCACCCCGAGTCCACAAGCAATCTCATGCATATGCCTCTGCGCTATGCGGCGGTATAACCTCCATCGATCGGTAAGACAGTTCCCGTGATATACGACGAGGCAGGCGAACCGAGAAAGAAGATCGGCTCCGCAATCTCCTCGGGTCGCGCAAGCCGCTGTAACGGAATTGAAGCCGCACGCAGCGCATAATACGCCTCGGGGTCTTCCTTCTTTTGGAACGCCGAATCGATCACAGGCGTCATTGTCAGCCCAGGTGCGGCGACGTTGACGCGAATGTTTTTCGACGCCAGTTCCAGGGCGGCCCCCTTGCCCAGCATGATGAGGCCGCCCTTCGCTGCGGAGTAGGCGACTTGTCCCGGCATGCCGACTAGTCCGAACCGAGAACTGACAAGCACGATCTGCCCTCCGGTCTCACGCATAGCGGGAACGACATGCTTTATTACGCTCATCACGCTGAGGACGTTCGCGCCAAGAACCTCAGTGGCCTCGGCTATCTCCAAGTCAGCGATCTCCCCATCGGCCTGAAGACCGTGGCAGGTAACGACCGTGTCGATCGGACCCAGTTGCTCAACAGCCATGCGCACGAGCCGCATGACGAAGTTCTCGTCCGACAGGTTTCCCGATAGATAGGTTTCGCCCGCTCGCTTCGATGCGGGGGCCTGCGCTCTCCTCCCAGTGAGGAAAACCCTGGCGCCGTCAGATCGAAAACGCTCAGCTGTCGCTGCACCGATCCCACTCGATGCACCCGTTACGATGACGTTTAATGGAGCGCCATTCGAACTCATATTCGTGTCTCGCAGCTCGTCTGATTCTCAATCGGAATGCTGTTTGGCAGTCCAACCACGCCGACTGGGTTACTGACCAGGTCGCCGAAGCTCTCCGACATTTCGCCAAGAGATTCACCTGGATGGTGATCGCTGCCGATCACTGCATTAAGCTCCGACACGATCGGCAACGCCCGCCAGAGTGTCTGTGTATGCGCTCGGTGCCGTGATCAGTGGGTCAAAACCACGCTCGATGTAGGCCTGGTGCTGAACACCGAGCTGAGCAGCGGGAATCCAGTCGTGCCACAGGTGCGCGGAGACATGCAATATGTCAGTCGGCTGAGCGTCGAGCTGATCGAACAGATATCTGAACGCCGCCTTGTGGGGCTTATACGCCTGCACCTGCTCTGCCGTGAGAATTCGATGAAGTTCAACGCCCAACCTATCGGAGTTCTTTCTGACGAGCGCATCGCTATGATTCGTGAGGACTACTAGTGGGTATTTTGCCGAGAGACGCTGCAGTGGTTCGACGACATCATCGTGCGGTCCCCAAGTGCCCAGCGCGTCGAGCAGCCGATCGACGTCGGACTGCCTGAACTGAATGCGCCACTCATTGCACGCAAGCTGCCAAGCGTCACGAATGATGACGGGATAATCTCGATATGTTCCGATGATCTCGTTCTCGCGGTGATTTCGGAAGCTCACAACGAACTGGTCCACGTCCTCCGGCTGGATCCGATCCGCGACCAACATTTGAGCTTCTCGGGTCCAATCGAGTTTTATCAGGGTCCCCATCATGTCGAAGGTGATGTATTTGGGAGTCAGCTTTTCTTTCATGAGTGTCATACTCCATTCTGATTCTAGATTTTACATATGGCAGTGCGATGAAATTGAGTCATGGGATTCTCGGCAATGGAATCAATGCTGGCGCAACCTAGATCCCGATTTCGTTTTCCGACTGGGTCGTTCTACCTACTGGAACGTTGCGGAGGAAATATGATCGATTTCGGTGCGCTCAGTTCGTGCATTGCGTACTTCACACCTTCACGCCCTGTCCCCGAACGACCAAAGCTTCCGAAAGGCATTGAGTCTATTCGAAAATCTGATGTCTCATTGATGAGCACTGCCCCCGCGCTGATTCTCTCTGCCAGTGCCAGACAGATTTCAAGGCTGAAGCTGAATATGCCAACTTGCATTGCCTGCCCTGACGCTTCAATGCGTTCGGGAAGCAAAGTCCAATCGTCAAAGGAGACGATGTTCAACACTGGGGAGAAACACTCGTCGGTGAAGACGGATGATTCTTCATCGACAGAGGTAAGAACTGTTGGTCGCACAAACCGCCTTTCAGACCCGCCTCCTGTGCGCAGCTGAGCACCACGGCTCACTGCATCCTCTACACGATCAGTGAAAGCTTCGACAGCTTCGTCCGAGATCACCGGTCCCACGTTGGTGCCGCTGTCGAACTTGGTACCGACAGACAGAGCCTTCGTCATATCCACGACCATTTGAGTAAATGGCTCCGCTACCTCACGCTGAACATAGACTCGTTGCACCGAGAGGCAGTTCTGTCCGGCTGCGCTGAACGCTCCGGCGACGCAGGCTCGTGCAGCGTCCGCAAGATCGGCATCCTTCGCCACAATTACAGCGTTGTTGCCGCCGAGTTCCAGGAGCACCTTTCTGCCCCTGGCATTCTCAGAAATCCGAATCCCGACTTCTTCTCCTCCTGTGAACGTAATCGCGTCGACGTACGAGTCCTCGACAAGTGCTTGACCTGTGGTCGCATCACCGGGGAGTATCGAGATGGCGCCCGCCGGCGCACCCGACTCATGCAGCAAGCGTGCCAACATTAGTGCGCTGAACGGAGTCTGTTCTGCTGGTTTGACGACAACCGCATTGCCTGCTGCCAGGGCTGGGCCGACCTTGTGTGCCACAAGGTTAAGAGGATCGTTGAACGGGGTGATTGCTGCGACGACGCCCAGTGGGCAGCGAGAATAGTACCCGGAACGTCCAGCGCCGCGTTCATCTGCGCTCAGGTTGAGAGTCTCACCTACATGATTGTCGATGGCCCTCGCTGACAAGCGTAGAGTCTGCACGGCGCGCTCTACTTCTTGTCGCGCCTCGGAAATGGTCTTGATACCTTCGGCAGCGATGATGAGAGCCGCATCATGGCTCGAAGCTTTTAACTTCGACGCGGTCAGATCCAACACTGCCTGTCGTTCCCACGGCTCCCAGCTGCTCGTGAGGGATTGGTGCGCAGACGTAGTAGCACGACGGACCAGCGACGCGGAAGAGTTCTCTACTCGGCCCAAAGGCACGTCTGACTCAACTTCTCGTACCTCTAGAGGATCGGACACAGGAACAATTTCCCCGTTGAGGAAAGCCCCGCCCGGGATCATTTCTCGGATGGTCTCTGCAGCCGCTTGAACTGTCACAGGGGGATTGACACTGCCGGGTTGGATTGACATGATGCACCCTCTATTTCACTTTGTCGATGACTTTGGCCGCACCGCCGATGAAGGGCAGAAACCATGGCCACCCGAAGTGACCAGGAACGGGTGGGAAAGCAAGATCTTCCCACATGTTGCTATCCGTTTCGCCCAGAATCAGTCGTGCCATTTCTCTACCGTTGTGCGCTGCCATCTGAACGCCGTGCCCGCTGTATCCAAGCGAATAGTAGATGCCGTCGTGCTTGCCCGAATGCACCATCTGGTCCATCATCAGATCGACCATCCCGCCCCATGAATAGTCGATTCGAACATGCTTGAGATAAGGAAAGACTTCAGACAGGGCCTTGTGAAGAATTTGGGTGCTTTTGACATCGGATTTCGGATTCGACGGCGCAAAGCGTGCTCGCCCGCCGAACAGCAGTCGGTTATCCGGGGTGATCCGGAAATAGTAGGTGAGCATTTTAGAATCCGACGCTTGTCGCCTGTTGGGCAGTACGCGGCGAACTTGCTCGTCGGTGAGCGGTTCCGTAACGACAATGAAGCTTCCGACAGGGATGACTCTTCGCTGCAGCCATCCAAACGGCTTCTCCGTATAGCCACTCGTACCGACGAAGACGTCACGGGCAAGCAAGCTTCCACGTGTAGTCTCCACTTGCCTATATGGGGAGTTGGGACCGTCGACGCTGAGGACTTCCGCGTCCTCACAGATGACAACTCCGGCGCTTTCAGCCGCCTGCAAAAGGCCGTTGACGAACTTCTGCGGATGTATCTCAGCGCCGCGTGGGTCGACTAGACCACCTTGGTATGCTTCTGAGCCCAATTCGGTATGAATGGAATCCTTGTCCAACAGAGTCAGCTCGGGATAGTCGGGAATTTCCCGTATCAGTTCAGCGGTCTTCTCCAGGCCGGCCTGATGCGACGGTCGGTAGGCCAGGGAGAGCTTTCCCGAGCGTTTGAAGTCGCAATCTATTGCGTGCTCGCGTACCAGGTCCTCAATTGTGTTGATTGCGCGATCGTACTCGAGAAACATTTCGAACGCGCGTTGCTTGCCATATCTTTGCACCGCCGTCCCAAGGCCGAGCGCCAACCCAGTGGTTGCCATCCCGCCGTTCCGACCGGAAGCTCCCCACCCAATGGTGTTCTTCTCGAGCAGAGCGACCGAGGCTCCCTTCTTTGCCAGTTCGAGCGCTGCAGAGAGCCCGGTGAATCCGCCACCGATGACGGCGACGTCGACCGTGCTGGGAACAGCGGTACGGCGATGGTCGTCGACTGGCGTGGCAGTGTCGTGCCAGTAACTGATGTGCTTCATGGGTAACCTCAGATGCCGAGCATGGTGTTGACTTCGTCCAACGAACGAACCGTGTGATAGTTGTAGGCACGAGCGTGCGGGTCAAATCCCCGATCGAGATAGACCTTGTTCGGGAATCCCAGATCTTCAGCCGGCATGAGATCGTATCTCGTGTGTGATGACACGTGTAAGAAGTCCTCCGGAGCAGCATCCAATGTTTCCAACATGTACTCGAACGCCTGGTAGCGAGGCTTGTACGCGTGAGCTTGCTCTGCTGTGAGGACTGCGTGGAAGTCGACGCCGAGGTGACTGACCGACCTCTCCAGATGATCGTCGTCAGCGTTGGAGAGGATCACAAGTTTGTAGCTGTTGCCCATGTGAGTGAGGGGAGCGACAATGCCATCGTTCGCACCCCAAGAGGCGACCGCGTCACCTAGCTTGCTTCCGGCATTCGGATCCGATTCGATGTTGAACCGTCGGCATGCTCGGTCATAGGAGTTCTGCAGGACTGTGTTGTAAGGAAGGTAATCCCCGCACACAGCGTCATATCGGTATTTGCTGAACCGATATGTGAACTCCTTGAACTGCTCCTCCGACAGCTGTCCAGCAGTCAGTTCGTGGGCTACCGGGTTCATCTGCCAATTGACGAGGGTTCCGTAATTGTCGAAAGAGACATATTCGGGACGGATCTGGAATTGAGCCACTTCTTCCTCCATTGGTAAGCGTTGTCATCGGTCGACGACGTGTGGTGTTTGCGAGCGTAGCAACGAACTTCCAGGTTGTCGACCGTCGCCAATCGACTGTTGACATGTGATGTGTGTCATCTTACGCTGGCACAATCACGTGGATCAGAAACGAGGGGATGGCGATGTTCAAGGCTGAGTTGAATCGGGAAACAGTGGGCGAACAGATTGTTCAGTCGCTGCGAAACGCGATCATCGCCGGGTCCCTCAAAGAGGGCGAGATTCTCACTGAGTCTGCATTGTCGAAACAACTGGGAACCTCCCGTTCCCCCATTCGCGAAGCCATGCAGCAGCTGCGCCGCGAGGGCCTCATCGTTTCCGGCCCGAATCGCAGCATGATCGTCACGTCTCTCGATGACGACGACATCGCAGAGCTGTACGAGTACCGAGCGGTGCTTGAACGCTTTGCGATCGGGAAGATCTGTCGGCTAGGCGACGACGAGCGAGCGGTCGTAATCAGCCAACTCGAAGCGGCCATTGACCGGCTGCGCGTCGCAATCGGCAAATCTGATGAATACGAGATTTCGACGGACGACCTGGCATTTCACAATGCGCTGATAGAAGCGGCCGGTAATCGACGGTTGAGTCAGACCTACCGCGGACTGAGCGTCGAATTCCTAACGTTGATCAATCGCTTAGAGATCTTCCGACCGTCAGGAGACGAGCTGATTGACGATCACCAAGAGCTCGTCGACGCAGTTCGTGACGGAGACGCAGATCGCGGCGTAGAACTGATCGATTCGCATCTCGACTCCGCCTCCGCAAACTTGACGCGCGACCGCAAAGAAGCGAACAAGGAACGCTAAAAGCACCTAACTGCCAAGGAGAAGCACAATGAAGTGGAAGACTCTGATCATCGGGACAATGTCCCTCGGCCTTATGGCGGGGCTCTCGGGATGCGATCCAGAAGCTGCAGCTCGCGACGAAGGTAAATCTGAGGCTCAAGAACAAACAAACGACGCAATGGACGTCTCAGAAGTCACAGTGGATGACGAGGCGGCTGCACTTGTGCCAGACGAAGTCAAAGACCGAGGAGTCCTCAGGTCGGCGATGGATCTCCACTACCCACCGACGAGTTTTAAGAACTCCGGAAGCAACGAGGCACTCGGATTCAACGCCGACTTCACTCGACTGCTTGCCGCGCGCCTAGGACTTGAGGTCAAATTCAGCAACGTCACGTTCGACACGATTATCACTGGCATCGAGGCTGGCCGATACGACATCAGCGCCCACAATTACAGTGCCACACCTGAGCGCCTCAAAGCCGTGGATATGGTCAGTTATTGGAATTCCGGATCGTCGTTCGTCGTTCTGTCCGGAAATCCGGGCAATTTGGACGCCAATAACCTATCCGTGTGCGGCAAGAAGATTGCCGTCCATAAAGGGAGCACACAGGTCGACAAGCACCTACCGGAAATCAATGACAAATGCGAGGAAGCTGGCAAAGCCGCGACGGAACAAGTCCTCTTGCCCGAGGTTCAGAGCTCGATGACGCAGCTGGTCTCCAAGCGAGTCGACGCAGTCTTTGCCGATACTCCACAACTTGCCTGGGCCGCTGCCGAAAAGCCTGACAAGTTCGAACTCCTCAAACCGCAGTACGAGAAAGCAGACGGCAGCGACATAGTCTCTGTCGCATTGCCCAAAGACTCAGACCTCACCGAAGCAGTGGAAGTAGCGACGAAACATCTCGTGGATACAGATGAATACTCCGAGGCGCTTTCCAGGTGGGAGCTGGACTCCGGCGCGATCGACGCCTCCGCCGTCGGGAAGCAGTGATCTCATGACGGAGCAACTCAGCATCGAATCGCCGGCGATGGACGAACAGATCAATAAACCTCGTATTACTCGACGGACGAAGACGGAGAAGACCGGGTGGGTCATCCTCGCCGTCGTGCTCCTCCTGATCATCTACACTTTGATCGCCAATCCAAACTTCGAGTGGCCGACTGTCGGACGATATTTCTTTGGATTTCCAATCCTGAAGGGCCTGTTGCTGACTATCGTCCTGACGTTTGTGTCAATGGCGCTGGGAACATTCATCGGACTGATCCTTGCTGTCTTCAAGATCATGGACATCAAGCCGATCACTATCCTCGTCGACCTATATCTCACATTCTTTCGCGGTACACCGATCCTCGTGCAGCTGATTTTCTGGTTCAACATTGCCGCATTGTTCCCCAACCTGTTCTTGGGCGTCCCGTTCACCGAGCTCGGGTGGGACATCGATGTCAACCGTTACATGACTCCGTTGGTTGCGGCTGTCATCGGATTGTCACTCAATGAAGGCGCGTACACCGCCGAAAACATTCGCGGAGGGTTCCTGTCGGTGAACAGGGGCCAGTTGGAAGCTGCAGATTCTCTCGGATTCAGCGAATGGACGAAGATCACTCGAATCATCATTCCGCAATCACTTCCGACGATCATCCCTGCTACAGGCAACCGCCTCATCGGAATGTTCAAAGAGACCACGCTTGTCAGCATCCTCGGCGTCGCCGATCTCTTACAGAGTGTCCAGCTGATCTATTCGCGCAATTACGAAACGATTCCACTGCTCATCGTCGCATGCCTGTGGTACTTGATCATCACTCTCGCTCTGAGCTACCCGCAGAAGAAGATTGAAGACAGGTATTCGAAACACAAGAACTCGGGTGGAAAAGTCGCAATCGGCACCGAAAGGGTGAAAATCGGATGAACGATTCAGATCAGGGCGATGAGAAGGGCCTGGTTGAAATGGTTTCGGTGACGAAATCGTTCCACGGAAAAACTGTCCTCAAAGAGATTTCAGCGACAGTCACCCCCGGCACGGTCACAACTCTCATAGGACCCAGCGGATCCGGAAAATCGACTCTTCTTCGTTGCATCAATGGCCTCGAACCCATTGACTCAGGTGTCCTCCGGGTTAATGGCGAGCATATCGGAGTAGTTGAGAGAGCTGACGGTTTCTACTCGCTTAACCGCAAGAAGCGAGCTCTGCAGAGAGTCTCAGTGGGGCTGGTCTTCCAGCACTTCAATCTCTTCAGCAATTTTACGGCGCTGGAGAATGTCACTATCGCTCCGATCCAGGTGCTCAAACGTTCGAAGGCCGAGGCCAGCGAAATTGCACGAGGCTACCTTGATCGGGTGGGAATGCTCGACTGGGCCGAGCACTACCCCTCGCAGCTATCAGGCGGTCAACAGCAGCGCGTTGCGATTGCCAGATGTTTGGCGATGGAACCGGACGTGCTGCTATTTGACGAGCCTACGAGCGCTTTGGACCCTGAGCTGGTCGGCGAAGTCCTTGACGTGATCCGCAAAATCTCAGCTTCGGGAAGAACGATGGTTCTGTCAACCCATGAGATCGGTTTCGCGCGTCAGATCGCCGACCAGATCATCTTCCTTGACGGAGGAAGAGTATGTGAAACAGGTACTGCCGAACAAGTTCTCGACAATCCGAAGCAGCAGCGCACGCAGAAGTTCTTGGAAAGGGTGTTAGCATGACCGATCAGCAGGCAGAGGTCGTGGTCATCGGTGGCGGAACGATGGGGAGCATGATCACCTGGAGATTGAGTGCTCAAGGCCACAAAGTCATCTGCATCGAGGCGGACAGTGTGGCTCACTCTCGCAGCGCGGTCGCCGGAGACTCTCGACTCTTCAGAAGGTCATACCGCGGGGAAATAGAGCTTGATGGAGTTCTGTCGATCGCTGAGCAGCAGTGGAAGGATCTGAACTCTGCCGCAGGAGAGGACATCTTCGTCAATTGCGGAGGTCTGTACATTGGCAACAGCGACGGAGACTACCTAACTGAACTCGTGGAGTGCTGCAGGCGAAACCACCTGGATTATGAGATCCTGTCTGCTGCCGAGACCCGCCGGCGTTTCCCCCAGCATCGGGTCGGCGATCACGAAACTGCACTGTTCGAACCCAGCGCAGGTTTTCTCCGGACTGAACGTGCCGTGCATGCGGCTTTCCGTCTCGCAGAAAACGAAGGGGCGACGGTTCTCTCAAACGCACCAGTGCGATCAGTTCAAGAATCCAACAACCAGGTCATTGTCGGGCATGATCGCGGAACGATCACAGCCGATTCTGTCGTCATCGCTGCGGGGACCGGCTCGCCAACACTCTTGCCGGCGCTTTGCGATCATTTGGAGCCCCGGCGAGAAATTCTCACGTGGTTTCCGGTGCTCGAGCCTCAGGATTTCGACCACTCGAAGTTTCCGATCTTCGTTCACATTGATGGCGAGTTCAGCGCATACGGTGCCCCGTCTCTCGACGGATCGACGTTGAAATCGACCCTCGACGGCAGAGCAAAACCTATCAGTGAGTACCCCGATCATCGGTATGTGCTGACCTCCGACGAAATTTCAGAGTCTGAGGCCACAGCTGCGAAATTCTTCAACGATATTCTTCCCAAGGTCTCCCGACAAGAATGTCTCTCCGACCTGTACACCTCCGATCGGCAAGCTATTGTCGGACGAGTACCGGGAAAGGTGAGGACATTCGTCGCCACAGGGTTCTCCGGTACAGGGTTCAAGATGTCAGCCGGAGTCGGTGAGATGTTCGCCCGTTCCTATTCCGATGGAACAGATCTGCCGAACTTCTGGAACCCAGCTCGATTCGCCTGAAGCCGTTTCAATTGATCATTGCCCACTCCCCCGTGAGAGCTTTGTACCCTGCTCGATCATGAGTGAGTTTCAGGCTTCGAGCCAACTCATGCCACCTTTCCTGGGCTCGAGAATGATGTCGAGCAGGAGATCGAGCCTTCGAAGTTGCGCCGCATATCTATTTAATGGCCTGCGGCGCAACTCGGTGAAGTGAGAAGTCGCTTACTCCCCCGCCGCAATCGCGTCGATGGCTGCAGGGTCCGAAGACCGCAGGAACTCTTCGATCCGAGCGGCCTCTTCGCCTTCGCCGATCGCGCCCGCAGCACGACCCAGAGCGTTGAGTGCGCGCAGGAATCCGCGGTTGATCTCATGCTTCCACGGGATCGGACCAGCTCCGCGCCATCCGGCGGCACGCAGGGAATCGAGGCCACGGTGGTAACCGACGCGAGCATAGGCGTAGGAGTCCACGAGGCGGCCCTCGCTGTGTGCTTCATCGGCCAGAATCGCCCAGGCCAGGGATGAGGCGGGCAGGCTGGCGACGATGTCGATGGGCTCTTCGCCGGCGTCGAGGCGCTTCTTGGCTTCAACGTCCGCGTGGTCATCGGGCAGATAGGTCGGCTGGGGGCCGAGCTGCGCGGCGTCGAGGTTCCCGATGTGCGATGGGTTGCCGATGGGCTGTGTCATGTCATCTCCTGATCATTGAACTGGTGCAGGGTTTTCAGTTGGACTTCACTTCTGAGGGCTGGATGGAATACGGGTTGGTGCTCAGGGCTCCGTAGATCCCAGCGTCGGCAAGTTCCTTGAGCTGCTTCTCGTCCTTGACTCCGGTGGCCCAGACCTTGAGATTCGACCCGGTCCATTTTGCCGCCGTCGCCGCGTCCACGGCAATCATCGTATATCCCGAAGAGGACAAGGACTCCGACGCGGATGCGGTCGGATCACCTGTGAACATCACCGCCACCTCGGCGTCGGATGCGGCCTTGGCGACCTCGGCGTCATCGGTGCGCACGATCGTCGAATCGGCGATGTCCGCCTCGGCGATCTTCTTCAGCACCGGGGTCGCCACCTCGGGTGATTCGATGAGGGGCATGAGCACAGTGGCTCCAGCCATCTCATCGACCATCTGGTCCCAGGTGATGGGCTCACCGGGTGCGGTGTTCTTGCGCGGAGGCTTGATGTCCTGGCCCAGGAACGAATCACGATCCAGCGAGGCCAGGTCGTCCTTGAGCTCCATCGCCTTAGGCGCGGCCTTCGGATCCGCGGCGACGATGGTGCCATCGCCCAGTTCCGACAGGGTCGGTGCGGGCAGGTAACCGAACTTCGCGTTCTCGGTGAAGGCGAATTTGGAGTTCGCCGGGTAGACCTCGGAACCACCGTCGAGGGCAGCGACCACGGGCTTGTTGAGCGAATCCACGGTCAAGTGGTCCTTGCTGCTGAACATGTTGAACACGACGACGGCGACGACCGCGATGACGACGATGATGCCGGCCCACAGAGGTGCGTTGAATTTCTTCGGCGCCGGACGCTCGGGCACCGGATCGCGTCCGGTCTCGAACGACTCCTCGGCAGTCTGTGCGCGGGTGCTCTGTTCACGTTCGCTGCGACCGTACCGACGATTCTTCTTGCTCAACGACTGCCGTCTTTCGTCGATCCGGCGCCGGTGACCAGGCCCCGCAGGAACCCGGCACCCCAGCACAGGTGCATGGTGGGCAGGATGAGCCCGAACCAGGCGCGTTCGCGTCGTCCGCAGTCCTTAGCCGCTGAGGCGGTCGCAAGGATTGCCGACACGTATCCCAAGCTGGGCACGTGGACCAGAGAGGTGAAGCGGCGCAGGAATTTCGGCCATGTCTTCGTGCGACCGGTGAGCTGCAAGAGGGCTTCGATGACGCTGGCGGCTATCCCGAGGACCAGTATTGGTGGCGCGAAGTAGCGCAGCGAGTTGGCCGATCCGTAGCGACGGATGAGTTCAGCGCGCCAGATGCCGGTGGCCCAGAACTGTTGGGAGATCTTCGACCAGGAATCCCGAGGCCAATAGGTGACCTCCATATTCGGGTTGAACCAGATGCGCCCGCCTGCCGTGCGGATGCGCAGGTTGAGTTCCCAGTCCTGTCCGCGTTTGATGCCTTCATCGAACCCGCCGAGGTGGTCGAAGACCTCACGACGGTAGACACCGAGGTAGGCCGACTCGGCCTCGCCCGCTTCGTCCCCGGAATGGTAAGCAGGACCGCCGAGGCCGACGGGTGACATGTAGGCCCTGGCCACTGCCTTCTGGAAGGAGGTGCGTCCGCGGGCGAGCATGAGTCCCCCGCAGTTCGCGGCCTGTGTCTGGCGCAGGGTGTCGATTGCCTGCTCGGTGTAGTCGGTGCGCAGCCCGGAGTGTGCGTCGACGCGGATGATGACCGGGTGATGAGTCGCGGCGATGGCCAGGTTGAGGCCGATCGGCGTAGCCGCCTGCGGATTGTCAACGGTCTGGATCCTCGGATCGTTGGCCGCCATGTCCGCGATGATGCGGTTAGTGTCATCGGTCGAGGGTCCGAGAGCTAGGACGATTTCCTTGTCTCCCTCGTAGTCTTGGGCCAGGATCGTGGTGATCGCCTTGGCGATGTGCTCGGCCTCGTTGAGCACCGGCATGATGAAGGAGACACCGGGGCGTTCGGCCAGTGGCGGCAGACCCTCCGGCGTCAGGATCTCAAGAATTTTCGACACGCCTCCAATCTTCCCACACGCCAGCGGCATCGATCTTGAGGGGTTGCTCAGGAGCGGCCGTGAGCATCAAGGCTTGTGCGCCCGCATGCATTCAGCGTAGATTTGAAATATAGGACATCAGACGTCTTATGTATCAATCGGGATCTGCATCGACGCGGTCCCGTTCGGACTCACGTGAGGAGGGAGCATGGACGCTCCGGGACTCGGCGGCCTGAATTGGGCCGTAATCATCATCTATCTGTTGGCAACGCTGGGAATCGGGGTCTGGTTCACCCGCAAGGCGAGCGCCGGAACCGATTCCTTCTTCAAAGCCAACGGCCGCATCCCTGCCTGGGCAGCAGGCTTCAGCATCTATGCGACGACGTTGTCTGCCATCACCTACATGTCCACGCCTGAGCAGGCCTTCCTCACCGACTGGTCCTATGCGGCCGGCAATGTCGCCATCTTCGCGATCGTGCCGCTCCTCGTCCTGTTCTACATCCCCTTCTTCCGCAAACTCGACGTCACCACTGCCTATGAGTACCTCGAGGAACGCTTCGGCCCCACCATCCGTGTCCTCGGATCGGCCCTCTTCGTGCTCTTCCACATCGGACGTGTGGCCATCGTCGTCTATCTGCCGACACTGGCCATCAGCTCGGTGACCAATATCAGCCCTGTGCTCGTTGCCGCCGCGGTCGGCGTTCTCTCCGTCGTCTACACCTTCCTCGGCGGTATCGAAGGCGTCATCTGGTCCGACGTGGTCCAAGGGATCATTCTCCTCGTCGGTGCAGCCGTGATTCTCATCTTCGGCATCGCCGCCCTCGATGGGGGTCTGGCCACAGTCGCCGCCGACGCGGCAGCAGACGACAAGTTCATCTCGGCCGACAATTGGAAGTTCGGCGGAGCGGCGGCTGCCATCCCGATCGTCTTCCTCGGCTCCGTGTTCAACAATCTCCATCAGTACACCGCCAGCCAGGATGTGGTCCAGCGCTATCAGACGACCGATTCCCCCAAGAGCACGATCCGGTCCCTGATCGTCAACGGGTTCCTCGCGCTGCTGACCATTCCTCTGTTCTACGGAATCGGCACCGTCCTCTACAGCTACTACCAGCACGCCGAGGCTCTGCCCTCCGGTTTCAACACCTCAGCTTTGGTGCCCTACTTCGCCGTCACCGCGCTGCCGGCAGGCATCTCGGGTCTGCTCATCGCCGCGATCTTCGCGGCCGCACAGTCGACGATCTCGTCGAGCCTGAATTCGATCTCCGCGTGCGTCACGGTCGACATCAGGGATCGGTTCTTCCCGCCCAAGAACGGCCCGGCACGCACGGGCGTCGGCTTCTCCCGACTGGTCATCATCATCGTCGGAGCGATCTCGGTCGGAGTCGCCCTCTACCTGTCCGCGACCGACCAGGCCCAGACCTGGGACCTCTTCCTGTCCATCACGGGACTCTTCGGGGTTCCCCTCGCCGGTGTCTTCGCTCTCGGCATCTTCACCAAACGAGCCAACAGCGCCGGAGTGCTCAGCGGACTGGTGCTCGGTGCCGCTGTCGCCTGGTACGTCCAGGACGTCGCGGGTCTGACACCTTTCGCAGTCTCGGCCGTGGCCTTCGTCGGCGCCGTCGTCTTCGGCTACGTCATCTCCCTGTTCACCGGGGCCCAGAACCGTCGCGCCGACCACGACGTGACGGCCCTGACGATCCACGGCAAACGTGACCAGTACACGCGTCTCATCCCAACATCCCCGACGACAACCTCGGCGGGGGACAGCAACAACATCAAGCAAGGACAGACCAATGAGTGAATTCCACGGCATCATCCCCCCACTGCTGACCCCACGCACCGAAAGCGGAGAGCTGGACCGCGAGGGCACTTCGGCCCTCGTCGATCATCTCGTTGACAGCGGGGTCCACGGCATCTTCGTTCTCGGCTCATCAGGCGAGGTCCCCTATCTCACTGCGAGCGAACGCGATCAGGTACTGGAAACCGCGCTTGAAGCTGCCAACGGTCGGGTCCCGATTCTGGTCGGCATCAGCGAGCAGACGACCGGCCGCGTGCTCGACGAGGCCGATCGACTGCTCTCGATCGGCGGAGACGCCGCCGTGGTCACCACCCCCTTCTACGCCCTCTCCGATGCCGCCGAGATCGAGCGGCACTTCCGCACGGTTGCCGAACGCCTCGACGTTCCGGTCTTCGCCTACGACGTCCCTGTGCGCACCCATTCCAAACTGCCCCATGACGTCACCGTGCGCCTCGCCCTCGAGGGTGTGCTGGCGGGCGTCAAGGATTCTTCGGCCGATGACGTGTCCTTCCGTCACCTGCTCATCGAGACCAAAGATCTTCCCGACTTCGCGGTCTTCACCGGCCACGAGGTGGTCGCCGACGGTGCGCTCCTCGGCGGCGCTGCCGGCATCGTCCCGGGTCTGGGCAATGTTGATCCGGCCGGATACGTTCGCCTCTTCGACGCCGCCCGAGCTGGTGACTGGATGACGGTCGCAGCCGAGCAGGACCGCTTGGCCCGACTGTTCCAGATCACCGCCGCGCCCACTCCTGGACGCGTCTCCCCCGGTGCAGCTGGCCTCGGAGCATTCAAAACGGCCCTGGCGCTCATGGGCGTCATCGCCTCCAACCGCATGGCCGAGCCGATGCTCGCACTCGATGCAGAGGAGACCAACCGCGTCAGGGAGGTCATCTCCGCCGAGGGGCTTCTGTGACCTCAGCTGCCATCGTCGCCGTCGATGTCGGAGGCACGAAGATCCGTGCCGGTTCCGTCATCGACGGGGTCCTGGACCATCTCCGGGAGGTGCCGACGCCCGCAGCCGCTGGTGCTCGCGCCATCCTCGACTCCATCGCCGAGGTGGTTCGCGGGGTCATCAGCGACACCGACGTATCGACCGTGGGTGGACCCACCCCCGCTTGGAAGGTCGGCATCGGGTCCGCCGGGGTCATCGATCCCGAATCGGGAACCGTCGTCTCGGCCACGGACTCCCTCTCCGGTTGGGCAGGGACAGCGTTGACGTCCGAGATCACGGAGCGTCTCGGAGTCGAGACAAGAGCCGTCAACGATGTCCATGCTCATGCACTCGGGGAGGCCCTGTCCGGTGCCGCCTGCGGAACCCAAAGCTCGCTGCTCGTGGCCGCGGGAACGGGCATCGGCGGCGGATTCATCACGGACAACCGACTGCTCACGGGCCGCCAGGCGGCTGCGGGACACATCGGTCACGTTCCGGTCGCCGCCGCGCAGGGTCTGCCCTGCCCCTGCGGGGGCCAGGGACATCTTGAAGCGATCGCCTCCGGGCCTGCTGTTCTCTCGGCCTACCGTCGAGCAATCGGCGAACGAAGCCCGGGTGGGCCACAGGTGACCACGACGCGTGAGTTGGCCGAAGTCGCCCGTTCCGGGGACCCATCGGCGAAACGTACGTTCGAGCAGGCGGGCCGAGCCTTGGGCACTGCCCTGGGCGGTGTGGCCAATGTGCTGTCTCCGGAGGTCATCGTCATCGGCGGCGGCCTTTCGGGAGCCGGTGAACTGTGGTGGATCCCGCTGCGCGAGGCGTTAGCGGCCGAACTCATTCCCGCTGTTCGCGGGCTGCCCCTCCGCCCGGCACAATTGGGACAGGACGCGGCCCTGATCGGCGCGGCGAGCCTGTGGTCGACCGGCCGCGGATCCGGCAGGGACACCATCAGCAGCGACACCTACGGGCCCACTATGACCACCGGCGAGGAGCCCCAGTGATGTTGACCAAGCAGGAGATCGTCGATTCCCTCCGCGGAGGTCTCATCGTCTCAGCCCAGGCCTACCCGGGTGAACCCATGCGGGACCCTCGCACGATGGCTCAGGTCGCGGCCTCCGCTGTGCGCGGCGGTGCGGCCGCCGTGCGCATCCAAGGCATCAGCGACATCCAGGCCACACGGTCCGCCGTGGAGACTCCGATCATCGGCCTGTGGAAGGACGGTTCCTCCGACGTCGTCATCACACCGACCTTCCAGCACGCGCACGCCGTGGCTTTGGCCGGCGCTCAGGTGATCGCGCTCGATGGCACTCGCCGAGCGCGCCCGGACGGACTGAGCCTGGCGCAGACCATCGCACGTCTGCGTGAGGAGACGAATGCCCTGGTCATGGCCGATTGCGGCAGTCTCGAGGATGCACGTGTCGCGGCCGCCGCCGGTGCTGACTTCATCGGCACCACCCTGGCCGGATACTCGGGTGAGCGCCCGCCGACGACCGGTCCGGATCTTGAGCTTGTGCGTGAGATCCGGGAAGCGGATCTGGGACCGATGCTTGTCGCCGAAGGTCGCATCCATTCACCGGCCGATGCGGCAGCGACCTTGGCCGCCGGTGCCGAAGCCGTGGTCGTGGGCACAGCGATCACCCATCCAACGACGATCACGTCCTGGTTCGTCGACGCCTGCCGGGATCGCTGACTGCAGGCCCTGAGATCAGAGCCTCTGTCCCTCGAGTTTGCTCGCGTATGTGTGTCGGTAATAGTCGCCCAACTGCAGTCGAGACGCGGCCGCGTCGTCGACGAGGATCGTGACATGGGGATGCATCTGCAGCACGGTGGCAGGCCACATCGATGACACCGGACCTTCGACCATCTGGTGCACTGCCTCTGCCTTGTGACCCCCGGTAGCGATGAGCACGAGGTGACGGGCTTCGAGAATCGTTCCCAGGCCCTGAGTCAGGCAGTGCTGCGGGACTGCGTCGACATCATCATCGAAGAAGCGAGCATTGTCGATCCGCGTCTGCCGGGCCAAGGTCTTCACCCGCGTCCGTGAGGACAGGGACGATCCGGGTTCGTTGAAGGCGAGGTGACCATCGGTGCCGATGCCGAGGATCTGCAGGTCGATTCCCCCAGCCTCGGCGATGGCACGGTCATAATCCGCCGCGGCCGCACCGAGGTCTGCAGCCGTCCCATCCGGGCCCTGCACAGCACCCTCGGCGAAGTCCACACGGGAGACGAACTCGGCGTCGATCACATTGCGGTAGCACTGCGGATGCGAGGCCGGCAGCCCCACATACTCGTCTAGCATGAAGCCGCGAACCCCGGCGAACGAGAGTCCGTCCTGCTCGTGACGCTGCGTCAGCTCATCGTAGACGCTGAGCGGACTCGATCCGGTTGCTAGGCCCAGCACGGATGAGGGCTCCTCGCGGACGAGACGCTCGATTGCGTCGGCGACGAGCGTGGACAGCTCGTGTTCAGGGGCAATGATGACTTCCATCAGTTCTCTTCTCTCAAACGACGTCGCGGTCGAGGGCTCGGGCAATCGGGTCATAGTGGATTGTGATCGCAGCGTGGAAGGCCTCGACATCTCCAGATTGGGCTGCTTCCAGCATCTGACCGTGCGCTTGTGCGGTCTGTTCCAGATCGGCGGCCACGGCGACATTGAGCCGGGGAAGCACTGCCGTGTGCACGTCCCAGAAGGCGGCGACGAGCTGGCCGACGAGAGAATTGTCCAAGGCCGACAGCAGTCCCGTATGGAAGGCCCGATCCTGCTGGGGAAACGACTTCCCGTCCTTGGCCATGGCGACCATGTCGTCGACGAGCGCTGAGAGCTCAGGGTTCGTTGTGCCCTGCAGACTTCTCACTATCGCCTCGGACATTCCGAAGTCGAGGGCCCGGCGGACTTCGACGACGTCCCGCAGTGCTCGCAGGTCATCGCCGGGACTGAGCACTCCGCGGAAGACCAGAGCCTCGACGAGCGCATCGAGGGTCATCTCGCCGACGTAGGTTCCGTGCCCGTGCCGGACGTCGACGATGTCGAGCGTCGACAGCTTGCGGATGGCTTCCCTGACATTCGATCGGGAGACGCCGAGGCGGTCGCACAGTTCCCCTTCGGTGGGCAGGAGATCGCCGGGTCTGAGCCCATCGGAGAGAATGAGATCCTTGATCCGATCAGATGTCGTTGTCTTCGCCATCCTCGCCCTCCACAGATCGTCTAGCACCGGACCTCCATTATACGTCTGACATCAGATGTACTGCCACCGATTGATTTTGAGAACCCTTACACAGCACCCGCCGTTGTCACTAGAGTGGTCAGCAACAGATGTTGTCCGAAGCACCGCACCTACCCAAGCTCGGAGGAGCCATGGAAATTCTCACCGGCGGCGTCATCGTCGTCATCGTCATCGTCCTCATTCTTGCCGTCCTGCTGTTCGGCAAGCTGAGGACCAGCTTGTTCTTCACGGTCAAGACGCAGGAGAACATCGTCGTCGAGCGATTCGGCAAGTTCAAGAAGGTTGCGAAGCCGGGCCTGAATTTCAAGATGCCGCTCGTCGAAACCACCAGCAAGCCGATATCTCTGCGAGTTCAGCAGCTTGAGGTCAACATCGAGTCGAAGACGAGCGACAACGTCTTCGTCACCGTTCCGGTGGCCGTTCAATACGTCGTGGAGGAAGACAACGTCACCGACGCCTACTACAAGCTGGCGAATTCCGAGGAGCAGATCCGATCCTATGTCTTCGACACCGTGCGTTCCGCCCTGTCGGGACTGACTCTGGACACGGCCTTCGAGTCGAAGGACGATATCGCTGAAAACGTCGAACGTCGCCTCTCGGAATCGATGCGCCGGTACGGGTTCAAGATCGTGAGCACCCTGGTCACGGACATCACCCCGGACTCGAAGGTGCGCGACTCCATGAACTCGATCAATGCCGCACAGCGCGATAAGGTCGCCGCGCAGTCCCTGGCCGAGGCCGACAAGATCAAGCGAGTCACCCAAGCTCAGGCCGAATCCGAAGCGATGCGACTGCACGGCGTGGGCGTGGCCGCTCAGCGTAAGGCCATTGCCGAAGGTATCGCCGAACAGTACGCGAAGCTGCAGGAAGTGGGTATCGACAAGACTGCCGAGCAGCTGCTCATGATGACCCAGTACTTCGACACCATGCAGAACGTGGCCCAGGAGGGCCGCTCGAATGTGCTGTTCATGCCCTCAAACCCGGGCGGCCTGGGCGAGATGACGCAGGAGATCAGGAACACCCTCTTCGCGGCCAACGCATCCGAGGATGCGAAGAACACCACTGGGCTGCACGGAGCCACCGGGCCCCAGTCTCAGCAGCAGTCTGTGTCGAAGGCGGCGCAGAGCGCACGAGCTGACACGAAGTCGGCCCTCGACCGCGCCGCCCAGCAGGCGCGCACCGAAGACTGGAATTCACCCGCCGACGATGCCTGAGGCGAACAGCCTGCGGCAGGTCTTCTGAAACGACCATCTGATATGCGCAGACGGGGGGGGGGGGGG
>NZ_JBHFIH010000010.1:64802-109068 GCF_057334195.1 Brevibacterium sp. AGC70 | reverse complement strand
GGGCCCCCGTTTTCGTGCTGAAATCAGCGATTCAAAATTTCAGTTGTGCACAACTTAATTGTGTGCAACCATTGCGGTATGGACCCGCTCGCACTCGACAGGCAGCTCTGCTTCGCCCTCTACTCCGCCTCTCGAGCGATGACCTCGACCTACCGTGATCTCCTCGACGACCTCGGCATCACCTATCCGCAGTACCTGGTGATGTTGGCCCTGTGGGAGCACTGCCCTTCGGGGAACTCGTCGCAGGACAACAGAGCCGAGACGAACCATGACCCCGGGACGAGGAGCACAGGCCTCTCGGTCAAGGATCTGGGTTCACGACTGCAGCTCGATTCGGGAACCCTTTCGCCGCTGCTGACTCGCCTCGAGGGTCTCGGGTTTGTCACCCGCCGACGCTCGACAGCGGACTCGCGCAGTGTGTTCGTCGATCTCACGTCGCGAGGAGCAGCCGCCAGATCCGATGCCGATTGCATTCCGCGCGAGCTGGCCGAACGCACGAAGATCGACACCGACGAGATGTCTGATCTGCTCGAGGCACTGCAATCGCTGACGCGCAATCTCCGCGAGACCCCCACGACACACCACACAATGCATCACCGATGAAAGGACTGATCATGAAGGCTCTCTACACCGCAGAGGCGCTGGCCACAGGAGAAGGACGCGACGGGCACGGACGCACAAGCGACGGGAAGGTCAATCTCGACCTCGCCACCCCAACCGAGATGGGAGGGTCCGGCAAAGGCACGAACCCGGAACAGCTCTTCGCCGTCGGCTATGCCGCGTGCTTCCACTCGGCCCTTCGCCTCGTAGCCGGACAAGCCAAGGCCAATATCGACGACTCCGCCGTCGGGGCACAGGTGAGCATCGGCAAGAACGATGAGGGCGGCTTCCAGCTCGCCGTCGCACTCGAGGTCACTCTCCCTCACCTGGAGCAGACCGAGGCCCAGGCGTTGGCCGACAAGGCTCACAAAGTCTGCCCGTATTCCAATGCCACACGCGGAAACATCGAGGTCACAATCACCGTCACCGACGACTGACCTCGTCAGCCTCGACCGATCCACCCTCCCAGGAGGGTCGCAGCGATCACAGACACCAAAAAGAGCTTCGGGCTCGGAGAGCATCTGCCCGCCGAGCCCGAAGCTCTCATCTCGTCGAATGCCGAGTCAGCGCCTCGCGACGCCTTCAGCATCCGCAGCGGCCTCAACTGCAGCAGCCACGGCTGGAGCAACTCGCTCGTCCATCGCACCGGGCACGATGTAGTCCGGGCGCAGGTCATCGCCGACCAGGTCGGCGATGGCACGCGCAGCGGCGAGCTTCATCGCATCTGTGATGTCGGTGGCTCCCACGTCCAGGGCACCACGGAAGATTCCGGGGAACGCGAGGACGTTGTTGATCTGGTTCGGGAAGTCGCTGCGTCCGGTGGCCACCACTGTGGCGTACTTCGCGGCGATGTCCGGCAGAACTTCCGGGTTCGGGTTGGACAGGGCGAAGATGATCGCGTCATCAGCCATCTGCGACAGGTGCGCCTCGTCGATGGTGCCGCCGGAGACTCCGATGAACGCATCGGCACCGTTCAGCGCTGTGTCGATTCCGCCGGAGATGGCCCGTGGGTTCGTCTCGGTGGCGAGTGCCTGCTTCGTTTCGGTGAGATCGCTGCGGCCAGCCTCCACAATGCCCTTGGAGTCGAGGACGACGACGTCGTCGACACCGGCATCACGCAGAATCTTGACGACGGCCACACCGGCTGCACCAGCACCTGAAACGACGACGCGCAGCGACTCGAATGGCTTGTCGACCACGCGCAGCGCGTTTGTCAGCGCGGCGAGGACGACGACGGCGGTTCCGTGCTGGTCATCGTGCATAACGGGCATGTCGAGGGCGGCTTTGACGCGGTCCTCGATCTCGAAGCAGCGAGGTGCGGAGATGTCCTCGAGGTTGACGGCTCCGAAGCTGGGAGCCATGCGCACAATGGTCTCGACGATCTCGTCGGTGTCGTTGGTATCAAGCACGATCGGGATCGCGTTGAGTCCGCTGAAGCTCTTGAACAGCGCGCACTTGCCCTCCATGACGGGCAGAGAGGCCTTGGGGCCGATATCACCAAGGCCAAGCACAGCTGAGCCGTCGGAGATGACGGCGACGAGGCGGCCGGTCCAGGTGTGGGTGCGAGCCAGTTCCGGCTCGTCCTTGATCGCGGTGCAGACCTTGGCCACGCCGGGCGTGTAGGCAATCGAGAGATCGCGCTGGGTCTCGAGCGGTCGAGTGAGCTCGGCGGAGAGTTTTCCGCCTTCGTGTGCGGCGAAGATCTCCCCATCGGTGATGGCAGGAGCAGAGGTCTGTGCCGACTCTGCGGCAGTTTCGGTCGTAGTCGTCATGATTGATCCCTTAAGGTCGTGTGACGGCCGGCTGAGAACCAGTGCTGTCATCGAATTTCGTCGATCACTGCTCGTGCACCGAATGGTGCTCAAGACAGCGCTCGGTCAGGACTGAAGGCCACGCGAAGGTTGGTGCGGTGACGTCTGCGATGATGCGTACTCTGACCCCTTTGTGAAGGAATCGGCGACCATGCGCAGTGCAGAAGCGGCACGCACAAGAGCGAGCTTCGACCTTGTGGGTCGCTTCCGGCAACTTGGCCAGCATAGACCAACACCGCCGCCAGGTCACCCGAAATCGTCACCGCCACCGAGGTTTACCCTCATTCCAGCGGCATGTTCATCAGACCTTTGACCACAGTTTGACCACCGCGCATCCGATCTCGCCGCCTCCGGGCGTGGCCAAAGTAAAACGTTCGTTGTACAGTTGCGATCATGCCCACTACACGCACCGACATCGTCGCCAGCTGTGAGCCCGTCTTCGACCGGAACGGCTTCGCCGCGACCGGCATGGATACCCTCACCGAGGCGGCCAACGTCTCCACAAGGACCCTGTATAAGCATCTGGGAAGCAAGGCCGGACTCACAATCGCCGTCCTCGAAGCCCGGATGGAGCGCTTTTTCAGCACGTGCACGGCGTCGACCTTCGACGAGCTGCTCGTTGGACTTGAACGATGGATCGAAGCAGAAGGTGCCCGCGGCTGCCTTTTCCTGCGCGCTCAAGGAGAAGCCGATGCACTGAGCGCCGGGGCTGAGGTCTCCACTGTGGTCGCGGAATATCGGCGACGACTACGTGAGCTCATCGGCCGCCTCGTCGTCAACGAGCTCGGCCGTGATGACGACACGCTGAGCGATGAGCTGCTCATCATTTTCGAGGGAGCAACATCGACAGCCTCATACCTGGGCCCGCGGACAATCGCTGCGGCCCGCAGCGCGGCGAGCGCCGTGCTGATGAGAGGAGATCCATGCACCTGCTGACCGTCTTCGCCCACCCGATCCGCACGAGCTACCCGGGAGCAGTGATGGATGCCTTCCACGAACCGTTCGTGGCCGCAGATCATTCGATCGATATCCTGGACCTCCACGCCGAGGACTTTGACCCACGATTCACCGAGGCAGACCACGGTCATTTCTGGGGCGGACCGATCCCGCCCGGCATCGCCGATATGCACCAGCGAGTTGAGGCCGCAGACCGGTTGGCGTTCGTCTTCCCGGTCTACTGGTGGTCGATGCCGGCGCTGATGAAGGGGTGGATCGAACGGGTCTTCACCGGTGACTGGGCCTATCAGTACGGTGCGGGTGTTGCCGACAGAGGCAAGGAGCCGCTGACCGGGCTCCTCCCCCGCGTACCGACAGCACTCCTCGGAGTCGGCGGTTCCAAGCAGCGCACGTATGACAAATACGGGTATGGGGAAGCGATGCACGCCCAACTCGACATCGGCATATTCGCCTACTGCGGCATCACGGATGTCGAAAGCCACCTCATCTACGACGTCGAGGGTGAGCACAACGCCGATAACCGAACCGCCGGAATCGCCCAGGCGCGAGACATCGCCACCGCATTCGCGCCTGAAACCCGCACTCCGAGAAACGCCAAAGAGGAGTATCTCGAGAATCGCTCAGGCCGTTCGGCCTGAGCATCATCCTCGTCCTGCTGTTCCACGATCCGCGGCTTGCCGCCTTGTCCGTCGACGGCAGTTCGACTCAGCGCAGATAGATGCGGGTGGGGTCGAGATCGTCTCTGAGCACCGCCAACTCTTCGGGCGTAGGTGCCTGAGTCGTTTCGAGGTCAGTCGCGACCTGCAGGTCCCATCCGGTCTGTCGGACAACCTCGGCGGGGTCGACTCCTGGGTGCACCGCCGTCAGCGTGAGCTCCTCGTCTTGGGCGAATCGGGTCATGATTCCCAGGTCCGTGATCACGTGTGTGACTCCCGCACCGGCGGGCATGGTGCCGACTTCAGACTGTGCCGCCCGGTGGGGGCTGGGCGAGGTGACGAAGTCGAGAGTCTCGACGAAGGTGCGCGGGGTGTGCCGACGCATAACGAGGAAGATCTCGGCCGCCCCGGCCATGGCCTCGATTGCTCCCCCGGAACCGGGAAGCCTGCTGTCAGGGTGTTCCCAGTCATCACCGATCAGAGTCGAGTTGAGGCTGCCGTAACGATCGACCTGCGCAGCACCGAGGAATCCGACGTCGATCCGCTGCCCCTGCAGGACATAGTTGAACAGGTGGGTCATCGGAATCACCGAGGCGGCTCCCGGCACCAGCACAGAGTCGGAGATGGTGCGCGGAAGGTCCGGTGGCCTGGCTCCGGTGACGCCCGATTCGTAGACGATTTCGATCTCCGGTGCCACGGTGCGCTGAGCCAGTGAGGTGGCCAGCGTCGGCAGTCCGTGTCCGGCGAAGACGACTCGGCGTCCGGCGAGGGCTCGAGCCGAATGGATCGTGAGCAGTTCACTGCTCGTGATGTCCCCACCAACGCTCTTCGTGTCGGTGTGTTCAGGTGTGCCAGCGGTCATTGCCGACCTCCATAGTTGACGGGTGTCGAATAGGCGTCACGGATGCCCAATTTGTCGAAGTGGTCGGCTCCGAGCAGGGCAAGGAACTCCTCATGGTCTGCAGTGTCATGGATGTTGGTCTGCAGCCACTGCTTGACCGACTCGGCATCACGGGCCATTGCCGACCAGTCGCGAGAGAAGGCGTCGTCGCGGTCGTAGTATCCCTGCACTGCGTGCGGGTGCGCGCCGCGTGGCACCTCAACGACAGCGTCGACGACGTGGGAGGGAACGATCGTACGGTTCGGGTCGGACCGGATGATGGACTCATCGACGATCTCTTCAACGGTGACGATGAGCTTGCGGCCCGCGAAGGCTGCCTCGGCCTGGATCCCGAGCATTCCCCAGGCCTGCACATTGCCGGCGGAGTCGGCACGTTGGGCATGGATGACTGTGAGATCAGGGTTGAGAGCGGGGACGACATAGATCGGCGGGCCGCCGAATGGATCTTCCACGGCCTTGATCCGAGGATTCTTCTGGGCGAGATCGCTTCCTCGATAGGAGGCGATCGGCTGGAATGGCAGCTTCGAGGCCCCGGCCTGGTATCTGGCCACCATTCCGCCGTGGCTGTATTCGTCGAACCACAGCGGCTCAGGATCCGAATGCTCGACTCTCCGGCGAAGTTCATAGAGGGAGCCTGCCGAGCTGTTGGCCACGAAGGCAGCGATCAGTCCCGTGAGACAGTTCGCGCCGAGGAGCTGGTCGACGATGACATCACAGGACATGCGTGCGAGGGTGAGATTCGAGAATTTCTGACGGATGATCTCGTGTGCAGCAGCGACTGGCACGAGGTGGCCGAAGCCCTCCAGCGCGACCGTGTCTCCATCATTGAGATGGGCGCTGATCGCCTCTGACAGACTCATCGTCTTGTCCATCGCGTCCTCCTTGAGCATCGATTGACTGTGACCTCGATCATCCTGCCAAAACAATTTATGCCAGTCCAATGCAGAAACTGTCCACCATTCATACATTTTGAGCATTATTTATAATTGGTCGCTGCCTCGCGAAAATGTTTCGACCGAACGATCGCTCAGGTTCAATCGGCACCGTAGACTCGAACTCGATCGGCAATTGCGCGCACCGGCTCCGATGGCGGACGGTCGAGATGAGGAGAAACATGAGTGTTCTGTATCTGGTCCGACATGGCCAAGCATCATTCGGCACCGATGACTATGACCGGCTGTCCGACCTCGGCAAAGATCAGAGCCGCATCACCGGCAAGCATCTCGCAGCACAGAGAGTCGCGCCGGTCCGCATCGTCCACGGTGAGATGCTGCGCCAGAGGCAGACTGCCGACGGCATCCAGGCCGGGCTCGGCAGCGCCCTGGATCCTCACATCGACTCGGGCTGGAACGAGTATCGGGCCTGGGAACTCACCGGAGCACTGAGTGACCCCGATCCTCGTGCGCCGAAGGATTCGAAGATCTTCCAGGCCGAGCTCGAACGCGGGGCTGCCCGCTGGGCCGGAGGAGACTACGACGGCGACTATACGGAGACGTTCACAGAGTTCACCACCCGCGTCAACACCGCCCTCGATGACGCGTGCGCGGCGATGCATTCTGGCGAATCCACGATCGTCGTCTCCAGCGCCGGGGCAATCGCGTGGACGGCGGCCAGATTGCTCGGCGGCGACTTCGACCAGTGGATGGCATTCAACCGGGTGACCGTCAACACCGGAATCACGCGCATCATCACCGGTCGCAGCGGCACCAGCCTCAGCTCCTTCAACGAACACGGCCACCAGATCCCGGAGCAGGTCACCTACCGATAATCGGCCCGGAGACAAGCTCACCCGACCTGAGCGACACATATACTCGCTGGCATGGAGCCTGAGACGAGATCACCATACGAGCGGGCCCTCGGTCCCCAACTGTCTGAGCTGCATCCGGTGCTCCAACGCTACTTTGCAGCGATTCCCGCGGGCTCCGTCGGCATCGGCGAAGGCATCTTCGAACGCTTCGGCACCGAACGCTGGTGGCTGCGGCCGCTGCTTGGGTGGTTGGCACGATGTCATGTGATTGTGCCCGGGATGCACTATAAGGTCCCGTTTCGGATCGAGAACCGAACTGTTGCGGACCAACAGACTGCGGCCCGCACCCTGGACCTGGAGTCGGGCACATGGACGATGGTCGACGCGGTCTCTGTGTCCGAGTCGGGCCACGTCATCGATGTGCTTGGCCGACCGGCCCTCGTGGAGGCTGCCTTCGATGTCGCGGCAGATGACGGTGGGCTGAACCTGACCAGCCGTGGTGTCACCGTGCGGTTGGGGGCTATTCGTCTGTCTGTCCCGAAGGTCCTTCGTCCGGTGATCGCCCTGAGTGAGCGCTTCGACACCGAGGCGGCTCGCCAGCATGTACGACTCACCGTTGACGTCCCTGTCCTGGGTCGGGTCTATGAGTACACCGGATCGTTCACCTATCGATTTGAGAAGGAGACGTGAAAGCGGAGACGTCCGTCTCTGCCTTGTTCGTGCGACGTCCACTGCGTAGCCTCGGGTGATGGTGAAATATCGATGGACCGCAGCGAACATGCCCTCAATGGATGGCCGCACGGTGGTCGTCACCGGGGCGACCAGCGGAGTCGGTGCCGCCACCGCGACCGCGTTCTCACGCGCGGGAGCGCATGTTGTTCTGGCCGTCCGCGATGTGCAGCGCGGTAGGGATGCCGCGCACACCATGGGCGGCAGCACTGAAGTCCGAGAACTCGATCTTGCCGATCTGTCCTCAATCAGATCATTCGCGCAGTCCTGGGGCGGTCCACTCGACATTCTGATCAACAATGCAGGAGTCGCCGGGCGCCGAGGTGCTCGCACCAAGGACGGTTTCGACCTCCAGTTCGGCACCAACCATCTGGGTCATTTCGCACTGACGAACCTCCTCCTGCCACATATTTCCGATCGAGTGGTGACTGTGGCGTCTGGCGCGCACAAGGCAGGTGAGATCCATTTCGACGACTTGACCTTGAGCAGACGCAGATACGGATTCGCCGAGGCATATGGCCAATCCAAGCTGGCCAATCTGCTGTTCGTCCTCGAACTCCAGCGTCGCCTGCGCAGTGCCGGTTCGAGGGTTCGCTCTGTGGCCGCCCATCCCGGCTACTCGGCGACGAACCTCGGGACCAAAGATCAGCCCACAATCCTCGTTGCCGCGGCGAATCTGGCAGGACGCCTCTTCGCCCAAAGCGGTGAACACGGTGCCCTGCCCACACTGTTCGCCGCGACTCAGGACCTCCCGGAAGCAAGCTATGTCGGCCCGGACGGTCGCGGGGAGCTGCGCGGCTCCCCCACCTTGGTGGGACGATCAGCGAGGGCCAGCGACCTCACCACCGCCTGCCGGCTGTGGGAGGTCTCTGAGGAGCTCACCGGCGTCAGCTTCGGACTCCGTACGGATTAGCTCAACCGCGGCTCTCGGCCTTTGCCTGTTTCCGGGCCGTGAGTTCGGCCACCAAGGCGCGCACCAGCGCACCGAGGCGGAATCTGTCAGGGACCAACGGCGTTATTCCGTGCTCCACCAGCGGTGCCGCCGTGACGTTGCCGACCACCGCGGCGAGCACGCCGTTCTCGTCGGCGAGAGCAGCAAGGACTTCCGGCAGCAGACCCTGGTCACGAGCTGCGTCCAGAAATGCGCTGACCCCGGGCGCCGAGGTGAAGGCCACGGCATCGCAGCGACGGTCCGCGATGAGGCCGACGGCTGCAACCACGGCCTCCGGATCGGGCGCGGGGCCCCACCGGTAGACCACCAGCGAACTGACCTCGGCGCCGGCCGCCGCGAAAGCTTCATCTAGACCATCAGCGCCGGCACCATGGTGCTGCACCGCAATCCGAAGGCCGCGCACGCCTTCTTCGAGCAGGACGTCCTGGATCTCGGAGTTGGTCTCTGATTCGGCAACCCAGGCCGGTGTCAGCCCAGCGGCTTGGATTGCGCCGCGTGCCTTGGGACCGCGGGCGATGATCCGGGCACCGGCGAGCATGGCGTGCCACTGTTCGCTGAGGCCCTCTGCCTCGGCGACTTCGGCCCAGCCGTTGAAGCCGACCCCGGTCGTGACCACAACGACATCGGGCTGAGCGTCGATGAGGGCACGCGTGCGTGCGACGAGCTCAGGGTCATCGATGTTCGGGATGACCGACAGTGTGGGCGCGTGCACGATGGTCGCACCGTGCCGTTCGAGGGCACCAGCAAACTGTTCGGCCTTCCGCTGGGCCGTCAGAACCACACGGCATCCGGCCAGCTGACTGCTGCGGTCACTTCGAGACTCGTCCATGCACACATCCTTGCTTTCGCAGGACGTCAGGGCAACTCATGGTTCGAGGCCAGGGACGCTGAAATCGGCTCGGCTGATCTCTCAGAGTCACAACGGCCTCTCACATAAATGCGGCAGGCGTCGAGAGCAGGTCAATCCCCCACAGCCAGGGAAGCACGAGAAACACTGCTGCAATAATGAACGCCAGGGCGAGTATGTTGATCCAGAATCCGGTCCTCACCATCTCCAGGATTGTTATTCTCCCGGTTCCGAACATGATCGCATTCGGTGGCGTCCCCACTGGGAGCATAAAAGCGCAGTTGGCCGCCATTGCACATGGCACCATCAGCGCGTACGGGTGGATGCCAAGGGCAAGTGCGAATGCCGCCATAACCGGAAGGATCATCGTTGCAGTTGCCGCATTCGAAGTGATCTCAGTGAGGAACAGAACGAGCGCGGTGGAGATGACGATCACAAGGAAGATGTTGATCCCGTCCAGGGTACGCAGCTGTTCGCCGATCCACTCGGAGAGACCACTGTCGACGAAGCCTGCGGCAATTGCCAGCCCGCCGCCGAACAACAGGAGAATGCCCCACGGAATCTTGGTGGAATCCTCCCACCGGAGAATTCGCTTCTCTTGGGTGCCGCGACTCGGCAGCGTGAACAGAACAATCGCGCCCATGATGCCGATGACGCCGTCGCTGATACCCGGAAGCAGGCCCTCCCAGATGAATGAGCGAGTGACCCACATAAAGGCAACACCGATGAAGACACAGAGAACTGTCTTCTCCTGACTCGACATTGCTCCGAGGGCAGCCTTTTCGTCCCTGATGAGTTCTTCTCCGCCCGGCAGCTGCCTGAAGCGGACCTTGAACTTCACGCCTGTGAGGTAGAGCCAGGTGAGAGTCAGCAGAATGATGACGATGGGGACTCCGAACAGCATCCATTGCGCGAACGAAATGGTCTCGTCGAACAACTCTCCGACCGTTGCAGAGAGTACGGCGAGGGGTGGCGTGCCGATCAGAGTTCCCAGCCCTCCGATGGTGGCCGCGTACCCGATACCGAAGATGATCGATTTCTCGAACTTGGGGAGTTCGTCGTGGTACTCGCCTCCACGCAGTGACCGCGCGGCCTGGTAGGCGACAGCCAAGCCGACGGGGATCATCATCATTGTGGCCGCAGTGTTGGACACCCACATGGAGAGGAAGCCTGTTGCCACCATGAAGCCGAGCACAATGCGGCGCGGGCTCGTTCCGATCGCTGCGACGATCGAGAGCGCGATGCGTTGGTGCAGATTCCACTTCTCCATCGCAATCGCCAGGGTGAAGCCCCCGATGAACAGGAAGATGATGTCATTGCCATAGGCGGCAACGACCGAATCTCCGTCGAGCGCTCGAGTGAGAGGAAACAGGACCACCGGAAGCAGAGACGTAGCAGGGATCGGGATCGCCTCGGTGATCCACCATGTCGCTACCCAGAGCGTGCTGGCGAGGACTGCCTGCGCCTCAGAACTCAGCCCGTCAGGTTTGAAGAAGACGAGAGTGAGTGTGAAGAGCAGTGGTCCGAGAAACAGACCCGTCAGGCGTGCAGGCGTGTAACCGGGTCCAATGGGGCCCGGAGCCTTCTCTGCCCCGGCCTCGTCGGTGCGGTCGGAGCGGTCTGTGGTCGACGTGCCCTCAGCTGCGCCGCTCATTGCCATGGCTTGGATACCGGCTGGCTTCCGGACATTTGAGAACGTGAGGATCTTCTTGATCTCATAGTGCGACGCCCACAGGCTTCCCCATATGGCGTTGAGATGAGAGTGTGCTTTTGCCATTGCTGTACCTTCTTTGGTCTCTTGCTCGGCGTATGTATTGCAGTGTCAGATCGTGAGTCACGCGCGAAGCGCTGTCCGACTTCGTCATCAGATGGAACTGTGATGCCGGGTGTGTAGAGGCCGGTCGGTGTGAGAGGAAGAGCCGGCGGCGTTGACGGCGATCGGTTGGCGACCCGGTAGAGGCAGAACGTTCCTAACAGCTGGCGGCCCCGTTCTGCCGAGAAGGCCACGGGGGCCGCCAGTCGGCTGTGGTGAGATCAGGCGTGCAGGCTCCGCAGCACCTCGTAGAACGCGGCCTTTCCTTCCAGCCCGATGCCCGGCAGGTCTCCGGGTGATACACGGCCATGGGAGATGACAGCGTCGTCGGTGAATCCGCCCGTGGGCTGGAATTCCCCGGGATATGATTCGTTGCCGCCGAGTTTGAGCGCGGCGGCAATGTGCAGTGAGAACTGGTGACCGCCGTGCGGGATGCAACGGCGCGATGACCACCCGTGCTGGGAGAGCATGTCGAGGACACGCCTGTACTCTGTCAGCCCATAGCTCAGAGCGGGGTCCACTTGGATGTAGTCACGGTCGGCACGCATGCCCCCGTATCGAATCAAGTTGCGAGCGTCTTGGACAGAAAAGAGGTTCTCACCGGTGGCAATGGGATTGCGGTAGTTCTCCGACAAAGTTGCATTGAGTCCGTAATCGAGTGGATCGCCTACCTCCTCGTACCAGAACAGGTTGTACTGGTCGATGGCTTTGCCGTATTCGAGCGCGGTGTGGAGGTCGAACTTGCCGTTGACATCGACCATGAGCCGCGAGCCATCCCCGTCGAGTACGTCAATGACGGCTGCGATGCGTTCGAGGTCTTCGGCGAGGTCGGCACCGCCGATCTTCATCTTGACGTTCTCATAGCCGGAAGCCAGGAAGCCTCGCATCTCGTCCTGCAGGTCGTTCAGTGTCTTGCCGGGGGCGTAATAGCCACCAGCTGCATAGACGAAGACGTCATCGTCGGGATTGCCATCACCGTAGTGGTCGGAGATCCAACGGTACAGAGGGACTCCAGCGATCTTGGCGGCCAGGTCGTGGAGTGCCATATCGGCAACGCCCACGGCGACAGAACGTTCACCGTGACCGCCCGGCTTCTCGTTGGCCATCATGATGTCCCACGCCTTGGCTGGGGAGAGCTCGCCGTCGTCGGTGAGCTCGTCAATCGATGCGTTTTCGAGTCGTGGCAGGATGCGGTCGTTCAATATGGCAGTGGCGTTGTACCGACCGTTCGAGTTGAAGCCGTAGCCGACCACCGGCTTGCCGTCGACAATGACATCGCTGACAAGCGCCAGGATCGTGCAGTCCATCTTGCTGAAGTCAATGTAGGCATTGCGCATCGACGAACTGATCGGAATGGTGCCCGCATGAGCAGAGACAATCCTCATGGTCCTCCTTCTTCGGATTTATATCTTATAAGACTCTTATAAGATGGTTATACCGTACACTGGCCGGACGAGCGGTACAAGGCCGAAAGGCCTTTTCTTGGGAAAGGGGGTCACCATGAATGGCGCTGGCGTAATGCCGAGCAAAGGTTCGCAGGCGTACGCGGAGCTTCGGCGCCGGATCACATCAGGCGAGCTGGCTCCCGGGTCGCGCTTGTCGCAATATGAACTCGCAGAGAACCTGGGAATGAGCATCACCCCACTTCGTGAGGCAATCCGACGGTTGGCGAGCGAAGACTGGCTCACAATAGACGCTCATCGGGACGCACGAGTCGCCCCGATGAGCGCATCCGAGGCCCGTCATCTGCTGGAGGTTCGCTACTCGCTGGAACCATCAGCCACCGAACTGGCCGCCAAACGCAGAACCGAGAGGGACATTGCCGCAATGAAGACCGCGGCCGACAACCTGCTGCCTGTGACTCGGGACTGGGGGGAGGAAGCCATCGGTGCGCACAGGGCCTTCCATCGGTCCATCTACGTCGCCTCGCACAATGACGTGATGGTCAAGCTCTTAGACGACCTGTGGGACAAATCCGATCGATACAGACGCATAGGCCTCGAGCTTCCCGCTGGCGCCAAGCCCCGCACCATCGATCAGAATCAGCACCACCAGATCCTCGAACTCGTCATCGCCGGCGATGGAATCGCAGCCGCCGATCTCGTCCGCACCCATGTCAGGAACAGCCTCGGTGCCGAAGTCACGGGAGCTCTGGAGAACCAAGAGTTCGGCTATTTCCCGTTTGCAGAGCATTTCGCCTGAGAGTCGGGAGCCACCCACCTCGGCCCCACCTCACCCATGCATCCGCGCGCCTTTCACCACCCGATCCACTGCGTTCTTCGGCCCCCGCAGAGCAATCCCCACCAGGTTGAGATCCTCAGCCGCAACCGAGGCCACGGCCTCGCGGTTGGCGGCGTCGTGTCCGGTCGAGAACAGTTCCTCCGTATAGATCGCCAGAGGAATCCCGCGGCCGATCGCTTTCTCCCGCGCTTTCGCCAGCAGCCCTCCATCTGCCGTCAAAACAAGGACCGGTTGGCGCAGCAACGGAAGATAGTCGTTGCCGTCGGCATCTCGGTAGCTCTCCCCCACCAGGTTCGGTTCGCTGGTGGCGATACCGCTGGTCAGGAACGCCGTTACGTTGAGCTCCTGCCAGGGCAGCAGGTCATCGCGGAGGACCACGACGACCTTCGTGTCGAAGCGGACCACCTCGGTGCCGGTTGCTCCGACCGTATCGGTGGAGGTGCCTGCAGCTGTCTCTGCTGTGTTCGCGGTTTCGTGCATGCTCCCACTCTGGCCGGTTTCCCCAGGTGGGTCTTGTACGTTTGTGACATGGCTGATGTGATCCATGCGTGGCACCCGGATGTGCCCCTGGTGCAGGAGGTGCTCCACGCACAGTTCGAACATCATGCCTATCCGTCGCACACTCATGACTCATGGACCGTTCTGCTCGTCGATCAGGGAACAGTGACCTACGATCTGGACCGGCACGAGCACCAGACGACGAACTCGACGGTGACGCTGCTGCCGCCCCGAGTGCCCCACGATGGCCGCTCGGCGACTCCTGATGTCCCGTTTCGCAAGCGTGTGCTCTACCTCGAACCCGAATGGCTGCCCCTGGGCGCCATCGATGCCGCAGCGCAGACACCGATGCTCGTCGACCCGAGCGTCACCTCGACGGTCGGCCAGATCCATGCCGCGTTGAATGACCCGGCCGATGTCCTCGCCGCCGAGTGCGGAGTCCTTGCGCTGCGTGACCTCGTGCAGCCGCAGCTGAAATCACCAGTCGACACGGCTTCTGACGCACCTCTTGCCCGTCGTCTGCGCTACCTGCTTGATGATCGTTTGGAAGAGACCTTCACCATCGCCGAGGCGGCCGCTGACTTAGGTGCCCACCGTAGTCACCTGGTCCGAGTGTTCACCCAGACTTACGGGATCGCCCCGCACCAGTACGTCATCGGCCGTCGCATCGACCGCGCCCGCAGGCTTCTCCTGTCCGGGTTCTCCCCCGCCGAGGCGGCCGCCCAGTCCGGCTTCCACGACCAGTCCCATCTCACTCGGCACTTCCGCCGGACGTTAGGGACGACCCCGGGGGTCTTCGCGGCCTGATCCGAGTTCTCCCAAAGACTGACAGACTCCTATGATCCGTTTCATCTCACCTGACATGCACCACCGGATGCCAGCACAGAGTCGCATTCACACCGTCAGCAGTCCACCGTTCAGTGACTCCCCGTGCACGCTGCAACCCTTTCCGCGTGAAGCGGTTACAGTCGTGGTCCTACTCGACGACTCCGCAGGCCACGCGCATCTTGGCGTCACCAGCACCCGCTGTTTCCTCATCCGCGCCCTCGGAGGCGTAGCGTTCGGGAATGTTGGCGAAGTTATCCGTTCCTGAATGAATCATGACTGCACTGCCATCGTCATCAGCCAAGTCCTCCGGGCTGAACCGGTCGGTGGTGAAAGACAGCTCACCGGTGCCGTCCTCATTGACGAGCAGGCTGGGCAGATCACCAGCGTGGTTCGGGTGCTTGGCCTCGTCGGAGCCCATATGCCCCCCGGCGGAGAGGAAGTCGCCCTTCTTCTCGGGCTTGTCCGCAGCCACGCTATCAGGTTCGCATTTACCCGTGGCATGAACGTGAAATCCATGGAATCCTGGCTCGAGTCCCTCGACTTTCACTGAAACCTCGGTCCCGCTCTTGGTCCGACCAAATGATGCGGCGCCGGCTGCTGTACCGTCAGATTTCTTCAAGTCCGCCTTAGCCTCCGCCGCGCTGGCGGAGGTGCTGGCATTGTCCGATGCGCCCTCATCGCTCGCCTGTGCTGAACATGCGGCGAGCAGCAGCGTCGCTGATGCCAAGGCGGGAAGGGCAAGGGTTCTCTTGTTCATCATGACTCCATCATCATTCGAGGCGGTATTCAGCGTCAGTGACCAATACTAGGTGGACTGATAAGGCCCGAACAAAACAAGCCGTCCTGTAATCTGCCCGAGGGAGAACGATTCGACCATCCGGGGCGCGCAAGACTCGAATTCAGGCAGGTTACGTTGCTGCAAAATCACAAAAACACCGCTCCGGCAATACAGTGTACTGGTGACTTGATGGTCACTAGCGCAATCGAACAATACGGAGTAATGGAGGGGGGTGATGGAACTTCAGCCACCAGAGGGCATCGGCAGCAGAGACAAAATCCTGTGGGCTGCCGCGACGATGCTCGGAGAAGAGCCCGGAGCGATGATGAGCGTGCGGGCAGTTGCCAAGCGGGCCGGAGTCAGCACGGGGTCGCTCCAACACCACTTCCCCACCAAACGTGCGCTCATGGATGAGGTGATCGCTCGGGTGTATGACCTGATCATTCCCGCCGACGCGATGCACGACACGTCAATACCTGCACGGGAGAGACTCGTGGCATGCCTGCGACGACTTCTCATATCGGCCGGAGCCGATCCGCGAAACGCGTGGCGTGAGACCTTCGACCGTTACATCGCAAACGAACCCTCCGAAGGCGCCAGGGCACAGTTTCTGGCCAGCGAACGAGAGCTTCACCGCCGCATCGAATACTGCCTGAATACCCTCGAGGACGAAGGCGCATTGCAATCAGGTGACAACGCTCGACGAGCCCGTATCCCCTTCACCTTCGTCAACGGGCTCTCGATCGCACAAGCACTGCCCTCTGACGACTCACATCTGCCCACCGAAATCGACGCGCTGTATGCGGTCGCCGATTGGGTGTTATCGCAATGACAATTTGGCGCTGGCGGCGCGGACACCTTCGATCGGCGCCTGCCCTGCCTGCACCTATCAAGCCGAGTGCTCCCGCGCCAAAGCGATGGCCTCACGCGCAATCTCGGCGGGGTGCGATTCCGGTAGCCAATGGGATGCACCTTCGAGGGGGACAAACCGGTAAGGGCCTTCGACATACTCAGCGGTCAGCTCCGCAGTGGCACGAGGGAAGGCGATATCTTCACTGCCCCACACGAAGGTCGTCGGCACGGTGACTGGAGTGCTCGACAATCGAGCACGACCATCCGCGGCCTGGTAGTACTTCAGCACCGAGTCCATTGCTCCAGGCGTGCTCAAGCGCGCTGCGTAGGAGGCCGCCATGTCATCAGGGACGTCACCGGTGTAGAGAGCGATGAGTATCTCTCCGTCGTTGCGCAGCAGAGTGCGGGCAACTCCGTCCGGATGGGCCTGGATCGCGCGCATGTATTCCATGCGCTCGTACTGGTCCGGGTCCGCCTGCACCTGCTTGGCATGGGCGATCGGATGTGGTGTCGAGACGACCGTGTTCGTCAGCAGACGCTCTGGATGGTTCGCAGCGTAATGCCACGCGACCATCCCACCCCAGTCGTGGCCGACGAGGTGGAAGCGGCCCAGTCCCACCGAGCGTGAGATCTCGTCGAGATCCGCGACCAGATGGGGCATCGTGTACTCGTCAACAGATTCCGGGCGCGCTCCCTGCGAATATCCGCGCTGGTCATAGGCGAACACGCTCATCCCCTGCTCCAGAAGCAGCGAGGCTGCCTTCTCCCAGCAGGACGCGTATTCGGGCCACCCGTGCAGCAACAGCGCATCTCCCAGCTGCGGATCTGGACGGGCCGGTGTCGCCTGGAAACCGGCGAACTCCCCGCCCGAGGTGCTCACCGTCAGCGCTCGCGCATCCGCAACGAACGGCAGTTCGACCAGGCGAGCGGCCACCGAAGCGTTGTCGAACGGAGCGCCAGTGCTGGCGGCAGGTGTCGCTGTTGATGTCATGGAGACTCCTCGGCGCGACGGGAACCGTCGGCGGGGATGCCCAGTGCGTTGACCCACAGCTTCGTTGCGGTCTCCACGAGGAGGTCGTCCGAGCCCCAGTCCGGTTCGTCCAATGCGTATTTGTAATAGGCCATGCGCCCGACCATGAGTGAGAGTGCACTTGCCGACATGACCGGGTCGAGACTCGGATCGGCGTAGCCCTCTGCCTGGAGCTTCTTCACCCATCGGCAGTTACGTTCGGCGAAGGCCTTCCCCCGATCCAATCGCAAGCGCCTGAACTTCGGGTCGATCGCTGCGACCTGCTCGAGCAGGAGCATGAGTTTGGCGTTGCGTTTGTATGCGTCGACATAGGCCCGATTGCCGGCCTCGAGTGACTCCACGACGGTACGGTCCGCGTGTTGTTCCTGTGGCGGCCCGGGATGGAGCATGTCTTCTTGAGCCTCGTGCAGAACTGCGGCCAGAGCCTCTTCCTTGCTGTCGAAGTAGGTGTAGAAGGTGCCGGTGGAGCACCGAGCCTCCTTCGTGATGTCCGTCAGTCGCGAATCGATGTACCCATCGCGTTCGAAGACGGTGCGGGCCGCAGCCAACAGGGACGCGCGTGTGCGGATGCCTCGTGGGGTGGACGGGAGCTCGCGGGTCAGGGTGGGGTCGACCAGTGTGGGGACGTCCTCGCCCTGCCTCTCGCCCTGTTCTTCAGTCTTCGCCATGGTCAGCCCATCATACAATCCGCCGATGCACCGACGACCGGCACCGAGGCGGTCATGAACCCAGTCCGTTCTCTCTGGCCACGTCCCACCCATGGTCGATCACCGCTTGGATGTTCTCGGGTGTGACGGGGACTCCGGCGGCGTTCTCCGGGTTGTCGAGCACCCTGCGGTAGACCCCCTCGGCGATGATGGCGACCTTCCACACTCCCAGCACATGCCAGAATCCCAACGCCTGCCCATCACGCCCCGAGGCGCGCAGATACTCTTCTGCCATCTCTGCCCGCGTGGGGAAGCCGTCCAACGCAGAGGCTGCGAACATTCCGGCGGGCATCTCACCGGCCTGTGTCCAATACGCGAGTGCGCTGCCCATATCGGCCAGCGGATCTCCCAGGGTCGACAGCTCCCAATCGAGGACGGCTCGGATGTCGCCCGTGCCCTCATCGATGATGACGTTGCAGATATGGAAGTCGCCATGGACCAGTGCGATCGCGTCAGGGTCCGGAACGGTGTCGCGGAGCAGCTCGGTCAGTGCGTCGAGGTCGGTTCTGGCCTGAGTTCTGCTCTCCTCCAGCTGTCGGCTCCACCGTTTGAGCTGCCTCGGCGCGTACGGCTTCGTCGACGCCAGATCGCCGAGCCCGACGGCGTCGATGTCGACCGCGTGGATCTTCGCCAGTGTCCGTGCCAGGTCGAGGCCGAGCCTGCGGCGCACCTCAGGGGTGAGCGACCGGGCGGTGTCCTCATCATCGACGACCGTGCCCTCCACATGGGCCATGAGAAAGACGGGGACGTCGGCAACGGCTAGATCCGTGCACACTCCGATGGTGTCGGGGACCGGCACTCCTGTTCCCTGCAGCGCCGAGATGATCCGGTACTCACGTTCGACGTCGTGGGCCGAGGCCAGCAGCCGCCCCAGCGGGGGCCGACGCGCGATCCATGACCCTCCGGCCTCGTCGTCGATGCGGTACGTGAGATTCGACTGCCCGTAGCCGACTCGAGTACCCGTCAGCGCGCCGTCGACGCTCTCCCCCGCCTCGCGCATCCAGGCGGCGAGCGCCCTCAGGTCGAGTTCGACGCTCATCCGGCTTCCCGAGCATTCTTTCGCCGGCGCAGCTCCCGCCGGGCGATCGAGCGCTTGTGCACCTCGTCGGGTCCGTCGGCCAGTCGCAGGGTGCGCAGGTGAGCGTAGAAGCCTGCCAGCGGGAAGTCGTCGGTGACGCCACCGCCGCCGTGTACCTGGATGGCGCGGTCGACGATCTTCAGCGCCATCTCGGGTGCTTTGACCTTGATGGCCGCGATCTCCGTCGCCGCTTCCCTGTTGCCCACGGTGTCCATCATCCACGCCGCCTTGAGCACGAGGAGACGGGTGGCTTCGATCTCGATGCGCGCCTCGGCGATCCACTCTTGGATGTTGGCCCGCTCGGCAACTGGCTGCCCGAAGGTCACCCGCTGTTGAGCCCGGTCGATGAGCAGGTCGAGGGAGCGTTCTGCCATACCGATCGACCGCATGCAGTGGTGGATGCGGCCGGGCCCCAATCGCGCCTGGCTGATGGCGAAGCCTTCGCCTTCACCGGAGAGCAGCGCGGACTTGGGCACCCGCACGTCTTCGAAGAGGATTTCGGCGTGACCTTCGCGGTCCATGTACCCGAACACAGGCAGTCCGCGGACAATCGTGATTCCCGGAGTGTCTTTGGGCACGACCAGCATCGACTGCTGGCGGTGGGTCTCGGCGCTGGGGTCGGTCTTGCCCATGACGATGAAGACCTTGCAGTTGGAGTGAAGCGCATTCGAGGCGAACCACTTCCGACCATTGAGCACGTAGTCATCACCGTCGGAGGCGATGCTCATTTCGATGTTCGTCGCATCGGAGCTGGCCACGGCCGGCTCTGTCATGCAGAAGGCTGAGGCGATCTCACCCGCCAGCAGGGGCTTGAGCCACTTCTCCTTGTGCTCGTCGGTCCCGAAGAGGGTGAGCACTTCCATGTTTCCCGTATCCGGGGCATTGCAGTTGATGGCTTCGGGCGCGATCTCCGGGCTTCGGCCCGTGATCTCAGCGAGGTGGGCGTACTGCACATTCGTCAGTCCTGCGCCCCATCCCTCGTAGGGCAGGAACAGGTTCCACAATCCTTGGCTCTTCGCCTCACGTTTGAGGTCGTCGAGGATCGGCGGGTGGAAGTTCGGATCTCCGGATTCCGCACGCTGCTGGTGGTAGACCGACTCTGCCGGGTAGACGAATTCGTCCATGAAGGCGTTGAGCTTGTCTTGGTATTCGCGGGTCTTCTCATCGGGTGCGAAGTCCATGGTTCCTGCTTTCTGATCAGTTCTGTTGAGTGGTGCGACGTGTATCGAAGGCGCCGAGGCGGCTGGTCATTGCGCGGCAACGGCGCCGTCATCGCCCTCACCGTTGACCTCGAGGAGCACCTTGCCCCGCACGGAGCGGGAGTCTATGATCTCGAGTGCTTCGCCTGCCTTCTCCAACGGCAGGACAGTGTGGACGGCCGGGTTGAGATCACCGGCGGACAGATGAGGCCAGAGCGATTCCCATTGCTCGGCCACCATCCCCGGGCGCACGGCCACAGCAGCACCCCAGCCGACTCCGGCGACGGAGACGTTGTTGAGCAGCAAGCGGTTGACCTTGACCTCCGGGATGGAACCAGCCGTGAAGCCGAGGACCAGGAGGGTGCCGAACGGTGAGAGACAGCGCAGGGAATCGGTGAAGCGATCTCCGCCGACGGGGTCGGCGACGAGGTCGACTCCGCGCGGGAAGATCTCCTTGACGGAGTCCTTGAACCCGTCGGCGAGGACGACATGCTGGGCGCCGAGCTGAGTCACCGTCTCCGCCTTCTCCTGAGTGGAGACGACGGCGATGACTTCCGCCCCGTAGGCCAGTGCGACCTGCACCAGTGCACTGCCGAGGCCGCCGGCAGCACCGTGGATGAGGACGCTCTGTCCTGCTTCGAGCCGCCCTCGCACACGAAGTGCGAAGTCTGCCGTGAGGAGGTTCATCGGCATTCCTGCTCCGGCTTGCAGCGAGACGGTCTCCGGCAGCGGCAGGACGCTTGAGGCGGGAACGGCCATGACCTCTGCGTACGCTCCGGTGCCCGCGACGCCGACGACCCGGTCTCCGACGGCGAAGCCGGTGACCCCTTCTCCCACGTCACGCACGGTTCCAGCGACCTCCGAACCCATGGTGTAGGGCAGAGGCGGCTTCATCTGATACTGCCCGCGCGATTGCAGCAGTTCGGGGAATGTCACTCCCGCGTAGGCGACGTCGATGAGGACTGTGCCCTGTCCTGCCGAGGGGGTGTCGACGTCGGCGAGCGCGAGTGAGCCCGGTCCGTCTGTTGCGTTGAGCTGTACTGCCTTCATGGTGTCTGCTCTTCCTGTTTCTCTGTGTCTGAGGGGCGGAATGTCTGCGGGGCGGAGAGTGCCAGCGGCGGGTTCTCGCCGCCTCAGATCCCTGTTGATGCGACGACGCCGCCGTCGACGACGATCGTTTCGCCGACCACGTAGTCACCGGCGCGCGAGGCGAGGAAGGTCGCGGCTCCTGCCATGTCCTCGGGACCGCCGATGCGCCCGGCGGGGATGCGCTGCTGCACCTCGTCGCCGTTATCGCGGGCATCCTTGTTCATTCGTGAGGGGAAGGCTCCGGGAGCGATTGCGTTGACGATCACTCCGTCCGGGGCGAGTTGAGCCGCGAGTCGCTTGGTCAGGTGGATGACTCCGGCCTTGCTCGCGTGGTAGCTGTACGTCTCGTTCGGGTTCGTCCGGATACCGTCGATGGAGGCGATGTTGATGACCTTGGCGAGGTGGTCTCCACCGGCGGCGGCTGCACGCAGCTCGGGGGCGAGTTTCTGGGTGAGGAAGAACAGTGCCTTGAGGTTGAGGTCCATGACCTTGTCCCAGCCGTGTTCCGGGAACTCGTCGAAGGGTGCACCCCAGGCGGCCCCGGCATTGTTGACGAGGATGTCCAGGCTCGACTCATGCTCTCGCAGTCGCGAGACGACGGCGTCGAGTCCCTCCGGGGTGGAGATGTCGCCGGGGATGGAGGTGCAGGTCCCCTTCTCAGACATCTCAGCTGCCGCTGCGTCGCATTCTTCGGCCTTGCGGGCGGTGATGTAGACGCGCACGCCGAGTTGGACGAATCCTTCTGCGATCATTCGGCCGATGCCGCGCGAACCTCCGGTGATGAGAGCGCTGCGTCCGTCGAGGCTGAATAGTGTTGACATGTTCATGCGGATTCCTTCAGTCGTGTGGAGAGGCTCGGGCGTCAGACTTCGGCGCCGTGTTCGGTGAAGAAACCGATCGATTCGGCCACGCACACGGGCTTGTCGATGCCTTCGGCTTCGAAGACCTGAGTCGTCGTGATCTGGGCGGACCCGGTCTTCTTTCGCTCCACCTCGGTGACGGTGGCATGCATGCGAACTCGTGAGCCCACTGGACGGGGGTTCGGGAAGCGGACCTTCCCGTACCCGTAGTTGAGGCTGTGAGCGAAACCGTCGAAGGCCATCAACTCCTCCATGAAAGCCGGGCCAAGGGAGAGCGTGAACAGGCCGTGGCCGATGGTTCCGGCAAACGGTCCTGCCGCCGCGCGCTCCTCGTCGACGTGGATCCACTGATGATCATTCGTCAGATCGGCAAAGGCGTTGATGTCGTCTTGGACCAGCACATGCCAGCCGGTCGGGCCGAGCTCTTGGCCGACGAGTGCCTCGAGGTCGGCGATCGAGGTGGGGCGAATGGGAGTTGTCATGGTCTGCCTCTCTGTGGGTGCCAAGCCACACTTGAAATTGAGTTCATATTCGATAACGTAAGAGTAGCCGTGTGAGCCGCATCACTTCAAGTGGCAGTGGCATCTGGTGCACGGTCGAGCCACGTATGCGAAGGAGCAGCACCTATGGCACAAGTGCAGACTGTCACCGGTCCCATCGACAGCAGCAGCCTCGGCAGGACCCTCGTCCACGAGCACATCTTCATCGTCAACGAGGAGATGCGGCAGAACTACGACATGGGGTGGGACGAGGAGGAGAAGATCGCCGACGCCGTGGCGAAGCTCAACGATCTCAAGGCCGCAGGCATCGACACGATCTTCGACCCAACCGTCGTCGGACTCGGACGCTACATCCCCCGGGTTCAGAAAGTGGCGGAGCAGATCGATCTCAACATCGTCGTGGCCACGGGACTCTACACATTCAATGATCTGCCGCATAAATTCGATCACCACGGCCCGGGGCTGCTCATCGATGAACCGGAGCCGCTCGTCGGTCTCTTCATCGCTGATATCGAGACCGGCATCGCAGACACAGGAGTCAAGGCGGCGTTCCTCAAGTGCGCCATCGAAACGCCCGGCCTCACTCCTGGAGTCGAACGCACGATGCGCGCCGTCGGTCAGGCGAGCGCGCAGACCGGTGCGCCCATCACGGTCCACACGAACCCGAGCACCGAATCGGGCCTGGTCGCACAGAGAGTCCTCAAGGAGGAGGGCGCGGATCTGAGCAAAGTGGTCATCGGGCACTCCGGGGATTCGACCGATATCGACTACCTGATGACGATCGCGGACAACGGATCCTTCCTGGGAATGGATCGCTTCGGAATCGATGCCTATCTCCCGACCGAGCAACGCGTGAAGACAATCGTCGAACTCGTCCGCCGCGGATATGCCGAGAAGATCACTCTCGCCCATGACGCGTCGTGCTATATCGACTACTTCACGCAGGAGGAGAAGGAGACAGCGCAGCCCAACTGGCATTTCCGTCACATCAGCGACGAGGTCATTCCGACTCTGCTCGAACGTGGCGTGAGCGAGGACGACATCGACACGATGCTGGTGAAGAACCCGCGCCGCTATTTCGAGTGACATCGCTGCCACGACGGACATCACCACGACACACATCACCCACCGAGCAGCCTTCAACGAACAAAGGACGCCACATGCCCCCAAACTCCACCGCGAACCTCAGCCGCAGAGACTCAAAGGTCCACGCCGGAAAGCACGGCCGACTCCGCGCGGCCGGACTCATCGGCTCATCGATCGAGTGGTACGACTTCTTCCTCTACGGCACCGCCGCCGCACTCGTCTTCCCGCACGTGTTCTTTCCGGACGCGGAGGGCATCAACGGCGTACTCCTGTCGTTCTCAACCTTTGCCACCGGCTTCATCGCCCGACCGGTCGGCGGGCTGCTCGCCGGCAACTACGGGGACAAGCTCGGCCGCAAACCCATGGTCGTCATCTCATTGCTGGCAATGGCGATCTTCACGTTCGCCATCGGATGCCTGCCCGCAACCGCGACCATCGGCCTCACAGCACCGATCCTGCTCGTGACGTGCCGGTTCCTCCAAGGCATCGCCTGTGGGGCGCAGTGGGGTGGCCTTGCGCTGCTGCTCAGCGAATCAGCCGGGCCCAAACATCGAGCGTTCTCGGGTTCCTTCATGCAGGTGGGAGTCCCCTGTGGAGCACTGTTGGGCAATCTCGTCTTCGTCATCGTCTCCACGTCCATCAGCCATGAAGCCTTCATCTCCTGGGGATGGCGGGTGCCGTTCTGGGCCACAGCACTCCTTGTGCCGGTCGTCATGTACATCCAGCTCAAGATCGAGGACTCTCCCGAGTTCGAAGCGCTCAAACGCGAAGTCTCGGAAGTCTCGGCAAGCAAACCCGCTGTCGTGCGTGCACCGCTGTGGCAGGCAGTGAAGTCGAACTGGAAGACGATCCTGCTCGCCTCCGGCACACTGTCGGCCACGAACTGCGTCTTCTACATCACGATCGCCGGTGCCCTGTCCTATGGCACGACGTACCTGGGCATGGATTACAACAGCATGCTCATCGCCGCCATGCTCTCCACCGTCGTCGCGATCCCAGTGACCCTGCTCGGCGGCAGGCTGGCCGATCGGATCGGACGTCGACCGGTCATCATCATCGGCGGAGTCGGGATCCTCATCTGGGCCTTCCCCTACTTCGCTCTCATCAACGCAGCGAACATGGCCATGTTCACGATCGCGGTCAGCGTGGCTGCCGTATTCCAGTCACTCGTCTACGCTCCGGTCGCCTCGTATTTCGGGGAGTTGTTCGCACCGCAGATCCGCTTCTCCTCGGTGTCCTTGGCTTATCAGCTCAATGCGATCATCGTGTCGGGCTCGACGCCCATCGTGATGACTTGGCTGATCGCGAAGATGGATGGTTCGACTGTGGGCATCGCGCTCTTCGTCTGCGCCACGGCGTTCATCACCATCGGCTGTGCCATCGCCCTGAGAGAGACCAACCCCAAGGTGGTCAGGCAGTCCCCGACGGCCGTTCCCGGCGAGCACCTGCACGCCAACAGCATCGGAGGCTGAGGTCTCAGACGCAGAATGAGCGGCAGGGACGGATCCCTGCCGCTCAATCATTTCCGCAGTGGCGTTCAGCTCATCAGTGCCCCTGCAGCTTCGCCTGGTAGCGGCGCATGCCGCGCAGCCATCTGTCGTAGTCCGAGCCCTTCATGCGGTACATGTCGAGGACTTCGGGGTGGGGCAGAATGAGGAAGGTCTCGGCCTCGATGGCGGCCATGACGGTGGTGGCGACGTCTGCCGGCTCGAGGACGTTTCCTGCCTCGGCGACTGCTCGCTGCCCGGTCAGCGCGTCCCCGGTGATCGCCTTGGGATCCTCACCCCACAGGATCTTCGTGTTCACACCCATGGGGGCCAGCACTGACACGCGCAGACCCTCGTCGCCATAGGACACGGACAGCCATTCGGCGAAGGCGAGCGCGGCGTGCTTGGTCACCGAATATCCTGCCTGTCCGATCTGAGTGAGCAGTCCCGCCGCCGAGGCGGTGGCGATGAAATATCCTTCCCCACGCCTAGTCCACTCGGGGACGAGTCGTTCGGCGGCTCGGATGTGGGCCCGCAGATTGACGTCGATGACTCGGTCCCAGTCGTCCTCGCCGCCGAGGCCGGTGGCTCCGGTGATCCCGGCATTGGCGAAGTAGAGATCAACCTGCCCCAGTTCGCCTTCGGCGGCGGCGAGCAGCCCGGTCACACCCTCTGCCGAGGACACATCCCCGGTCCAATGCGGCTGCCCCAGCGTTGCCGCGGTGTCGGCGACCTCCTCGGCGAGGTCAGCGAGGAGCACTCGCGCCCCGCGTTCATGCAGGGCCGCTGCGATCGCGGCACCGATCCCTCCGGCCGCGCCGGTGACTACCGCGTTCCGTCCTTTGAGCTCCATCGACTTCCCCCTTCACCACAATGCCCCACCTCATTGTGTGCAGGGCCACATCCATCTATAGTTGAACCCGCACTCAGTTTCAAGTAAAGGAGTCTCATGGACGCGACCCTGCGCACGTCAATCATCGATCTGCTCATCCCCTGGGCACAGACGATCCCGGACTCCACTGCAGTGCGCACTCCCCCTGGCCCGGACCGGGTCTCGCTGTCCCATCTGCGCTTCCTCGGCGAGATCGAAGCCGCACGCGATCGTTGCCGTGCCTCCGGGCTTCTCCCGGGCGATCGGACGGTGCTCATCGCCCCGTCGTGCCCGGAGTTCCTCATCGAATTCCTCGGCGCCCACGCCGCCGGACTTGCGACCGTCGCCGTCAATCCGCTCTCGACGGCCCGGGAGCTGGACTACATCCTCGAAGATTCGGACGCACGTCGGCTTGTGGCCCACCCAGCCATGGCCGAGGCCGGACGCAGCGCTGCAATCGGTCGCGGCATCGACTTCGACACCCTGCCGCTGGTCGGCAACGAGGGGCCGAGCCTTCGGCTGAGAGAGGACAGCGTCGCCGAGTTCGATCGTGTCGACTTCGACTGGGATGACCTGGCCGCCCTGCTCTACACCTCGGGCACCACCGGCAAACCGAAGGGCGCCATGCTGTCCCTGGGCAACTTCATCGCCACCACGGACATCGTCAAGGAGATGACTCAGACCTCCCCTGATGACCGGTCGGCCACCGGCCTGCCGCTGTTCCACGTCTTCGGGCTCGCCGACATGGCCCTGCCCGCGCTGAGTGCCGGCGCCCCACTCACGCTTTTCCCACGGTGGGATCCGCAGGCCTTCGTCGATGCATTGGCGAAGGACGAGGTCTCCATCATCTCCGGCGTGCCCACCATGTGGATGTCGGTGCTCACGAACGCCGATGGGGCCGCGACACCGAACCTGCGGCTCGTGAGTTCCGGCGGTGCAGCGATCGCCGGAGAGGTGCTCCGCAAGGTCGAAGCGCGATTCTCTGCACCCGTGGCAGAGGGATACGGGCTCACGGAAACGGCGGGGCTGGGCACGTTCAATCCGCTGTTCGGGACGAGGAAGGTCGGAAGCGTCGGCCTGCCCACTCCTGGCTTCGAAGTCAAGGTCATCGACTTGGAAGGATTACCGCTTCCTGCAGGTGAGGTCGGCGAAGTTGCCCTCCGCGGCCCGGCAGTCATGCTCGGGTATTGGAAGAAGCCCGAGGCCACCGCCGAGGTGCTCGATGACGAAGGGTGGTTCCGCACCGGCGATCTGGGTCACCTGGATGAAGACGGATACCTCTTCATCGTCGACCGGATCAAGGACCTCATCATCCACGGCGGCTACAACGTATACCCGCGTGAGGTCGAAGAGGTCCTCTACGAGATCCCCGGAGTCGCTCAGGCCAGCGTAGTCGGCACCCCCGATGAGAAATACGGGCAGCAGGTCACCGCTGTCATCGCCCTATCCCCCGGCGCCCACCTCGGCGCTGAAGACGTGGAGAGATTCGCCAGGGAGAACCTGGCCGCCTACAAGATTCCGCGGATCATCGAGTTCGTCGAGGAGCTGCCTAAGGGACCGAGCGGGAAGATCCTTAAACGCGAGATCGTGGCGATGTATACGAAGAGTTCGTGACCAATCGGACGAGACGATGATCCGTTACCTGTCCGCCTCGGCTTCCGGGTCCATCACGTCTGATTCCCCACCGAATCGATGAATACCCGAAGGCGTCGCCGAATCTCCCAGTGGAGAATTTGACGACGCCCTCGGGGTACGACTCAGAATCATCTAAATCATGCCTGACGAGTGCTCCGCCGTTTCGAAACAATGATGGCGACGACGCCACCGATGACAAGCAGCAGCCCCAGGCCGCCGAATGCCATGGTCCCGGCTGCGCCGGTTCTCGGCAGGTGGCCGCCGTCACTCCCTTCATCGGAGTCCTCGTCACCTGACGCAGTGCCCTCTGCAGATGCACCGTCAACATTTGCAGACTCGTTCGAACCCGAAGTACTCGTCGAGTCGTGATTCGAATCCGAACCGGTTTCGGCATTACTCGACGGGTCCGCACCAGTCGCAGCGTCGCTTTCCGCACCTTGATCAGTCGTCGCACTGGCATCGATGCCCGGGTCAGACGAGCCGTCAGCCTCAGCTTCCGGATCAGAATTCGACGCAGCGTTCGCCTCCACGCCCGGGTCAGACGAGCCTGTTTTGTCCCCTGTGTGGTCGGAAGTGGCATTGACGCCGCCCTCCGGGTCAGCAGCTATGTTCGCATCCGCCTCCGCACCTGGATCAGAAGAAGCATCGACATCCGCTTCCGGGTCGGTGGAGGAGTTCTCATCAGCCTCCGGATCGGACGAGGCAGCGGCATCGGCGCCCGGGTCAGTTGCGGTGTTTGCGTCAGCGTCCGGATTCGCCGATGCACCATCGCCTGCGTCGGCCTCTGGATCAGCCGATGCGTTCAAGTTTGCATCGGAGTCGGACGTAGCAGTCTCTGACTTCTCATTGACGACATCGGCGAAGACCTGTTCAAGATCGTCACCGTTGACTGCCACCGTCTGCGTTTCTTCGGAGATTTCATAACCGTCAGGAGCCCGGGTCTCCTGCAACGTGTACTCGCCCCAGGCGAGATCAGTGACTTCGAACTGACCGTCGGCGTCGTTGACATCGAGTTCTCCGTTGTCGGCCACGACGAAGTCTTGCCCGTTTGGACCGGTGAGGGTGAACTCTGCTCCGGCCAGGACATCCCCACTCTCATCGGTCTTCTTCCAACTCAGAGAACCCGGGATCTGCTCATTGACGAGCTGACACGAGATGATTGCATCCGTGTCGACCGTTTCTGTCAGTTCGAACCCGTTGTCGATGTTCTTCGTTCCGACTTCTCGCCCATCTGCGGTGCAGACGGCATTCGCTCCCGATTGTTGTTGCAGCCGATAACCGTCCTGCTGCTCTTCGATTGCCTGAACACCGTCGGCGGGTGTCTTCAGTTTGAAGCTCACGGTGCCATCAGAGTTGGTCAGTTTTTCAACTCCATCGACTGAATCCGGCGAGGAGATGGTCCAGCCCTCGCCACGGTATGTCGCCGTCTCAGCGCCATGTTCGCCAACTCCTGGGTCAATGAGTTTGGTGACGTTGAGAGAGCCGCGACAGCTCTTGGCAGCGATCTCACGGAGCTGTTTGGTCAATTCTGAATAGTCGGAGATGACATAGTAGTCGTCGTTCGCCGCAGGGCCTGAAATCAACTTGATGTTGTCTTCGTTGATTCCGCTCCCGACACCGAGCCCGACGACCTTGGACCCCTGAGATTTCAGAGAGTTCGAAGATTCCACGGCCTTGTCGACATCGATCTGGTCTGTCCGCGTACCCCGATCGCTGTTACCCCTTTCGGAGCCAGGCTCTCCGTAGGCTGTGGGTTTGCCATCCGTCACGAAAAGCACCAGATCGTGACTCTTGCCGTCGAGCTGGCCAAGTCCACGATCCCAGTTCGTTCCGCCCGAGTCCTGCGGCACGCGTTGCAACGCACCTATCTGCTGATTCAGAGAATCGACGGATTCGGAGGTTGAAACAGAGCTGCTGGCAATCGGTTCGTTGGTGCCATCTGGTCCGAAAGTCGCAAAGGTATTGACGGACACTCTGCTTGGCGTGCCTGAAAGGCCACTTGAGACAGCTTTCGCGGCCTCTTTCGAGTCGTTGACATCGGAGTCGGACAACGAGTTCGACAGGTCGAGAACGACGCTGATGTCCAGACCACATTTCTCAGGCAATGAGGGATTAGGCAACGGTTCGACTGCAGCCTGGGCGGGCACAGTCGAAAAGCCGAACAGCGCTGATGAGGCAAGAACAGATGCCGCCAGTATCGTCGCACCGTGCTTTCGCAAGTGACGTCGTAAGAACAAAGGGGTACTCCTTCATGTGAACCACCCAGTCTCCGAAACCGGAAGCGCTCTGGACAACGCCACCGAAACGATCGGACACCGGCAGTGGAAAAGCACGGGCCAGTCAGTTGTGGGGTCCTGCAGGCACCTAAACCTGCAGGACCTCACTGGGAATGAGTTCAAGACTCAGAGGGGGTTGTCGAGGCGAGCCGCATCCCAGCCGCCGTCTCGACATTGAAGCGGCGGGTGATTCTTTGCCTCTTCATTAACTGAGACCCACGAGCAATTGCTTTCGTTCGCGAGTTAGAAGTTTTTCTTCTTCGGAACAGAAACCCACTGCCGAATCCTTTCGGATCGGTCGGCGTCGAACAGAATCTTGTTTGACACAGGAGTAGTCCTGTAGAGTCTCATCACCCCTGATGTACCCCGTACTGTTATCCCCATTTCTTCGAGGTCTCCAACATGTTGGTTCGACAGACGTATCCTGACCCTGCCAATCTCGAGTGGCACGCATGAGCGAGGCGTGGTCTTCCCCACTCCACGACCTTGGCTCCTCTTTCGAGCACTCGTCCGACACCGCTCAGCGCAGTGACTCCGAACTGTGCGCGCAGATCCGGCAGAGTTCTCCGAATTCGCCAGCCGGTCGGGCGGCCTTCGGAGAGCTCTACGCCCGGCACAGGTTGCCTGCGCTTCATGTGGCTCTGCGGCTCAACCGAGATCGCAGCCGAGCAGAGGACTCCGTCTCCGAGGCGTTCGCCAAGATCTGGCAGGCCTGGGGAAATGGAAACGGGCCCGATGACTCGTTCAAGCCCTATCTCATGGCCGCGGTGCGTTCCGAATCGTACAGACGTAAGGCCACGACTCGTGCGACCACCGCTGTTGAGCCCGACGTGCTGAGCTTTCTCGCAGGCCCGGAATTGCTCAACTACGCCGACGAGGTGGCTGAACGCGATCAGCTGGGCCGAGCGTTCAAAACTCTGCCTGACTCGTGGCAGTCTGCGATCACGATGATCGACATCGACGGGGTCCCGGTCTCTGCTGCGGCGGAGTCGATGGAGTTATCGTCAAACTCTTTCAGTTCGCTGCTCCGACGTGCCAGGGAGGGGCTGCGCCTGGCCTATCTGCAGGAGCATGTCGAACCGAGCCGCCCCGAGTGCAGTGACTATGCGGCGGATCTCGCACGTTATGTTCGCGGACAGCTGGGCCAGAGACGAATTGAATCCCTGGAAGAGCACCTGAGCTGGTGCGCACAGTGCGGCTCTCAGGCAGTCAGGCTCCGAGGACTCAATACAACTTTCCAGGCTTGGATGACCCCTGCGGTGATTGCGGCCGCGCTCATCACAATCGAGTACTTCCCCACCAGTGCAGTGCCGACAGCAGACGGAAGCATGTGGAACCTTGTGCTCGGATCGCCCTCAGGCGAAGGAACCGGGGCAGGGACGAATACCGGATCCTGGGCATCAGCAGCCCCGGCAGACATCACGGCTGGCGTAGGCGCAAGCGCTACCGGTGCCAGTCTGGGTGGTCTTGCCGGGGGCACTGCCACAATGAAGGTCGCTCTCGCCTGCATCGCAGCCGCCGCGACCATAATCGCAACCTCGGCCGGCATCGTCGCGATGCAGAACGATTCTGCTCCGCAACCAGCGTCCGCTTCTGGTGATTCCGCTGTTCCAGCGACCGCTTCCACCCCGATAACCGAATCTGGTCGGGACGACGGGGTTCCGCAACCGCGGCCATCAGCCGCTCGAAGCAAGAATCATGGTCCGCGGATTGACAGGCCCTCAGCAAAAGCATCTCCTCATGACCCGTCTAGCGTCGAGAAACCGGTTGGCGTTCCTTCGGCTGAATCAGAGCAGCCACCGCAATCCGCGGGTGCCGATGACCAGGTAGCGGATTCGAAAGAACCTCGTCCGGAGCCGAGCGCGACGCCCTTGCCACAGCCGGGCTCGGATTCAGACAGCGCTGCAGACAAGCCGCAGGAATCCCCTGCCGATGCCGAAGAGCCGACTCCACCTTCCAAGGAAGTGGTCGATGCCAGGGACAGTAAGGCAACCAGCGAAACAGACTCTGACAGGCGCCCGAACGGTGACGACGGCGAGGCACCCGCAGAGAAGCCCGATTCGGACGGAGAACCCAGCCCAGGTGACGAGCCGGAATCGAATGAGGACGAATCCGGTTCCGGGGAGGAGTCGCCCAGTCCCAGCGAGCAGCCGAACCCGGGTGAAAAAGAGCCTGGCTCTGACGACACGACAACTGGCTCGAACGACGAGGACGAAGGAATCCACTGCCATGACTTCGGTCGGTGGCACTACTGCCACTGACACATCTCTAGGTACCTCCGCATCGTCACCGAATGTCGTGGCTACCTGTGCCCGTCAATGTCTCCTCTACCTTCGCTTCGATCACTTCGGAAGACTCGCTTCGGGCCACTAATTGCGCGCCCGTTTGTCAACTGCAACCTGAAAACCTCGCGGTGACCACCCGATCACACCGCGAACTATTTGTTCATTTGCCTCGGGTGATGCAAATCTTCTGCCACAAGCTTTGGTCAAATGCTGAGGTCCGTCACAGAGCCCCGGAACCAACCCTGTTGACTAGCCGGGAGCAATTGCGACCATCGAGAACCTCAATTGCGTTCTCGACGGCCTTGCGCCGAATCTCCACTTCCGAGTCCTTGGAGTACCAGGCAGTGTGAGGACTGAGTACCACGTTAGGAAGCGAGCAGAGAGGGTGCTGCGCCGACAGCGGTTCAGATTCGAATACGTCCAGCCCTGCACCCATGATCTGCCTCGAACGCAGAGCGGCCACCAGAGCAGACTCATCGACCACAGGACCACGTGAAGTGTTGATCAGTACTGCATCTGAACGCATCATTTCAAGCTCCCGAGCACCAATGAGGTGTTCAGTGGCCGGAATGAGCGGGACATGGATAGACACGAAATGGGCTGCGGCGAGCACCTCATCGAGAGAAAGAAGATGCACTCCGCAGGCAGCCGCTACTGCGGGATCAGCGTACGGATCATAAGCGATGACATTGAGCCCGAACCCAGAGAGCTTGCCAACCAGTTTCTGCGGAATATTGCCGAATCCGATCAGCCCCAGGGTTCGTCCGCAAATCCGAAAAAGATCGCCCGCGGCTGTGTAGTCCCACCCGCCCGAGCGCACAGAGGTGCCGAGCTCTCCTAATCCACGACCCAGAGACAGAATCATGGCTGCCGCATGCTCCGACACTTCATTGAGTGATCCGTCAGGCACATTCGCAACGGCGATACCAGCCTTCGTTGCTGCGTTCACATCGATTGTGTTGACGCCGATGCCGTAGCGCGAGATCACCTTGACCCTGTCCAGTCCTGCGATCACTTCTTTGCTGATCTGCGCATATTGATTGATGACGCCATCGGCTGGCGCGCACACCTCAATGAGATCAGCGGCAGTGCGGGCCTGGGCGGGGATCATTTCGTACCCTGCACTATTGAGAATCCCCATCTCAAGCTCCAGATCTGCGAATTCATAGTCTGTGACGACGACGGTCCCTTTCATTTTCTGCCTTCTATTCCATAGTCATGATCGAGTCGCTCGAACGCTGGCAAACCGACCACTTGAGCGAACTCCGGATAGCTCGCTGCTGTGGGGCCGTGTCCCGGTGACCCGTTGACCGCCAACGCAGCCAAGGCGTCTGAAACCGCTTGGGTTGCGGTGAAAAGTGCAGTGACCGCGTAGAACACCACGCTGAATCCCAGATCCGCTAGGTCGCGTTTGGTCAAAGCCGTAGTTTCGTTACCGTCGACGATGGAGACCACTTTTGGTCCGGGGACCTTCGCCGCCACTTCTTCCACCTCGCGGATCTTCGTGATGCCGTCGACGAACACAAGGTCCACTCCGGCCTCTTGATATATCGACGCGCGTCTCACCGCCTCGGCGGTCCCCAATGGGCCGATTGCATCGGTTCGACCGATGATCAATAGATCGGCATTTCCCCGGGCCTCGATCGCACAACGCAGATTTCGGGCGTGAGTCTCCGCGTCAACGAGGCGTATACCACCAAGCTGACCGCAGCGCTTCGGCAGAGCTTGGTCCTCGAGGTGAATCGCTGCGGCACCCGACTGGACGTGCTCTTGGATGGTACGTTCGATATTCGCAGGACCTCCGTAGCCGGTATCAGCATCGGCGATGACTGGAATCGAAACGGCACGAGTCATATTTCTCGCGTGCTCAGTCATCTCTGTCTGCGAGAGCAGCCCTAGATCGGGCGCACCTAGTCGACTCGCAGTCGCTCCCAGACCGGTCAGGTAGACAGCGTCAAAGCCTGCCTGCTCGACAAGCCGCGCGCTCAACGAGTCGTATGCCCCGGGTGCCGCAATGATGTGACCGTCTTCGATGTGACCCCATAGCCGGCGGGCGGGACTCAACTCAAACCGATGTTGGTTCATGTGCTACTACTTCCTTCTGCGTAGGGGTGCGGATTTTCAACGCCGCGAAAAACGAGATCAGGCATCCAAGGCCCAAGTAGACCGCCACCAAATACCAGGACCCGCCGGTTGCGGCGACGAGGGCCGTCGCGATAAACGGGGTGAATCCGCCAGCGACGGCACTGGCGACTTGATAGCCGACCCCAGCACCGCTATAGCGAAACTCGGCTCCGAACATTTCGGTGAATAGCGGTTGCTGAGCACTGACCACCATGTCGTGGGCGATATTGAAAAGCACAACGGCCGCGATGATGACAGCGATAGTCGACCCTGACTCGATGGCAAGGAAGAAGGGCGCTGAACCGGCAACGCCGACAAGTGAACCGATGAGATAGACATTGCGCCTGCCGAAACGATCGGAGAGATAGGCAAAGGTCGGGATTGTGACGATACCGAGAGAACCGACTATGAGACCTATGTTGAGCATGAAGTCCTCGCTGAATCCGCCGTAAGTCGATCCATAGGAAACAGCGAAAGTGATGACGATGTAGCCCGAGATCAATTCGGCCAAGCGCATTGCGAAGATCCGCAAGAAGGTTCCAGGGTGTGCCCGCAGTGCCTCGAACAAGGGGATTCGCCTCTTGTGAGTTTTCTCCGCCTCGCGTTCAGCGGCTGCCACCCGGGCGGCCACCCCCGCGTCGTCTTCCACCTTTGCACGGACGATGAGTCCGACGACGACGAGGACGATGCTTGCGATGAAGGGGATCCTCCACCCCCAGGTGACAAACTGCTCATCAGTAGTGAAATGACGCACTGCGAGCACCGAGCCGGTAGCCAGGATCAGGCCGACGGAATAGCCGACCTGAACTCCTGAGCTATAGAAGGCCCGCCTGGTTCGAGGAGCGTTCTCCACCGCCAGCAGTGCGGCTCCGCCCCACTCGCCGCCGACAGCAAAACCCTGAATAATCCGAAGGGACACCAACAGCGCCGGCGCCACCCAGCCAATGGACTCATAGCCGGGCAAAAACCCGATAAGAGTAGTTGCTGAGCCCATGATGATCATGGTGAGAACCAGCATTCGCTTCCGGCCGATACGGTCGCCGAAGTGGCCGAACACGATTCCGCCAAGAGGACGGAAGAGAAAACCGACTCCGAAGGTAGCGAATGCCGCAAGTGTTCCAGCTACGGGACTGATATCCGGAAAGAACTCCGTGTTGAATACCAGTGCGGCGACCAAACCGTAGAGGATGAAGTCGTACCAATCTATGACAGCTCCGGCAAAACTGCCGAATGCTGCCCGGCGCGCCGACTTCTGCGCTGCCGAAGTGAATTCTGATGTGGCCATCATGATTCCTTACGTCTTTGAGGGAACCTTGGACAAGTTTCTCTGAGCGAACTATTATTCGTATAGCGCACAGGATCATATTCACACTTGCCCGGGTTGTCAACGTCGGACTATGAACTGTTCGTTCCGTTGCTGATCCATCGTCTCCCGACGACGTCTCAAGGAGCCTTCAATGCCCGACCCCACCCGACCGGACTATTTTCTGCAGTCCCTTGAACGCGGACTCATCGTCCTACGCGCCTTCGACGCCGATCACCCTGATCGCACCCTCACTGAGGCTGCCGAAGCGACTGGGCTGGGTAAGGCTACAGTTCGTCGCATCCTGCTCACATTCGTCGACCTGGGATATATGAGGCAACGGGGACGACGCTTTGCCCTGACTCCACGAGTGCTTGACCTGGGGTTCTCCTACCTCTCCAGCCTCGAACTCGTGGGATTGGCGGAGCCCCACTTGCAGGCGCTCAGCCGCGAGCTCGGGGAATCAGTTCTATTGGCGGTTCTCGACGATTTCGACGTTCGCTACATCGCACGCGCCACCGCTCCACGCCCGATGCATGTCAACGTTCCTGTAGGGGGTCGCTCCCCGGCGCATGTCACCTCGGCAGGGAGAATCTTGCTCTCGGACCTGAACGTCAACGATCTGGAGCACTATCTCGTTAACACGCCCTTCCAGCAGTACACGCCGTGGACCGTCACGAACAAGGCAGAGTTCCGGTCGCAGATCCAGACAGCAAAGAGCAGCGGCTGGTCGAACTCGGCTGATGAGCTCGACATCGGAATGGGAGGCGTCGCCGTCCTCGTCCCTAGGGTTCACTCGCCCTCGATCGCCTTGTCCACGGTCTTCCCCACCTCCCGATTTGATCGGTCACAATTGGAATCAACCGTTGTCACACCTCTACGCGAGTGCGCCGAAAAGATCGCTTCAAGCCTGCGCGGTCCGGCTAAACACTCCGAGTGAGCGACTCTCGGCCATTCGATGCTCGAGGACCAGAGCAGTACAGGCTCTCACACCCACCGGTACTCATACTCGGGCCGGCCTGGCGTCCCGTGTCGTGGCTGTTTGACCGCCTGCTTCGTCTTCACCAGATGCTCCAGATACCGGCGCACCGTCACGCGTGAAAGATCCAATGCCGTCGCAACCTCGGTCGCGGACACCGGCGAATCAGCGTCGCGCACCTGTGCCGAGATTGCTGTCAGAGTCTCCTCGATCAACCCCTTGGGCAAGCGGCCCGAGGAGACCGAGCGCAGGGCACTGAGCGCGTTGTCCACCGAGGCCTGTGTGGCCAAGGAACCGGCGCCGGAACCGTCGAGGTTGAGGCGGAAATCCCGCTGGTTCTCCAGCTTCTCGCGGAAGATGGTGAAGGTGAACGGCTTGATCAGATACTGCGTCACCCCGCTCGAGATCGCCGAGCGGATTACCTGCAGGTGGCGCACCGCAGTGATCGCGATGATGTCGGCACCGTAGCCCTTGGCGTTCATGCGCTTGGCCACGTCGAGCCCGTGCGAATCGGTGAGATTCATATCCAGCAGCACGATGTCGACCGGCTCCCCACTCACTCCGAAAGACTCAAACTTTTCAAGCGCATCGTGACCGGACAGGCAGGTACCGGCGACGACGAATCCGGGCACCCGGCGCACGAAGTCCGCGTGAGCCTCGGCAGTCATCGGGTCGTCTTCGACGATGAGCACACGCAGGTCGCGTTCATCGGCCATCATCGCCTCCTCCCTGTTCGTTCCCGGCATCTTTGCCACCCTCGCCGAGGCTATCGGCAGTCAGCGGCAATGTCACCGTGAAGATCGCTCCCCCGTCGGATTCGACCTCGAGATCACCGCCGAGTCTCGTCACAGCCTGGCGCACCAGCACCAATCCGAACCCGCGCCCACCGGATCCAGCCGGAGCGGCCTTCGCAGAGGTGCCGAGATGGAAGATCGCGTCGATCTCCTCCGTGTCGATCCCCGGCCCCGAGTCCGCAACCGTGATGATGAGTTCCCCGTCGGCGGCAACGAAGTCCGCCCACACATGTCGCTCTTCAGAATCCGCTGCAGCATCGAAGGCGTTGTCGAGGAGGTTGCCGGCCACGGTGACCAGGTCGCGGGCGTCCAGGCTGCTCGGCGGAAGCTCACCGACAGCGGTGACGGTCAGTTCGATGCCGCGCTCGTGAGCCTGGGCGGCCTTGCCGATCATGAGTGCCGTAATAAATGGTTCGTCAAGGGAATCGACGAACGAATCGGTCAGCCGCTGCGACTCCTGCTGATCCCGAACCGCGAAGTCCAGGGCCTCCCGCGAACGCCCCAGTTCAATCAACGTCGCCACGGTATGCAGACGGTTCGAATGTTCATGAGTCTGGGCCCGCAGCGCCTCAGACAGGGTCCGCATCGTCTCGAGCTCACCAGTGAGTTCCTGAATGTCCGTGCGATCACGCAGGGTCGCCACGGTTCCCCCAGAACTGGAACTGGAACCGAGCGCACCACGATCGGGCTGGCTCGCCTGCTTCTGGTTGACCACGAGCACCCGGTCACGGGTCAGGTGGATCTCATCGACGGCATCCCGACCCGACGACAACAACGATGACACGGACTGAGGCAGGGCCACCTCGGCGAGGGGAATGGGGGGGCGCTCGTCGGGCTCGGGCAGACCCAGCAGCTCAGCAGCCTCATCATTGTAGAGGACCAGTTGCCCATCATCGTCGACGAGGATGAGGCCCTCGCGCAGCGAATGCAGCGCGGAGTCGTAGAACGCGAACAGGGACTTGAGCTGCTCGGGCCCGTAGCCGAGGGTGACTCGGCGCAGGTAGCGGCTGAGTATCCAGGAGCCCAGTCCACCGAGGCCGATCGCGGCGAGGCCGACGATGATGATCTGCGGCAGTGCGGCGGCCCGGGCCACCGACAGGGTCTTCAGCGTCACCCCGACCGCGACCATGGCTGTGACCTCGCCAGATGAGTCCGTGACGGGCACGATCGCGCGCACCGACTCTCCCAGCGTGCCCTCATACTCCTCGACCTGACTCTCACCGGACAGTGCCTGATCGATGCTGCCGATATAGTCCTTGCCCAGCTGCTGGGGGTCCGGGTGGGTGTAGCGGGTGCGGTCGCGGTCCATGATCGTCACGAAGTCGACCTCAGCGGTGTCGATGACGGTCAGCGCATAGGGCTGCAGCTTCGCCGAGGCATCGGCGTCCTCCACCGAGGAGATGACGAAGGGGTCATGGGCGAGAGTCTCGGCGATGGAGAGCACCCGCTCCGAGGTCGCCTGCCGGGCAGAGCCCAGCGTCGAGACGTAGCTGGTGATGGACAGTGCGACGCAGACGACGGCGATGAGCGCCAGCTGCATGAAGAAGAGCCTGCGCGCCAACGGCATCAGCTTCATGCTCCTCATGAGTCGTCCATCAAGCTCTTCGCTCCTGTTCTCTTCAGCGGGTCAGGCGACCGCGCTGCAGACACAATCTATGCGAGCCTACCCTCGGGTTGCCAGATCTCGGATCGCAGCCGCATATGACCCGTGCTTGGCGAACCCGTTCTCTGTCGCATCGGTCCAGCCTTTCAATGACTGTTGGCACGATTCCATGAGCTGGTGGGCGGCCTGGCTCAGTCCGGACCGTCGGAAGACGAAGCCGAAGGGGCTTTCGATGAGGGGATCCGTGTCGAAGATCGTCGCGCCCTGCCGATATGCAGTAAGTGCCATGCGCAGCGGGAGGAACGTGAACATGTCTCCGCTGAGCACGAATGCCAACTGGGTCGAACGGTTTGGGCAGATGGCCTGCGGGGTGAATTTCGCTCCACATTCTTCGAACATTTTTGCCACTGCGGTGTTCTCCCGGTTTGCCAGGTGGGAGACCGCAATGGGAATCTCTGGGAGCTCTGAAATCCTGACGACGTCCATCTCAGAGACATCAGCCAAGGAATGAGCAGACTTCGGTGGTGCTACGAGCAGGAGTCTCTGCGTCCCAATCGTCAAGGAAGATAACTGTGGGTGTTCGGCTATCGGCAATGAAGTGAACCCGAGTTCCGAATGCCCGGTTTCCACCGCAGCCGCCAGGCCCGCAGCACTATCAGCCTCTGAGATGGAGTATTGGAGTTCAGGATTGCTGCGCATGAAGGCCGATGCCCACGAGACGAGCGCGTCACTGGAGAGCTCTGGCATCGTGGTGATGGTCAGGATCCCCGTTTTTGCATCCTGGATCTCTCTGGCATGATCCGACACCGCTAAGACACCCCGCAGCGCCCTGCGTGCATCGGAGACCAATGCCAGTCCGGCCGGAGACGGAGTCAGCCTCCGGCCAGTCCTCACGAACAGATCGACTTTGAGTTCTCGTTCGAGAACCCTCAGCACTTGAGAAATGGTCGGTTGTGCGACGTGCAGTGCCTCTGCAGCTCGGCTGACTCCGCCGTGATCGACGACAGCGACGAAATACTCAAGGTGCCTGAGTTCCATCCTCCAATTCTATTTCACACGGTAGGAGTCGGGCAGCGTCTCGTACTTCGCCATCTGTTTGATCATCGCTCGACCGAGGTTTCTGCGATGGATCGGCGACGATCCTTCGTAGATCCTCAGGCCTCGAACGTCTCGCCACATTCGTGGAACAGGGTGGGGGCCGACGATTCCTTCACCACCGAGCAGTTGAACGCATTCGTCGGCGACTCGGCTGGCCATTTCTGTACAGTACAGTTTTGCGGCCGAGATCCGATGCCGGGCGATGATGCCTTCGTCGAAGGTACGGGCACTTTCCAAGGTCAGAGCTCGGCCGGCTTCGAGCTGCGCGAAACACTCGCCCAGTGTGTTCTGCACGACGCCGAGGTCTGCCAGCGGAGCCCCGAACTGAGCGCGTTGGCTGACATGGGCAACGGTTTCTTCCAGCATCCGTGTGGCTTGCGCGACAGCGGTCGCTGCCACGTGCATTCGGGCGTGATTGATTCCCCGCAGCGCCATCTTCATTCCGGTTCCTTCGGCGTCTCCGACCAGCGCGTCGGCAGGTACCGCGACCTCATTGAGTTCGATTTCCGCAACTGGGCCGGTTTCATGACCGTTCATCATGTCGGCGGCCCGCGTTGTCACTCCCTCGCTCAACCGGTCAACGATGAAGCAGCTGGGGTCCTCCGCCTCGTCCGTGTTCGCGAAGATGAATAGCTGGTCTGCCCAGGCGGCATTGGTGATGTATCGCTTACCGCCGTTGAGCACCCACCCGTCAGCGGTCTTCCGCGCGTGAGTGCCCAGCGCCTTGGCATCCGAGCCTGCCTCCGGTTCGGTCAATCCGAATGCGGTGACCGTGTCGCCCCCGGCCATCGCCGGCAGCCACTTTTCCCGTTGTTCCTGTGTTCCGAATTCGTTGAGCCCCTGTGAGCAGAGGCCGATGACGGTGGAGAATCGCGAACGGTACACGGCCGATGCTCGGGTGAATTCCAGGGTCAGCTTGACCTGTTCTTCCATGGACCAGGCCAGACCACCGAGTTCTCGGGGGATGGAGATTCCGAAGAGTCCCAAGGATCTCATGTCCTCGACGATCCGTTCGGGTACGGCCCCGGTCCGAACCATTTCGGCCTCGCCCGGGATGAGCACCTCGCTTGTGAATGCGGCGACTTGTTCCAGATACTCCGAGAAATTCAGTTCTTTGATAGCTGGGTCAATCATTTCTAACTCTTTCTAAAACGGTCGGGAGGGGCTGTGGAACAGCGTTTGAGGGCCTGGCAGGCAGGCCTATTGGTGCGAGCGTGGTTGTGGGAGTGCGTCAGTTCGTCACGCGGATGCCTGCACCGACGGGCGGGGCGCCCTGGGTCGAGTTGCCACGCTCGCCATTGAAGACAACGGGAAGGGTCGGTAGCAGCAGCCATTCTCCAGCCGATGATTCGACCTCAGACAGCATCCCGCCTGCTTGCAGATCCGGATCCTCGCGGATCTCGTCCAGGGTCCTGATCAGTCCGCATACGATCCCCGACTCACGGAGCATGTCCACCGCGGCGACCGCGCTCATTCCGCTCAGAGCATCGGCGATTGCTTCGAGTAGGGCCGGTCGGTTCTCTACTCGGCATCTGTTCGTGGCAAACCTGTCATCGCCGAGGAGATCTTCTCGGCCGATGGCCCGACACAGAGCAGACCATTTCGCATCCGTGTATGCGGAGAGGACGAAGCTTGACCCGTTCACGGTGATGACTTCGGCAGCGGGGGCAGCATGCGGTTGGCCATTGCCTTTGCGAGTCGGTGCTTGCCCCGTCATTGCGTACTCGGCCCATTGGGCGCCCTGGGCATGAACGGTGGCTTCCATCAGAGAGGTCTCAACCAAAGAGCCATGCCCGTCACGGTCACGAGCGACGACTGCGGCGAGCACTCCGCTGGTCAATGCGTGGGATGCGAGTACGTCGGCGACGGCGAAGCCGACTCGCTGAGGCTCTCCGTCGGCTTCGCCGGTCAGGCCCAACACCCCGAATTCGGCCTGGGCCATAATGTCCAAACCTGGGCTTCCGGCGTGTGGGCCCAAGCGCCCGAAACCGGAGACCACTCCGCAGATGAGCTGAGGGAAACGCTGCGAGAGTGTCGACCAATCAACTCCCAGTTTCACTGCGGTTCGAGGCAGGAAGTTGTGGATGACCACATCGGCGGTGGCGGCCATGTCGTAAAAGGTCGCTCGACCTTCTTCAGTGCTGAGGTCAAGCGCGCAACTGGTCTTCCCGCGGTTGCACGCTTCGACCATCGTGTCTCCGAAGAGACCGATGTTACGGGCCTGCTCACCATGTGGTGGTTCGATCTTAATGACCTGGGCCCCCATGTCTGCGAAGTTCTGACCTGCGAGTGGAGCAGAAATATACTGTCCGAGGTCGAGAATCGTCAGACCCTGCAGTGGCTGCGTACTCATTCAGTTCTCCTTGCGGCTTGCGTATATAGCGCTCGCAGCCAACAGCTTGCGACGCGATTTCTCTGGATCTAGGAGACTTCCGCCCAGTAGTGCACAGACGATGATGGCGACCCCGACGACGCGGAACGCCAGACCGTATCCGGCTTCAACACTCGAGGCACTGTCGACCAGAAGTCCGATCACGTAGGGAGCCGAGATCCCCGCGATGCTGTAGAAGCCGATGATGCACCCGAAGAAGGGAACTCGCTGCTTGGCAGGCAGAAAGTCCGCTGCACCGGCGAACGCAATCGAGAAGGCCACGCTATTGATCGAGAAGGCGGCGACGACGAAGATACTTTGGATGAGAACCGAATCGATGGAGCTGAAGATGATGAAGCTGACACCAGCGAAGATCAGGGCGAATGCGGTGAGGTAGCTGCGGGCGAACTTCGAGGAGAAGCCTCGTTTGATCAGCCACCCGGACAGTGCGCCCGAAGAGATGAGGACAACGACGGCGAAGGCGTAAGGCAGAGTCACCAGTGTGCCCGTCAGTTCCTGGGAGTACCCCAAACCTTCGTGCATGAACACAGGCAGCCAGGAGGTCTTGGCGGAGGTGATGATGTAACCGCCGAAGCTCAGTATTCCCAGACCCCAGAACGAACTCAACCGGAAGTAATAGTAGAACGGAACCGTGATGCCCCCATTAGGGTCGGCTCGGCCGCTGGTATCTTCGAGGCGGATGCGTTCACCGGCAGGCAGATTGGAATTGAACATCTGCATTTTTCCCCGGTTGACGAACCACCAGATACCGACCCAGATGAGTCCGACCGCGATCAGGACCATGAACGCAGCGTGCCAGTGATATTTGACGATGATCCAGGTCAGAATCGGCGCGCTGAGCAATGGGCCCAATGATGATCCCGCGTTGACGATGGCACCGGCCAGTGCGCGCTTCTCTGCAGGGAATCTCAGTGCGACGATTCCTTGGCACAACGCGTGAGCGGGCCCCTCGAAGAATCCCAAAACCATCCGGGAGAGGAACAGAACCAAAAAGCTGGTTTCCATGGTCAATGGGATCATCGTGGCAACCCAAGCGAGCATCAGGACGGGCGCTGCCCACAAGAGGTTGATCCACTTGAAGAGTGCGGCAATGCCGACGGCACCGGCTGCGAAGAGCCAGAAGAAGCCGCTGCTGAGAAGCCCGTACTCCGAGTCACCTATCCCCAGGTCTGTTTTGATCTGGGTAGCGCTGAAACCAATCGAGGCTTTGTCTGCGAAGTTCAGGGTGAAGAACACCAGGAGCAGCGCGACAATGACCCAATCCCGCCGGGTCGGGGTGATGCCGACCGACGGTTTTGTGCCGGTCGGAATGTCTGAAACCTGTGTTTTGTGCATGGACTCATCTCCGTTGACGATTGTTGTTTCAGAATCTCAACTTCGATGAATGCGAACAAGACGAAACCATTGCTAGAAGCTATAGGCCGTACCTATATCAGTGATCAGCGGGAAACTACGGCGCAGACTTGAGCCAGCAGCATGGGTGCGTTCCTTGACGAATGCCCGCGGCCGCGCCTGGCCGGGGCCACGACGCCGCCGTAGGTCTGTGGTCGCGACGGCAGCGTTCGTCCGCGTCGTCACATTGCTCGTAGCCGACGTTGCGGGGCAATCAAGGGCGATGAGCGCCAGCTGCATGCGGAAGAGGGGGGGGGGGGGGTGCAAC
>NZ_JBHFIH010000010.1:22994-64728 GCF_057334195.1 Brevibacterium sp. AGC70 | reverse complement strand
GGGTGCAACTGCGTTGCCTGCGCCCTGGCCCGGCGGCTCTCGGTGACTCATGGCCTCGATGAGAATTACTTCTTGAGCTTCTTCTTTTTCTTGTCTCCGGTCGTGAACATCAGAGCCAGCCCGATCGCGGCCAGCCAGGTGTCCTTGGCCACGGCGGTGCCGGACTCGGAGGGGCGGATGCCGTCATCCTGGGTCATGGAGTCGATCGCGAAGTAGTTCGCAACGAGCCCGGCGGAGAACGTCGTCAGAGCGGCACCGGCGATACGGGTGGGCACGAAGGGCAGCAGCAGTGCGGCACCGACGGCGATCTCACCGTAGGACAGAAACTTCCCGAATTGGGCCGGCGTCATCTCTTCAACAAACGGGACACCATTGGCAGCCATCTGCTGCAGGCCGGCGGCGGATTCCTCATCGAGGCCGAGCTTGCCGATGCCGGAGTTGAGGATGAACGCACCGGGAACGGCGCGCAGAAGTGCTGTATCGAGTCTCATGAGCATTCCCTTCGTTTCGTCATGTCGTACAGCCCCACAATAGTCGACGATGTGATCGCGGCCATGAACACTATGAACGCAACCGAGACAGCCGTCACAGTCTCTGGAATGCTCATGGAGAAATTCTTCGCGGCCCGATGTCGCGAGCACCACCACTCAAGGAGGAGACATGGCAACGTTGCCATCAGACAACACCGTCGCCGAGGCGGATCCCACCCCGCCGCAGCGCAAGAAGGACCGTACGCACTGGCTCTACATCATGGTCATCATCGCCGTGTTCGCCGGTGCCGCCATCGGACTCATCGCCCCCGAAGCCGGTAAGGCGCTCGAACCGCTGGGCAAGGCCTTCATCGCACTCATCAAGATGATCATCGCCCCGATCATCTTCTGCACCATCGTCCTCGGCGTCGGCTCCGTGGCCAAGGCGGCCACCGTGGGCAAGGTCGGCGGCATCGCTTTGATCTACTTCCTCATCATGGCCACCTTCGCCCTGGTCATCGGCCTCGTCGTCGGCAACCTCATCCACCCGGGTGAGGGCCTCAAGCTCGAACCCTACGAGGCGGCCGCCGGCGGTGAATCCAACGGGACCGTTGACTTCCTCATGAGCCTCATCCCCGGTGACATCGCGGTCCTGCCGACCCTGGTGCTCGCACTCCTCGTCGGATTCGCCCTGCAGTCCATGGGCAAGGCCGGCGAACCCGTCCTCAAGGGCATCGGCCACATCCAGGCCGTCGTCTTCAAGCTCATGATGATGATCATGTGGGCCGCTCCCGTCGGTGCCTTCGGTGCCATCGCCGCAGTCGTCGGCAAGACCGGTTGGGCCGCGATCGGTGCGATGGCGACCCTCATGGGTGCCTTCTACCTCACCTGTGCCCTGTTCATCGTCATCGTCCTGGGCTCCATCCTCAAGGTCGTCACCGGCCTCAACATCTTCCTGCTGCTGAAGTACCTGGCTAGAGAGTTCCTGCTCATCTTCTCCACTTCCTCGTCCGAGTCGGCTCTGCCGCGTCTGATTGCGAAGATGGAACACGCTGGAGTCTCGAAGCCTGTCGTCGGAATCACCGTGCCCACCGGGTATTCGTTCAACCTCGACGGCACCGCCATCTACCTGACCATGGCATCTCTGTTCGTCTCCAGCGCCATGGGCATGCCGATGAGCCTGGGCGAGCAGATCTCGCTGCTGGTGTTCATGATCATCGCCTCGAAGGGTGCCGCCGGCGTCTCCGGTGCGGGACTGGCAACTCTGGCCGCGGGCCTGCAGTCACACCGCCCCGAACTCCTCGACGGCATGGGCGTCATCGTCGGTATTGATAAGTTCATGTCCGAGTGCCGTGCCCTGACGAACTTCACCGGCAACGCCGTGGCCACCCTGCTCATCGGCAAGTGGACCCACGAGATCGACATCGACCAGGCTCGTGCGGCTCTCAATGGCTCCAGCCCGTTCGACGAGCAGTCGCTTGAGCCTGACGTTCACGGTTGGGCTGCAGCCACAACTGGTGACGAAGCGGGCGAGAAGGAGCGCGCCACCGTCAACGCCTGAGCCCTGTTTCTCTAATGCCGTCCCGACGCGGGTGCCAATACTCCACCAGCTTTTGGAGTAACAGCACCCGCGTCGTTTCATTTCCGTCCGCGCCGAGACAGCCGACCGAAGATGTCAAACGGGTGAAGTTTGCGTTGTGTCAATCGCATCTTCGACACTCGCCCGGGCGTCCAGGAGCTCTTTTCGTGCCACAGGGATGTCTAATCTTCCGTCGGGCGCGATCACGCTCAAGGCACCTAGGCACTCGCCCCTCGACATGATTGGTACGGCAACAACGTCGACGATGTCACCAAGCCATTCCGAATGGGATTGCGCGTACCCCTGTGCTCGAACCGCATCTAATCTGTCAGCCATCTCAGCAAAGCGGCTCGTATCCAAGTGGGCGTCAAAAGCTAAGAGCACCATCCCCGAAGCTGAGGTTCTGAGTTCCAGATGGGGCTCTGCCGTCATCGAGAATGGCCGTTTGGGCTCATTTCGTTCGATGATGATCGCTTCGTTGCCATTGAGCACCGCGTAGGAAATCGGCTCGTTGAGCGTCTCAACCAGATGTTCCATCGCTTGGCTTACTTGAGGAGGTACTCCCGAATATTCGATGGCAAAACGACCGAATACAGCGGCGCGTGGAGACAGCTGATAGTCTCGCTTCTCGTTCTGAACCAGCCAACCGACTTCGGCCAGCGTGGAGACGTACTGGTGGGTCGCGGCCCTTGACCACTCGAGCTTCCTTGCCAGCTGCGACACACTTGCCAAGCCGTCGGGGAACGTCAGAAACGTTTCCAATACCAATATCGTTTTGCTCACGGACTGCAGGCTCATGCCACCCCATTATTCCTATTATCTGAGCGGTATGCCCGGTAGCGAATGATCGCCAGGCATACCGCACTATGGCTCAAAGCAGATTCGGTTTGCCCGGGTGCATCACCTGTGGATCAAGATCATACTTCTCCGCAATCTCGTCGAGTTCACCTGACTCGCGCATGTCCTTGATCACGCTGTCAAGAGCTTCACCTAGCGCCTCATTGTCCTTTTTAACTGGGAAGTTGGTCTGTCCCGCGGCGCCAGTAGCTGGAACACGCTCATCGGGCTTCAACGGCGTGACGGTGAAGCCTTCGATCTCATGCTTCTTGAGATACTGCATGCCCGCTATGTAGCCCTGGACCGACCCTTCGATTCGTCCCGATGCGATGTCATCGAACACGGCGTCGTCATTCTGATAGATCTTGAGCTTACTCCCGAAGACCCCCTTCATGTCGTCTACTCCGATCAGGCCCTGTCCCACTCCGATCTCCAAACCTCTGAGACCGTCAACAGTGTCGATACCTTCCTTAGTGACGGAAGAGAATGGTGAGGTGACTACAGGGGCGGACAAACGTACTTTCTCCGCGCGTTCTGCCGTCCGATACCAGGATCCGAGCGTTGTATCCGCCCGTCCCGTAGCAACCGAGGTGATCATCGCCGGGGAGTCACCCTTGTTGATTGTCAAGGTCAGGCATTCAAGCTCGGCAAATTTGGTGAGCACGTCCCCCTCCAACCCGCTGAGCTCTCCCGCAGAATCCGACATTGAGAACGGAACGTATTCGTATTGGGCCACAGTCAGGACGCCCTCCGTAATAGTCTTGAGTCCCTCGTCGCGCGGGGTGCAGTCTTCACCCACAGATTCGGGGGCACCGGGAGGTGTTCCGCCACATCCGCTTAGGACAAGCATCGCGGCCGCTGCCATAGTAGCCATCAGGTTCTTTTTCATTGCGACTCCTTTGTCGTTCGGGTTTGTTGATATTGAGGATGCAGAGTTGTCAGGTGGCGGCAACAGGTAGCGAGGGCGATCCTGTGAGCAGGGACCTCACTGCCTTTCGTTTCGAACGCTTCTTCTGTCTCATCGACTTCTCTAGGTAGCCGCTGAGCACAGCGCCAGGAATCGTGATGCACAGATACAGCACCGCCGCGGCTGTGTACACAGACATGTACTCGAATGTCGCAGCTCCGATCACCCCAGCATGCTGCATGATTTCAGGCACCGTGATGACGGTTGCCAAAGATGTCGCTTGGAAGATGATGATCGTCAAGTTGACAAGCGGCGGAATCGAGATTCGAGCTGCTTGCGGAATTACGATGAAACGATAGGTGTCTGCAGCCGACATCGACAGAGAATTCGCCGCCTCAGCTTGTCCAGCTGGCACAGAGTTGAGTCCTGCACGAATCATTTCCGACGAGTACCCAGCAGCTGAGAACATCAGGGCTGCCAAGGCCGCTGGATGCGGGTCGAGCATCAGTCCAAGTTGGGGAAGCCCCTGATATACGAGGAAAAGTAGTACAAGGATTGGAACTCCTCGACCAAGTTCGACTATGACAAGAGCGGCGTAGTGGACGACTCTCGAAGGTGATTCAACACCCAGGGCGAGGAAGAACCCGAGTATATAGCCGCCCAGGCAGGAGAACAGAGTGAGAGATATGGCGACGCCAAGCCCCGGCAAAAGATCCGGAATGTACTGCGGCCAATCGTAGAGCCAAGAGAAATCACTCATGCGAGTGCATACCTCCTCGTAATGCGGGCATGGATATTGCGTGAGAATGCGGCGATCGGCAGACTCAGAGCGAGATAGATCAACCCGGCGGTGCCAAACATATATAGTCCATGCGCGTGATACTGAGTCATGATCCCCGCTCTGAATACGAGGTCAGCGACCCCGATCGTCGACACAAGCGCGGAATCCTTGAGCAGCCCGATAACCTGAGTCGCAACGGAAGGGCTGACTGCTCTGAACAGCTGCGGACCAATGATGAATCGGAGGGTTGAAAACTGGTCGAGGTTGAGTGCCCCTGCTGCTTCCCATTGCCCAGCCGGTACGGCTTGGATCCCTCCGCGATAGATTTCGGCCATATATGCCGTGGCGATGATCGAAAGTACCAACAGAGAAGCGGTCACCGGCGAAAGAGTTATGCCAAGTTGCCCTACGCCAAAAAAGGCTATGAAGAGCCACACGATCGTGGGTATACCTCGGACGACATGCACAATGGCGTGGTAGATTCCCCGGGCTGCACTGAATCGGCTCTGGGCCAGAGCAAGCATCGGCAGTCCCAGGACGATTCCGATCGCCGCCGAACCGAAGGTCATGACCACCGTCCAGCCAGTGCCCATCGCGATATATGCGATGATCTCCCCCATGTCAGCGCCCCAATACCGCTGATAGGAATTTGCTCGTGCGCTCCTGGTCAGGATCAGACATGATCTTTTCAGGGCTACTCTGCTCTATGACCGCACCATCGACCATGACCGCGATCTGGTTGGAGACCTGACGCGCGAATTCCATTTCATGAGTGACGACCAGCATCGTCATCTCGTCAGCGGCGAGCTTGCGCATCACCTGAAGAATCTCTGCACCAATCTCCGGGTCGAGACCGGATGTCGGTTCGTCGAAGAGCATCAGTTCTGGATCCATAGCTAACGCTCGCGCAATCGCGATCCTCTGCTGCTGTCCTCCGGAGCACTGAGCTGGATACGAGTCAGCTTTGGATGTGAGTCCGACTCTGCCGAGCTCTTCCATTGCCCTTTCCTCGGCTTCTGCTCGAGACCGTCGGTGAACCCGCATCTGAGGAAGTGCGACGTTCTTCAGCGCAGTGAAGTGAGGAAAGAGGTTGAAGGACTGAAATACCATCCCGGTAAATCGCCGCAATCCGGCGACCTGCGCTTTACTCGGCCGACCATTGTCGAAATCAATGCTCGTATCACCTATCCTCAGACTCCCGGCATCAGGAACCTCAAGGAGATTGAGACAGCGAATCAAACTCGATTTTCCCGCACCCGATGGCCCGATGATAGAGATCACCTCGCCTTTGGACACTTCCAAAGTAACGTTGTCAACGGCTCGGTGGTCCCCAAACTGCTTGCTTAGCGACCGAGCTGAGACAAATGGTCCACTCATGGCAGACAGCCCTTCTTGAATGTTCGTCGTGTGAGCTGACGGTTGTGTAACAGTCATGCTTCAGTCCCTTCACAGCTTCTTGAACGTGCGGCGGTAGAATTCCAACCAATTGCCGCCCATGATCTTCGCGACCTCTGCATCGACGAACCCGCGATCACGTAGGCATGTCTCCGCGTTCGGGAACTGAGAGGGATCATCGAACCAGCCCAGCCGAGGCTGCGGCCCCGCGTTGCCTTTCGAACCTGCCCCGTATTGAACCTCCCGCGCCCACCGGCCCTGGCGCATCCATTCAAGGTAGGCTTTGCCTCCAGTTTGATCGAAGTCGGTACCGATGCCGACATGGTCGATACCGATCCTGTCGACCGTCCAGGCCACAAGCTCCGACCACCTCTCTGCGGTCGTATATTCGCCGACTATGTTCCGATACACGGAGAGCCCGATGACTCCACCATTGTCTTTGAGCGCATCAAGCACTTCGCTCGGTTTGTTTCGCGGATGCGGAGCCAGCTCAGCAGGATTTGAATGAGTGATGGCCACAGGTTCCGCAGAATGACGGATTGCATCTATGGTCGTGGTGTTCCCAACGTGAGAAAGATCGACGACCATCCCACATCGGTTCATTTCACGGACTACGTACTTCCCGTATCGAGAAAGCCCCGAGTCGTGGGGTTCATAGCAGGATCCACCAATGTCGGATTGGATATTATAAGTGAGCTGCCCTACGCGGGTGCCCATTCTGGCGAAGAGTTCCACATACCCGAGCCGTCCTTGGAGGAAGGCCACATTCTGGAATCCGAGAAGAATCGCGCATCGCCCTGACTGTGCGATCCGTTCGATGTCATCGGCTGTGTAGGCGATTTCGACGAGATCTGAATTGTCCTCTGCCATATGCTGCCAGCGAACGATCTGATCCATCGATTCGGTTGCGTCCTCCCAAAAGCCCACCGTGACAGTGACACAGCCGACTCCTCCGGCTGCAATCTCTTCCAGGGCCGGGCGGTGTTCCAGTCTCTCCTTCTCCAGCGGAGTGCAGAGCAGGCTGTCTACATACAACATTGTGTGTCCTTCGTTTCGATTCTCGGTGGGCTGTAGTGCGGCGCTGCAAATACGGTCAATTGAAAGCGGTGAATTCGGCGATATTCCGGTTGTCGAGCTCGTCGGGATCTGTGAGTAAGTGAAGTTCTTCACTGGTGAATTGCTTAGTAATACGCTCTCCCGGTCGGATGACATCCAGGACGGTGCCTCCGGTATGCTGCCGCGAGATCGGGGTATCGACGTCGAGCCCTGCATTGCCTCGGTAGTAGATCTTCCAGAATGTCTCTGCGCCAATCGTCTGCCCATTGACAAAGAAGTCGTTCATTGCGGAACGGTACTCGCGCTCGAGCTGCTGCGGCTCGCGGCTGAGTCGAACTGTGCCGACAATGCCGGCAGCTGTCTGTTCGATCTGGAGATCGACCCCATATCGCTTCAACTCAAGTCGAAGCCCCGGGAGCACCTCGTCGGCTTCGGCATTGTCGATGACGAAGGATCGGCCCAATGTGTTTGCGTTAGCCCCCAGCAGATTGACGAGTACATGTCCGGTGACCAGCAGACTCTGTCGGTGATTGTCGATAGCGAGGATGTCATCTCTCATTCCGAAGCTTGGAGCCTGCCACATGATTGCGCTGCCGTTCTCCGAGGCGATATCGCGGATGAGGAGTTCCCCGAAAGTCGACGCCGCACGCAAGTCGGCGACAAGAGCCGTGATGAAGAACTCTCGGGCCCCGTGCCACGATCCGTTAGGCAGGTTGAGCGCCTGATAAGCACGCCCTGCCATGAGTCTCATTTCACGATATTTGCAGTTGATCGTGGTGGTCGCATGATCGGATGGTGGCGAGATAGGTGACTCGGTCGGGGTGAGGACGGCCGTCCCTAGTTGGGGCGATTGCCCGGCACCCGCAGCGGAGTGGTCACCGGATGCCGCATATGGCGCGGCCGGAGTTTGTGCGACTGGCGCCTGCGCCAGCCTGATCTCAGGCTTCGAATAGGACCACCACCAGGTCGAAGCGTCGGCGTCGCCGATCTCATCTCGGTACGGCGCGCCCTCGAAGATGATCCCTCGCACGTCCCGCCCCATGTGGTCCTCGGTGCGGTCTAGACCGTGGATGAACGAATTGACGAATCGGATCACCCATACAGGCACGAAGTCCGTGTCGTGAGGATCTACATGGGCCGTAGCGTATGGCATGTCGGCAAGAGCCACGACCAGGCGGGCTATGTATTCGAGGTCGGGACGCTTCGCGATGAGAGCGCCCACGGTCGCCGTCGACGTACAATCGACCTCGTCGATAGCTGCAATGAGTTCGCGCACCTCGTCGGGATAGCTCTGGATGAGTTCATGTGCATCCGGGACTTCTTCGCGTGGACCGGAACGCGGCTCCTCAGCAGCTCGGGACTGATACCAGACTCGGTCGCGATTTTCCTCGTCGTTGAGCGGAAGATCGCGCGCCCAACTAAAGGCTCCTGCAGCCATCTCCCGAACCTCCTGCAGAGTAGTCTGCGGAGGCATGTCGAGCTGTTCGTCGAAAGCTAGACGCGATTGCACAACATCGTCGCAGTAGTCCGGATCGAGCTCGATGACCAGTGCCCCGAACGAGTGCAAAGCTTCCTTGCTTACCTGATTCTCGATCTCGCGATGAATCTCCCCGAGAACTGTACGCCCACATGTGGTGGTGATGTCCCCGCGCATTCCCGCCCGGACTTTCGCGCGGATACGACGCAGATCAGCCACGATCTCCATGTTGCTCGTGAAGAACCTGTAGGAGGTGTTGAGAAAGGACCGGTACCGGATCGTTCTGCTGAGGTGGGATTCGAGTACAGCGAGCCTCTCTGCCGTACTCGAACTCGGGTCGTTCAGGATGTGATCGAGTACATCGAGGTAGGCAGAGATATAGGAATTGACGAGCACCGGACGGTTATAGAAGAGCATTGCCAGCCCCAGAGCAGAACCGTTGCCCACGCCCAAGAGTCGCTTGACATCCCTGTTGAACTTCACAGCTGTATCCGGTGAGTCGAGTCTGGCGAGTTCCTCGACGACATCGACGGAAAGCTCGCGCATGAGGTAGGCCGACAACATCTGCGCGTGATACGAAACTGCTAATGGATGACCGTCGGGAATCGCTCTGAACGGCATCGTCCCAAAGGTCCCGTTTCCGTCCAACCCGGTATTGCGCATGAGATATCCGACTCTGTGGAGCTCTTTGGCGTCGGGTTGCCTGCCCTCGGCCAGGGCTGCTCGCGCGTCTCGAAAAATCCGTAGGCTCTGATTCGATCGGAACCATACGAGCGTATTCGGAGTCGCGCGACCCTCGTAGAGCCGAGGGATCTCTTCGCGGGTAGCACGCACCTGCTCCGCCGTAGCCACACCGTCAAGTAGGGCGCCAACCATGTCCCAACTCGTGCCGATAATGCGCCCCGTTCTGTTCTTGTTGTGCGGCTCCTGCAGAAACGCCACAAACGTCAAGGATCCTTCGGGGGTAGTGATCGCATACCGTAGTTGCCCGTTTCCCCTGGCATCGAGTTCGAAAACCTCTTTTTCGATCTTCCACTTCTCGCGGATCATCTTGGCCATGAAGCTGCGCGATGCGGAGAGACGCGTCGGCTGCATGGCACCGAGATTGCGGGGGTCCATCATTGTGTGCGGATCGACGAATTGCGTCGAGGGAACTTGTGCCACGGTGCACTATCCTTTGTTCTGTAAAATATTGCTTGACGCCTATATATCTTGTATTGACGTAATTTGACAGTAGCAAAGGACTCCACAGCTTGACTAGAGGCGATCACAATCTTTTTTCAGTTGGCGAGTTGAAAGAAGGCAAGTAGTCGCTGTCCGCCAGACTGCAGCCGCATCGCTTCGAACCTCTCGTTGGCACGGGCGCCAAAGTTCGCATCGACAAATTGAAGTTCGAGTTCTCGGCTCAACAGCTTCAACCCGTTCGACGGGCTCTCACTTAATTCCGGTGTACACGAATCCGAGGCCATTCCGACTCCGGTGCCGATAGTCCCCCAGCTTTTGGAGTATCAGCACCCGCATCGTCTCGTCCTCACCCTCGCCGAGGCGACCGCCCCGTTTTCGTGACATCATTCCCGGGGACGAGCGAACAGGAGGCATTGCCGTGGGACCTAGTGCAGGCAACACCGTCAACCACACTGCCATCCGCGGCACCCTCGGCCTGGCTCTGGCGATGGGAATGGGTAGGTTCTTCTACACACCCGTCCTGCCCCTCATGGTCGCTGCCCTGCACTGGAGCTCGGCTCCAGGTGCCTGGATCGCGACCGCGAACTATGTGGGATACTTCTTCGGCTGCCTGGTCATCGCCCGTGGATGGGTGGACCCAGACCGCGTCACCTACAGGGTCGCTCTCGTCGCCTCCACTCTTTGCCTGTTCGCCGTGCCGGTGAGCGAAAGTCTTGCGTGGCAAGGTGTGGTACGCACTCTCGCTGGAGTTGCCTCAGGTCTCATCTTCGTCTCCATCACCGGGCGCATCCCATTCGTGGCCCGCCGACCCCTGGATTCTGGTGTCATCTATGCCGGTGTGGGTACCGGCATTCTCATCTCCGGCGCCATCGTCCTCGCCGCCAGCAGTTTCCTCGACTGGCACGAACTCTGGCTAGTCTGCGCAGTCATCAGCGCCGCGTTCACCCTCATCGCCTGGAACTGGCCGCTGCCAGCCCGCAATGAGGACGCCAGCCAACCAGCCGAGGCCACTCCCCCACACGCGCAAACAGCAGACCCCACAGCAATCCCAAGCCGGCGCCGAGCCTTGGCCTCCCTGACCGCAGGCCACTTCTTCCAAGGTGCTGGTTACATCATCATCGGCACCTACCTCGTCGTCCTGGCCGAACCCGTCTTCGGCGAAAGCGCGGCCGCATCGACCTGGATCGTCGCTGGAGCGGCAACCGCGGCCTCACCTCTGATCTGGTCGAACGTCGCAGCTCGCATCGGCACCCGCCGAGGGCTTGCCCTGTGCTATTCGCTGCAGGTCGGCGGGGCCGTCCTCGCCGTCTTCGCCTCCAACCCGATCCTGCTCTTCGTCTCCGCAATCCTCTTCGGCGGAACCTTCATCGGGGTGGTCATGATGGTCATCGGAGTGGGCACGCAGATGGGCATCTCGGCCGCGGCCGCGAAGCTGATGACCTGGTACAGCCTCGGCCAGATCGCCGGCCCCGCATTTGTGGCCATCGCGCTGAGCAAGACCATCATCGGCAGCTTCATCGCGGCCGCGATCGCTCTGGCACTGGGCATGGGACTGACCTTGTTCGGTGCGCTCAGCAGCACCACCGATAAATGACGCCGAGGTGGCAGAACAGTCCCGTACCCACCCAACGACACCTGTCGCGTCGTCCCCGCTATGATTGAAACTGCAGACTAAGTACTGATCACACCGAGGGAGACGCACCGCGATGGCGAAGCTGAAGAAGATGGTCTCGGCAGTAGGTTCCATCAAGGACCTGAACAGCGCCCGAGCCGAGTTCGACGAAGCCTCCCGAGTCCTGCTCGACGAGGCGATCTTCCCACCCGATGACATTCGTCCGGCGACAACTGATGCCCGTACTCTTCTGCTTCGGATCACGCATGCTGCCGAGTCACAGAAGACCAGTAGCCAGGGTGACACTTTCGCGGCCATCCACATCCCTGCGGCGAATGACTTCGCGGTCGTGATGACGCTCAACCCTTCAGCGCAGATCGAATCGGGTCAGACCTTCGCCACGATTGCCGATGAAGGTGGCTGGCCAGTCATCGTCGCCATGGTCGAAGACGTCTTGGGTGTGCGCATCGATCACGTGGCCGAACTCGAAGCCTCTGCGCTGGGCGCTGTAATCAATGAGCTAGGCGGCCTGCCCGTCTACAGCCGAACCGCGTTCTCAGCCGGCGATGTGGAGTTCATCGAGGGCACCAACAACCTCAACGCCAGCTCAGTCGGTGCATTCGCCACCGCCGACCCGGTCGACGATGCCGGCCAAACACGCACCCGCAATCAGCGCGCCGCACTGCGCGCTCTCATCCAGGCGCTCAAGACAGGCGGCCTGGCTAAGGACCCCAATAAGGGGGCCACTGTGCTCGGTCATTTCGCCAGCGGCATCCATCACGATAAGACCCTGACGACGCTGGAGCTCGGCAAGATTGCCAACAGCCTTCGCCAGCTCGAATCAGATGACATCGCCGTCATCACCATCCCCACGACTTCCCGCCGCGCAGACGATGGCACCGTCATCATCGATTTCGATGCCGAGGCCGTGCCTGCACTCAAGGACGCACTGGCCGGCAACGACCTGCCGGACTTCTTCCGGTACCTGGTGTCACTGGGGTACTGAACCTACTTCTTACGCATGATGAACACCGTCACTGAGCTGCCCGCAATGTCGATGTTGAGCTCGTTATCGTCAGCAGCAGGACTCGCTGATGCACTCGCACTGCCGGAGTTCTTCGGCCCGCTGTAGGGGATCGTGTCCGGCAGCGGATTTGATGGAATCACCTTCGTCGCGCGCTTCGCATCGTTCGAGGGTCCGTATACCTGAGACGCCTTGTCCACTGAGAATCCCTTCGGCATCTTCAGCGACACTGGGTTGCCTCCGACCTCGGCAGCATCGTTGGCGTTGATAATCGTCGTTACGAGTGTCTTGCCATTATCCTTCGACACGGTATAGGCGCTCATGTTCCCACCACCCTTCACCGAGGTCTTGGTGAATGTTCCCCCGATGCTCGGAACGACGAGCCTGAGACCCAGCATGTTAGGCCGGGGAACGAAGGTATCGGATCGCTGCCCATGATCGGCCGGGTCGCAGACGAGCGACATCGGCGCTCCCCCATTGCAAGCACCGAGCATTGAGTGCATCGCCATCCGTTCCACCCCGAGTTGTGCAGCGTAGAGCGTGTAGTCAGCAGCCCACAGTGCCGAAGCATTGGTCAGCGAGGTGTCGTTCGTACCTGGACAGCTCGTGGGCCCGGTCTCCTCCAGCCAGAGAGGCAGACCCGCGTCTTCAGCTTTCTCTCTGCCGATGCCTAAGTTCTTTGTAGCCGACTTCTTCGCCAACGGATCTACGAGATTCTCTGCTTGAGGCCCCCGTCCAGGCACTTTTCTGGAGTCGCATTCGGGGAGCTGATACCAATGCTGGGACATAGCGCTCTTGTGCTTAACGTCGGAATCAACGAATGCCTCCATCCACACACCGTCGTAGACATCCGGACCGATAATGGGAGCATCCGGTCGTTTAGTGTGAATCGCCTTCGCATAGGCCTCGAGCTGCTCAACGTACTTCTCCTTGCTCCAGCTTTTGCCACGCACAGCGCCATTCGGCACATCTTTCACCGTGTACCCATTGGGCTCGTTCCCAATCGCGAGACCAACCAGGGAGTCACCGAGGATGTCGACCGCATGCGCCGCCATATCGGCTCCACGTTTCGGGTCGTATGATCCCAGCGGGATGCCGAGTGTCACGGTGGACCCAGTGGCAGCAACGAGCTTCTTCAGTCGTTTGAGGTCGTCGGGGGTGACAGCAACCTGCTCACCTTTCTCAGGCTCCTCCCCCGCCGAAGTCCAAAACATCCTGCGATCAAGGGCGTTTCCACCGAAGCGGAGCCCCGGCGAACCGAGGGACCTCAGGACCTCTTCCAGGTTCGAAGCTCCGGGGTCCAGTCGGGAGTCGGCAAGCGTCGTGGATTCGAACGAGATCCCAATGTTGCCGGCACGCAATTCCTTACCTGCAGGCTGAGTCGAGGGCGTGATGACCTGTCGCTGACCGGCGACGTCCGTGGGCATCTGCTGTTCGAACTCTGTCGCTGTGGGGCTAGGTTCCACGGAAGTTGCACCACCGCCTGTTGAGCTTCCAGAGTCAGAGGGACCTGAAGTGCATGCCGAAAGGACGAGGAGCGACGTCACGGAGACGGCCGCAACCGTCCTTCTAGTCAACATCGCTCTATGGGCCCCTTCTGGACGACGTGCAATTCCGGAGTCAGAAACTCAATGATCACCACGACACACGAACTGCAGTCGGCAACCGATCACTCTAACTTCACATACCCGAATTTGCGCATGATCCGAGCGATAACGCCGGGGCGATCCTGCACGACAACAGGTGCAGGATCGTTAACCTCCTGAGTAGGATTCCAGTATTCTTCGCTTCGCGTAACGTAGGATGCATCCGGCTTGTAGGGCGGTGCCACGAACGACAGATGTGGACGCTCCCACGCGATATTCCGCCGAACAACACGCGCCGGCGCACCCACTGCGACGCAGTTGTTCGGTATTGATCGTGTGACCACACCACGATGTCCGATCACTGACCCATCGCCCACTTCGGCACCCGCCAACACTACCGCTTGCCGGCCCAGCCACACATGACTGCCTATGGTGATGTCTTTTGCCGGGTTGACGCGCTTTCCCGTGGAAATATCGAAGATCGGATGCCCATCGTCCGCTCGGATTTCGTTGTCACTGGCAAGCATTACATCATTGCCCAATCGCACCGTGGCACCTTCAACCGCGCTGATGACGCAGGCAGTCGTCGAGGTTACGTCGGCTCCGATGACCACATTGGAGTCTTGACCTACTCTGATATTCAATGCGAACCCATGCTTCGAGTTTGGGCCTATGACCAAGGTGCCGTTGTCACAGTCGAAAATCACCAAGAGCTTCTTAAACTTGGCATCGGGGTGGACCGTGACACGATTGTTCCTCCCACGAATAGTCACGGCCACGTTCTTGTCAAAAACCGTGGGCGAATCGATTGTGTTACCCAGATCGTCACTGTAATCAGACAGCGCAGTCAGCTTCTTCACGCGAGCCAGTCTACCGAACACCTGCGCCACCAGCCCCTACACTGATGACAGGCAATAATTCTCGCGCCGCCGACACGCATGGCCAATTTCCGTAAACGCCATATTAGATAACTACCTCTGAAGTTAACACATTATCGATTGATTTCGTCGCTTAACTGAATTGGTCTTTAGTTACTTACCTAAACTTCTGCCTCCTGCGCGGTCGTTCATGTGGATATCAGTGACAGTTCAGCGATTGTTCATGTAACATACCTGATGGGTTCGACTGTCGACCCCAGTCCAATTTGGCCGTACTTGAGGGTTGCATGTCCGAGAACGAATCACTCCTGACCGTCGTTGTCGAGGCAGTGGACAAACTCGACAGGGAGTCAACGACGTATCGGCGGCTGATGTCTGCCCGACTGCACTGGGAGAACTTCTTCGAGATCAGAGTCGTCGACACCACGCTGTCAGCTGAGCGGATCGCCGAGCTTTGCAATGAGCGGCCGAGTAAGTACATCGTCTTCATCAGACAGAATCATCAGTTGTCTGCAACTTATCTCAACACGATCCTCAAGCACCTCAGCACTCGCACTGTGTATATGGCCGACCCTCACATCTACAGCAGCACAGTCCCAAAGGAGATCGGGAAACCAGCGAACGAACTTGTCTACGCCTATGACCGGGACACAGATGTCTATGGTGCGGTCTTCAATACCGGTCGATTGGCCGATGCGCTCAATGCGATCAACGATATCGACCGCACGTCCGTCTACTTGGCGTATCGCCTCTATTGGTCGATCAATGACATCACGCCGCTAGCGACCGGCTACTCAGTCGCATCAGTCACTAAGTCGGCCATAGGTCTGCCTCTGGGCCACGGGCCACGGAGGCTTTTGCCGCTCATCCCTTCTGGTTCGACGAAGATTCGACTTCAGATCCTTCGACTTCTCGTCTTATTCCTCAGGGGGTTGCGGGAGTCGGAATCCACCGAGGTGCCGCTCGATCATCTCCGCGATATTGTCAGCACTTATCAACTTGCCAAGTACCTGCGTTACTCAGAAGCCATGCACCCCTTCGAGTGCGCGTGGATCAAATGGTTGGATGAACCTGCGGCCACTCAGCACCTGTTCAAACAACTCTCCGACAGAGACGCCTACCTCGAGTTCAGCGAAGGTCCCAGTTCGGCAGAGGCCGACATCGATCTCCACCGCATTGCATTCAACGATCAGACGGTGACGGTCAGCAAGACCTATCGCCCACATTGCCCGGAGCAAGATTCGCCCGCAGTCTACAATTATTATTCCCGGCCGATCACCGAAAGATCAACGATCATCTTCTTCGATCGGCCGATGCAAGCGGATGACAATGCAGAGTATCTTTATGCGCATTTCACCGAGCGGCGCCCTGAATTCAGCAAAACCTACTTCGCGCTGAGCCCCAAATCGCCAGACTGGGACCGACTGAGTCAGCGCGGATTCAAACTCCTACCGATCTTCACCCCCGACTTCTACGAGCATTTCCTTCGTTCCGACCTCGTAGTGTCCTCGCAGATCTACAACCTCCGATACAAGAGCAAGACACTGGCCAACTCGCGGTTCGTCTATCTTCAGCACGGAGTGCAGCTCAATGACATGACGAACTGGGTGAACTCAAAGTATTTCGATATCTTCGTTGCTACTGGAGTGGTTGAAGCGGACTATCTGAGCAAAGTTGCACCAGTTGAGGTGATTAATTCCGGGCTCCCTCGACTCGAGACCCTGGAGCGGCAGACGTCAGATCGACGCAATCTCCTTTTCATGCCTACCTGGCGTTTTAATCTACTCCACGCCAGCCCGGACCAATTCAGAGACTCCCAGTACTACCGCGCGATCAACGATCTGCTCACTGACAAGACTTTGCTGGAGTTTCTCGAACATACCGACCGAGAGCTACACGTGAAGCTTCACCCGAACGTCGAAAACCGGGCAGATTTCTTCCGGTTCTCGGATCGGGTGGTCAAGTCCGACCTCAGTTACAGGAGCGCGATCTCGGCTGCCGAGTTTGTGTTCACGGACTACAGCTCGGCGGTGCTGGACGCGTCATTTGTCGGTACCCCTATCGCGTATTACCAATGGGACGAGGAGGACTTCTTCCTCGAGCAGCCCTACGAAAGCCGACTTGACTACAGAGAGGACGGTCTCGGCCCTGTGTTCACCGACCACGCTGAGGTCATCGCTCATCTGACTGAAGAGCACTTCTGCACTCCGGACGCAGAATTGGAGTCAAGGCGAGACCAGTTCTTCGCCGGAGTCGATACCAACCGAATCAATGACACAATCATCGACCGAATGCTGAGCCTGTGACAAACTCCCCGATCAATGCTGCCCGGCGTCGACTCATCGGCACTGCCAAACAGTTGGCATACTCCCCAACGATGCGCAATACCGCACGCAAGGCCATTACTTCTCAGGCCGCAGCGCCAGTACGGAAGGTGCTTGAGGAGAAGGGTCTCGAAGGGCACCTGCGACGGTTCACCTCTGAGAGCCTGCCTGAAGGGCAATACTTCGCGAAACTAACCATTGACGACTGGCAATCTTTCAACGGGCAGAGTTTCCGCCTCTATCAGGAGTCAAGAATCATCTACGGGAACGAAATAGAGCCGCCGGCTAAGGGGTTCCCGCTGGAGTACCGGAATATCATCGTCACCTCGCCGAAGGCATCTGATTTCACGCTTGATATTGACTCTCCCTACACTCTGCAGATCGGCAAGGGAGCGTTCACCACTCTGCAGCAGGTGTCCTACGACAAACAGTATGGCGTCGAGCAGCATGGCGATATCTTCTATTCAGTGCGCGGGAACACAACTGCACCCAAAAAGCTGTTCATCACGTTCCCGGGCTTCGGCCCTTCCACCTCTCGAGTCTCTTATGCGGTGAGCTACCTCAAGGGGATTACCGAATTGGACCTTTCCGACTCGTTGATGATCTGTTTCCAAGACCGGTACCTGACTGCGGGCTCCTACATGCTCATCGACAATGCGGGCCGTTCGCTGGTCGACCGAGTCAACGAGGTGATCAGAGGCTTCGTCGATAAACACGATATCGCCGAGAGCCAAATGCTCTTCTTCGGGGCGTCCAAGGGCGGCAGTATCGCAGTCCAGTATGCAGAGCCATACCCTGGGTCCCGATTGTTGATCGCAGTTCCCCAAATGCATTTGAAGTACTACCTCGACAAGCCATTCTTCAAGGACAACATCTACAATGAAACTGGCATGCATTCGGTACCGCAGCCAGAATCTTTGATCCGCCGGTACTTTGACCAGGGTCGGAACATCGACTATTTCTATACCAACTCTGACGAACAGAGCAATTTCTCTCTCATCGAGGCTGTAGCTGATGTTCCGGGGCTCACGAAATATCGGGTCGATGGAAAGCACGGAGAGGTCGCAAAAAAGGCTCTGCCAACCATGCTGGGGTTGATGCGCCAGTTCCTTGCTGGCGCGGCCACGGAACAGGAACTGACAGTCGAAGATGTTCGCGCTTTCGACTATAACGACTCCACAGGTGTTCAGGTCAGAATAGACGACGAGAGTTCTCCGTCTAGTGCCACCAATTGGTACTTGCAGAGCACGCTTGGGCGAACACAATTCCTGCTGTTGCTCTCAGATCATGAACTCCCTTTTGTCAAGTACACCAATCCGAACCAGCACATTCTCTCGGCCCTCGACAATGTAACCAGCGAATGGATGCTAGTCGCTCGCGAAGACGACGGCACAAACTGGGAAGGCCAGCTTCCAGAAAAATCTCTCATACAAACGACTCTTTCGCCGTCCCAGCCACGTTCGGTCGGCAAACTCCGGTTGGACAACTCCACTCCTATGGAACACTTCATCGTGTCTGACAACCACATCTCCAACTTTGTCTATTCATCCCGGCGGGGACATGGAAACACCGACGCGATCGACATCCACGTTGTGGATGACATTCGCACAATCGATCTCGCCGAGATCAGCATGGGCACTGATTCCAAGTTCGTCGCTGCGGTGGAGACTGACGAAATCGACGAACGCGTGGATCTCATGATCAATCGCCTATCGGTGATTTCCGGCTGCGCTGCCAGAAACGTTTCTGATGATCGCATTAGCCACGACGAAGAATCCCGGCAGCACAACTCTGTTTTAGGCAATCAAGGCACAGCTGAAACCCACCTGCTGCTCACCGGCGGCTGAGATATACGGCCGCAAGACTTGTCATGGCGGCCCCGCGCTTCGGGTCGTATGTGCCCAGCGGGATCTCAAGCGTCACTGTCGAACCGGTGAGGTCAACGAGCCCCTTCAGACACTTCAAATCGTTCGGGGTCACTGCGTCCTGCTCGGCCTACTCCCCCGTCGACGTCCAATGCGCTCTGCAGTCAAGGGTGTTTCCACCGATGCAGAGCGCCAGCGAATCGAGGGACCTCAGTACCTCGTCCAAGTTCGAAGCATCGGGATCTACCCGGGAGTCGGCGAGCGTCGTGGATTCGAATGAGGTCCCTATGTGCCGGCAAGGACCTTCTTACTTGCCTGCTGCTTCGGGCGCGCGATGGCCTACCTGCTGCACTGCGACGGGGTAGCAGGTAGCCGCTGCTTGAAGTGCAGACATCGGCCTGCGGCGCCGTTCCACGACGTGTGGAAGTCGGTCGAATTGAGGGTGGCTACAGCAACCCGGGCCAATGCCATTTGCTAACCAATCTGAATACACAGAGCCTCAAGTCGAATGCTCGATATTTGCGCAAGCACTAATGCAGTATAGACAAGAGGCCTCGACTCCGATCTTCGTCAATCTTTTGGGACCAGATGTTTAAGAACTGACAGCACAATTAGACGATAGTCTTCGTCCCGATAGTGGAAAGGCTGAGGCCCCCACTTGTGGCTTCGGTCGATACGTAGCTGCCTACTCGTCTTTGTTACGGTCATTGCGACCATGGCGTGCACAAGTTCACGATACCGAACATACTTAGCATTTGCGGCGGCAGCACGGTCGGCATACTCCTCAGCTTCAGTCGGCTTGACAGTGTGCAATCGATTCCAAGCGTCGCCGAAGCCGCGACCTCGGGCCAGGACTCTACCAGCGTCACGACTACCACGCTGAAGCTTGCGCCAATGACGACCAAGCTTCGCGATGCTGTCGTTTTGCGGGTGCTGAGCACCATCGACGGCGCCAGCCCATTCAATGTCAAGAAATACGATCTTTTCCCGCAGTCCCGCCTCTTCGAGTCCAGCAATGAGCTTGTCGAACCCGGTCTTCCAGGTCTCAAAATGCTCGTCAGTGCCGAATTCGACTAAACGCGCGCCGGCGCGACGCACGTTGCGGGCCGCGCCGCAGGATTCGATTTCGAGGGAATTCGTCATGGTGCTTCCGTCGGTAAACAGCCAAAAACCGCGCCGCTCGTCAACGAGGTCAATCAGTACGAGATCAATGTATTCGGCGTTCTCAACTATTCTTTCGACCCCATTGCCTTTCAGGTCGCTGAGGACCATCCGCCTTTGAAACGCGGAGTCGAGCCCGGTGACGTCAATACCCGCGGTGCCATGCGGTGATTCGATGCTTGTCACTGACTGGCGAGCGACGTAGGTAACGACCTCAGCATCTGGAATGAACTCGGCAGTATCGCGACTCACGCAAGAGCCGAAGATCGCAATTTTCATGTGTGTGAATCCTGAGCGATCGAGTCTGTTGTCTCTCGTAGTTTCTGTCGTTCTTGGTAACGCTCATCAGCAATCTTCCGAGCCCTCGTCTCTAGACGGCGGCCAGTTAAGTCATCTGAAGTCGCCACCGATGATGCCCTGTCCTTCGGATCCGCAGCGCGCAGGACGACTCGCTTTTTGCTGGGACGCAACCGCAGTGGTGGTGGCTCGTCGTGGATTCTCGGGGCGCTGACTGCCTCAGACGCCGGTTTAGGCAAGACCGGGAATTTGGCGGCAGGCAGCTGTTCGACGTCAATCTTTTCCGTCCATACCTGTGACTCGGCTGCAGCCAGCTGTGATGCTTCCGTCTCTTCAATTTCGTTGACATGAGTCTCTCGCTTGAAGTGGCGAGCATCTTTTGACGCCTGAACCTTTGAGCGACGGGCAGCATGACGTGGGATCGGGTCCTCGAGCAGTTCCGGCTCGAGAATATTGATCTCGTCAATGACCGCGTTTCTGACGACATCGTGAAGAAGCTTATCGGCGATGTCTTCCTTACCCTGGGCCACGTTCCATGCCCACCAGCGATATTTTTCCGCCACTGCCTCGGCAGGACCATCCATGAGGATCTCACCCTTGTGCATCCACACTGCACGCGTGCACAGTTCTTGGATCACTTTTGCCGCGTGGTTGACCAACAGCATTGTGCCGGCTTCGGCTAATAGTTCGTCCATGGCGCGTTCGCTTCGCTCGGCAAAGGTTGCATCGCCAGTAGACAGAGCTTCATCGACGAGCAGGATCTTGGGGCGGGCAGCTAAAGCGATCGCGAATCTCAGGCGTGCTCCCATGCCCGATGAGTATGTTCCCATTGGCCGATGAATGGCTGGTCCCAAGGCAGAGAGCTCAACGACGTAGTCGTAGGCCTCGGCAGCTTCGTCCGGAGAGAGTCCCATGGCAAGGCAACCCAGGCGAACATTCTCACTGCCGGACAGACCGGGTTGTAGCGCAGCGCTGACACCCAAAAGTAGCGGCTGGTAGCGCACCAGAATCCGCCCACGGTCAGGCTGCTCCACTCCCGCGATGTTGCGCAGAAAAGTTGACTTCCCGGAGCCGTTGGCACCGACGATTCCGACCATCTCGCCTTCGCGGGCAACGAGGTTGACACCGCGCAGAGCACGCACTGTTGTCTGATGCTGTCGGCCCAGGGCAGCTTGGCCCAATCGCCGCAGCCCTTTGGACTTGTGGCTTGGGTCGTTAGTGTTGACGGTGTATCGAACTTGCACGTTTTCCGCGATGATGTTCGGAGCGTTGAGGTCAGAGTCGGCCATAGCTCTCCTCCCCCCTCCAGAAGAATACGAACCCGACAATGAGTAAACCGAAGGCCCATACGATCCCCATCGCCCACATCCAAGCCGGCGAATCGACGCCATAAAGCAGGGAGTTCCTGGCCAGGGTCAGGTATGAATGCATTGGGTTGAACTGCATCGCCGCCAAAATTGCAGGGTGATTGTCCAACCGATCCTCAATGGAGAAGAACACCCCGGAACCGTAAAGCCAGAACCTGCTGATGATTGACATGAAATTGCTTAAGTCGGGGATCTTGTGACCTATTCTTGCGAGAAAACAGGCCAGGCCGACGTTGAAGATCGTCTGCAGAGCGATGATTGGAACAATGAGGAGCACTCGCCAGGTGATCACCTCGGCCGGTTCAATGACTGCGATGAGGAGGATCATGACGACGACGCTGGGGATGAAATCCAGGAAGTTGCGAACCACCGTTGAAATCGGCAAGGCTGCTCGCGGAAATTGGAATCCTTTGATCATCGAAGCACCGGAGCGAATCGAATTGGTTCCGCCAGTCATGCACTTGCCCGTGTACTGGAAGAAGAAGACACCGATTACTAAGTAGCCGATGAAGTTATCAATTCCTCGTGAGGATTCGAGGATGAATCCGAAAATGAACCAGAATGCCAATACCGACAGCAAGGGGTTGAGGAACAGCCAGCCGTAGCCGAGGAGGTTCTTCCTGGTCGAACTGCTCATCTTGGCCCGGGACTCAGCGATGATGAAGTGGCGCCGGTTCCACAGAGCTGTCAGGTAGCTGCGCAAGCTGGTTCGTTTACCGACGGGGACAAGTCCCTCGCTCGAAACAGAGGGGATCGTAGTCAATCCGAGCGGGTTGCTAGTCTCACTCACTTGGCACCCACTTCCATGAGACGAGAATAGACCTGACCGTATCGTTGGCCGATGTCCTTCCACCTCCGTGTTGCAAGGACGTGGTCACGTCCGTTCTGTCCAAGTCTGATTCTCGCACTTTCGTCACAGGCCAATTCTGACAGCACTCCAGCTAAGTCATTTGGGTCGCCTGTGGCGACTCGGAGTCCCGCTGACTCCGGTACGAGTTCGTTCAAGGCTGGCAGGTCACACGTCACGACGGGACGGCCCAGCCCCATTGCTTCGATAGGCTTGATCGGCGTCACGAGTTGGCACACCGGCTCGTTCTTCCGAGGAACCACAATAGCGTCGAGGCCAAGTTGGTACTCGATCGCTTCAGTCTGGGACACTCTTCCGGTGAATACGGCGTTGTCGCCAAGGACAGTGGCACGCTCGCGCAACTCGGGCAATGCAACTCCGTCACCAGCGATGAGAAGTCGAAGATCGGTGCCCTGACGGCGTGCCAGGATGACGGCATCGACCAGGTCGTCGAGACCTTCGTATCCAACGATGGAGGCTGCGGTTCCGACCCATATGCCGTCAGGCGGCAACCCGACCCTGGCTCGCACCTCGGCGGGGGCTCGTGATGTTTCTGCTTCTACGACCGCTTCGGAGACCGAGTTAGGTATGAGGGTGATCTTCTCAGCTGGGACCCCACCGTCGATGAGGTGGCCGCGCATAGTCTCTCCCAGAGTGATGACAGCATCAGCGGCCGTCGCGACCTCGATTTCCTTGGCCCGCATCAATATGAACCGCTGGCTATTGCGTCGCGCTGCGCGTTCCTCAATGCTGGCTCCGGCCGCGGCCCAAGTCTCTTCCAGAACTCCACGAACCTCATAGACCCACGGTGAGCCGATGCTCCGTGCAGCCGCTCCGGTGGCGAGCCCGTTGACGTAGTGCGTAGTTGTATGAAGGATCTGTGCGTTGCGCCTCTGCGCTTGGGCTGCGATCCAGCTGGCCTGATCGCTCAGACGAGCTGTGGGGGTGGGCAGCGGACTCAATGAGACTTGTCGCAGGTAGTCGATTCCGTCAACAGTCTCGACTGGTCCCGAGCTGAACCGCCCGATCGTCACCGGATAAGACGGGCGCGTCACAGCCGCCACATTGTGTCCTGCGTTCTGCAGGGTGGTAAGAACGGCATGCGAGCGGTAAGCATATCCAGAGCGCGTGTGGGGCAGAGAGTTCGTCAGCACGTGCAGAGACGACGGATGCGATTTCTCATCCGCAACGCAAGCAGGTCGGGCGATGATGTGCTCAGCCGCCGTTGGCCACCATTCAGGCTGAAGACATCGACGCTCATCGACGAGTCGGGCCCGTCGTCGAGCGCTGACGGGTAAGGCGTCGATTGCCTCGTCGATTCGCCCCTGGGACCACAGGATCCGCGAAGTCAGTGCTGCGGCATCCGGCAGTGAGACGGCGATGTTCTCCGCTTCACCCAGCAGACCGAGGTTGAGTGCGATCTCACCGAGCAGTCGCGAAGGCTCCTGCGATGTTGAGACGAGATCCTTGGCTTTTGATTCCTGGCCCAGTAGCCATGCGCAAGCGGCTTGGCCGGCGTCACTCGGCACTTTGCCGAATGCCCGGCCGACGAAACGCGAGGCGGGTCCGGGCAGTCGCCGGGCCAGCTGCATACCGAAGAACACACGATCACCGTTGATATGGGACGTCGTCGTCGAGGCCACATTGGCAAGCTGGCGGACAAGGAAGATCAGATTCATGCGACCGCCTGTGTGAGGATGCGCTCGTAGCTGTGGCCCATAGCCGCAGCCGAAGCATGCCGGATCACCCATTCGCGCGGCTCCCGCCCTGAAGGGGGATCGGTGCCGAATTCAGCACCGGCTTCAATGCGCTGTCGCATCCGAGTCATGGCCGCGGACACTGAAGTGACATCCCCGGGAATCGCCACTTCACCGGCGGCGGTGCTGGTGATGATGTCTGCGGCCTCGCCGGCGACGACGCCGAGGATCGGGATCTCTCGAGCCATCAGCGAATAGAGCTTCGAGGGCACCGTGCATTCGTAGGACTCGAGCGGGCCGAGACTGACGAGGCCGGCATCGGCCCAGTCCCAGTGGGCGGCGAGTTCCGCTCCTGCATGCTGAGAATGGAACTCGACTGGGACCCGGCATTCAGCTGCCACGGACTTGAGTTCGGCTGTATCAACACCGTCACCGACGATGCGCAGGCGCACTCCTTCGGTACGGGCCAGAGCACGGATCGAGGTGCCCAGGTCCTGGGAGCGTCCGACGGTGCCCACGTAGAGCAGATTAAGTCCGGTGAGTGAGGCAGAAGGGGTGCGGTTTGCGAAGTCGGCAACGTTCACAGTCTCCTCAGCCGGTGGGATCAGGGGAATCGCTCCAGTGGCGGTCAGGCCGGAGGCACCTTCGAGTTCTGCGGGTGAGACCCCACTGCGCACCACCTCGGCGGTTACGCCGCGCTGCTCCAGGCGGTGTTTGAAACCGTCCGTCGTGACGACGACGACCGCGGCACGACGTTGGGCACGGGTCAGAATATCCGGCAGGAGCCGATGCTCGAGAGAGCCAGTAAGGGCGCCCGGCAGGTATTTCCCGAGGGCACCGGTAACCAGGTTCATCTCCGAGATGAGATCCGGCCAGGCGTCGCGAACCTCAGCGACGTGCGGCACGTGCAGAATCCGGGACAAGGAATCTCCGGCAAGCAAGAACGGTAGTGCCGGGGTCGTGGAGACGATGACATCGGGCTTCATCCTGCCGCGCAGCCTGTCGATGACGGCGGATATGGCACCGGTGGCCGACACTGTCTGGTCGAGCATCTGTCGCGCCATAGACGAACCGCTGTGCAGATAGGGAACCCGCAGGATCCGTTCGCCATCGATTCCGGTGTCCCAGGTGCCACCGAGGCGCACTGCGACTCGACGGCGACCTCGACCAACCCGAGACCCGAAGAATCCGTCCCGATCAGGATAGGGGTAGTGCGGGTGCGGGGCGACGGTGATGACCTGATGACCGGCGGCGCGGAGGTGGTCGACAAGGATCCGCCACCGACGCTGCGGGGCACCGACCTCAGGATAGTAATAGTGACTGAGAAGCAGGATCTTCATGCATTGACCGCCTTTGCGGTCTCACGTCTATTCAGCCACATCGGCAATAGTGCGTAGAGGGCCAAAAGTCCTGCCCAGTAAACGTGAGACGGATAGGTTGCCGCAGTATTTCCTGCGATCAGGGTGGGTACGGCCAGAATACAGGCGAGGACGCTCAGTGAACCGTGGAAGAGCGAAACGCTTCCGTGCGACCAACCGGCCTGTTGGATCCGTTGATAGATGTGCTGGCGGTGAGGGAGGAGGATGTTCTCTCCCTTGAACAGGCGCAGCACGAGGGTGAGCCCGACATCGAAGAGGATGAAGATCATGGGTGCGATGATGACGACGATCGGCACACCGATCACGAACATCCACACCGCGATAGCGAAGACCGCTGCACCGATGCCGTAGCTTCCCGTATCACCCAAAAAGGCCTTTGCACGACCGAGGTTGAACGGCAGGAATCCGGCCGCCGCTCCGGCCAGCGCCAGGGAGAGAAGCGCGACGTCATTCTCATCGATATAGTAGCCGACAAAGGCGAACCAGGCGCCCGTGACGATTGACCAGGTGGTGACATAGCCGTTGAGTCCGTCGACGAAGTTCACTGCGTTGACCAACGTGACGCCGATGAGGGCGAAGACGAAGACGTGAGCGATGCCCTGTGTGGAGAACAGAGCGATGCAGGCGCTGAAGACCACAGCGAGGATGACCTGTCCGAGCAGACGGCCGACCGGTTGCAGCGAATCAAGGTCGTCGCTCATTCCGACAGCGGAATAGCACCAGGTCAGCACCAGGAATCCGATGGGCAGCATGAGACTGCCGAAGCCGAAGACGCCATGCTCGGTGACATTCCAGACCATCGCCATGACTGTCGCTACGGTGATTCCACACCCGATGGCGACTCCCCCGCCGCGCACGGTCGCCTGAGTATGGGACGAACGGTGGGAGGGCACGTCGACGACACCCGCCCGTCGCAGCAGCGGAAAGGCGATGAGAGCACTGACCGTCGTGACGACGGCGGCCACGACGAAGATCACCAGCGATTGCAGATCCATCAGCTGGTGGCCCCGACGTCTTCGGCTATATCACCTGAGCCAGTGATCTCCGGACTCTTGCGCGCCAGGGTCTGACCAACGACCCGGTCGAGGTCTTCTTCGAGCTGTATTCGCCGAGTATAGACACCGGCATCTCGAGAGGCCTCGACGAGTCTTCTCAGCGCGTCGAGGTCGATCGGAGTGATCGGCACCTGAGTGATGAGCGGATGAGTCGGCCGGACATCTTCTTCGCCGGGGGATAGGAGCGCCTCGGTCAGCTTCTCCCCTGGACGCAGCCCGGTGTAGACGATGCGAGCATCGGAGCGCCCGCTGAGGGCAATGACACGATGGGCAAGATCGTTGATTTTGATCGGCTCACCCATATCGAGAACGAGCGTCTCACCGGGGCGGCCGATGGCGGCAGCCTGCAGGACGAGTTCGCAGGCTTCATCGGCCGTCATGAAGTAGCGGGTGACTTCTGGGTCTGTGACCGTGACCGGATCGCCGGCCGCGACCTGGGCGACGAACGTCTCCAACACCGATCCGCGGGAACCGAGCACATTGCCGAAGCGCACGGACATGTATTTCCGACCCGAAGCTGCAGCCACCGAGGCGACTGCGCGTTCGATCGAAAACTTCGTGCGGCCGAGCACCGAGGTGGCTCCAGCCGCCTTGTCCGTAGAGATGTGGACGAAGGATTCGACGCCGTTGGCCACCGCGGCGTCGAGCAGGTCGAGACTGGCACCGACGTTGGTGCGCACCGCCTGTTCGGGGAAGCGTTCGAGGAACGTCAGATGTTTCAGCGCCGCCGCGTGGAAGATGATGTCAGGTTTGACGTCAGCGACGAGCGCTTCGATGAAAGCGGTGTCCCGCAGGTCACCGAGCACGAGGTCTTCGCTGGTCAACAGCGCCGAGCCTTCGAGCCCGAGCTGGGTGGCGTGCAGACCCGACTCGTCTCGGTCGGTCATGACGAGTCGTGCCGGATCGAATCGGGCGACCTGTTTGCACAGCTGGGAACCGATCGATCCGCCAGCACCGGTGACGAGCACGACGCGGTCAGTGATCACAGACGAGATGTCCTCGACATTTGTCGTGATCGGCTGGCGACCGATGAGGTCTTCGAGACTGACGTCACGGAAATTGCGATGCCGCAGGTCGGCCACATCGGTTGAGTCTGGTTCCGGTCGGCTGTAATCGGATACAGCGAATCGCGGCATGATCTTGATCTCGACTGGCCTGGATTCGAGATTCGAAGCGATGGCTTGGAGTTCCTCAGGAGGCAGGTCGGTGATGGCGATAAGCACAACGCTGGCTCCGGTTCGGTCAACTTGGTCCGCAATGCTGGAGATGGGTCCGAGCACGCGGATTCCGTTGTAGCGCAGATGTCGTTTGCTCGGATCATCGTCAAGCATCCCGACAGCCGAGTATTCGCCGTGGGAGTCCTGGGCGATCATGTCGAGGGCCAGGGTTCCCTGGCTGCCAGCCCCGACGACGAGGGCCGGCCGAGAGGATCCGGAGGACGTCAACGTCCGATGGCGCAGATTGCGGCGAATCCAGTTCTCCAAGCTCTTAACCACGAGCATCATGGCTCCGGCCGCGATCGGCACGCTGGTGGGAATCAGCAGCCTGTCGGCGAAGACGAATTCGGCTACCCACATAATCCCGACGCCCAGGGCCACGGCTCCAGCAATCGCCGCGAACTGGTCGGTCGAGCCGTGGCGGTAGCGTCCACGATAGACAGCCAGCGGGCCGCAGATGAGGAAGACGACCAAGGCGATGGCCGCGCAGACGAACATGCCAGGGAAATTCACTCGGTCGAAGTAGAAGTCATATCGGACAAGAGTCATCGCGACGACAAGGAAGGCGAAGACAATTCCGTCGGTGACGGAGAGGATGAAGGCAAGAAGTCCCCTGGCCAAAGGGGTGCGTGAGTGCATGGGTCCGGAGTTGCTTCCCACAGTTCTCATTTCATTCGACTCACGCGCTCTGATTCGGAAGTCATCCTATCGATCAGACCCTGCCTCATTGGCCGCAGCCAGCGCTTTCCACCTCCCCGATTGTACTATTGAGGCTGACAGGATTCATACATGTTCAGCGGTGCCAACATTAAGGTTCAGTCTCGGGTTTTCCGTACAGTGCAAGCCGGCTTGACAGAGTGGAGCGCGAGTCTCCGATGAGAGGAATACCCTTTGGCCAAGACGCCGCTTCAGACATTGAGAACTGCGCTGTGGCATTGGCGGAAGGGCGGGCTGTCCCAGCTGTCGACATGGAACCGTCGACGCTCGATATCTCAGGGTGCGGCAGAGGCCTCACCGCAGATTGCCACCGGATCGCTGTCCGAGGAAGTCCTGGCCGAGCTGTTTCCTCCCATGCCGGTTCCCGATCGTAACCCCGTGTTTGCGGACACTCGCGTCGGAGTCATCCTCGACGAGTTCTCGGCTCAGAGCTTCGGCTTCGAGTGGTCGACCATGGAACTCACTCGCACCGATTGGTCGCACCAACTCGATGGCCTCGACTTCGTCTTCGTCGAATCGGCGTGGAACGGCAATGGCGGCGACTGGAAGTTCAAACTCAATGGTCCTTCCGGCCCAGGATCCGATGTCGTCGAACTGCTTACAGAATGCCGACGTCGAGGAGTGCCGACTGTGTTCTGGAACAAGGAGGATCCGCCGCATTTCGAAGATTTCCTTCCGCTTGCAAAGCTCGTCGACGTCGTGTTCACCAGCGATGTCCGACTCGTCCCTGACTACCGTGCATTGTTGGGCCACGACCGGGTCGCAGTGCTCCCCTTCGCAGCCCAGCCCGCTATCCACAACCCGTCCAGACCCGCCAGGAATTTCGCGGCCCGTGATATTGCCTTTGCCGGGATGTACTTCGCGCACAAATACCCCGAACGCCGGGAACAGATGGATCTACTTCTGGGTGCCGCCGAAAAGGTCTCGGGGCGGATGCAGCATGGGCTGGAGATCTTCTCCCGATTCCTCGGCGACGATGAGCGCTACCAGTTCCCGGGAGCTCTGGCCGATCGGGTAGTGGGCGGTCTCCCCTATTGGAACCTGCTCACCGCCTACAAACATTTCAAGGTGTTCCTCAATGTGAATTCGGTCGTCGACTCTCCCAGTATGTGCGCCCGTCGCATCTTCGAGATCTCGGCCGCCGGGACCCCCGTCGTGACGACTCCCAGCACGGCAACTCGAGAGTTCTTCCCGATCGAGGAAGTACCGCAGCCAGAGACCACTGAAGAGGCGGAATGGACTCTGCGCGCCTACGTCCGCAGCCCAGAGCTGCGTGACCGGTCGGTGCATCTGGCCCAGCGGCGGATCTGGGCTGAGCACACCTACTCTCACCGGGCGATGACCGTCATGGATTCACTAGGAGTTGAATACGAGCACCCCTTCCCCTCCACCGTGTCAGCGGTGGTGTCGACGAACCGTCCGGACCGCCTCGGCGAGGTACTGACCACCCACGCTGCTCAGAACCACAGCGACAAGGAGCTCGTCCTTGTCGCCCACGGATTCGACGCGCCCGCCGATCTTCGGTCACGAGCACAGAACCTCGGGATCGAGAACCTGCAGATCGTCGAGGTCGGAGACGACCAACCACTGGGAGTCTGTCTCAATCGGGGCATCGCTGCCGCCTCGGGAGATGTCATAGCGAAGATGGACGATGACGATGTCTACGGCGCCCACTACCTGAGCGACCAACTGGCCGCGCTGCGATATTCCGCCGCCGACCTTGTCGGAAAGCAGGCGCACTACCTGCACATGCGCGGCAGCGACATCGTCATCTGCCGGTTCCCGGAGCGGGAGCACAGGTTCACAGACCTTGTCATGGGCCCGACCCTGATGGCACGGAAGTCGACGCTTATGGCACATCAGTTCGCCGAGCGCACCCTGGGCGAGGACACAGACCTGCAGAAGCGGCTCATCACGGCTGGCGCCAGAATCTACTCGGCCGATCGATTCAACTTCGTCCAGATCCGGGGATCGCACTCGCACACATGGACTGTCGAGGACAACCTGTTGCTGGCCAATGGGGATGTCCACGCGTTCGGGTACGCGAAGGCGCACTACTGCTTCTGAGCACCTCGGGTTCGTTTCCAGAGGTGGCGGGGAACTCTTCATGAGTGGAGAGTGAACTGTTGATGAAACCGATACGATCGCATGGTCTCCGCCGGTAGCGTGGCTGTGAGCTGTGAAGAATCCGCAGTGGAACGCAATCTGGAGCCCACTTGAAAATCGCTAGCAACAACACCGAGGGTATCGATGTCGTCCGTCGCAATGTCGCCGCAATCATCGATGAAGCGTCGAAGTCAAACGTTGATCTCACGCAGGAACTCCTCACAGCCTACGATCGTGAGTCGAAGCTGCTCGGTGGCATCCGCAAGCGTGAGAAGGAAATCGCTCGGTTGAGGTCCGAAGTGGCGAGGCGGGACGCGAAGCTCGCCTCGGTGACGGAACGCCTTGAGCGCCTCCTCGAGTCGAAGGCCATGCGAGTCCAGCGGGCCTATTGGAGACTGCGACGTCCACACGGCAGCGGCGCTCGCTTCGAACGGGCTGTCAAGTGAAGGACTCAGAGGTCAAGCGCAGGCAGGATCAGATCGGTCAGCGAGTCCAAGAACTCAAGTCGTTGCGGACATCGCAGAAGGCCCTCCGCGACCACACGAACTCCGGCTACTTCCTCGACGGACTGCTAGGTCACCACCCGTACCTCGTTCAGGCAAGGACCAGGGCCGAGTATCTCGAGCGCTACGAATCGTTTGCAGGCCCGGTCGAGGACAAGATCTCCAGCCTCATCGCGGAGTCACAGAAACTGCCGGTCGTTACCGGGCAGCGCTGGGACACTCGACGTGATCTGCGAATCGGCATCATCGCCGACCGCTTCCTCTTCGACTCGCTCAAAGATGCCGCGCATTTCGTGCCGATCGACCCCGACGGCAGTGAGGAGCAGATGGAAGAGCTCGACCTCCTGCTCATCACCTCGGCCTGGCGCGGGCTTGACGACGAATGGTTCAACGTTGCTTTGTCCGGTTCGCCTGCTAGGTATTCGCTGGAGACGTCGATCGTGCCCCTGGCCCGGGAACGCGGAATCCCCATTGCGTTCTACTCGAAAGAGGATCCGCCGAACTACGCGCGATTCGCATCGCTGGCGACGCTTGCCGATCATGTGTTCACGAGCGCAATCGAATGTGTCCCCAGATACCGCAGCTACCTCGGCCCAGAAGTGCCTGTCTCCGTACTACCGTTCGCAGTCAATTATGTTCATCACAATCCGCTTGGGTGCATGCGCCATCAGGAACGAGAGTTCGTGTTCGCGGGTTCCTGGTTGGAACACAAGTATCCGGAGCGGAAATCAGCCGCCCTGCGGATCTTCGATGGGCTGCTCGAGGCCGGTGCCGATCTCACGATCGTCGACCGGAACCTGGAACTTGATGACGAGCGCTTCGCGAATCCCGAACGCTACCTCTTTCCAGAACGCTACCTTCCGCATCTGCACCGCCCGTTAGATCATGAAGTGCTGCTGGGTCTGCAGCGGCTGCTGCCGGTCAGCATCAACCTCAACTCGGTCACGGCCAGCCAGAGTATGTACGCCAACCGCGTCATCGAGCTCCAGGCGATGGGCACCTACATCGTGTCCAACTACAACGCTGGGATGAATTCGCTCCACCCACAGGTGTGCATTCCTGACAGTGTCCTCGACATGAAGCAGACCTACCAGGCACTGACCCGGTCGAGCATCCGGCAGGCACAGGTGGCGGGCATCCGACATGCCTTCACCGACAACACCGCGTTCGACCGGATCGATACGATCGCCGAGGCAATGGACCTGAGCAGTGGTGCACCCGAGCACACCGTCTACGTCACGGGACTCTCGGCTCACGAGTTCGAGGAGTTTCGCGCCACTCAGACCTATGCGGGTCAGGTGGAGAGCCTCGACACCGTGGGTGACAGCCATGCGGCAGGGCCCGACGGTGACGTCGTTCTTGATCTTGCGGGAAGCGCATGGGCCGGCCCGCACCTGGTCCAGGACGCCGTCAACGCCTTTCGGTATTCGGATGTCGACGAGGTTCTCATTCACCCGATTGATTCGGCTGACGACCTCTTTGAGTACGCCGATCGTGCGGAACGGTCCGGGTCCGAAGCCGACAACCGGCAGATTCGGGCCACGTGGGCACGGCAGGGGACCCGCCTCGGCGAGATTGAAGATGTGCCGCGTGCGGCATTGGCCATTGCCTCCGATCTCATTGCTGATCGTGTCGAATCCATCACGGTCTCGGCTGAGCCTGAGATCAGCATCGTCGTGCCCGTGTACAACAACGGCCCGCATTTGAAGTTCAAGTGCTTCGAATCCCTTCGCCGATCTTCGATCTTCGATCGTGCCGAGGTGCTCCTCATCGATGACGGATCGACCGATCTTGAGACCGTGGCGATCCTTAACGAACTCGATCGCGCCTATCCCAACGTTCGAGTGCACCGGTTCCCGCCCGGTGGCTCAGGGAGTGCCTCCCGCCCGCGGAACAAGGGCCTCGAGCTCACACGCACCCCGTATGTGACGTACCTTGACCCCGATAACGAACAGACGAACGACGGCTTCGCCGAGCTCCTCGCGATGGTCAAAGACAACGATTACCAGTTCGCCATCGGCAACATGGTGCGGTTCAAAGACAAACGCATCACAGTGAAGAACGCGCCCATCCTGCAACCCGTAGTCGGCGAGGACGGGGAACTGGGGGACAACGCACTCTCGCGGGTGAAGTTCCAGCCGATGAGCATCCAGGCCCTCGTCGCTGATACCCGATGGCTCAAAAGCCTGGGCATCTACCAGCCAGTGGGTGCTGTGGGACAGGATTCGTACTTCTTCCAGCAGATGCTCTTCCATGCCAATCGAATCGGCCTGACGAACACGGCCATCCACACCTACTACGCCGCGGTGACGAATTCCACGGTCAACGCCATCGGCCCCCGCTTCTATGAGAAATATCTGCCGCTGGAGGAGCACCGTGCCACCTGGCTGCGGGATGTGGGGCTGCTTGAGGACTACAACGCGAAACGACTCGAGCCCTTCGTCAAGGGGTGGTTCGTCAAGAAGCTCGACTTCGTCGCGCCCGAGGACCAAGCCGCATGTCGGGCGCTCATCCGTCATCTGACGCGGTTCTACGGAAAGTCCACATGGACGGATCCGGACCTCGCCACGTTCCACTCAACGGCACATGGCTGAGGCTGAAGAAGTCACAGCGCCTCCCATCGAAAAGCTCGGAACGCTCATGCCAGGCGACCCTGTGACACGTCGTCCCGGGTGTTTCCAACGCTTTGATTTCCTTGCTGGCACAGTCACAGTGCCAGCAATGCTGTGGAGTCACCCCGAATCCACCGGAGCCCTGCTGATTGCGTTCAATGGCGCTGTTCGCCGAAAGAAGGCGAAGAATCCGGCGGAGATCTTCCAACGCAGCACCTGGGTTCATGACATCGACTCTGATGTCCTCTTCCTTGCCGATCCGACCCTGCGTTCCGATAACCAGATCTCCATCGGTTGGGGGCAGGGCCAACCTGGCGCCTATGCGATTCCGGCGATGGCGCAGACCGCCTTCTCCGTGGCTGAGCACCTGGGGGTGGCCTCATCCAAGCGCGTCTACTACGGCAGCAGCGCTGGAGGCTTCCAGGCGCTGCAGGTCGCCGCCCGTGATTTCGGATCCTGCGCACTGGTGAACAATGCTCAGATAGATTGGACGCTCTACGCACGGCAGAACGTTCAGGCAATCTGCCAGACTTCCTATCATGGCCGATCAGCTGCGGAGGTCACGAAAGCCTACCCCGACAGAACATCGGCGGCTCGTGCCTTTGGAGAATTCGAGAATGTTCCACGGACCAAATACCTCCTCAACACCGCCAGCCAGAACGATGCGGCCAAACAGCTGCCGGCTCTCGTGACTGAACTGGGAGCAGGCACCGCGCCTACCGGGCAACGAGTGGACGTTTCTATGTATGCCGACCCTGCTGGAGGACATAATCCTCTGCCGAAGTCGAGAACCATCACAGAGATCAACCAGATGTTGAGTGAGGTGTCATCAGCTCATGAGTGACACGGACCAGACGCAGGTGTCGTTGGTCACGGCACTCGAACGTTCCAACGAGCTCATGGCCGAACCCAATGCCGACCTGAGCCTCGCCGTGCAGAAGATCTCTGGAGAGCTCCGCGATGTCTCGTGGTCTAGTCTTGCGTGCCGGGTCCTGTTCCGCTGTGCTGTTCTCGAAGGCTCATCGAACCGTGCGCGGTTTGTGTCACTTGTGCTCAGCGCCCGGGGTCATGTTGAGACTGCTCGCCTCCTCGCCGACCACGGAGCGTCGTCTGGAGCGAAACCCTGGCAGAGACGCCGCTTGGCCGAAATCTGTGATATCCCAGCGAGTGCTGATCCTGCCGCCTCGAGTCGCGGCCGATTCTGTCTCGAGGTCGTTGATGACGGTCAGGTACGAATGTGCGAGGGCCCTGTGTCCGAGGCGGGGGTGCTCGCCCCTGTTGACAATCACTGCGAACGCGAAGGAGCACCTTCCGTTCCCGACACCGGCTGGCTGCCGGACCTGATCACAGCGCTCGATCGCGAACCGATCGGCATCCACCACGACGTGCTCACAATCAAGATCGGCAATGGAGAACACGCTCTTCGTTCACTGCGTTCCGTGCTCCCTGCCATCCAGCTGCTGCCCGTCGTCCCGGTTTTGTTGGCGTCGTCCGCAACTGCTGTCCCCGACATCATTGAGAGCCTCATCTCTATACGTGCGGACAGTCTCAGCCCGGTCATTGCCGCACCCACTCACTCAGGAGAGTACGGACTGATCACTGCAGGAGGCGGCGAACTCCTCGACGCGGGTCCAACCGAGGACCTGGTGCTGGGAACGGTTGACGACGTGGTCAGTGTTGCTTCCGCAGTGGGCTTGCTCGATCTCTATGACTCACCGGTGCTGAACATTCAGCGAGCTGGGCTCGTCGAATCATTTCGCACTGAATCAGCCGCGTTATTGCCAGTCCAGAACTCCACTCGTGCATTCTCACGGGCCCTGCGTTTTCGCGGAACGTCTCGGACAACTTCACAGTTGAGAGCAAGGCTCATGGAACACCTCGTAGCTTCGGGATTCTCCGACGAGGCGCAAGCTCTCCTGAACACCGCTTTGCCGAGTGTCCGGGACCGTGTCCGCGGTGCATTGTCGATGCGGTCGGTGCCTGCTCAGGGACATAATGAGTTCGAGTCTGTCGACACTTTCGCTGGACCAGTCCCAGCAGAATCGAGCACCTACACCATCGCAGTCGGCGGCCTGCCGGTCGACCTGCGGTTCGACGACAGAGGCTTTGACACAACGGTCGTGTTCTTCCATCCAGCGATCACGAAGGCGGTCAAACGGTTTCCGTTGTTCTCGGGAGCGACGTTCTCCGAACATCTCAAGGCGAACCGCCTCTTCGTCAGCGACCCGTCCCTTTATGTCGACCAACGACTGAAGCTTGGTTGGTATGCCGGCAATAAGCACCAACCGAAGTTGCAGGATGATCTGGCTGCAATCATTTCCAAGTTCGTAGCGCCCGAGCAGCGTCTCATCTTCTTCGGTGCCTCCGGAGGCGGATTCGCCTCACTGTTCTATTCGACGAAGTTCCCTGGCTCCATCGCTGTCCCGGTCAATCCGCAGACAATGATCGGAGCGTATGTGCCTGCGATCGTCAATCGATATCTGAGCTATGCATGGGATGGATCGGCTCTCGACGAGATTCCGGTCTGCACTGATGTTCGTGGGCTCTATCAGAACCCGGTCGACAATGTGGTGGTCTATGTGCAGAACTCAGGCGATAGCGATCACATGGACAACCATTATGCGCCGTTCATGGATGCCCTGCCCAAGGACCATCGAGTATCTTCGCTGCTCGTCGACGCCGGTGAAGGACACGTTCCGCCGCCGCGTGATCAGCTAGGGCAGATTCTCGAAGAGGTCATCTGCGGGGCTTTCCCCGGAGAGCGTCCTTAGGCCACGTACAGAGGGTAGGAGAGCGTATTCACCGGGGTATCACCATTGAACTGTCGCAGTTCGATGCTCCACCGGGAGGCGCGAAAACCCTGCTCGATTGACCATGAGCCATCTTCGGCATCGCATACTGCTGTGCCCATCTGTTTGAAGTCTTTGTTCCCTCGTATCCAGAGCTCGATGCGGGTCCCCGGGGTACCGACACCGAGGAACACTCTGCGACCGGGCTTCATGCGTTTGTCCGGCAGTGGGGAGCGCACATAGAAGAACGGTTCGGAGTCACCGAAGATGTCGGAATTGATCCGAATGCACTTCTCCTTGACATCCTGTGCCCGCTTCTTCAGGTCAGAAAGCTCGTACTGCTGGGGCTGGGTGCGCCGCCAGGTCAGTCCCATCGTCGCGGGGGTCGACTCATGATCGCGCACACTGTTTTGGAACGCATCGAGGTCGATTCCGAATGGGTCGAGGTCCGACTGCTCGAGAGCACGCATCGAATCACCGAATCGAGCGATTCTGGAATCGTATTCCCCATCTCCCTGACGGTGGTAGAGATAGAGCCAGTCATCGATTTGAGATTCGACACTATGGGCCTGCCCGCCTCGTTGGACAGCCGTTCGCAACCACTTCCGATGTGAGGAAAGAATGAGGTTGCCGACCTCATCGGCAAAGCCAAAGAACGAGGAATTCGGAACATGGCTGGGATAGACGAGTTCACCACAGATTCCACGTGGCGCGTCAATGCCCAGTCCTCGAGGAGTAGTAGCAACCTGCGCGCCGTTGGGGTCCGGTTCGAATACCCCGAAGTGCGCGTCATGGAGCCGGGCAGAAATCGCGTCGTCGTCATCGAGTATCTGTACGTGCACGCGACAACGGGGGTGAGTCTCTGCCCGTATCGCCTCGCGGACTGCATCGCTGAGCCGAGAGTGATCAGGCACGAAGTGGAAGCGCACCCGTTCCGACAGACCGTGGGCATCGAATACGTCATGAATGTCGCCGAGGATGTTCCACGGAAGATCTGAATCGACCAGGATTGCCCAGATCAGGTCCCGATCCCCCATGTGCGCGACGCTGGGGGCGGTGATGCAGTTGAAGAGCCCGAGCCGGGTCCTCCACCAGGGTCGAAGATTCCGACACCCATACGGGTGACGAGGACTGTGCGCGCATCAACTGCCATCGTCTGGCCAGTCAGTCGGCGAATACGGCGGCTGGTGAGAACTCATCGACTCTCTCACCGACTCCGAGCAGTGCTTCGATCGCGGCTACGGAACGTGCTGCCCCACGCCCGTCACCGTAAGGGTTCACCGCTCTGGCCATGGAATCGTAGGCCACGGAATCATCGAAGAGTCGGGCCACCTCGGCAATGATGAGGTTCTTGTCGGTTCCGACCAGCTTCACGGAACCGGCATCGACGGCTTCGGGGCGTTCGGTGTTCTCGCGCATGACGAGGACCGGCTTACCGAGACTTGGAGCCTCCTCCTGAATGCCACCGGAGTCTGTGAGGACCACGTCGGATGCGGCCATGACCGTCGTGAACTCACCGTAGGACAGTGGCTCCGTGACGAGGACATTGTCGAACTTCTCGACCCGCGGAAGCACAGCTTCGCGCACAAGAGGGTTGCGGTGGGCGGGCAGAAGGATGAGAAGATCGGGCTGCGCCTGTGCAAGTTCGGCCAGGGCATCGCCGATGTTCTCCATTGCCGAACCGAGGTTCTCCCGGCGGTGGGTGGTGACCAGCAGCTTCGGCCGGTCGGCGGCCAGATAGTCTGCGACGATCGGGTCTATCGGTGCCACGTTCATGTCCACGGCGAGGTGGAGTGCGTCGATGACAGTATTGCCGGTGACGACGACGTCGGCGGGGCTGATGCCCTCGGTGAGGAGGTTGTCGCGCGAACGCGGGGTCGGTGCGAGGTGGAGCGCTGAGAGTTGGCTTGTCAGCTTACGATTCGCCTCTTCGGGGAACGGGCTGTGCAGATTGCCCGATCGCAGTCCGGCTTCGAGATGGATGACGGGGATGCCGCGGTTGAACGCCGCGATCGAGGCTCCCATCACGGTCGTCGTGTCGCCCTGGACGAGGACGGCATCCGGTGTGTTCTCTGCCAGCGCGGTGTCGAGTTCTGCAATGACGCGTGAGGCGATGCCGTTGAGGGTCTGGCCCTTCGACATGATGTTGAGATCCGTGTCGGGCACGATGCCGAAGAGGTCGTTGACCTGGTCGAGCATCTCCCGGTGCTGGGCGGTGACAAGGGTGAGGGAATGCAGGGAGCTGCTGGCTTCGATGGCGCGGATGAGGGGCGCCACCTTGATGGCTTCCGGCCTGGTGCCGAAGACAGTGAGGACTGTGGGGGTCAAAAGCACTCCTGGTCAAGAGAACTGGGGGCGCCGTAGGGTTCACGGACGAATAGTTTCCATTATCCCATCACGTTTGTCGCGCAATCTCGCAGTGATTATCGACCCTTTGCCGCTCGTTCACTCACTATTGTCCGGATCGCCACTCGAAGTGCCTTTCTGTCGACCATTCTGATGTAGTTGCCCATTCTGCGTTTCGGGTAGCATCAGAATCTGTTCAGCAACAGTTTGGAGCACCATCCATGAACGCCATCGCCCTCAACAACCGCCCTTCGGTCGCAGTGATCGGTCTCGGTTACATCGGTCTACCGACTGCCGCGGTCCTCGCCAGCTCTGGTGCGGATGTTGTGGGGGTGGATATCAACCAGGATGCCGTCGACGTCATCAACGCCGGCCAGGTGCCATTCGTCGAGCCCGATATGGCGACGACTGTTGCCGGTGTCGTCTCCCAGGGCTATCTCCAGGCGACGACGGTGACTCCGCACGCGGATAACTACATCGTTGCCGTCCCAACGCCGTTCACCGATGGCAAGAAGCCTGATCTGTCCTACATCGAAACCGCGGGCAAGCAGATCGCCCCGCTGCTCGAAGGCAATGAGCTCATCATCCTCGAATCGACTTCGCCTCCCGGTGCCACCGAGTTCCTCGCCGATACGATCTTCGCCGCTCGTCCGGACCTCACGCTCAAGCCTGGCAGCGCCCAGTCGATCTATTTCGCCCACTGCCCCGAACGCGTCCTGCCGGGGCGCATCATGATCGAGCTGCGCACCAACGACCGCATCGTCGGCTCTCTCAACGGTGAGGCCGGCGAACGAGCGCGTGCACTTTATGAGCTCTTCTGTGAGGGCGAGTTCCTCATGACAGATGCTCGGACGGCAGAGATGGCGAAGTTGACAGAGAATGCCTACCGCGACGTCAACATCGCCTTCGCCAATGAGCTGTCGATGATCGCCGATGGCCTCGACATCAACGTCTGGGAACTCATCCGACTGGCCAACCACCACCCTCGGGTGAACATTCTGCAGCCCGGTCCCGGAGTTGGTGGCCACTGCATCGCCGTCGACCCCTGGTTCATCGTGGCCACAGATCCTGAACGCTCCTCCCTGATCAGGACCGCCCGCGAGGTCAATGACGCCAAGCCGGGCTTCGTCCTCGACAAGCTGTTGCCCCAGGCAAAGCGCATTGCCGATGTGCAGATCGCAGCACTGGGGTTGGCATTCAAGCCAAATATCGACGATCTACGGGAGAGCCCTGCCCGGCAGATCGTGGGTCGTCTCGCAGACGAGCTCCCACAGGCGAACATCATGGCCGTCGAACCCAACATCGAGGAACTGCCTTCCGAATTGGATGCGCGTAAGAATGTGACGCTGACAGAGATGAACGAGGCCGTCCGTGCCGCCGATATCGTGCTGCTGCTCGTCGACCACAACGAGTTCGTCCGCCTGGACCGGACGCTGCTTGCCCAGAAGATCGTGCATGACACTCGGGGCGTGTGGAGCTGAGGGGGCACCCACACGTATAGCTCGGGGAGGCCGACACTGTAGATTCGGCTTATGTTCATTGCAGACCCGGTTCTTGAGGTCGTTGAAGACCTTGCTGAACGCATTCAACGCAGCGTCGCCGTCGACGATGCTGAACTCAACTACCTTTCGCACAGCACCCACCGTTTCGGTGACGAGGACCAGCTGCGACTGCGTTCCATCTCCGAGCGCCAGTTAATCGCACCAATCCGCGAGTACGTGATGTCGATGAACTTGGAGAAGGTGCGCGAACCGATCTGCATCCCGGCAACGCATGATCACGGATTCGACCGCGACAGACTCCTCGTGCCGATCCGCTCATCGCACAGACTGGTCGGGGTGATTTGGATCATCCACAAAGCGACGCTTTCCGAAGAGGATCACAACGCTTGCATTCAGGCGGCTGAGCATCTTTCGAAGCTCATGTCGACCTCCGACGACAAAATAAAAGAAGCTGACTTCGAACGTGTGCTGCACGATCTTGTCTCTGGGAGCGAAACGTCGCGGCATATGGCCACGGAGGCACTCCACTCACAGGATCTCTTCAATTCTGGACGTCCAGTCCTGGCGATCGCCACAGCGCGCGGCGACTCCGCCGAGCTGTCTGCCGAGGAACGACAGGGGTTGCGCCATGCTTGGGCTGACGCCGAACAGCGGTATCGCTCGCAGGTCTTCTCTGCGACTGGTCGCACGCATGGTTTCGGTCTACTTGAACTTTTGCCGGAGACATCACACGACGATGTAGTCCGCGCCTGCGAATCCATCAGGACACAGGCTTCGGCTCACCTGCCCGATCACTGTGGTGCCCTGCATTGGGGTGTCGGGGCTCAGCGGGAATTCGAAGGAGTCCGCTTCGCCTATCGTGAATCGCTCTCGGCCATTCGCATCGGAATCCGCCAGGGCAGGCCCCTCATTCTTTGGGAAGACCAGCCGCTGGATGCCTTTCTCGATTCTGCTGTGCCGGAAACGATACCGGCAGGGCAACTCCCCCCGCTACTTCGCGAGACGATCCGAACAATCAGTCCAGAAATACTCGACACTGTCTCCGCTTACCTCGACTTTGCGGGCGGTGCCGCGCGAGTGTCAGAAAAACAGCACCTCCACCGTGCAACGGTCTACTACCGGATTAAACAGTTCGAGAAGCAGTCCGGTCTCGACCTAAGGTC
>NZ_JBHFIH010000010.1:18335-22940 GCF_057334195.1 Brevibacterium sp. AGC70 | reverse complement strand
ACCTAAGGTCAGGTCGAGACCGGCTACTCATTCATCTGTGGTTCCAGCTGCGCGACCGCTTCGAAGACTGACGTGTCATTGCGGGGTGTATCCGAGGACCAGCTCCGGCAGCCAGAGTGACAATTCCGGAACGAACGTCGTCAGCCCAAGAGTGGGAATCCAGCCGACGGCGATCATCAGCAGAGTTGGCTTCATCATTTCATTGATCGGTGCCCGTCCCAGCTGCGAACCGAAGTACAGCAAGGGTGCCGTGGGCGGGGTGATATTGGCCATGCCGAGGTTCACACCGACGATCGCTGCGAAGTGAATCGGGTCGACGCCGATCCCCACCGCGACGGGCAATAGGATCGGGGTGACGAGGAGGACCCCACTGACATCGTCGATGAGCATTCCGAGGATGACGATAAAGAGGTTGATCATGAGCAGGATGATGACAGGCTGTTCCGAAATGGAGAGCAGTACCGAGCTGATGGCATCTGGCAGCCTTTCCATGGTGAAGATCCGCGACAGCACCATCATCGAATAGGCCATGATCATCACAACACCGGTGGTCGCAGCGCCCTCGACCAACACATCTTTTAGGTCTCTGACCTTGAGCTCACGATAGACCCACAAACCCAACGGGATCGTGTAGATCGCGGCCACAACAGCCGCCTCAACGGTAGTGAGAATGCCGCTGTAGATGCCGCCGAGGATGATTACCGGCAGAAGGAGCGCGGGAATTCCAGTCACCGTGCGCTTCCCGAAAGTCCGCGCAAGTTGCTTTGCCGGCACCGGCTCAAGAACGGCGCGCCCTTTCGTGCCTGCTTTCACCTGTTGGCGTAAATCGGCACGCATGTATACCAAGGTGAATACGCTAAGCAGCACCGTAAGAATGATGCCCGGAAGCAGCGTCGACAGGAAAGTGGCAAGAACGGAGACGTTGGCCAACCACGCGTAGAGGATCATGATCCCGCTGGGAGGAATGAGCAGACCAAGGATGGAGGCATTAGCCAGCAACGCCGCAGCGAAGCCGCGCGGATACCCGGCTCGATGTAGCTTACCGAACATGATCGAACCGATCGTCGACAGCGCCGCGAGGGCGCTGCCGGAGATCGAACCGAAGATTGCGCAGGCTAAAACCGAGGCAACGCCTAGACCACCTGTGATGCGACCGAGTAACACTTCGGCCCATTTGACGATGACATCGCCGACTCCGCCCTTTTCGATGAGCTTGCCGGCGATGATGAACATCGGGATAGCCAACAGCAACGTCGAATTAAGCTGGCTGAACCCATAGGGAAGGAGGAAGTTCGGGTCATACCCGAGGGAGAGGACGAGGAACACCGCCACGCCGAGGAACGTCCAAACGTCCGGGACGCCAAGGGCAAGAAGAACGATGAGAAGAATGAGACCGAGGAGCAGCATAGACAATCAGCTTTCCTTCTCTTCGAAGGCATTGATGCCCTCCGCGGAAACCTCAACATCGACTGCTTCAGACTGCTCGGCGGATCCGGCGCGGAGGTCAGTGATCTCTGAATAGAGTTTCACTGCGGTGTAGAACGTCATCAGCACGAATCCAACGAGTACCGCCACCTGCACCGTGATAAGTGGAATCTCGTACACCGAGGTGCTTTTGGGACGGGCGAGACCATGTTCGACATAGAGAAAGGCCCACCAGCTAAGGACCAATCCGATGGCGAGGCTGATCACCGCAACTATTGTGCGTATGACCCCTTTTACCCGCCTATTCCGAATGTAAGACTGAAGGACATCGGCGGAAACGTGGGTCCGTTGAGCACTGGCGTACGAAGCACCGATGAAGTACATCCAGAGGGTCGGGATTAGGATGAGTTCGCTCAGGCCCAGCATCGTCGTCTCGAATACATAGCGAAGGATGACCTGTGCGAAGAGGCCGATGATCACGCAGGCGCAACAGACGAACATGATCCATCGCTGTGCAGAGATTAGACCTTTTGCTCCAGAGGCGAGAAAAGTCGTCATTGATTTAGCCCTTCCTCACGCGCTCGGGGGCGTGTAGTCGAAGCCCATCTCGGTCGAAAGTTCTTCGATCATCTTCACTTGGCAGGGGTCGCCGAGGATCGACCATGCGGACTTCCGAGCGTGCTCGGCGAAGCTCTTCAGGTCGGCATCGTCGAATTCAACCACCTCGATACCCTCGTCAGCCATCTTTTTCCGGTAGGTTTCCTCAGCATCCTTCGAGATCTCGAAGCTGTTTTTGGTCATTGTCTTCCCAGCCTCCCTGAGTACAACCTGATCTGCTGGAGACAACGATTCGAATGTGGGGCGATTGATCAGTAGATGGGTCGCTTCAAACATGTTGTTGTACTGGTAGTAATGGGTGACGACGTCCTTGAACTGCAAATAGTTGACCAACGGATGTCCACCTGTCCAACCGTCTACAGCTCCCGTCTGTAGCCCCTGATAGACATCGGCATATGCCATCGATACCGTGCCAAATCCCATCGATTTCGCATGCCCTGCGGAAATCGGTATCTCGGGCACCCTCAACATGACGTCCTTGTCGGCTCCCATCACTGCCGGCGAAGACACGGGGCGGTTAGTCGCGATGCCTCCGAAACCTTCTGCGAACAGCCCAAGGAGTTCGATATCCTGAGCACGATGGATCTCCCTCAGCTGCTGTCCGAGCAGCGAGTCGAGTGTAAAGTAGCGATACACGTCCGAGTAGTTCGTAAACAGGTAAGGCAGAAACTGGATCTCAAGTCGATTGTCGAGGCTGGTCGGGGTCGAGATCAGCCCCATGTGCATGGTTCCCTGCCCGAGCTCGTCATACATCAGCGTGTAGTCACCGAGCTGGTTGTTCGGGTAGATCTCCATTCGAACTCGGCCTGACGTCCCTTCCTAGACAGTCGTCGCCATCTTCTGCAATTCGGTGGTGTTCGGATGCTCGTCATTGTTTTGACCAGCTACGCGGAGAATGAGCGCACCATCATCGTCCGAGCTAGCGCATCCTCCAGCTGCCAGACCGAGTGCAATTGCACCGGCCGATGCGAGCAGTTGTCGACGTTTCATCAGTGGTTTCTGATCCTTTGAGCGTAGGAGAACAGCAAAATCATGCCGAGAATCGGGCGGGAGAGAGATGCCCGATCGAGTGTGAAGTCGAACCTGACATGGCCAGGTCCTTTGCGATTTCGCCCATCACGGGGGCCATCTTGAATCCATGGCCGGAATAGCCGCCGAGAACGAATACTTGACTGCTTCCGGGGACGGGTCCGACGAGCGCATGTTCATCGCTGGTGTAGGCATCCATGTGGACGGATACCCGGGACGGGGTGGTCCGCAGTCCGGGGTGGCACCTTGCAACCTCTCTGTTGATTGCGTCGAGTTCGGCCAGGTCGACATCCCGGTGCAGCTGCTCGGGGAGGACGACGTCGCCGAAGGTGTTCACACTGCCGATCTTCGTCATCGTTCCTTCCAATGAAGGAATACCGAATGTCTGAATTTCTCCGCCGACCCTCCCGAAAGCCGGAAAGGCGTCCGGTGTGTATTCGTGGAGCCGATCTGACAGATACCAAGTCATCACGATCTTCTTCGACACCAAATGAGCGGAAAACTGGGGAAAGACGCGGGCAGTCCAGGGCCCCGCCGTGACGATCACTTTGTCGAATTCGTGGACTTTACCACCCGCAGTGATCTGGACGCCCGCAGGTTTTTCGTCGATCGCGTCGACCTGAGTATGGTCATGGATCGTCGCGCCCAAAGCCGCCGCGCGCTCGGCCGCGGTGAGGACAGCCAGTTCTGGTCGGATCACGCCTCCTTCGCGATCGAGGACCGAAATCTCTCCGTCCTCGAGCCGATGCTGAGGATAACGAGCCATCGTTTCGGCGCGGTCGAGAACTACATGATCAATCTCGAAGTCTTCTACCGAGCGAATGACATTGGCAATGCGAGGGTCTTCACGGGGACCGATCATCAGGGCACCGTTGAGTGTGAGAAGGCTCTGCCCAGTCTCAGCTTCGAGCTCTTGCCACAATCGGCGAGAGGACTTGAGCAGAGGAACATAATCGGCTCCCTCCATATAGGCGGTGCGAAACATACGTGATTCGCCGCCCGCGGCCGACCGTTCGTGGGCAAGTCCATACTGTTCGAAACCAACTACGTCGAGGCCCGCCTTCGCCAACTGCCAGAGCGCCATGCTCCCCATTGAACCGATTCCGACGACCGCGACTCTTGGGCTACGCATTCTTCTGTTCCTCCTGTGGGACACAAGTTCGTGTGCCTCGTCTTCGATGGCACCTTCACTCATCGAAGCAGAAAGATTCCTTGACGTCATCAGTCAGTCGTCAAAACCTGGTCGCGCCCAATTCGACAATTGTCGTATTTACAGGCCAGATGCTCCGCCATCTAGACCGTTTAAGCAGAATGTGATGAATTGTCGGCCGACACTGAGCCTCTCGAAAACGTTACCGTCAGATATATAGGAATGGTCGTCCGCACTTCGAATATCGGTGATCTGTCCATCGACTCTCCCAATTTCGACCAGTTTGTTCATTCACAGCTCGTGCAGAATGGCAACGGTGACATTCGGGAAGGAGATGACGACTGGTCTCAAATCGAGCTATGAATGCCGGTAGGTGGCCCGGT
>NZ_JBHFIH010000010.1:0-18276 GCF_057334195.1 Brevibacterium sp. AGC70 | reverse complement strand
CGACCGGGCACCTACCAGCATTCACAGCAGAGTCAGTCCTTCTGTTCCTTCGTGAAGGCCTGGTATTCCCTGATGACCTCGAGAGCAGGCCCGTCTGCACGCAGGACACCCTGCTCGATCCACAATGCACGATTGCAGGTGTCTCTGATCGTGCGCATCGAGTGCGAGACGAGGAAGACCGTACCGGCGTTCTCTCTGATCGCACGGATTCGCCCCTCGGACCGGTCACGGAACTTCTTGTCACCGACGTTGAGCGCCTCATCGACGATGAGGATCTCGTGCTGGACCGAGGTCGCGATGGCGAACTTCAGCCTCTGGGACATGCCCGAGGAATACGTTCGCATGGGCAGATCGATGAAATCGCGCAGTCCGGTGAACTCTACGATATCGTCGAACCTCTCCTCCACCTCGGCGCGGGTGAGCCCGAGAGCCAGGGAGCCTAGAACGATGTTGCGCGCACCGGAGAGGTCAGGGATCAACGCTGCTCCGACACCGAGGAGATTCGGCCTCGAGGTCGCGTAGATCGCACCCTCCGAGGTGGGCGTCAGGCCCGTGATCGAACGCATGAGCGTGGATTTACCGGAACCGTTGGAGCCGATGACACCGATGGATTCGTTTTTGTGAGCGACGAAGCTGACGCCCTTGAGGGCATGGACTTCTCGGAGGCCACGGCGCTTCGTCATCACGTCTTTGCTGCCGAGCTTGAGCTTCTTGCCCGTCGCCAAGGTCTTGTAACGGACGTGGACGTCGTCGCAGACGACGACAGGCGGGTTGTTCCTCGTCACGTCAGGAAGACTGCCTGTATCGTACGTTTCCGGTTCTTCCGTCTCACTCATCGCGACCGAACCTCTCCTCGGCCTGCCAGAAGAAGACGAAGCCGATGATGAAGATGCCGAAGGCCCAGATGGCCAGGTGCCAGAAATAGTCGTAGGGGATGACGCCATCCTTCATGAGGATTCCACGAGCAATAGCCAACACGTTGTTCAACGGCTGCCAATCGGCGTAGGGCTGCAGAGCGGGGTTGATCTTCTCAACCATGACCTTGAGGTCGAAGAAGACACCGGAGGTGTAGAAGATCATCCGCGAAATGAAGGGAGTGACCTGAGAGAGGTCACGGAAATGGACAGTAGCGCGGGCGAAGATGAAGGCCACGCCCTGGTTGAAGATCCAGAACAGGATGACAAGTGGGATGAAGAGGAACCAGTCCCAGCTGGGCCTCGCCCCCCACAGCATGACAAGGAGTGCCATGAAGATGAAGGTGGGGATGAAGTTCAGCAGGTTCTGAAACACCGTGGCAATGGGCAGAACGATGCGCGGGAACGGCAGAGACTGCACAAGGGATGCGTTCGAGATGATCGACTTCGCACCGCCGTTCATCGAGGTGTTGAAGAACTCGAGGACGAAGACGCCGATGATGACGAAGGGAGCGAAGTCCGGAGGACGCGCGGTGGCACCCTGCATGATGAAGCCGAAGACCGTGCCGTAGATGAGCGCGGAGAATGCGGGTCGCAGAAGCACCCAGAGCATTCCGAGGCGGTTGCGTTCGTTCTCACTCTGCATCCGGTACTTGGCGAGAGTGTAGGTGAAGTCGCTGCGAGTGATCAGCTGCTTGATGTACTGAGGCAGTGACGGCCGACCGCCGACTCTTTCGAGCCCATGCTCCTCAGCTAGCTTAGCCATATCCATGTACAGAAGTTTCTCTCGTCGGCGACTGGGGCGAACACAGGAAGTCTACGTGATGAGGGTGGCCGATTCTCACAGTCGGCTATGAGCCTTGAAGTCGAAATCAGGGTCGTCGATCTGGGCCCGAGTCGGAATGTTATTACCTGCCAGTATTCGACGGGCGGCTGCCTGCATGGGCGGCCAGTTGAGAGTCTCGACACCGACGAGCCGTGCATCTGGGCCAGATCCATCGAAGTGGAAGACCTGGAACTTATTGCCGCTCGGATCGTGTCTGATGATCGCTTCGGTAGCATCGGTGCTGGTCAGGCCTGCAGTGAAGACCTTTTCTGGGCCTTGGAAGCTCCAGTGCCACGGGATATCAGACCAGGGTTCGGCTTTGCCGGCCTCGTCGGTACTCAGCAGTTCGGCGAGGTATTTGCCGTGGCTTTCGGCCACCGGTTCGCAAGCCCAGGGATGGTCAAGGGCGAAGATGCCGTCGGTGATCTGCGCGCAATCACCTGCCGCCCAGACGCCTGGGTGAGATGTTGCCAATTTCTCATTCACCTCCCACGCCTCGGCGGGTCGGAGGCCATCGATGGGAATGAGCGCCGGACGGGCTCCGACACTGGTGACGAACAGGTTGTGAATGTCTGCCGGGATCTCGTCCGGGCTGCTGGTGTGGGCAATGAACGTCACACCGGCTTCTTTGTGCTTCTCAAACAGTGCCCTGCGCACTGGGGCAGATAGTTGTTTTCGCAGAGGTTCGTCGCCGCGCAGGTAGACGGTGGCTTCATGTCCGGCGGCGACCGCCGAGGCCGCCACTTCCATTCCCAGGTACCCGGAGCCCAGGACGCCGACGTTGAGTGGGGCACCGGATTCGGCGACGAACTCACGGATCCATTCGGCCTCGGCCAGGTTGTACACGGGCAGGGCATCCGGGTAGCCGGGGATGTCCGGCCGGTTCGCCTCCATGCCCGTAGCGAGAATGCAGTGGGTGAAGTCCAGAGTCTCCCCCGACGCCAAGTGGACGGTCCCGGCTACTGGGGTACCGCCGGTGGGACTGGCCTGCTGGGACTGGGCCGCCGCCTCGGCGAGGGTGATCTCTGTGGCCTTGTCACGAACGAAGGTGACGAGCTCACCGGACTCGAGATGGAAGGGCAGGTGTAACCGGGAGTCGTCGAAGAGGTGCTTCGAAAGGGGCGGCCGTTCGCTGGTCTCCCCCGCAGCGGGGTCGATGAGCGTGACTGCCTGGCCGCGTTCGCTGAGCTCCCGGGCGGCGGCGGTTCCGGCCAGCCCTGCACCGATGATGACGATCCTCTTTGCCATGTCTCCATGCTAGACCGCAAGCTGCGAAGTGTGGTGTGAGATGAGACGCTGCAGCGGTCAACACGGCCTGGGCTCAGAGTTCTGTGGTGCTGCTGCCTCCCCCGGTGCGCTGTCCCGTGACCTTGGCCTTGACGATCTGGGCCAAGCCAGCGACCTTGCCGCCCTTGAGACCCCAGTGCTGTGCGGATTCTCCCGTGACCTTGATGAGCCCGAGGTTCGGGTCATTGAGTCCACCGTCGAACCAGGTGGCAGCTTCCTTGTTCCACAACTTTGCCAGCTTGGCCTGATCATCGACGAAGTCGACCCGACCGGCCACCGAGAGCCAGTTGCCCGCCTCGGAGACGGCGATATTGACCTGCTGATTCTGCAGCAGTGCCGTTGCCTGGTCCCCCTGCAAGCCGATGAAGAACCACACGTCACCGTCGTCGGTGACCTCTTGGGGCACCATCGGGTGGGCGAGCAGCTTGCCGTCGTCGAGGGCGGTCGTGAGCATCACATAGCCGCTGTCGCGGAGGATCTTCACGACGTCCGTCTGCTCGAGGGACCCGGCGTCAGCCCCACCTGCTCTATTCGCCGTGTTGCCCGTTGCTGCTGGGGTCGCGTCGGAGTCTTTCTCAGCAGCCTTCACAGCGCTTTCATCGACGGCCGTATGTGAGCCGTCGGGATTGCGGTGGAGGGTCACACCGATGTCAGCGGCTGTGTCTTGGGCACGGTCTTCGACGTTCTCTTCGGTGTAGCCGACCTGCGTGTGCGATTCGACTTCGGAGGTGCCGCCCAGTGGCTCAGTCGCCTCGTCGAGCTTCGCCGCGGCATCGCGTGCCTTCTTCTCGCCGGTGGATTCGTTGCTTATGTCTCTGTTGCTCATCAACATTCCCTTCACAGACGATTCTTGCCCCAAGTCTCACACGGGCCCGCGAACAACAGAAGAGGGCGTAGAGAAGTTTCCAGGTTTGTCAGGCAACCATCAGACACTGATTCACCTCAGGTCAGATACGTGGCCGCGCGGTGTCACTCGGATGAGGTGCTGTGCTCGACGAGGCTGTCGACGGTCGCGGGATGCACGGCGAATGTGCTCATGCCTAGACTGTGAGCATGGATGAAGAATCAGTCTCCGTGACAGAGATCCCCGATGGCGCTGCCATCATCGACGTTCGTGAGGACGACGAGTGGGAGGCCGGGCACATCGAGGGCGCACTGCACGTGCCGCTGGGCGAACTGCCCACCCGACTCGACGACCTCCCCCTCGATGACGACATGTACGTCATCTGCCGCACCGGTGGACGCTCCCACCGCGCAGTCGCCTGGCTGACGAACAACGGCTTCGACGCCTATAACGTCGCCGGCGGCATGGGGTCCTGGAACCTCGACCACGGCAAGCCGATCGTGTCGGAAAACGGCGAGGAGCCCTGGGTGAAGTAGAGGTCCCTCGGCAGAGGAGCGCCTCAACTATCCGGCGACGAACTCCTGGATGATCTCCGGAGATGCGTGAATGCACAACATCTGTAGGTTGCCGCCTCCGAAACTGCGGAAACGGTGAACAGTCTCCGCCGCAACGGTGACGATATCTCCTGCATGAGCCTCAAAACTCTCACTGTCAGCCTCGATACGTGCCTCGCCAGCCAGTACCACCCATGTCTCCGTGTACGGATGCCGGTGCAGATCGGGACCCTTCCCCGCTGGCACGTCGACCCAGAAGAAGGAGACATCGGCCCCATGCTCTGCGCCGATGAATTTCGCTGTCGCTGACCCGGGCAGCAGCGTCTGATTGCGGTCGGTGATCGTGATCATGCCGGTCTGCTCGCTTTGCCATCGAGCCAGAGGGTGTCCGACTCGTCGCTATGGACCCCCTCGGTGCCGACATGCTTACTGTCGATCTGCGGCCCCTTCTTGATGACGTGGACCAACGCCATGCCATGTCCGCGGCCGAGCCCGTAGTCAGTCTTGAGCCAATCGAGGATTGCCCCGGCCTTCACCGCAGGATCGTCATAGCCGTGAGTCTTGGCGATGTCGATGAGTTCGCGTGGAGTCAGCCCCGTCTTGTCTTCGATGGTGTCGAGATAGGCCTGGAAAGACATGTCATTGTCCTTTTATCGTCGCAGCGCCAGCCCCAATGCTCGGCATGCGTGTGTCTGAATAGTACGGCCAGAAGGTAGTGCCAGTCCATGGACGCGAATTCGAAAGCCTACTTCGTCGGATCCGGGATCTCATCGGGACGATAATTCGGCACGGTGATGAGCCTCGGCGAGGGAACGGGCTGCTGCAGTAGTGCCGGGCAGATCGCCGGCGAATTTACGGCGACGTTGGACCCTCACAGTCCACGATGCAAGAACCCCGTGGACACAACTGTGCGAGGCGGTGGGAGTTTGGCACAGTAGTTCTATGACTACTCGCGCCGGCCAGCTGGCCCAGGACAGGGATCTCGTCGATATCTCCGCACTGCTTGATTCGTACTACGATCTCGTCCCCGACTCCTCCGTGCCCGCGCAGGCTGTGAGCTTCGGGACCTCGGGACACCGCGGGTCAAGCTTCAACCGTGCGTTCAACGAAGCCCATATCGCAGCGATCACCGCCGCCATCGTCGACTTCCGCAAGAAGCAGGGCATCCATGGGCCCATCTTCTTGGGCCGTGACACCCATGCGCTGAGTGAACCAGCGTTCCTCACTGTTCTCGAGGTCCTCGCCGCAGCGGAGGTGCCGGCGCTCATCGATGAGCGCGACGGCTTCACCCCTACTCCTGTGCTCTCCCACGCGATTCTGGGTTTCAACGCGGGCAAGACCGCAACAGATGCTCAGGCCGACGGCATCATCGTGACCCCCAGCCACAACCCGCCCTCCGACGGCGGCATCAAGTACAACCCGCCGCACGGCGGACCTGCTGGGTCGGAGACGACGACGTGGATCGCGGAGCGCGCGAACTCCTACCTTGAGGCCGGATGGGAGAAGATTCCGCGCACCGGGTTCCAGCGGGCCTTCCACTTGGCCAATACCGAGAACTTCGACTTCATCTCCAACTACACGAATGACCTCGAGTCGGTCATCGACCTCGATGTCATCCGCAGCTCTGACATCCACATCGGTGCTGATCCTCTGGGCGGGGCCAGCGTCGATTACTGGGCCGCAATCGCCGAGGACTTCGACCTCAACCTCACCGTCGTCCATCCCGAAATCGACCCCACCTGGTCATTCATGACCCTGGACTGGGACGAGAACATCCGCATGGACTGCTCCTCGCCCTACGCGATGGCCGGGCTCATCGCCTCCCGCAACGACTTCGACATCGCCACAGGCAATGACGCCGATGCCGACCGACACGGCATCGTCACCACCGATGCCGGGCTGATGAACCCCAACCACTATCTGGCGACCGCGATCGACTACCTGCTCGACAACCGGCCAGAATGGTCGCCCAGCGCAGGCATCGGCAAGACCCTGGTCACCTCCTCGATCGTCGACCGCATCGTCTCCGCCCACGACCGGCCGCTGTTCGAAGTTCCCGTCGGGTTCAAGTGGTTCGTCCCCGGACTCCTCGACTCGACACTGGCCTTCGGCGGTGAGGAATCTGCAGGTGCCTCGTTCCTGCGCCGCAACGGCAAGGTCTGGTCGACAGACAAGGACGGCATCATCATGGCCCTCCTGGCCGCAGAGATGACGGCCAAAACCGGACAGACTCCGTCCCAGCGCTATGCAGGACTGGCCGCGAACTTCGGCACCAGCGCCTACGCCCGCCAAGATGCCCCCGCCACCCGCGCACAGAAAGCGAAGCTGGGGGCACTCGACGCCTCCCAGGTGAAGGCGAAGACCGTCGGCGGTGAACCGGTGACCTCAACACTCACCTCGGCGCCGGGAAACAACGCACCCATCGGCGGACTCAAGGTCACGACCGAGAACTCCTGGTTCGCGGTGCGCCCCTCCGGCACGGAGGACGTGTACAAGATCTACGCCGAGTCACTGCGCGATGAGGACCACCTGCGGGCCGTCCAGCACGACGCACGGATATTGGTGGATGGGGTGCTGGAGCAGGGGTGAACCCAGCTGCACCATGACCGGTCCCGCCTGCTTCGGTAGGTCCAGGGCCGGTCTTCTTCGTTGGATAGTCGAATACCTGATCTCGATGTGCAGTATAGTGCTCATCATGTCGATGAAGAGCCCGCGCATCCAGACCTTCCTCGATCGCGTCGGACACCGGGTCCGCAGCCTTCGCAAGGCGCGGGGGTGGACCATTCAGCGCCTGGCCGACGAGGCTGCGCTGAGCCGACGTATGCTCACTCAGATCGAGCTGGGACAGGCGAATCCGAGTCTGGCCACCATCGACCGCATCGCCCACGCCCTCGATGTGAGCTTCGCCGATCTGGCTCTCAGCGATGCTGCTGCCTCGGAACCCGGCAGCTCGACGCCCTCACCATCAGAACCGGGGCGGCCTGCGAACCTCGACAGGACCGAACAGTCAGATCACAGCGATGATCACACCCTGGACTGGGAGGGCCCGAACGACAGCACCGCATATATCCTCGGCGCATCTTCCGTTCCCGGCACCGAACTGTGGCGGTGGCATCTGGGACCAAGTGTTCAGTATCAGGCTGAAGCCGACCGTGCCGGCACCGAGGAGATCCTCCACGTTCTGTCCGGTGCCCTCGTGCTCGAGCTCAACGACGAATCCCTGACACTGTCCGCGGGAATGTCGAGAAGAATCCCCACCGACCGGGGCTACTCCTACACAGCCGGCCAGGAGGCCTCGGTCGACTTCATCCGCGTGGTCATCGGTGCCTGATGACGCGACCTGAAGCTGATGCATCGCAAGGCGAGGGCGGCTCGTCGCGTTCGCGCATCAACGTGCTGCGCTGGCAGATCGGCTACGGAACGTTCGGTGTTCCGCAGGCGGCGGCACCTATCGCCTTCGCCCTCCTCGCGCTGCCGCTGACCGGGTCCGCCGAGTCAGGTGCCGGTCTGGTCTTTGCGATGACGGCGGCACAGATCCTCGGCTCGGTGCCCATCACTCGCCTGGGCCACCGGTTCGGCAGCGTCGGCTACCTGCGCACACTCATCGCCTTCCGGACGCTCGGGCTGCTCGCGGTGACGATCCTGGCCGCTGTCTCAGCACCGTTCGGTTACCTCGTCGTCGCCGTCATCGTGGCCGGGTTGGTCAATGGTGCGGCCTACGGCTACATGCGAACGCTGCTCAACCACCTCGTCGAGCCCTCGGGAATGCCACGCGCCCTGGGAATCGCAGCCACCCTCAACGAGGTCGCCTTCGCCACCTCACCGGTGCTGGCATCCGTACTGGGCGCCTGGTCACCGGTTGCTGCGATGGCTGTTGTGACAATCGTCGGCTCGGGGCCGATGCTGCTCATCCCTGCCATCCCCGAGGCCCGATCGACGCCTGTAGCCAGGCCGGGTTCGGGGCGTCGAGCTCCGGTGCCAGGTGCGGTCTGGATCTGGCTGTTCGCCTCCGGCGCGACCGGAGCCTCCATTGCGGGAATCGAGGTGGGAGCGGTGTCCTTCGCACTGTCGTTCGGGCTCAGCCCGGCCTGGGCGTTCCTGTTTGCCCTGGCGATGTGCATCGGCTCGGTGCTCGGCGGAGTCTGGGTGAGCATCCGCAACCGCATGCCCGGGCGGTGGAAGGTCACGACCTTCTTCGCCATCACCACGCTCGCCTTCTCCCTGCTCCTCATCGATGGGCATATTGCGCTGACACTGGCCGGTGCCCTCATCGTCGGATGGTTCCTGCCGATGCTCGACACCTTCTATCTGCTCGCACTCGACAGCCTTGCACCGGAGGAACGTCGAGCCGAGATGTTCGCGCTGCTGCGGACGACGAATGCCCTGGGCATCATGGCCACCAGCGGACTTCTCGCCTTGCTCGGACTGACAGCAGCTCTCATCGGAGCTCTCGGGCTGCTTGTCATCGCGACAGTGCTGGCGGCGGTCTACTTCACACGAGGACAGCGGAGCCGACGGGAAGTGCCGCTGGGGTGACAGGGACCGCGTACTGGCCTGCGCGGTCGACGGCAACGCCGAGCAACCTCGGCGAGGTCCGATCACGATCGGGTTTCACTGTTCTGTCGAAAACGTAGCAAACGGTGCTTCGCAACAAACGTTCGTCACTGTCGGGTCGACTCTGCCCAGGACTTCGTCGAACCGCACTATCAGGCAATAATTGTTGTGGTGTGAGAGCCTTTGCCCCGGTATGTGTCAGTCACCGCCGCAGGACTGCAGACAACTCGTCTCCAAGCTGTTACTCACTCCGAGCGTCCTCCCAGCCGCTGTGGTTCTGACTTCAAGCACGGCGGCAATACTGGGCCGCGTCACTGATGTGCCACCCATCCGGTGGCATCTCTGACAGAAAACGCCCCTCGAAGAAGAAGGATCGACACTATGAAGACCACCATCCGCAATCGCACAGCAGCTCTGGGAATCGCCGCCGTCGCCGGCCTCGCAGGAATCGGCCTGGCCAGTGGCCCCGCACTGGCAGCCCCCGCACCCGCAGCGGGCACGAGCACAACCGCCGACGTCGCACCGCAATCGGTTCACTTTCCCACCGACACCGGCATCTACGCCGATGAGCTCGTCAGAGCCTGGGGTGCAGACAACTCTGAGCGAGTCGAAGCCTTTGCCTCACCGCAGGTCGTCGAGGCTCTGAACGAGCACGGCAACGAGGATGCGACCCACTGGGTCAGGACCGGCGGCGACGGAGCCGCAGGGACCATCTATTCGACCTATGAGAACACCGTCACCGGCGAGACGATGTCCGTCGGCGTTTCCAATGAAGAAGTGTCCAACGGCGGCGAATGGGGCGCACCTCACGGAGTCCACAAGGTCCAGTTCGGCAGCTGAGGCGACGTCACCCGATACGGGTGTGAAGAACCCCGCCGCCTGAGGAATCAGGGGGCGGGGTTCTTCACGTGCACGGGTGGGCGGGGCCACCTCGGCGCCGGTGACCTTCCGAGGTGAAGCCAGCGTTACAGGTGCGACTCCGGGGCGTTCTGCACGTACTCATCAAGGGTGTCGTTCTTGTACGCGTCCTGGACCTTCTTCAGTTCCTCTTCGTCGACGTTGACGATCGACTGACCGTCACTCGATGTACCGACGCCGGCGGTCGGGGAGGTGAAGAATTCGATGTCACCGGGGCGGACGTCGCGCATGGCGAAGGCCGTGGCAGAGATGTACTGAGCGTCGAGACCGGAGTCGACGTACATGTACGGCGAGAAGTCCTCGACCATGTTCTGGATCTTCTTCGGATTCGACAGGGTGTCGGCGGAGATGATCTCGTTTGTCAGTCCCCGGATGAAGGCCTGCTGGTTGCGGGCGCGTTGGAAGTCGCCGTCCTGGAAGGACTTGCGTTCGCGCACGAAGGTCAGCGCCTCGTCACCGTCGAGGACGTTCTCTCCCTTTTCGAAGGTATAGCCGTTCTTCTCGAAGCTCTGCTCCGAGTTCACGGTCACCCCGCCGAGGCTGTCGGTCAGTGCTTTGAAGCCTTCGAAGTCGATGATCGCGACGTGGTCGAGTTCCGTGCCGATGAAGTCCGAGATCGTGGACACAGCCAGGGGAAGACCACCGGTTGAGAGCGCGGAGTTGATCTTCGCCTTGCCGTGGCCTTCGATGTCGACCCAGCTGTCACGCGGGATCGACATGACTTGGACATTGGATCCGGACTCCGGGATGTGCATGACCATGATCGTGTCCGAGCGCAGTCCGCGGGAGTCATTGACGTCGACCTGGTCCATCGGCTCATCGGAGCCCAGCAGCAGGATGTTCGTGCCGCCGTCTTCCTTCTGGTCATCGGGGCGCTGCGTGCCGAAGATCTGCTCGTCGGTGAGCTTGTTCGCGTTGTTGTCGAAGGTCCGCCCCACGTTCCACAGGTAGAGGCCTACGCCCAGGACGCCGAGGATGACGATGACGAGAAGGGCGACAAGGAGCTTGCGCCACACCTTCTTCTTTTTGCGTTTGGGACGCTGCGGTCGGTCTTCCTGGCTGTCGAACAGATCATCGATACTGCTGTTGTCCGTCATCGGCACTCCGGGTTTCAGTCAATGCGGCGTGGGTGCCGGCGGGAGAGGATTGCAATCTCTGCAATTATATAGCTTTTGTTACATTCCCCCGGACACCTTGCCCCGGTGCGCGGGTGTGTCTTGCCTGTGACCTGGGTTGATCGCTCGTCTGCGACTCGAATGACCGTCGCCGAGGTGACTCGACTCACCGGTAACAACGTCGTATCCGTATAGTGGACGCTTCATGCGCTAGGTAGACTTTGCTGGTGTTCAACAACTATCGGGAAATTCTGTCTCTTCCCGGTGCTCTCAAGTTCTCCTTGGCCGGTCTTGTTGCACGTATGCCCATCGCAGTTCTGGGCCTGGGAATCGTTCTGTTCATCCAGGGCGTCAGCGGCTCCTATGGTCTGGCAGGCATCGTCGCCGCCGTGTACATGATCGTCCAAGCTCTTGCCGGCCCCGGGATCGCGCGCCTTGTCGACCGTCGAGGCCAAGCCACCGTCATGGTGCCCATCGTCATCACCCACCTCGTGGCGCTCTCGCTGCTCATCGTCTCCGTCTACGCAGACTGGTGGGTGGGCCTCATCTTCGTGTTCGCCGGAATCGGCGGCGCCACTGTCGGGTCCGTCGGGTCGCTGGTGCGTTCGCGATGGTCACACATCGTAGATTCGCCGAAAAAGCTGCAGACCGCCTTCTCCTGGGAATCCGTCGCCGATGAGCTGCTCTTCGTCACCGGACCCGTCGTCGCCACCGTACTCGCCACCGCCGTGTTCCCACCGGCAGGCATCATCCTCTCGATGCTCACCGCCGGGATCGGCTCGGCCTTGCTCTACATCCAGAAGTCGACCGAACCCCCGCCGATTGAACGCACCACAGAGGCTCGCGGGCACGTGTTCTCCAACCCGGGGATCTTCACGATCATCATCGTCAACGTGTTCCTGGGCGTGAACTTCGGCGCCATCGACGTCATCGCCGTGGCCTTCGCCGACGAGCAGGGTGTGAAGTCCCTGGCCGGCATCCTGCTCAGCGCCTTCGCCCTGGGCTCACTCATCGCCGGTGCACTCTACGGCTCGAGGAACTGGAACTCCGCAACCCATCACCGCTTCGGCATCACCGTTGCCCTGCTGGCCATCGGCGCGTGTTCGATGATGCTGGCCCAGGGAATGGTCTCCTACACGATCATCCTGTTCATCGTCGGCTTCACCATCGCCCCGAGCCTCATCGGCGCGAACTCCGTCATCGAAGCACTGGCACCGCCGAGGCGTCTGACCGAGGCCTTCGCCTGGCTGGGAACATCATTGGGCTTCGGCGTCGCTTTCGGGTCAGCCCTCGCCGGCAACATCATCGACGCCTCGAACGCGAAGACGGCGATGCTGCTGCCGGCCGGCTGCGCCATCGTCGGTGCTCTCTTGGCGCTGTCGCTGCTCAAGCTGCTCAACCCGAAGCGGTCGAGTCACGAGGTCAGGTCGGCCCGGGACCTCCGGCGGGTGAACATCGAGGAGTAGTCTCGCGATGATCGTCCGGCGAGTCAGCCCGAGGCGTGCGAGTCGGCACGAGGTGTGCGAGTCGGCACCGGCCTTGGACCGTCAACGGCGAGTCTGCGTGCGTCACTTCACGACTTCACCCTCGGCGGGCGCGATCAGCCGAAGAAGGGCAACGGCGAGCAGCAATGCGGCTGTGGTCGCGATGACGGCGACCCAGACGGGCCCGAGCGCGCCGGGCCTCACGCTGAGTGCGGCAGCGGCGAGGACGGGACCGGTCCCTGCGCCCACGTTGAGTGCCGCTGTCGCATACGAACCAGCCATGGTGGGCGCACCCGTCGCTGCGTAGAGCACTCGCGTGATCAGCGTGCTCCCGACAGCGAACCCCAACACGCCCTGAGTGAAGACGAGCCCGAGCAGGGCAACGGGATTCGTCGCGAAGAGCGCCAACGCGACCCACCCGAGCACAAGAACGCTGCCGCCCACCACGATGACGATTCGGGGTCGGGAATCTGAGAATCGTCCTGCAGCGGTGACACCGATGAAGGAGCCGACGCCGAAGAGCACAAGAGCCACCGACACCCACCATTGACTCAACCCGGCGGTGTCCGTGACGATCGGCGCGAGGAAGGTCAGTGTGGCGAAGGTCCCAGCATTGACCAGGGCAGCAAGCAGCATCGTCAGAACAAGCCGCGGCGAGCTAAGCTGCGCGAGCTCCGCCCGCAGCGGGAGCGAGGACGAGGGCGAGGGCGAGGACGGCTCTTCTCTTGACGAGTCGTCAGTTCGAGTGGTGAAGCCTGCGGCAATGCCGATCGCAGCGGGGACACAGAGAAGAGCGATCGCCCAGAACGTCGACTGCCAGCCGAGTGCCGTACCAAGCAGTGCACCCGCGGGGACGCCGGCGACGGTTGCGACAGTGGTACCCGCGAGCAGAACCGCCACGGCCCGGCCTTTGGCATCGGGTGCCACGAGTTTCGTCGCCGCGCCCAGCGCGACCGCCAAGAAGCCTGCATTGACGATCGCCGCGATCACGCGCGTGATGAACAGAACAGTGAAGTCCGGCGTGAGTGCACCGACGACATGTGACAGCGCGAACACGAGTACGCAGCCTAAGAGTGTCGCTTTCACGGGGAGGCGACGGGTGAACGCAGCCATCGCCGGCGCGCCGATCACCATCCCCGCGGCGAATGCCGATGTCAGGAGACCAGCGGTCCCCACGGAAACGGCGAAGTATGTTGAGATGTCGGGCACGAGGCCAGCGAGCATGAATTCGGAAGTACCCATGGCGAAGACCACCAGGGCAAGAAGATAGAGCGCGAAAGGCATCGAGATAGCTCCGAAGCGAGAGTACGAACAAGAGAACGTCTCGTCACCGCGGTCAGCGCCCGAAGGACACCCGGATGTCGTGCTGCGCGCAGCGCGGACAGCAACAGGAGCAGAAGCTCAGTGGAGGTGAGGGGCTGACGGCGTGACCGAAAGCCCCTGAGTGTCTGATTCAGGACTCGCCATACGGCTCATCGTACCCGTCTGCGCCGCCACCACCACCCAGAAACGGCAGCTCAGGTTCTTCGTGAGGCGCACAATGACCGCCCAGCCCCGTGACATCGTGGAATAAGTCTCGCTGATGCACTTCGATCACCGGTGTGCGCGTCATGGTCAAACAGTACTCCGGTGACGAATCTTTCCTGAGCCAGGTGGATATCGAAGGTGCTGACCAAACGAAACGTTCACATCCAGAGGGTCATCCCCAGTTCTTGTGGGGCGAGGTCTCACCGACGCCCGGGTTGAAGACGTTGCAGGGATCGAGTTCTTTGAAGTGGGCTTCCATCTCCGGCGGCACCTGGTAGAGGCGACCATAGTTGTGCTCGGCGGGCACGGCCGCTCCGCGTGCCTCGAGCAGCGCCATCATCTGCTTCTTCAAAGCGATCGGGTCGACTCCCTTCTTCGCCACATGATCCTGGTGGAAGACGTGGCAGAAGAAGTGGCCGTAGTAGGAACTGATGTGCAGCTGGTCCGAGATCTCCGTTGGCAGCACCTCGAGCCAATCCTCGTCATCGCGTGTCAGCGCAACGTCGAAGGTGATCATCTCCGAGGACTCTTCGCGGTGGAGATTGAAGTAGCGGGTCGCAGCACTGGCGGCACCGAAGCGGTGGAGCATGGCGGACTGAGCCTCATCGGCAGTGCAGATGAAGAATTCACCGTCACGGCCCGCCTCGGCGAAGAAGGTCGTGAGGAACTCCTCGGTCCTCTGCTTCTGGTCGCCGCTGACGACGAGGAGCAGATGGTGTTCAAAGCGATCGCGGTACTCAAGCATGCGGTCCGGCAGCTGCTGCGGCAGCAAGCTGAAGGCACCCTGCGCAATGGAATCGGCGACGGTCTGTCCGAAGAAGGGCAGCTTCGCGAACACCCCGTTCGCCCAGTTCTTCAACGCGAAGAGCTTGATCTGCTCGCGGCTGCCGGCGTGCTTGACGGAGACGAACGTGTCCTTGCCGTACTTCTCGGCAAGGTCGAAGGAGGGCCGTCCCATGTACTCACCGGAGATCGGCAGCGGCATGTCCGAGGTCAGGATCGCCCGGCGCAGGGCCTCGAGCTCGGCGGGGCTGTTGGTCCCCACGTAGAAGGTCGTCGAATCCTTCTGCTTGGGGAAGGTCCGCGTGCGCACGGCGAAGACCATGAGTTTGCCGGCCGACCCTGATGCCTCATGGAGGAACTTCGGGTTGGCGTTGTAGCGGGCAGGAGAATCGGTGATTTCGCGGACGTGCTCGCTGTATTCGGTATCGAGACTGTCTTCCGGGGGCGGCGTGACATCGGCTTCGTCCCATTCGCCGCGTTGGAGTTTATCGAGGATATGGGCCGGATCATCGCCGAGGCTGATGCCCAGGTGATTGACGAGTTCGACCTTGCCCTCGTCATCGACCCGGGCGAAGATCGCGTGCTTCGTGAAGGCCGGGCCCTTGCGAATCTGGCTGCCGCCGGAGTTGTTCGCGATGCCGCCGACGACCGAAGCACCGATCGACGACGAACCGATCACCGAGTGGGGTTCACGCCCGTGAGGTGCCAGCTTGTCATCGAGTTCGTACAGCGTGGATCCGGCCAGACACACGGCCTCACGAGCATCGTTGATGAGATGGATCTGGTTGATGCGCAGGGTGGAGATGATCACGATCTCACGATCGTAGTCCTGATCGCCGGGACCCGAACCTCCGGTCAGGCCGGTGTTCGCCGACTGTGGGATGACGATGAGATCGTGATCGACGCAGACCTGCAGAGCCCGCCACATATCGACAAGGCTGCCCGGCTTGAGGACAGCGAGCACACTGCCGCCGCCGAAGCGATTGCCTTTGGCGAAGGGTTCCGTCGCCCGGGCGGAGGTGAGCACATGACGACTGCCCATGATGTCGATGAAGGCGCTGACTGCCGGCGCTGGTCTCTGTCGTTGACTTCCGAACATTGTTGATAGCTCCTCTTGCATCGATGCGAACGTTGTTCACTCTACAAACCTGCGGATGGAATGGCGCCTGCGCCCATCCGTTGTTTGTTCATGTGTCCCCATCGTCTGACGGGTCATTGTCGGCGCGACCTTCGTGCTGACGTTTTTCAGCACGCATCCGATCCCACTCGGTCAGACGCTTCGCGATGATGTGCTCGTAACCGTTGCCGGTGGGTCGGTACACCTTCTCCGGTTCCATGCCCTCGGGAAAGTAGTTCGCACCGGAGAAGCCCCCCGGCCTGTCCGGGTCATACTCGTAACCCTCCCCGTAGCCGAGATTCTTCATCAGCTTCGTCGGGGCGTTGAGGATATTTGCTGGTGGCATGAGAGACCCGGTCTGTTTCGCGAGCTTCTTCGCGGCGTTGAATCCACGGTAGACGGCGATGGACTTCGGTGCGGTTGCGAGATAGACGACGGCTTGGGCGATGGCGAGTTCCCCCTCTGGGGAGCCCAGACGTTCGAACACGTCCCATGCCGCCAGCGCTTGCTGGATGGCTTGCGGGTCGGCAATCGCGATGTCTTCGTTGGCGAATCTGACCAGCCGTCGGGCGATATAGAGGGGATCTTCCCCACCCTCGAGCATGCGCGCCAACCAGTACAGTGACGCGTCGGGATCTGAGCCGCGCATTGACTTATGCAGCGCGGAGATGAGGTTGTAGTGCCCCTCTTGCGCCTTGTCGTAGATCGGTGCGCGCTGTTGAACCAGCTCGACAAGGCCAGCGGTGTCGAGAGCACCGCTGACGGTTTGGAGTTGCTCGATGAGGTTGAGCAGGTAACGGCCATCACCATCAGCCATCGCCACCAGGGAATGTCGTGCCTGCGCATCAAGAGGCAGTTCTCTCTCAGTCGTTTCCTCTGCTCGTGTGATGAGCGTGGTCAGCGCTTCCTCGTCGAGGCGTTTGAGGACGAATACCTGACAGCGGGAGAGCAATGCTGAGTTGAGCTCGAAGCTGGGGTTCTCCGTGGTCGCACCGACGAGCACGACCGTGCCGTCTTCCACGTAGGGGAGGAAGGAATCCTGCTGGGCGCGGTTGAAGCGGTGGATCTCATCAACGAACAGCATCGTCCCCTGGCCGATCTCGCGGCGTTTGGCAGCTGATTGGAAGACTTTGCGGAGTTCGACGACACCGGAGAAGGTCGCTGAAACCGATTCGAAGACGAGGTTGGTGCGCTCGGCCAGCAATCGCGCGATAGTTGTCTTCCCACAACCCGGTGGTCCCCACAGCACCATCGAGACCAGCCTGCGTTCGGCGAGCATCCGACCAATCGGGGCCTCTTCCCCCAGGAGGTGATCTTGCCCGATGACATCGCCGAGGGACTTCGGGCGCAGACGGTCGGCCAGCGGGCGGCCCACATCGTCAGGCTCAAACAATGACGGCGGTTCTTGGCTCACAATGTCACCTCCATTCTCATAGCCTAATTGCCGTGCCTGACACACTCTTGGGCACGGTCATAGGAGTCATGGACAGGTTCCTCAATCAGCGCTGTGGAGATGGCACGTCCTATTCGGTCATGTGTGAGCCGGGCAGAGGCGTCCAAGTAGCAGCAGGCCCAACAACAGGCACGAGGCGAAGAGCGGCAGCGAAACAGGACCGAGATGGCCGCGACCGAGGGTCAGTCAGCCTAGCAAGCCTGCCTTGCTCAGGTCCGCGCTCACAGTGGGCGAAATCGGAGGCTGCGTTTCCGGGTTCCCCGTTACATTCATTGTCAAGCAGCAACCGGGGTCCTCGTCTCGTAGAAGGCCCCGGCCTTGACCATCGCGAACAGAACGTTGAGCCGGCGACGAGCCAGACACATCACCGCAGCATTATGGCGTTTCCCCTCAGCACGCTTCCGGTCGTAATACGCCTTCGACAAGGAATCATGACATGACGCAACCCAGGCAGAGTGGAACAGTGCGTTCTTCAACCGTTTGTTACCCGCCCGCGACGGGAACTCACCCCTGATTGATGTCCCCGACCGCCGCGTCACCGGAGCGATCCCGGCATACGCAGCCAAATGGCCAGCAGATTTGAACGCAGAGAAGTCGCCGGCCGCCAGGAGGATCTGGGACGCGGTCTTAACGCCGACTCCCGGCATGGACGTTAAGACCTGCAGAAGAGGGAGCGAATCAGCCAACTCCTCAGCCTCGGCCTCGATCTCTTTACGCTCAGCCTTCAGTGCCTTGATCCTGGCAGCATGACGCGGCACCACCGACTCCGACGCCTCACTCCCGGGCACGGTCACTGTCTGCTCGGCCAACGCGTCGAAGATCGCGTCGATCAAGGCCGAGGGGTCCTTGCGGGTATGGTTCTTCGCCCACCGCTTCACCCCCGACTTCCCCGCCGCACGC
>NZ_JBHFIH010000009.1:434022-461671 GCF_057334195.1 Brevibacterium sp. AGC70 | reverse complement strand
ACAGGAACATGATGATGGCAGCGAAGACGCTGTACTGGACGAGATAGAACCCAGTCACTCCACTGCCGGCGGTAAGTCCTGCGAACGAAATGAAGACGGTACCTGGCAGCCAGGTGTTGATGAACGCAGCTGTCCCGTAGACGGAGTTGAACGACCGGCCTCCGGTCGCGTAGTCGGAAAAGGAAGCGTCCTTGGCAGTGGAGCGTTCCATGACGATGATGACGAAGATGAAGAAGGCAGCGATCATGCCGAATGTGATCCACATGCTCAATCGCCTCCCTCGGCAGTGAGCGTAATCTTGTTGAGTGCGAGAATCATTGCCGCGACGAGTGTGGAACTGCCGACGATGTAGGCCAATGACCACCAGCCTTGGCCGAAGATCCAGTGCAGGGGAGGGAATAGTATGAGGACGGCGGCAATCGCAATGATTGCTCTGACTGTTCGAGTGGTACCTGTCTTCTTTGACATGAACAACAACCTTCAAAACGTTGGATTGCGTCATGCCGGAACGTTCCGGCATTGAAAGAGTGTAGCCATATACGTTGGTTCCGTGTCAAGGGGTCGGGCCTCCGTAATCGACTAAGTGGGCAATGGACTCTCGACCCGATCCCCTTCATTCGGGCTGGTACTGTTCCCGTATGAAACGACCGTTGCCCACTCTGCATGATCTCGCTGCTCACGTCGGATTGTCCGTGACAACGGTGTCCGACGCGTTGCGACGTCGGGGAAGAGTTGCCGAGGCTACGCGTGCCAAGGTTCTCGAGGGCGCGGCCGAGTTGGGTTACTCGCCGAACCGACCTGCGCAGTCTCTTCGCAGCGGGTCGAACCTCAACGTCGGAATCTACATTCCCAGGCGGGTGCTCGGGATGGAGTTCTACATGGCGTTTGCGATGTCGGTCGCGGACGAGTTGGGACAATACGGTTATGACCTGACGATCATTTCCGACGCTAAAGATCCGCGTCGGTGGACGCAGTTCGCTGCAGTGATTGTTGTCGATGCGTGTCTGAGCGATGGCCCTCTTCGCGAGAATCTAGATAATGGGTCAACAGTATTTACGGCCGGCCGAATTGAGGGGCTGCCGACCAGTCGATTGGCCGGCCTGATCGAGATCGACTATTGGAAGATGCTGACGGAGGCACTCGATGGACTGGAACAGCAGCGTGCAGTGACATCACCGTTCCTCATTGCATTCGAACCTCTGGACAAGTATTCGTGGTCTCAGATGCTCATCAGCTCATTCGTCAATTGGTGCACCGTGAGAGGGTTGGAGCCAGACGTGCTCACTGTCTCTCCTGACCCGAATTCATGGTCATTCTCTGAAGACTTCTCACGACGAATCAGCGATCGGAAGTCGTACGATCTGATTGTTCACGGAGGAACACTGTTGTCGATGGCGGCACGCTCCCAGAAGCTATACACCGAACTCATTGACCTGGAATCAGCTCGTACAGCCGTACTGACAACGAATGAAATTGAAACCAGACTCATAGACTGCGACGTGGCACTAAACATCCGTGCGAAAGAATTCGGGGCGGCCATCGCCCGTTTGTGTCTCGACCGAGTGCTTAAAGGTGAGAGCGAATTCACTCACGAATGGTTTGTACCCGAGATTTTCATATCCGAACGTAGTTGACAATGTCTGACCAGCTTGATTTTTTATTGATGTTTCAACGCATCGACACCGTGATGCTTCCAAGTCGTTTTTACCTCATTCTCTGATTGCTTATGGCCACCTCTTTTTGTCCAACATGCCAATCGTGTCAATGAGCTCGGCGCGAGCATCGAGCCATCCGACAACGTCTCGGTCTCCCGACCAAGCCTCGGCTGCGCGTCGAAGCGTAACGGCGGCCACGCCTGCATTACTGCGCTAGTGTTCGCGGTCGAGGTTCGCGTTGAGGATGTGAGAATTACGCTGATTGCTACCGTGCGGACTTCGGGCTCTCGGAGCTGACCATGACTCTGCGGGACTATGCCAACCGCAGGCGCTTTTCGGGACCAGTTCGCCTTCTAGCTCGCGGAGCATTTTTTAGCATTGCGATCGCATAACCGGATTGGTGAAGATGCCGCCCGTCTTGGCAACCCTGTCAATCTCAAATTGTTCCTCTGTGGATACCATCTAGCCCTTGAATGGTTGTTGAGATTGCTCTACGTTGTTGGCTGCACGGTCGTACCCCCGCTGCTTCAGTAGCCCCTCCAATGTTCGAACGATGCTCATATCGGGTACTGGAGAACAGCGGATCCCCTTCAGCGGCAGGAGTTCGTTCTCCTCCGCAGAAGTTCTGATGTGCAACACCGGCACGATGGATCTGCGCCCATGTTCGTAATACACGGGATCGAAAGTTGTGAAGTTCGTGGTTATCCACCGAACTTCCTTCTCATCACGGAAGGCAACATCTTTCATGACTGATGCCAGAATCACGACCTGCTTCCGCAGCTCCGCTATCAATGCCGGCCAACTCTTTTTGGAAGTGCGGCGAATGTCCTCCACCGCGTTCTGTATGAACGAACGCGCAAGGTTTAGTTTCTCGGCGTCCTTGTAACTGACGCGGTACCAGCCGCTAATCAGAGGTACGTCGCTGCGGATGCTCTCGGCGTTTTCGGCTTCGTCCACAGCGATTCCGTCTGCAGACAATTCGATACCGGCATCAATACCTAAGGCGAATCCGTCACCATCGGCATAGTTTCTCCACAGCGTCAGGCTGTCCCTTTCCGTGGAAGCAGAAATAATGTAGACCTCGTTAATGATGTTCTGGATATAGTCCTTGTTCAGAACATTGGACAGAACGGATTGCCAATCAGCCTGTTCGTGGTCGTGGGATTCAGCTTCCCTCGCCCGTTCTTCGAAGACTCCTAGGATGATTTCAAAACCGTGTTTCAATTCGGAAGAGTCGTTGAGATTCTCGGGACTGGAGGCCCACAGTTCGCCGTTTCCCAGAATAGAGAGCAAGGCACGCCCGTTAGTGTAGTGCCAGACCGGATGATTCCACCGGTAACGAAGCTTGTCATCGTTGGAGAGGAAACTTTGGGTCCGAGTGGCAAACCCTGCCGTTAGTGCGGCACGGGCAACTTTTTGTATCTCGTCCTGCAGGACCTTGAGGCCTTCCATATCAACGGGGAGTTGGTTGTGCGCCATGGCATTGCGGAATGCGTTCATGGTCTCGGGGTTGATGGCTACCTCAGGCGGATTCACTGCAGCAATTGCAGACTGGAGTGTTCCGAAATCCCATTGGGGGACGAAAGCCTTTGAAAAGTTATTCGTAGTGTCCGAGATGTCGCTGCGAATAGCCGTTTTTAACAAACCTCTAGTTGCAGAAGTCTGGAGCCATGGTTTCGAAAACAAGCTTTGAATTTGCGACAGGGTTTGTGCTCTGAAATCTTCTTGGATTCTTCCTACGGAATCAAACTCGTCGTCGGTGTAATCCTCGCTTCGGCCGTCCCTTATCGCCTTCTGGATATTCTCATATCTTTCAATGGACATCCCTTCTGACTTCGCCGCTGCCCCGATCTTCTTCCGTGCTTCTGCTCGGACCTCGTCTACGTGGAAACCCTTTGGCCCGGCTCCCACTTTTGATGCCTCTTTGCCGTCCGCGGCATGACTCTCTTCGTAGTGGTCGGGGTGGTCCTCTTCGCTCATGGAATTACCTTAGCTTCTCGTACATGCATGCCTAGGGTTCCAGTCGGAGGATCTTGTGGACTGGAACGCGACTACTTCAGGAGGGCGCATGGGGTATCGATGCGGGGATGTTTCCCCGCTCCCTGTATTACTGCTTCTCGGGATGATTGCACGGGAGACTTTGCTTCGTTTCCAATTCGTCCATAAGTGCATCTATGGAAGCGGCGATTTTGGCTCCGGCCTCGAAGGCCTCCAGTGGGATCGGGCGCACGACGACAACGGCTCTAGATGCTCGGACTCCGCACCGGCAGTCGACCGGGCCTCACCGCTGGGCCTAGGTTCGGGGTGGGTCGGGCATCCGGCTCCAGCCGCCCTCTCGTTGCATCGTCTCTCACTCTCCTCGCGCGCACATCGGCGCTATGGCCTATTCTTCCATTGGCCAATATTCGTCGAACTGTGCGATATCCGGTCCTGATATATAGGCCTCGGCCACCACGGCCTGAGTAGCCCTTCACTTAGATCAGTACCGTCTACTTTGACATAGGCCCTGTGCTATCGGGCATTTGCGACAGTGAGGCGGAGCCAAATTGGGGGTGCGGACACATCCCACTCCCAAGTGCACCACCGGAGAAAAATGAGGACCGGTCCTGGACCTACCGAAGTAGGCGGAACCGGTCGTGATGGGTCAATACTATCCCGCGCAGGGAATCTTTACGGGTGGCGCTCCGCGAAGACCTCAATACAGAAAATGTAGTCCCGCGCGACCCTGTGAGGCGCGACCACTGGCTACGCGGGACTATCGGTGAGTCGCGTAGAACCCTTGCGTTCAATATACGAGCCGTATACAGTAGGCACCGACAATGTGATGGAGATCGCACAAGTCTCAAAATGAAGGCGCTCCGAGCCACCAAGGCCAGTAGGACACAACAACGAAGTTTTTCTGCAAGCGAAGGACGCCCAGAGGAGAGAAGCATGTCGACTACAAACACGCCCAGTCTCGAACATGGAACTGACGCGAAAACGCTGCGCAAGGTCGTTGTTGCCGCGTCGATAGGAAACTTCATCGAATGGTATGACTTTGCGGTGTATGGATACCTCGCCGTCGTTCTCTCGGCTCACTTCTTCCCAGGCGATGACCCCGCAGCATCACTATTAGAGACATTTGCCGTCTTCGCCGTAGCATTCGCTCTACGCCCGATCGGAGGAATCTTCTTCGGGCGACTAGGCGACAGAATCGGTCGAAAGAGAACACTTGCGATCACGATTCTGTTGATCTCGGGATCCACTGCGGCTATCGGTGCCCTTCCAACCCACGAGTCAATAGGCGTCTGGGCTCCCGTGCTTCTCGTGATTGCGCGTTGTATTCAAGGATTCTCCGCAGGCGGCGAATACGCCGGAGCCTGCGCCTATGTACTCGAGCACGCACCCAGAGAGAAAAAGGCGACCTACGCCAGTTGGGTGCCAGTGAGCACCTTCCTCTCCTTCGCCTTCGCCGCAGGATTTACATTCATGCTCTCGCTACTGCTGGGCGGCACCGTCATGGATGATTGGGGCTGGCGAATCCCATTCCTGTTGTCTGTGCCTCTTGGTCTGTGTGGCTTCTACATGCGATTTCGACTCGACGAGACCCCGCTGTTCGACGAGATCGAAGACGAAGATGTCGCTTCGACGCCGTTTAGGGAGACTCTTCGCGAGCATGGCCGCACGATCCTGCTCTTCGCTGGCTTTATCGCGGCCACTGCGCTCTCCTTCTACATTTTCACTACCTATATGTCGACGTTCCTCCAGGTCGTTGGCGGGCTCGACTCGACGTCGGCACTGCTCAGCACATTCGTCTGCCAGATCCTTGCAGCGTGTCTCTGTCCTTTCGCGGGTCGAATTTCAGATCGGATAGGTCGAAAGAAGACGACCATGACAGCGTGCATCCTGCTGCTGGCGGGAACATTCCCCGCCTTCGCTCTCGGAAGTACCGGCAGCATGGCGCTGGGAATCATCGGCCAGCTTCTCCTCGGCAGTGGGGCTGTACTGACTGGAGTCGTGACAGCAGTGCTTATGTCCGAACTCTTCCCGACACGAGTGCGTTACACAGCGTCGGCTGTTACCTACAACTTGGCCTACACGATCTTCGGCGGGACTGCTCCATTTATTGCGACGTGGCTCATCACCGCGACTGGAAACAATCTTTCACCAGCCATATACCTTCTTGCCATCAGCATCATGGCACTGGTGACGGCATCTCGACTACCAGAGACATCGAAGAGATCACTCGACTTCTGATCGGTGCTTGCCTTTATCTCCATCTATACAATCCAGCCTCAGAAAGGGGAAGTGCTATGGCACTGAACAATACGAATACGTTCCACGACGAAATCGTCGTAGTTGACGGCCTCATCATCGCTAAATGGGATCGAGAGCTTTTTGTCGACATGCGAAAGGGAGGACTGACCGCAGCCAACTGCACCGTATCGGTATGGGAAGGATTCCAGTCGACTGTCAACAACATCATCGAAGTGAATCAACTCATCGCCGAAAGCAGCGAATTGGTACGTCCCGTGCGCACTGTTGATGACATCCGAGCTGCAAAGGAAGAGGGGCGCACAGGAATTATTCTCGGTTTCCAAAACGCTCATGCTTTCGAAGATCAGCTTGGCTACATCGAAATATTCAAGCAGCTTGGCATCGGAGTAGTCCAGCTTTGCTACAACACTCAGAACCTAGTTGGCACTGGATGCTACGAGCGCGACGGCGGGCTCTCGGGGTTCGGACGCGAAGTCATCGCTGAAATGAATCGAGTCGGAATGCTCTGCGACCTCTCGCATGTCGGTGCGGTGACGTCCCGTGAAATTATCGAAGAGTCATCCAAACGAGTGTGCTACTCGCACTGCCTTCCCTACGGGCTTAAGGCCCACCCCCGGAACAAAACTGACGAAGAGCTGAAGTTCATCGCCGATCACGGAGGGTTCGTGGGAGTTACCATGTTTACCCCCTTCCTGGCGAAGGGAACACAAGCGACGATCGACGACTATGCCGAAGGCATCGAATACACTATGAACATCGTGGGGGAGGACTCCGTCGGCATTGGCACCGATTTCACCCAAGGCCAGGACCAGGCGTTCTTCGAGTGGCTCACCCATGACAAGGGCTACGCGCGAGAACTCACTCAATTTGGGGAGATCGTCAATCCCGAGGGCATCAGAACCATTGGAGAATTCCCCAACTTGACCGAGACCTTGCTGCGGCGAGGCCATTCGGAGGATCGAGTACGTAAGATCATGGGGGAGAACTGGTTGCAACTGCTTGGCGACGTCTGGGGCACGGCCTCATGACACAGGCACCACAGGTCCCGATCGAAGTCGATGAGGAGACTGGACGCTGGAGCACAGATGGTTTGCCGATGGTCTATGTGCCGGTCCACTTTTTCCTCAACAACCACCGGGCGATCGAAAACGAGATCGGTGTTGAGCGTAACGCGCAGATTCTCTACACCGCCGGATACGAGTCAGCCTGGACATGGTGTGAGGCTGAGGCGAGTACGCATGGTCTCGTCGGCGAGGACGTTTTCCTACACTACCTTGACCGTCTCTCTAAGCGTGGATGGGCGAAATTCACCGTCCTAAACCTGGATCCCGTAGAACCTCGAGCGACAATCGAGGTACGCAACTCGATTTTCGCTGACGATAGTCGAGAAGAGTCACAGGACTACATGTTTACAGGTTGGTTCGCCGGCGCAATGGACCAGATCACGGGGAAGCGAGGACTAGCTATGTGCCGACAGGTCCGTGGAGAAACTCAAGAGGCCGAAGGCCTGTTCGAAGTGTCACGCCGCGTTCAGTAACCGGCACCTATAGACATCCTGTCGTCAGTCCAGGCGGGCCGACGACAGGATGTCTCCTCCTAGATTCACATCATTGACGGTATCCATCTTCATGAATGCCATGATGCGATCACGGAACAATAGAACGTGCCGGCCTGCGATCTCTTCGGCAAGATCTGGGTCACGGGCCTCATACGCAGCGATGAGTTCGTGATGATCGCCTTGGACCTTAGAAAAATGGTCCCGGAGCAGATCCCACGATGTCCGTCCACCAAAGGCGAGGAACCCAATTCGCTGACCGTGATCGTGAATCGACAGTGCAAGGCTCTCCAAGAACGAATTCTTCGACGATGTTGCTTCCAACCGATGGAGATGGGCGTTCGTGGACGCGACAGCGGCAGGATCCTCATCCCAGATCGCCCTGACGACCGCCTGCTCCGCCGTCTTCATTTCGTCGAGATTCTCCCTCGTCGCCCTGACAGCTACGAGGCGTGCGATGGCACGCGCGGTGACCATGTGTGCTTCAAACAGGTTTGACACACTGACCAGGTCCATGGGCCGAACGAAGAATCCGCTCTTGCCGCTATCGGAAAGGATGAGACCTTCCGTCGACAGGCGGAAGAGGGCCTCACGCACCGGAGTCCTGCTGACACCAAGCTCCTTGCTGATGCTAATGTCATCGATCGGCATACCCGGCTCTAGCTCGAGCACCATGATCCGATGTTTGATGTCCGCATATGCGGTCTCCATTATCGAACGAGGACGACCAGCCATAGAAATATGCTCCTTGAGAATCGGTACCTGCCAATTCTATCTGGCAAGACGAAGACTGGTGGCCGCCCAAAGCTATGAGTCCTTCATCTACTTAGGAATGGGCAAGGCTCTGAAAGTCGAGCGTGCATGCGATGGCGGAGCGAAATTTGGACTCATCGGTGCGGCGTGCCGATAAGTGAATACTGATGAAAACGCAATATAGGTGCACATGTCTTCCAGCTGGTTCTCGTGCATGACCGTAAGTGAGCAGATGTAGCCGTGCGAAATGAAGGCAATGTGCCCTCGCAGCTGAGATGCAAAAGAGTGGAAGGAAGCCCAAGGCCGATAGCCACTCAGAATCTCTACTCCTGATCGTCTTCGTAGATTCGCCGGAATTTTTCGTCAACTTCATCCACGAAGCGGGCGCTGCCGGTGGGGCCTAGGGCGTCTGCCATGCCCGAGATCCTGCCAGTCAATCGAAGATATTCTTCTGGACTCAACGTTCACCTCCTTATTCGTAGTTCACAACAGTATGGAACATCGACGAGCGCGATTGCTACGAATGCACGATCGGGTGGCAATCAAACACGATCTTGCGAAGTACCTGTATCGAAAGCGCCAAATTTTCACTCGGTTAGAATAGAGGCAGGCACAGGGAGGTCTGTGGCCACATGCTTGCGAAGGCGTCAGCATGAATTCACTCAGCTCGTGTCGCGGCAATCACCGTTTGGCACCTTTCGAAAGTAGTCACCTTCATGAAGACCGCTCAGTATCCCTGCCCTAAATGCAAGAGCCCACTCATTGATGAAGCACCAGTTTCCGGTTTCGGATCTCGGGAAACGATCACCTCGAAGTTGCACTGCGAGGCACGGTGCGGTGTGGCTGAGAAACAACTGCTAGCTGTTCGTAGGATTATGGCCGGCAAGATTTGATCGGTTACGACGAAAGGCCCCACCACTTAGTGTGAGCTGAGCAGCGGGGGGTCGTGTCGTGTCCGGGGGCTAGACCCTCAGGTAACGTGAAGGGCATGGTCTCGAAGATGAGGACAGAATGAGCGTGTGCGCCGTCGTGTGGTGCGACCGTGCTCCAGTGGCTCGGGGTCTCTGCAAGCGGTGCTACGCGCGTTACATGCGTGGGATGAGTCCAGAATCGACTCGACGGTACACAACGCGTGAGACCAAAGAACGCGTGTGTGACGATGTGACTGAGCGTCGAGTGGCTGGTGAAAGCATCGCCGACATTGCCCAGTCGACCGGTGCGAACGAGTCAACTTTGGGGAAGTGGTTCCGGGAATGGGGAGTCAAGCCTGCGGTAGGGAAGTTCGGGCGGTCTTTAGCAACGAATCAGTGGCGGCCTTGGACTCGCGAAGACGCTGTGGTTGCGTACACGCGCTTAGATTTATCTATCGCGGAACGTGCCCAGATCCTTGGTCGGTCGTACACGGCTGTCGCAGGGTTTATCGGCGACTACCGGCAGCGACAGGGCGACCCTTACGGGATCAAGTAGAGGGGACTGGATGCCCAATGTCCGTATCGGCATGGTTCGTCTGAATCGGTGGCATTATCGTGATCTGTGCTTCTCTCAATACCTGCGATTCTCAATACTGTCCGGCTCCCGACGCCCCCTTTAGTTCATCCATGTTCGTTGCTCGATGAGAGGGAACGGCATCCATGACCATGCCTTGTCCTGGCATCGCAAGTATCGATGCCAGAAGTTGGACCAGGCCAAGAGTGCGTCCACGCCGGAATCACCCTCATGCGTTTTGAAGTCGTCGGTGAATAACCTCGCTGAGAGAGGCACATCGACGGGATCGTGACTGGGTAATGACGCGGGCGCTGGCTTGGTAATTCGCGAACAAAGCGTTCACACCTCTGACCGGCATGGGTCCGTTGAACTTTCGATATTCCCTCGCCCTTGTCTTGGCCAAGGTGTAGCAAATTCAACAACGGAGAGTGCAAGTTGTGCGAGGCCTAGGACATGGATGCGGGATACTTCGATTGATCTAAGTACGCAACGTGCCCGAGTACATGGAGCATGTGTCTAAAACTTCGGCTGTTTCTCGCCGCCGCCATTACGCCGAGTCGGTCCGCAATCTTCTTGCCATCGGCTATCTTGTCGTACTGTTTGCCCTGCGTCGCAGCCTTTAGTATATCGAGAGCCTGCACTCGGTCGGCCTTGTTGGGCTCAACCTGTCGAACTATCGCATCGGAAACCGCGAAGCGAGCTGGCTGACTGCGAAGTGCATCGAGGTCGGAAACTAGCCAATTCTCAAAAGTGCGGTCCTTGTAGACAACTTCGATACAAAAGGTCCCAGGGCTACTCTTTTCAAGCGCCGACTTCAGATTTTTAGCTAACGTGCCTGGATTGAGCTGCTGAAGCTCCCGATCGATGACTAAGACGAAGAGATCGATCTTCCTCGCGCTAGCTTGTCTCATGGCAGGTTCGCAGGCCTTAGCGATACCTTTGATCGGTCCGTCCGGTTGACAAGCGATGTGTAGGATCCTCGGAGCTAATGCACCATCGGAAGTTTCCAATGACTTGAACATAGTCTTAAACGCTGAGAACTCACCCCTGCCCTCAGTAACAATCATTGTCTTCATGCAAATCACCCAAGGCCCCGCGGGAGCGACTGTTCTACAGCGCCGCTGTCAAGTAATTCGAAGATGGTGATCTCTCCGTCAAGTACCTGGTCCGCGATCTCGGAATCCATCGTTGCGAGTTGAGCAATTTGACTCCGCCCCTCTTCCAGCCACATCAGATTGACCGAACCGGGCGGTACAGCTGTCAGGAGAACTGGGGAATGACTGGTTAGCAGTATTTGTCGGGGCGATTCCTGGCAAATTTGGAGCAGCTGCCTCAGGATCCAAGGATGCAAGGCGTTCTCTAACTCCTCAATGACCAAGATCGATGCCCTAGGATCGAATATGGCCACTAAGAGCGCGAACGCCTGAATCGTGCCATCTGAAACTTCGGACGAATTCCACGGGCGACCGACTCCTCGCTCACGGAACTGAACAGAGATCCTTCTGTCTTCTGTGTAGGCGATTGAGACACCTTCGAGTGTTGGCATGATAGTACGCATGGCGGATTCGACGTTGGTCCACGCTTCATTGTGATTCCGGCGGAGGAAGTCGGCCGCTCCTGGAAGATTCTCCCCGTGAAGTTCCAACTGTGCCCTAGGGGATGCGACCCCTGGTAGGCGGGACGTGTGCGGCGACAACTGGAAAACTCGGATAGAAGCTAGGAAACGCGAAACCTGCCCGAAAATATCGATGAAGAAGGCCTTACCTACAATTAGGTCGCTAGGGTCCGGTTTCACCTCGGCAAGGAGCCCATCTCGCTCGTATAGGAAAAGTATGTCGTCCAGCAAATCGGCATTTGATTGTGAGTCGTCTACGCGTTTGACAGTTATACGGCCATCACCACCTCGGACGATCGTCGCAAGAATGCGACCATCCATGTTCAACACCGCTAGTGATTCTTGCGTTACCTCGAAATCCGCCGTAAGTGTTTGCGATACTGCACGAAACGCGAAATCGTGACGAACGATAAGTGGCGGAGCCGAAGAGCGAGTTTTGTCGTCATCGCGGGCTCTGTTCCTCCGCCCTGAATAGCGCAGTCCCTCGGCGACTTCCTCAGAGGCTAGCTCTACTTCAACCGTGAGTCGTATTGGCCGTTTGGCACGGCGAGTGCGCCGATGAGCAAGATTTTCGTATCCTCCTCCATGACTAACTGCCAGCTCGAGCCCGTGTGAATAGGCATTGCTGATGAACACCAGTCCGTCAACTAGGTTGCTCTTCCCGGAGCCGTTAGCACCCGTAATAACCGTGAGGTCATCCAGATCTGTAGTGAAGTCATACAGTGATTTGAAAGCTTCAAAGTGAACGGATCTGGTTCTCACCTGGTGACCTCTTTCACTGTATAAAACGACGACCAGGCTCCTTTGCTGATCTAGAATCGTTTCGACTTGTTGTCCAACATTACCTGACCTCTGCGGACTTCCGACGTGCAACTGTTGTCCGCTGGAGTCGATCCCTTGCACGAGGGCGGCGCGTGAAATTGAAGCTAGGTGAATAGGGATTCCCGGATCGACGCGCCGGTTCATGATGACTGGGGGCATAAAACATGCCAGGACTCTCAGGCCAGTGATCCCTTCTATCTTGACGGATGTTGGGGCAACTTACAGGCAACGGGGGCAACTACCGTAACCGAAGCATGTCAGCGGAGGTGCTTCACCAATAAAGGAGACATGCCCTAGCTAGCCTGCCGAACGAATGCGGTTGAATGATTGCGGTCTTATTGCGCAAAGAAACATTGCTGACCTGGCAATATTCAATCCAGAGACAGACCGCGAAAACTCGACTTGTGACGACTCTTGGCAACTTGCTAGCGGAGTCTCGACAGTGCTCATCGGGGGCAATTTTGCAGTAGTAGACGGTAAGGTCACGGAGAATCGGCATGGTGACGTACTGAGGAAACGCTGACTTCGAATGGGTACATATCGATGACGAGCTATAGGTCGACGTGGGTGAGGTAGAAGTGTTCTGAGAGCACGGTTTTCTCACGCCATGCGAATCGCATTGTCTCGGTTCTCATTATGAGTGTGAACTGTCTACATGAACCAAAGCATAGACAGCGCAGTCATTGGACAGCTCGCCGACACTGATGGAAACTACCGGCGGGGAGCTGTGATCATCCACGCAGAACAAATCGTCGACGTGATATTCGGAGACGACCCACTCGCGGGCGTCGATGCGAGTCACGTTATTGATGGTGGGGAAGCCTTCCTGCTTCCAGGCTTCGTCGACGCCCACGTCCACTGCTACTCCGAAGAAGGAGAAGGCATCGACGCCGCCACACAAGCTGCGGCAGCCGGCGGTGTCACCACCATTGTCGAGATGCCCTTCGACGCTAGCGGTCCAGTCAAAGACGCCGAGATTCTCAAACGGAAACAGGGCATCGTCTACGACGAGGCCAACGTTGACGTCGCTCTCCTCGGAACTCTGTGGCCAGGAGGAGGCTGGCGCGAAGCTGACAGCATGGTCGACTCCGGTGCGATCGGATTCAAAGTTTCGACATTCCACACTGATTCAAATCGTTTCCCTCGAACCAGCGATGCCGAGCTGCTCAACACCATGGCCGCGATTGCCGCGAACGACACAACACTGTGCGTTCATGCCGAGAACAATGAGATCGTGCAGGAACTCTCCGCCCTAGCTCAGGGGGAGAACCCACTCGACCCGATGACGCACGTCATCACCCGCCCGCCGGTCTCAGAGTCGCTCGGTGTACTCACCGCGATGGAGATCGCGGCCGACAAGGGTGCCGCCCTGCATCTGTGCCACATGTCGATTCCCCGTGCGATCAAGCTCGCTCAGTGGTGGCGAAATGACGGAGCCGACATTACCCTCGAATCCTGTCCTCAGTACCTGACATTTACTGAAGATGACATGAAGAAGCAGGGAGCACGGCTCAAAGTGAACCCCCCGTTACGTTCCCGAGATCACGTCGACGGACTCTGGGAGGGGATCCGAAATGGGCTAGTTCCTGTTATCTCGTCGGACCACGCTCCGTGGCAGATGGATAAGAAGTCCAATCCCGAGGTATTGAAGAACTCTTCGGGGGTTCCCGGAGTACAGACTCTGGGAATTGTGCCACTCGGACAGGCGCTCAAGAATGATCCGAATCCGTCAGGAGAGTTCCACAACGTCGTTCGAGCAATATCCGAGGGACCAGCGAACCGATTCGGTCTAGGTGATCGCAAGGGTCGAATCGCTATTGGCTACGACGCCGATCTCGTCCTCTACAACCCCGACAGTGACTATGAAATCACTGACGAAGAGCAGAAGTCGAACGCTGGATGGACGCCGTTCGCCGGAATGCGTCCTGGCGGTCGCGTTGAGAAGACTATTCTTCGTGGCAAGGAGATCTATTCGGCTCAAACGGGTCAAGTCAGCTCGGGTTCTGGTGAGCTGCAGACCAGAAGGTGACGTAGTTGTGGACGGCGAGTTCGAACGAATTCTCAACACCGGTGACGAGGGTTCCGCAGTGATAGCGAGAACTTTGGGTCTTCTTTACCTCTCCTCGAAGATGTCGGGCTCGAGCATCAAGGAACTCGCCGACGCCGCAGACTTCCCTTTGGCGACGACGTACCGAATAATCCGTCAGCTGCAGAATGCAGGGTTTGTCATTGAAACTGACGGAGCGATCCACGCGGGAGGGCGGCTGACCGATACTGATGCTGGTGGCAACGAGCACCTGGTGATCTTTGCCGCACCACTGTTGAGGACGCTTGCTTCTTCGAGCGGGCTGACGTCGCTGCTAACGGTGCGAGTGAATACTTTGGCTCTGACACTGGACGGCGTGCATGCCGGGCGTTTCGGTTCGCCGGTCTTCCGTGTTGGAGAGACACGACCACTGTACGCAGCTGCGTCAGCGACCCCCTTACTTGCGTACTCGTCACCCGACGTCGTCGACCGTGTTCAGAAGAGCACCCAAAAGAAGTACACGGCCAACACACCCGACGCTCAGACACTGAACGAGAAGATCCGAACGATCAAAGCTCGTGGGTACGACCACACATTGGCGGAAGTCCAAGCTGGCTGGGCCGGCGTGGGCGTCCCGGTCTTCTACGGTCGGGAAGCCATCGCGTGCCTGTCCCTAGTCGCGCCATCATCACAGATGCCAAGAGACATCAGCATCCTCGTCCAGGTCCTCAAACAGAGCAGCCATGATCTGACCGCCAAGTTGGCGACAGCGAACACACGTTTCATTTGGAACCCAAATAATCCACAGGACACTGACAATGAAGAAACATGACCTCAACTTCCACATAGCTTCATTTGAAGCGAATCTGAATGATCTTTCCGTATTCACCGATGACGCGCACGACGGTTGGACACGTGAAGTCCTCACCGAGCCGTATAAGGCCTCTCGAGACTTCATCCGCCGCAAGATGGAAGACGCTGGACTCACAACTCGATTCGACGCTTCCGGCAATATCGTCGGCCATCTTCCGGGGATGGCATCCACCCGCGGACAGACCCTCAAGCCGATCATGACCGGATCCCACACTGATACGGTCCGCAACGGAGGACGGTTCGACGGTGTGGTTGGAGTTCTCGGAGCTATCGAAACGGTCAGCGCCCTGCGCGAAGCTGGGGTCACGCTCGAGCACGATCTATACGTCATCGACTTCCTCGGCGAGGAACCCAATCGATTCGGCGTCGCCTGCGTGGGATCGCGATCGATGTCAGGCCGTCTGACTCGGGACCACTTATTGCTCGCGGACGAATCCTCCGAAAAGCTCGGGGACGCCATTACGCAGTATGGGCTGGACGCTGACGGCGCACTATGCAATGCCTGGAAACCCAATTCGCTTCACGCCTACATCGAACTCCATATTGAGCAGGGACCATCGATGGAACGCGAGAACAAGCAGATTGGCGTTGTGACTGCCATCGCCGGCATCGATAGATTGCTGGCAAAGTTCATCGGTGAACCTGACCATGCGGGGGCGACGCCGATGAATTCTCGCCACGACGCGCTTGTCGCCGCTGCGGAATCCGTGCTCGCGGTCGAACGCACTGGCTGCGGTGCCCCGACCCACGGTGTGGCGACGACAGGAAACATCGAGTCGTGGCCAGGTTCGTTCAACGTGGTGCCCAACGAAACGCATATTCAGGCTGAAATCCGGTCAACCGACGCGCAATGGCTTCACGGGGCCAAACGAGAAATCGCTCAACGCATCGGAGAAATCGCGGAGCAGAGAGGCGTCTCCCAGTTCATTGAGTGGTTGACAAGTCAAGACCCCGTACCTGCGAGTACAGCTCTGCAGGACAATATCGCGACCACCGCAGAAGAGCTCGGTTACACCTGGATGTCCGTGCCCTCGGGAGCCGGTCACGATGCTGCGCACATGGCTCATCTTGGGCCGATGGGCATGATCTTCGTGCCCTCCGTCGATGGCCACAGCCACCGGCCCGACGAATACACCTCGACGGATGACATCGCCGTCGGCATCCATACGTTGGCAGAGACGCTCATTCGTCTCGATAAGCTCGAGCAGGTGGGCGCGTAATGAAGAAGATCACTGTCACTGGCGACAGCATTGTCATGCGAAAAGGATTGCGAACCAATCAGCGTGGGTCCAACGAACTCTATGAGCTGGTGCAGAATTCCGACGTCGCATTCACCAATCTCGAATGCTTGCCTGGAAATTTCGTCGGATACCCGACCAAGGAATCCGGCGGGGCACACTTTGGGTGCCGAGACGAGATGCTCGACGAGCTGACGGACTTCGGATTCAATCTCTTCTCCGCGGCAAACAATCACTCGCTCAACTACGGGGTCACTGGCCTGCTTGAGGTCATCAGACAGATGAGAGTCAGAAACTTGGCCTTCTCAGGTGTGGGGGAGCATCTCGAAGGTGCTCGGCAGCCCGCGTACCTCGACACGAAGAACGGAAGCGTCGGTCTGCTGTCCTATTCTGCGACGTATGCTTCAGGACACGAAGCAAGCGCGCAACGCCCTGATCTCCAGGGCCGCCCAGGGCTGAACCCCATAGCTTTCGAAACTCGCTACGAACTCGATGAATACGCCTATTCCGCACTGCGCACGATTGCAGAAGATCTTGGACTCGAGGACCGTCGTCGACGCGAGATCAAACTGGGTTTCGAATTTCCTCCAGCAGACCCAGCGGACCTGCCATTCCTCAACGGAACGTTCACTCCATCGACCCGAAACCGAATCACCACCAAATGCACCGCAGAGACGCTCGAGAACCTGGAGCGCTGGGTCGGCGAAACCAAGCGTCGGAGCGATGTTGTCATCGTCTCGATTCACTCACATGAGCAGGGTGACGACCTCACCGATCCCGCGGAGTTCATCGTCGAATTCGCTCACAAAGCAATTGAGTTCGGAGCCGACGTCGTACTCGGGCACGGTCCACACTTCTTGCGACCGCTCGAGATCTACCGAGGCAAGCCGATCTTCTACAGTCTCGGCAACTTCGTCGGCCAGAATGAACTCGTCGAACAGCTGCCATCCGATAGTTACTCGACATTTCGAATTCCTGGTTCGAAGACGACCAGTCAGATCTTCGACGCGAGGACAGAACTGGATACCAAAGGATTTCCGTCGGAGGAATGGTATTGGAAGACCATCGTCCCGGTTTTGAACTTTGATGACGATCACTTGGCATCGCTCGAGATATATCCAGTGACCTTGGACCTCGGACAGAAGCCGCAAGGACGAGGTCGGCCAAGAATTGCCCAAGGAGACGAGGCTGCATCGATATTGCACGACTTCCTTGAGCTGAGCGAGTACTGGGGGAGTGGAATCACCGGCGACATCTCCGAAGGAAGGCTAACGATCCGGCTCGCCGACGTCGAGTCTTCTCACACGGATCCTGATTTTCTCGCAGTGCGATAACGCACTAGGACCATCACGACTCGTGAGTTTTCATGATTGAGAAGTTCCGCACATCGGTGTGCAGAACGATAGGAGAATTATGTTCAGCAAGCAGGCAGCCGACGAAGTGAATCGCAAAAATGAAAGCGACGAAGAGGAACCACTTAGAAAAGTCATCGCGGGTTCGATGGCAGGTAACGTCCTCGAATGGTTCGACTTCTCAAGCTACGCATTTTTCGCGGCTTACATCGGCGCAAATTTCTTCCGTACCGGTGATACGGTAAGCGGGCTCATCAGCACATTCATCGTCTTCGGCGTCGGTTATGTCGCTCGACCACTCGGTGCACTTTATCTCGGCGCGTACGGGGACCTCAAAGGCCGTAAAGCAACATTGATGCTCACAGTGACATTGATGGCGGCAGGCACATTCATCATTTGCTTTGCACCTCCAATCGGGGTTCTGGGAGTCGGTGCAACTATCCTCCTTTTCGTTGGCCGTCTTCTGCAGGGGTTCTCTGCCGGCGGCGAAATCGGAGGTGCTACGTCCTATCTCGTGGAAAAGGCTCCAGCAGACCAGAAGATCAAGGTCGTCGGATGGTTGCAGGGAACCATGGGTGTCTCCAACGCGCTGTCGGCCGTCATCGGTCTCGCAATCACGTCCCTCTTCTCCGATGAACAGATCACTCAGTGGGCATGGCGCATCCCCTTCTTCATCGGTCTGCTCATCATCCCCGTCGCGCTGTACATCCGGTCCAAACTCTCCGAGACCAAAGAGTTCGCGGACATGCAGAAGAATGCCTCCGAAGAGGTTCGAAAACCCATTCGAACGCTGTTCGTCAAATACTGGAAGAACATGGTCATTGCCGGCCTTATGGCGATCGTCTGGCATGTCAGCGTCTACGCGCTCGTAATCTTCGGACCGACCTACTACTCGATGGAAGTGACAGGACTCGGCTTCACTGCCAATAATGCTTTCCTCGCCTCACTCCTCGGAAACATCGCGATGATCTTCGCCTGTGTCGGGTCGGCCGTCATCGCGCAGAAGATCGGTTTCAGAAGAGCACTGACTGCGGCGATCGTCGTCGTCGGCGTCGTGCCGATAGTCGGACTCGTCATCCTGCACAGTGCACCGACATTACCAATGCTTCTTATCGTTCACGTGGTCATCTGTGTCGCGGTGTCAGGATATGCGGGGATCATTCCATCCGGTATCGCACAGATCTTTCCAACGCACGTCCGATCAACTGGGACATCATTGTCGTACAACATAGTCGGCATCTTCTTCGCAGGAATGACGCCAGCATTCATGGCTTGGGCCACTGAGTACACGCCGTTCTCCACAGGTATCTATGTCGCTGCGACTGCCGTGATAGCACTCATCTCGTTGCCCATGTTTCTCAAGTTCATTAGTCGGCGGTCGTGAGAATCTACACTCACGCATTGCGCCCATGTAACGTAGTCGACTGTATTTTCTAACCTAGTGATAGTTGGCTGGCGTCCTCAGCGGGACCTCGGCTTGCAGTCGGACTATGGCTTTCGGCTGACCGGAAGTTGGGTCTAGCGGTCGCCAATCCAAGATCGCAAATGATTAGCAAGCGTGCGTAACCAAGTGACTTCGCCTAGTCGGTTCGCGGATCTGATCAGAAGACATTTGCTAGTGAACAAGCCAGATTAGATGTCACCAAACCCTGCGTCAGCCCCACGTCTGCGGCGATCGGATGGAATGTTGGTCAACGTCAAGTAACCGATGTCGACCGCGCTCTTGATCAGATGCGACGGGCCACTCTGATCGATACCGATCTCACCCGCGACTGGAGTTACGGTCGGGGGCTCCTCGCGACCAATCAGTGTGGCTGCGGCCTCCGTCGCTAAAACCAGCCACCCTTGCTCGGCGACGGAGACGTCGCCCGTGGTGGAACGCTGCTGTTTGGATGGAAGTCTGGAAAAGTTGCCAGCATGACTCAGCCTTACCCGTAAGAGGTCCGCGATGAGGTCAAAGGAGACCCCGTTCGTTCGTAGGTCTTGCCAAAAGAGTTCGGAGGGTAGCGAACGAGGAACCGTCGGCTTCTGACATTGGAATTAGTGGACGGCGGAAGGCACTTCGTCGGCCGCTTCCGCTGGGGGAATACCCGTCAAATAGTGATTGGTGAGCAAGTACCGTAACCGCAGTATGTCGACGGAGGTGCTTCACCAACTGCAGGGTAGTGCCTATTGGTGTTTCACAAAGTACCTCTGACCAGGGGGTTTGTGCCATCGATGGAATCAGAATCGACGCCGGACCGGTGAAATGACGCTAAAAGGCGCTATCGAAGCACGTCACAGTACGTGCTGCGTCAGCTCGCGACTGCTTGATCTCAGGCTGTTGCCTCTTCGACGGCAACGCTGATTGACGAAGGCCGGTGGGTTCAACCCGCCGGCCTTCGTCGTGGACGGAACTCCCAAGCTTCGGCTCCTGCGTGGCAGGTTCTGGCTTCAGCCCACCCTTGTCCTACTTCAGTCGCGTTTCTCACCGTCGGTGCTGCTGCCTGCACATCCGGCCAATTCCTCCAGTTAGCTGCGCATCAGGTACCGGCAGTTTCAAAAACACCCTCTGCAGATGGTGTCTATGGCGCCGACGGTGCGGGGTGCCGAGGGCGAAGACGATCCGAGGGTGCCGAGGGCGAAGACGGTGCAGAGTACACACCTAAGCGGCTATGTGGTTGGACGTGAGAACACGCGGGATCAGACAGCGGTGAGGAACGCCCGAGGGAGTGTAACCAGACACAATCAGTGCCTGCCTCACCCTCGAGTGGACCAACTCTGCATCGTGAGGCGTTAAGATGATTCGAGCGGAAATTGCAGTATCAGACCAACTATTTTGCATTCAGGAGCGAGGCAGAATGACATTCCTCGAGTCGATGAACTCGCCATCACAGCTGCGTGAACTCGACGATGCCGAATGCGAAGTTCTGGCGAAGGAGATCAGGGACTACCTGGTCACGGCCGTCGCCGGCACAGGTGGACACCTCGGCCCCAACCTCGGCGTGGTCGAACTCACTGTCGGTCTCCACCGAGTGTTCGAGTCTCCTCACGATACGATCCTCTTCGACGTCGGTCACCAGACCTACGTTCACAAACTCCTCACCGGACGCATGGGGGACTTCTCGAGTCTGCGCCAGCGTGATGGGCTCTCCGGTTACCCCAGCCGGGCCGAGAGCGAACATGACGTCATTGAGAACTCCCACGCTTCAGCATCACTGTCCTGGGCCGACGGCATCGCCAAGGCGCATCAGCTCAAGGGCGAAAGCGATCGCCACGTCGTAGCCGTCATCGGAGACGGAGCACTCACCGGCGGTATGGCCTGGGAAGCGCTGAACACCATTGCAGCCGACAAGTCGACACCCCCTCGCAAGCTCATCATCGTCGTCAACGACAACGGCCGCTCCTATGCGCCGACGGTCGGCGGGTTCGCTGAGCACCTTGACGAACTGCGCACGACCTCGGGATACGAGAAGCTGTTGTCCTGGGGCAAATCGACCCTGCGGCAGTCGGGCGTACCCGGACGCGCCGCCTACAGTGCCATCCACGGGGTCAAACGAGGCCTCAAGGACATGGTCAGCGCGGAGCAGGCCGGAATGTTCGATGAGCTCGGCATCAAGTACCTCGGACCGGTCGACGGACACGACCTGCCGATGGTCGAAAAGGCCCTCCAGCGGGCCAAACAATACGACGGCGGACCCGTCATCGTGCACATGATCACACAGAAGGGCCAGGGTTATGACCCGGCTCTCAACGACGACGCTGATCAGTTCCACTCCGTCGGCGTGATCGATCCGCTCACCGGCAGGTCGACGCCGTCGAAGCAGACCTCATGGACGTCCGTCTTCGGCCAAGAGGTGCTCCAGATCGCACAGACGCGCGATGACATCGTCGCCGTCACTGCAGCGATGCTCCTGCCGGTCGGCCTCGCAAAGTTCGCCGAGGCGTACCCGGAGCGGGTCTTCGACGTCGGCATCGCCGAACAGCACGCAGTGGCTTCGGCCGCGGGACTCTCCTATGGCGGGCTGCACCCCATCGTGTGCATCTATGCGACGTTCCTCAACCGCGCCTTCGACCAGCTGCTCATGGACGTGGCCCTGCACGGCCAGGGGGTCACCTTTGTCCTCGACCGTGCCGGAATCACCGGACCGGACGGTGCCAGTCACCACGGAATCTGGGACATGGCGATGCTGCGGATTGTGCCCGGCCTCAAACTGGCAGCCCCTCGTGATGCCGCGCGTCTGACGGAGGAACTGGCCGAAGCCGTCGCCATCGAGGACGCACCGACCGTGATCCGATTCCCTCGTGGAAGCGTAGGCACGGATATTCCAGCTCTGCGTCGTCTCGATGATGGCGTCGACGTTCTGCGGGAGGTCCCAGCAAGCTCCTCCAAAGACGTGCTCATCGTCTCCGTCGGTCCGTTCGCCGGGCGCGCTCAGGAAGTGGCTGAAGAACTGGCCGACCAGGGAATCGCCTCAACGATCGTCGACCCGCGTTGGGTTCTGCCTGTGCCAGGCGGAGTCATCGACATGGCCGTTGAGCACAGCCTCGTCGCTGTCATCGAGGACGGTGTCAAGGTCGGCGGAATCGGTTCGCAGATCCGCAGCGACCTGCGGGCGGCTGACTCGCGGGTCGGTGTCCTCGAACTCGGTGCCCCTGATGAGTTCCTGCCGCAGGGCACTCGCGACGAGATCCTCGAATATGCAGGACTAGACGTGGCTACCATCGTCTCCGAGATCCTTCATATTCTGCCGTCAGAGGTCAGGAACCGGGCCCAGCAGGGATCACGCAGAGCCGTCTGACCGGCAAGAACCTCAGGCTGCAGGCAAAGTCTCGATGGCGTCTCTGAGCACCGGAGCACTCAATTCGACCTGCCATGGCCTAGCCCCGCGTTCGACGAGGAACTCCGCGACGTCGACTCGTGGCTGAGCGCCGAGAGACTTGACGATGGCGGGCTGCAATAGCACGTCGTGAGGAATGTCGTGCTCTTCGGCCAACTCTGCCATGGCAGCCTTGAGAGCAGAGACCCGATCCTTGATATCTGTGTGGCTGAACGGCGACCGTGTATGCGCCGCGTTGACTTCCCTTCGCCCCGGCAGCTCGTCAGCCGTCAGTCGGGTCGCTTTGCGGTAGGCCCGGTAGAGTCGGCCGGAGTCGGCGCGGGAGAGTTTGGGCCAGCTTGCCATGATGTCGTCGCTTGAGTGCACTCGGGACTGAGCGAGGGCGACCAGGTCCCGATCACGCAGAATACGCGATGGAGCGGTATCGGTCTCGGCAGCCATCTCATCGCGAGCAGTCCACAGCTCCCGCACCTTGGCGATGTCCTTGCGTGACTTGAGTTTGGTCAATCCGTGCGTCCTGCGCCAGGGCTCAGCGAAGTGTTTGGGCTCGAAATCAAGGAGATGTTCGAACTCCTGCGAAGCGAACTCCCACTTATCGGCATCGATGAGCGCCTCGCGGAGGATGTCGCGGATGGGCAGCAGAACCTCGACGTCGAGGGCGGCATAGTTGAGCCACTCCTTCGGAAGCGGTCGCTTCGACCAGTCGGCGGCAGAATGCTCCTTGGCCAAGCGAACGCCGAGAGTCCTCTCAGCCACGGCGGCCAGACCGAACTTGTCCCATCCGAGCATGCGGGCAGCGAGCTCGGTGTCGAAGAGCGCCTCCGGTCGCATGCCGCGCTCCTGCAGGCAGGGCAGATCCTGAGTCACTGAGTGTATGACCCATTCATCTGCTCCGAAAGCTGAGTTGAGAGGGCTGAGGTCCGCAAGCACTTCCGAATCGAGCAGGAAGGTTCCTGCGTTCGCGCGTCGCAGCTGAACCAGGAATGCGCGCTGGCCATATCTGATGCCCGATGCGCGCTCGGCATCGATGGCGATGGGGCCGGACCCGTGTGCGAGCTCGTCACAAGCCGTAGAGAATTCTGCATCGGAGTCGACGAGCGGCGGAACGCCATGAGCGGGTGTGGCCAAGAGCGGTAGTTCGGTTGTCATCGACGTCGCCCGGGCAGGGCTGAAACTCCTTCAGGAAGCGGTGGCAGTCCGGCAACTGTGCACAGCAGATCAATCCAGGCTTCGAAGTGATCGCCGATCAGTTCCGGTTCCGCGATCACGGGGGTCCATGAAGCGCGCAGCTCCAAGTCTATCGTGGACGAGCGGTCGGCAAGAGTGCCGAAGCTCTCGGAGAGGACGCGGGTCGTCGTGCCTCCAGCGGCGACGACCTCGCAGTCATTTGCTTCTAGTGCCTCTTCGAGCCAAGTCCAGGCCACAGTGCCGAGCATCGTCTCATTGCCGAGCTCGTGTTCGAGCTCGGCGCGGATGTAGGACACGACACGGAACTGGCCCTCCCATTCCTCAGGGGAACTGGGATCATAGAGGACGACGATGCGGCCCGTGGCCAATTCGTCGATCGCTTCACCACTGGCGCGGAGAAAAGTCTCATCGGCACTGACCTCGGCACCCAGCGCGTAGGAATACGGCGCCAAACGAGCCGGCGCCGGTATCTCGGAGATCGAGACGTTGTTCGTGTTCCGAGCTTCGCGCAGAACCGAGGTCACGGCGGAGAACTCCGACGGAATGCGATTGAGAGGTGAGGTGTTGACCACACTTGCCACGATAGATCAGGCCACGGTGGAGGTGAATCGTCCACGCCGTGATGGGACCAATAGTTTTCACCGGCGCCTGCGATCAAGACGCAGCGTCTTGAAACCGGAATCCGATGGGCATCGATCCGCCCGAGATGGGAGGATGGGGACATGACTTCAACCTTGTTGCCCGCCCTGCGGGGAGAGCAGATTGCGCACACTCCGGTCTGGTTCATGCGGCAGGCCGGCCGATCACTTCCCGAATATCGCGAGCTGCGTGCAGGAACTGCGATGCTCGATGCCTGCCGCACCCCGGACCTCGTCTCAGAGATCACCCTGCAGCCGGTGCGCAGGCATGGTGTAGACGCCGCCATCTTCTTCTCCGACATCGTGGTCCCGCTGCAGGCGGCCGGCGTCGACGTGGAGATCGTCCCCGGCACTGGGCCCGTGATTGCGAATCCGATCCGCAGTCGCGCCGATGTCGAAGCACTGGCAGAGCTCGAACCCGACCAGATCCCAGACATCGTGGAATCCATCGGCCGGATCGTCGAAGAGCTGGCAGGGCGGACTCCACTCATCGGCTTCGCCGGTGCCCCCTTCACACTTGCCAGCTACCTCATCGAGGGCGGTCCGAGCAAGAACCATGAGAAGTCCAAATCCCTCATGGCTGCGGAGCCCGAGACCTTCTCCCTTCTGTTGAGCAAGCTCGCTCGGATCTCCTCGACATTCCTCGACGTGCAGCTGGGCGCCGGAGCCTCCGCGTTCCAACTCTTCGACTCCTGGGCCGGATACCTGTCCCGACGTGACTACGAAGACCACGTCCTCGAACACTCCACCGCGGTCTTCGAATCGCTGCGCCATCACGAGGCGCCGAGCATCCACTTCGGTGTTCAGACAGGTGAACTCCTGACCTCCATGTCCCGAGCAGGCTCCACTGCAGTCGGCGTCGACTTCCGCGTCGACCTCACCGATGCTTCGACACGCGTGCAGCCGGGCCAGCCATTGCAGGGCAACCTTGATCCGGCCCTGCTGTTTGCCCCGTGGGAGGCTCTGGCTCCGCGCATCGAGGAGATCGTGAGGCAAGGGCTCGAACATGAGGCAGGATTCGTCTTCAACCTCGGCCACGGAGTCCTCCCCGACACCGATCCCGAAGTGCCCGGACGGATCGTGGCCGAGGTCCACCGCGTCTCCGCAGAGATCCTGTCCGCTCGAGGCTGAGGCGATGAGTCACATCACGATCGTCGGAGGAGGCATCTCCGGGCTCGTCACCGCTTATCGTCTGGCACCTGACCATCAGATCACCCTCATCGAAGCCGACGCGCGCCTCGGCGGGTGTCTGCACTCGACGACCTTGGCCGGGGCAGTGCCGGTGGGCTTCGACACCGGAGCCGAAGCCAGCCTGTACCGGCGCCCGGAGACGAAGGACCTCGCCGCTGAACTCGGATTGGACGTCGAATTCCCCCAGGCGGCGCACAGCTCGCGAGTCCTGTCGAAGGGGTGTCTCCACCCGATTCCCAAACGCACCGTCATGGGAGTGCCGGGCAACGCGGCCGAGGTCAGGGACCTCCTCGGCGAAGACGTCAGTGACCGAGTAGCCCATGAGGTCATCACGGGCCCGATCGAGGGTTCGGACGTGTCGTTGGGGGACTTCCTGACGGACCGCCTGGGCGCCGATCTCGTCGATACGCTCATCGACCCGCTGCTCGGGGGAGTGTATGCGGGACGGTGTCGTGACCTGTCGCTGGCGTCGACGGTGCCCGCTCTGCTGCCGGCGGCTCTCGAGGGGACCTCCGTGCTCGAGCTCGTTCAGAGCCTGCTCGCTGCGCGTGACGCACAGTCCGCAGCCGGCGCAGAGGGCGCAGGCCCGCAGCCGGTGTTCATGAGTCTCGTCGGCGGGATCAACCGCCTTGTCCCTGCGCTCGAGCAGCACATCCGAGAACTCGGAGGCACCATCCACACCGGCACGCAGGTGACGACCGTTCAAGCCGACGGGGGCGGATGGACAGTGGCGACTGAGGACTTCGTCGTCGATTGCGATGGCGTCGTCCTCGCCACCCCGGCGCATGTGACGAAGGATCTCCTCGCCGAGGTGGCCCCTGAGACCGCTTCGATGCTCGCATCCGTGCCCTACGCTTCGACCGCTCTGATCCCGGCCCTCGTCGAGGTTGGGGACCGTGAACTCGAAGGATCGGGTTTCCTCGTCCCACCGACAGAGAGCTCATTCATCAAGGCCTCGACATTCGTGTCGAACAAATGGCCCTGGTTGCATGAGCGCATTCCTGAGGGCACCGCCTTGATCCGAATGAGCATCGGGCGATACGGGGACGGGCCGGGAGTCTGGCAGGATTGCGAGGATGATGAGCTCATCGCACGCGCCTACGCGGACTGGCAGTCCATCGCCGATCGCCGTTCAGATCGGCTCATCGCGGCCGAGGCGCACCGGTGGGAACATGCTCTGCCGCAGTATCTGCCGGGCCACGCCGAAACGGTGGCGAGAATCGACGAGGAGATCGCCGGAATCGCCGGCCTCGAACTGGCAGGTTCGGCATACTTCGGTGTGGGCATCCCTGCCTGCATCGACCGGGCCGAGACGGTTGCCCGGAGAATCACCTTTTAGGAACTGACGCACACGCAAGACTGACACACAGCAGAAGGAGCAGGAATGAGCGAATACTCGCACCCCACAGACGAGCAGATCGAACAGGCGAACAATGAGACGCGATATATCGCATACTCGGTCTTCGCCTCGGCGGGCGAACTCGGCGACGCCGACCGTGCCGAACTCGCCGACGAGCTCCACGAAGCTCTCGCCCCATTGAAGGAGCAGGGCCTCGTCGTCCGCGGAATCTACGATGTCTCTGCTCTGCGCGCGGATGCAGATGTGATGTTCTGGTGGCATGCACCGACCGTCGAACTCGTCCAGGCCGCCTACTCGGCAGTGCGTCGCAGCATGCTGGGCGGAGTCCTCGAACCAGTCTGGTCGGTCGTGGGCCTGCACCGCCCGGCTGAATTCAACAAGGCACACCTGCCGGCGCTGCTGACCGATGACGAACCGGGCAAGTACATCTGCGTCTACCCCTTCGTTCGGTCCTACGACTGGTATCTCCTCGATCCCGAAGAGCGCTCCACGATGCTGCGCGATCATGGCATGGCCGCTGCTGGCTACAAGGACATCAAGGCCAACACGATCGCCTCCTTCGCCCTCGGCGACTACGAATGGCTGTTGGCCTTCGAAGCCCCGGAACTGCACCGCATCGTCGACCTCATGCGCGATCTTCGCAACACCGAGGCTCGTCTTCATGTGCGCGAGGAGGTTCCGTTCTACACCGGGCCGCTCCGTGAACTCGTCGATATCATCAGCGACTGGCGCTGATTCTCACCGGCCTTTTCGAAGGGCTGCTTCGGGGTCGCGGTCGGGGCGCGGCGCTCCTCCATCGGAGACGTGAGCCAGGCGTCAGC
>NZ_JBHFIH010000009.1:419684-433971 GCF_057334195.1 Brevibacterium sp. AGC70 | reverse complement strand
CGCCTGGCTCACGTAGCCTGTGGTCATCATGACCTGTGATCCGGAGCGGGTGGAACGATTCTGGCTCAGAGACTTCGCTCCTGAGGTGATCGGGACCGAAGCGCGACGATATCCGAGCCTCGAACGAATCACAGCGTGTCTTGGGGGTGCGGTCGAGTTGGAACGCCTGCCGATTCCCTTCGGCTGCGTCGACGGCTTCGCCGAGGCCTATTTCGGGAGGCCGGAGATGCTTCTTGAGTTTGGAGCACAGTCTCAACGACGGCAGCTGGGACATCGCGCATAGCGGTTTGCGGACCGCTTCGCACTTCGAAGGATCACTGGTTCTGATCACAGCAGAAGGCTGATCAGAGCGAAGGACTGTTCACTCAGGCTGCTTCTTCTCCACCACGTACGAGTGTCCGTTGGCGTCCGTGCGCATCTCCAGCCCCATCGCGTCGAGCCGTTCATGTCGCAGGTGCTCGTCCTCGTAGTAGCCGCCGGGACGGGAATTGTCGACTTGGGCAGGCCCGACGATCTTGCGGAAGAAGCGATTGAGCCACGCAACGCGTCGCTGGGGATCGTGTGAGTCTGACATGAGAGTCCATTCGAAATCTAAGAGCCTAGCTGCGGCCCTCCTGAAGCGAACCTGAAGCATCCATTGTACACTAATCATTAGTGCACTAATTAAATGATGTGTCTCCCAGGAAGGATGAGAAGCGATGTCGACCACCCACGATCCTCTGGCTCTGGAGAGTCAAGTCTGCTTTGCTCTGGCCGTCGCCTCGCGCGGAGTGATCTCCGCCTATCGTTCGGTGCTTGAGCCGATTCATCTGACTCATCCGCAGTACCTGGTCATGTTGGCTCTGTGGCAGCATGAAACGCTGGCAGTGAGGAGAATCGCCGAGCTGCTCCGCCTCGAGGCTGCAACGGTGTCGCCGCTGATCAAACGCCTCGAAGCGCTGGACTATGTGGAGAAGCGACGCAGCAGCGACGACGAAAGAGTCGTCGAAGTCTCATTGACTGACACGGGTGCGAAGCTGCGGGCGACGGCTGAGGCGATTCCTGGGCAGATGATGACCAAACTCGATATGGGTGAAACGGAGCTGCGCGAACTTCACTCCACTATGACGAAGATCATCGCCGCAGCCGACGCATCTCACGCCGCCGATTGAACCGCCACAGGAGCCCTCGATCCATTTTTCGTCGCGGTGCCCCCGGCACTCCGAGGCACCCCGGGCACTTAGAACTCTTTAGGTGGACGACGCATCCGCCGGTCGTGACATCGGGGTGTGCTCGATCCCGTCTTCGAGGAACCGCGGACCATTCGGGCTGAATCCGAAGCTCTTGTAGAACCCCTCGAGGTGAGATTGGGCGTTGAGTGTCAGCAGTCGGTGACTGTGGCCGGCAACGAGCTCGCCGATCAGCCGTCGACTCCAGCCTTGGCCGCGCATGTGCGGGTTCGTCACAACCCGACTGATGCTGCGGGCTCCCGGCTCATAGGCCGGGCCGTCGGGAAAGTCGGGCGGGAGGATGCGGGCGTATGCCCGGGGAGCCAGACTGCGGCCCACCTCGGCGCCATGGGTGTCCTGCATGGTCCTGGCGTCATCGGGGTAGAAGGCGTGCAGGGTCTGCGGCAGCGTGTCGACTCCGTCCTGATCGAGGAAGATGCAGTTCTGCTCAACGACGAAGACCTGGGACCGCAGTTGGACGATCCCGTAGAGCTCAGAGACTGTCAGCTCGTCGAACGACTTGATGACGAGCTGTGATTCTTCGCTCATTCCTGACCGTCGACGAGTCGCAGAGAGATTGAGTTCAGGCAGTACCGCAGATCGGTGGGGGTGTCGTAGCCTTCTCCCTCGAAGAGGTGGCCCATGTGTGAATCGCAGTTCGCGCAGCGGACCTCGACGCGCTCCATGCCCATTGACGAATCGCGGAGGTAGCGGACCCGATCCTCGGCCAGGGGAGCGTAGAACGAGGGCCAACCGCAGTGCGAGGAGAACTTGGTATCGGAGGGGAACAGGTCTGCTCCACAGGCACGGCACTGGTACATTCCGACGCTTGTCGTATCGACGTATTCGCCAGTGAACGGACGCTCCGTGCCACCTTCGCGCAGTACCGCGAATTCATCAGGAGTGAGTACGTCCTGCCAGCGGATCTCCTCGGGATTGTCTTGTGTGTTGACGTTCGGCGACTGACTCATCGCGACCTCCGGTGCTTGTCGATATCTGTTGGAGTCCATTGTCCCACTGCTGCCGGACACGCAGGAGTCCGTCTCCGACGATGGCTGATGCAGCAGCGAGCTGGCTCTGAGAGCCCTCTCACCTGCACAACAGCGTTTGGAGACTTCTCATTCCTTGGGTGACAATGAAGTCAGGAGGTATTCATGGTTCGCGACACTAAATTCCCGACTCGCCTGCTTCTGGCTTCGGTGGGTGTCGGTGCTGGGATCGGCGCCGTGATCTCGGTGGCGTCCTCGGGGCTGGCCGTCTATTTCGCGCGAAAGATCGTGGTTCCCGAAAACGCGCCGGAAGAACTCGAGATTCTCCACATCGACGGTTTCCCGCCCAATATGCGCATCCATCTGCCCGCCGATGAAGAGACGACGGTGCGTGGCACCTATGGCCTCTACTTCAACCAGGGCGCTGGCCATGCCGTGATCGGTGACATCGTCGAGTATGACCCGCGGTCGAGAACCGTCTCCCGAGAGATCCTCTCGGTCACCCGCGGAGACATCAAGCGTGCCTCTCACGGTCGTTGGACGGGCATCGTGTACCCGGAGCCCTTGGCAGCAGGAGTCAACGCCGAGGACATCGAGATCGAATCCGACGCGGGACGGCTTCCTGCCTGGCTGCTGCCCACAGACCATCCCGAACCTCATGACACCTGGGCGATCCTCGTCCACGGCCGCGCCAGCACCCGAGCCGAAGGCCTGCGAGCTGCCCCGATCCTCAATACGCTGGGGGTTCCGGCGATCGCCATGTCCTACCGCAACGACGCCGAGGTCAGGGTTGAGACCACCTCCCGCTACGGCCTCGGCGACACCGAGTGGATCGACGTGGACGCAGCGATCGACTTCGCTGTGTCACAGGGCGCCCACGACGTTGTCCTCTTCGGCTGGTCGATGGGCGGGGCCATCGCCCTGCAGGCCGCCTCCCGTGGTCGCAACAGGCGGTACGTGAAGGCTCTCGTCCTCGACGGTCCCGTCGTCGACTGGGTGAATGTCCTCGACGGCCAGGCTCGGCGCAATATGCTTCCGACGCCCATCGCCAAACTCACGCTGGAGATGATCACCCAACCGTGGGCGCGGCCGATCACCGGACTGCAGACGCCTTTGGACCTGGGCAGGCTGGACTGGGTGACACGCGCTGCGGAACTCGACGTTCCGGTGCTCCTCATCCACTCAGACGACGACGAATTCGTGCCGTCTTCGCCGTCCCACGCGTTGGCGTCCGTGCGTCGCGACCTCGTGACGATGCCCGTCTACGACAAAGCCCGCCACACCAAGGAATGGAACATCGACCCGGTCCGCTGGGAAGACGATGTGGCGAACTTCCTCGAGGCGAAGATCCTGCCCAAGGCCTGACCGTCTCGCTCCTCGCTCAGGGGCGAAGTACCAGCGAATCCTCGGTGTGCCGGTCCAGCGCATCGGGTGTGTAGGGCCACGGCCGGGTTGCGCCAGCGGCCCAGTCCTCGGTCTGATCGGCATAGTGCGGGTGGAAGGCATGACCAGAGGCCCCTGTGAGGTTGATCCACCGCGAGTGGTTGAAGTCCTTCAGGTCAACGATCTGTCGCATGGAGGGCACCCAGTTCGTCTCGAAGCCCACCGAGGCGTCCCAACCCGTGGCATTGACTTCTCCGGACCCGCCCGAGACCTCGTAGGGGCCTCGATTGAACAGCCGCTCAATGGGTTTGATCCCTGATTCGCCGAGGCTGGCGTTGCGGATGGTCAGCCGGTGCAGAATGCCCCACCGCCAGGTCACAGGTTCGGAGCCGAGCAGATCCTCGGTCGTATTCCATGCAGAATCCATGGCTCGGGCCAGCGCTTCGTCTCGATTCTCGACCTCGTCGTCGGCCCACCACTCGGAGTCAGGATCCTCCAGCTGGTTCTTGATGATGAGGTACCAGCGTGATCCGCCGGCCGGAGGCACCGCATCGGGCAGCTTCGGAGCGAACACTTCGTCGAGGATCGTCTTCGAGAGGACGTTGAAGTAGGCCGCGGCGGCACTGTTGGCATCGTCGTGGCCGTTCCAGTCCGAGAGCAGTTCCTGAGCCGCAGCGATGTCGGTGCCCTCTTCCGCATCGATGTCGAGCAGCAACGGGATCAGGGTGAGCGCAATGGGATTGAGGTCGTCACCTTGGATGCGGGACATGTCGTCTGGCGTGACATCTCCGTTCGTGATCGTGTCCCGGACCAGCTTCGTGATCCTGCGCGCTCGGTCTCCATCGTCGAAGTCGTTGCTCAACTGCACGGACTCTCCTGGAGGGGTGACAGGGTTGTTCGCCGTCACGATCCAGCCACGCTCGGGGTTGTACAGACTCGGCAGATCCTCGAAGTCGAGGTATCCCTGCCAATCTTCGTCGGTCTTCCAACCGTGCCGCGGCAGCATACCGTCACCGTCGCCGCGTTTGGGGATTTTTCCCGGCGCCTGATAGCCGATGTTGCCTTTGGTATCCGCGTAGATGAGGTTCTGGGAGGGGACGTCGAAGAGAGATGCGGCCTGCCGGAATTCGCTCCAGTTCGTCGCCGCATTGAGCCCGAAGATCGCCGAGGCTGTGTTGCCCGGTTCCAGGGCCGTCCACTGCAGTGCCAACTGGTAGTGCTCGTCGGCTGGACCAAATTTCGTGTCTTCGGTGTTCGCCCCGGTCGAGGCATCGAGCACATCGCGGTAGGGTCCCTCGAGGTCCGAGATGAGAGGCCCATTGCTCGTTGAACGGATCGTGATTTCGCGAGGTTCCTGTTTCGCGATCTTCACGGTCTCCTTGCGTGTGGTCACGGGCTCGTCCCCAGAATCACGGACGACTTCGCCGTCGCGGACCTTCTCGACCACGAGGTCGGCGACGTCGGGCCCCAGGTTCGTCAGTCCCCAGGCGATGCTCTGGTTGTGGCCGATGATGACCCCGGGCAGCCCAGAAAAGGAGAAGCCGGACACGTCGAAGGGGCATTCGGGTGTGACCTCGGTGCAGCGCAGTCCGATCTGATGCCATACGGAGGGCATGGCGGGAGCCAGGTGCGGATCATTGGCCAGCAGCGGGGCACCGGTGGAGGTGTGCTCACCGGAGACCACCCACGAGTTCGACCCGATGTCATGACTGTTGACTCCCAGGAGCACCGGCAGCGACTTCAGGTGCTCCTTGAGCTCGCCGAGGTTGCTGGGAGTCTCGGTTCCTCCGCCGTGTCCCGAATGCGGTGTCTCCGCAGCAGTCACCTCGCCCCCGGCACGTGCTTCGCCCTCGTCACGTGACTCGTCTTCGTCACGTGCTTTGACACCGGCATTGCCGCCGACGATCGTCGGGCGGGTGTCATAGGGGTAATCGGGATAGATATCGGCCATCTGCTCATCATCGAGCGCGGTCTGGCTGATTGCCCGGTCGATCTCGTCCTCGACATTGGAGCGCAGATCCCAGGCCATGGCCTTGAGCCAGGAAACACTGTCGACCGGAGTCCATTCCTCGATCTCGACCCCACCGGCCTGCAGACCGACGATGCCGTACTCGAGGGACACCTCGGTGGGGGACTTGTCGCGCAGGTAGGCGTTCACGCCCTCTGCATAGGCTTCGTAGTACGCGCGTGTCTTCTCATCGAGTGCAGCGACCTCCGCCTCGGCGACCTTCCTCCAACCCAGTGTGCGAATGAACTTGTCGGTGCCGAACTGTGACTCGCCGAAGAGTTCCGAGAGCCGGCCCGAGGTGACATGCCTGCGAAAGTCCATCTCCCAGAATCGATCCTGGGCGTGGACGAAGCCCTGGGCCATGAAGAGGTCGTGGGAATTACTGGCCTCAATGGTCGGGATGCCTGAGTTATCGCGGGTGACGCTGACCTCGGCGTCCAGGCCCGACAGTGAGATGTCGCCGTCCGTGGTGGGATAGGAACGTTGGACGAGAAAGACACCGAGCAGTGTGAGAATGAGGAGCAGAACGAGGACGGCCGCGAGGATGCGGACTAGGACCTTCGCGCTCACCAAGCGATGCGTGCCGGACGGCGGTCGGACGGCTTTGACCAGAGCACTGGAATCCTCTGGATCCGCGTCTGCCATGTGTCTCCTTCGACCGAGTCTGAGTTTCAGCTCAGAATATCAGTAGACCCGGTCTTATCAGGCGGTTTGGGAGGGTAGACGAAGGTGACGAGGACGACGGAGATCATCATGAGCAGGAACCACGCCACCAGTTTGGTCACCGGCACCATCTGCCATCCGTCGATCTGGGAGGGGTAGAGCCATGCGCCGGTGACGGTGCCGATGTTCTCAGCGATCCAGATGAAGAACGCCACCAGCACGAAGGCGAGGAGGACCGGCATGCGCAGAGTCAGCTTGTGCACGTGGAAGTGCATCCGACACCGGAAGAACACCACCCCGACAGCAAGGACGAGGAAGAGCCGCACATCGACTATGTAATGGTGAGTGAAGAAGTTGAGGTAGATCGCGGCGGCGATGACAGCGGTGATCCACCTCGGCGGGTAATGACTGAACCGCAGGTCGAAGAGACGATAGACGCGCACTATGTAGGAGCCGACCGCCGCGTACATGAACCCCGTGAACAGGGGTACAGCCGCGATGTGGAGGACACCTCCGGCCGCATAGTTCCACGAGCCCATCGATGTCTTGAAGATCTCCATTCCGGTGCCGACGATGTGGAACAGAACGATGACCCAGAGCTCGCGCCCTGTCTCGAGACGCAGAAGGAGCATCGCCGCCTGGATCAGAACTGCCAGGATCACCAGGAGATCATTGCGGGCCAGTCCCGCATCGTTCGGGTACCACCAAGCGGTGAGAATGATCGCGAGCAGCATGAGGGCTCCGAACAGGCAGGCCCACGCCTGTTTGATCCCGAAGACGAGGAACTCCCGCACCCCGTCCGGTACCTGTGAGAGATGCCGATTGGCGAATCGGTCGAGGAGCTGTTCGAGCCGTGTGAGTTCATGCTGATCGGCCATGAGGTCCTTCGCCTGAGGGGGAGCGGTTGTGACAGAACCCTATCGCGCCCGGCGCCGCGGTCCTCGGTGCCGGTGGAGCCATCAGAGCAGCGGTGGATTCAGCAAATAGACTCGGGGCATGCACATCCTCATCTTCGGAGCCTCCGGCCACGTCGGCACGGGCCTGGCCCAGCACCTGGCCGCTGACCATCGCATATCAGGCATCGTCCGTTCACAGCCGGAGGGCACGACTGCCTATGAGCCCCTCGTCGTCCCCGATTGGGTGGATCGGCCCCAGGCCGTCATCGACGAACTCCACCGCTTGGACGCATCGCCGGTCGACGCAGTCATCGCTGCGGTCGGTGGGTGGTACGTGGACGACGCGATGATCGCTCGCGGGCTCGCTTCCTTCGATGAGGATTACTCCTCATACCTGCGTGGTCATTTCGCGGCCTGCGCGGTATCGGAGGCGCTCGCCGAGGAGGCGGGAAGTGCCCATGTCCGGCACCTGGCCCTCAACGGTGTGGCCAGCGTCGAAGCCTGCGTCGGGTCTGGAGCGATCAGCGTATTCGGCGCCGCCCAAGAGATGCTCATCAGGGTGGCCGAGGCCGAGACGGACACCGTGGACTACCGCGAGCTCAAGGTCATGGCACCCATCGGCGGTGATGACCGCAACGATCTGCGAGGGGGAGTGGAGACGATCAGCCTTCCCAAGGTCGCCGAAGCAGTCAGCGTGGTACTGACTCGACCAGATGAGCACGACATCAGCACTCAGCTGGGCGTCTAGGCCAGATCGTGGACTGTGCTCAGTCCCTGGCTTCTGTTCAGGCCTTGGCGTAGCGGATGAAGACCTGGTCATCGACGGTTCGCACATCGATGACTCGCAAGTTGAGGGTGGCCTCGAGCTGGGAGAAGTGGCTGCCGGTGCTGCGGGAGTAGAGCGGGCTCAGGCTCAGGTGCAGTTCGGCACCTGGGACGGAATCGAGCAGCCGGTAGGCCAGGTTCGGCCCGGACTCGCACACCAGAGTCTCACTGGTGGATTCGACGGCTTCGAGCACCTGCGCGGCAGTGTCGGGAGTGAAGTGCTGAGCTCGGTAGTCGAGGCCAGCCTCGGCGAGCTGCCCGCTCAGTTCGTTCGGGTCCGATTCGGTCAGGACATAGACGGGGGTGTGTTCGAGGGCTTTGCCCGGTGCGTTGATGACCGGCAGTGCGGGATTGAGCGCGGTCCGGCGATCGATGATGATGGCACCTGCCTGTCTGCGCAGGGAAATGAAGTAGTTGAAGTCGGCCTTCGTGGACACGCCTGTCGACCAACCGTCCAGGGCATACGATCCGTTGATCGTCTGTACGAGGGAGATGATGAGCTTTCGCATCGCGGTGCCTCTATTTCTGCAGCTGGGACTCAGGTCCCATGGCGATGCGCGGGTGGGCATCGGGGTCGATGGTCCCAAGGATCCATTTGAGGTCCTTCTCCTTGAGCGTCACACAGCCGTTCGTCCCGGAATCATGATCGAGGTGCAGCCAGATGCCGCCGCCCTTGTCCCATCCCAGTGGGCGAGTCCTGTCGGTGGGCGGGGTGCCCGGTACGCGGTTGTAGTCGATTGCGATGATGTAGTCGAAGACCCGCTCGTACTCGGGGCCGTAGGCCACCGTCGCTGAGGAGGGGAGTCGATCATCCTGGGTGTAGGGAAGCGCCGTCCCCGGGTCCCGCTTGTATCCGCCTGCATCGCTGAGGGTGAAGACTCCGACCGGTGATGTCTTGTCGCCCTCCCGGCGATCGGCCAGCCAGCCCTTCTTTCCATTGTGGATGTCGAAGGTCTTGCGTTTCTTCCACTGCCCGTCATCGATGCTGTAGAAGCTCAGCCGCCCGGAATCGGAATTCGCATCCGGCCCGCTGGCAACGAGGACCTGTGAGGTCTCTGCGGAAATCTGTGCGGATGTCTCCGGGCCCAGTCCGGGGACCCGAGCCCAGTGGGCTGGACCTGTTGCCTCTGCGGGCTCCGCCCCGGGTGGGGTCATCTGTGCGGGGGCGGCGAAATCCCCGAGGTGATTCTGCTGTGCGGGTGCAGCGACCATCGCGGAATGAGCGGACGCACCATCATCATCGTCGTCACTGTCGGTCGGCGTCCCGCATGACGACAGCGTCAGGGCCGCAACAGCGATCGTCAGGCTGGTCCCGGCCCGGGTTCCACCACTGAACATGAGGTCATCATCTCACGAACCTTGAGAACACCGCGGTAGTGACTATGCGAAAATGAGCCCATGAGCATTCCACCTGTGCCGAACCACCCTCCGCGCCCCGGGCGTCGGAAACCGGCGGAGGAGTCTCCGGATTCGATCACAACGCAGTTGTTCATCGGCCAGGACAAATCCCCGGCTGCGGACGGCTCGACTCAAGCCCTCAGCGCGGACGAGTTGGCCCGGCTCCGGTCGATGGTGTCCTCCGACGGAGTCGATGCCACCGAGGTGCTCAGCCTCGACGAGCTGCGCCAACTCGCCGCAGCCGAGAGCGAAGAATCCGCTGTCAGCGGCCAGACACCACGGAAGGCGAGGTCCGAGGACATCGCCGAGGCGGAGGCCGCCTCGGCGCCGAAGCAGTGGAATCCACAGGGTGCTTCGGGCGGGCAGTCTCCGAATCCCGAACCCTGGGGCGCCGACTTCGGCGCGACCGGGCAGCCCGCTCCTCAACCGCATCCCCCCGAGTACCCCGGAAACGAGTCGCAAGTGCCCAACGGCGCATCACCCTACGCCCCACATGCTGCAGCGGCCTATGCAGGACACGGTGCGCCCGGACCGGCAGTCGGCGCCCACGGGCCAGGTGTCGGCCCCGGTGGTCAAGGGGCCCCTGTCGGTCAAGGGGGTCCTGTCGGACCGGGTGGACCAGCCGGTCCCAACGGCAGCGGTTACGGTCCCGGCGGGCCTGGCGGGTACGGACCCGGGGGATATGGGCCCGGCGGGCCAGCCGGACCTGGCGGACCCTACCGCCGTGAACCCGATACGAAGAAGGTTCCGGGGTGGCTCTGGGCTCTGGCTGCGATCGCACTAGTGATCGCCCTCGGCATCGTCGGCTACATTGCCTGGGACGCGACGCAGGGCAAGGACGACGTCGCGTCCGACTCGTCCTCGCAAGGACCCTCAGACGGTGCAGGCTCCGAGTCCGACGATCCGAGTTCGGAGCCGCCGGTCGCTGCCGAGTCTTTCAAATCACCGTCCGGGAACATCGCGTGCACGATCGATGCGGATCGCACCCGGTGCGTCATCTCATCCTTCGACTACACGCCTCCTGCAGAACCCGATGACTGCAAGTTGGATAACTGGGGAGGCGTCGTCGTGGCCAATGACGAAGGTGCCGGATTCTCCTGCCAAGAGGCCCCAGGAAATTCCGGCCCCGCTCGGGTGCTCGGCTACGGCGAATCGATCACTGCCGAGGGGATGACCTGCACTTCGACCCGCGAAGGTATGACGTGCAAGTCCGATGAGACCGGTGTCGGCTTCAACATGGCGCGTGCCTCGGTCGACTTCCTCGACTAGGAGCCTGGCGGGGGAGTGCTGCCGACTGAAGAGGGGCACACGACCCCTGACCATCTCGACGAGCACGGGATCATAATCTTAGGATTTGGACAGGTTTGAGGCGGACCGAGCAACCAGGACTATGTTGATTGTGTGGCTCACAGGTTGCTCCTCCTTCCTTGCCGCGACGAGTCCTGATCGGACAGCACACTCGTCGCGGAGTTTTTCCTATGCTGATTAAGCACACGATCAATGAATGAGGAACCATGAAACTGCAGAAGCCGACTCCTATGCCATTCAGCAAGTACAAGTCCTTTCAGGACCGGATTGCTCTCGATATGCGCGACCGCACCTGGCCCGATCAGCTGATCCGGAAGGCTCCGCGTTGGCTGAGCACCGATCTGCGGGACGGCAACCAGGCCCTCATCGATCCGATGACGCCTGATCGCAAGCGCAAGATGTTCGACCTCTTGGTCAAGCTCGGCTTCAAGGAGATCGAGGTCGGATTCCCCGCAGCCAGCCAGGTTGACTTCGATTTCGTCCGCGAGATCATCGAGCAGGACGCCATCCCCGACGATGTGCGCATCTCCGTACTCACCCAGGCTCGTGAGGATCTCATCGAACGTACGGTGGAGTCCCTCGTCGGTGCCCAGAAGCCGACTGTCCACCTCTATAACGCGACCGCGCCGGTCTTCCGCAAGGTCGTGTTCGGTTTCGACGGTGAGGGTTTCGACCAGACTCGTGACATCGCCACCCGTGGCACCCAGGCGGTCATGAAGCACGCCGAGTCACTCCTCGGCGACGCAGACTTCGGTTACCAGTACTCGCCCGAGATCTTCGTCGACACCGAACCCGAATTCGCTCTCGATATCGTCGGGAGCGTCCTCGACATGTGGCAGCCGGCCTCAGGCCGCGAGACTGTCGTCAATCTGCCGGCCACAGTTGAGCGCGGCACCCCGAACACCTACGCCGACCAGATCGAATGGTTCTGCCGGAACATGCCCTACCGCGATGAGGTGGCCGTGTCCCTGCACCCCCACAACGACCGGGGAACCGGTGTGGCGGCTGCTGAGATGGGCATCATGGCAGGTGCCGACAGGATCGAAGGCTGCCTCTTCGGCAACGGAGAACGGACCGGAAACCTCGACCTCGTCACTGTTGCGCTCAACCTCTACACCCAGGGTGTCGACCCCGAGCTGGACTTCTCCGATATCGACGAAGTCATCCACACCGTCACCGAATGCAACCAGATCGGCGTCCACGAACGTCACCCCTACGGTGGTGACCTCGTCTTCACCTCGTTCTCCGGCTCGCACCAGGACGCGATCAACAAGGCGTTCGCCGCCCGTGAGAAGAATGCCAATGAGCAGGGCGTGCCTGTGGACCTGATGGAATGGGACATGCCCTACCTGCCGGTCGACCCCAAAGATCTGGGCCGCTCCTACGAGGCGATCATCCGCGTGAACTCGCAGTCGGGCAAGGGCGGCGTCACCTACCTGCTCAAGAGCGAGTACGGTCTGGATCTGCCTCGACGCATGCAGGTCGAATTCTCCCGCGCCGTCCAGCAGCACACCGAAGGCGGAGGAGAGGTCTCCGCCGAGGAGATCCGCCGCATCTTCAACCACGAGTACCTGCCCAGCGATGATCAGGACAACGCCTGGGGCCGGTTCCAGATCGTGGGGCTTCGCACCGACTCGGGCACGGTTGATGACTCGGGCGCCTCGGAGCGCGTCGAGGTCGACCTCATCGTCGACGGCCAAGAGCGCACCTACGAAGGGCGCGGCAAAGGGCCCATCGATGCACTGGTGAAGGTGCTCATCGACAACTTCGACGTCGACGTTCGCCTCCAGGACTATACCGAACACGCCATCGGCTCCGGTGCTGACACCATGGCGGCTGCGTACGTCGAGCTCGCCGTCGAAGACCGTGTCGTCTGGGGCGCCGGACTTCACTCGAACATCACGAAGGCCTCACTCAAGGCCGTCGTCTCGGCAGTCAACCGTGCCGCCCGTGATCGCGACGGTGAGCGCGAGCGCTGAGACGTCAGCTGAGCGGAGTCACAACAGATATCTCACAATGGCCACAGAGTGCGGCGGGGATCTTTCCCCGTCGCATTCTGCGATAATGGGCAGGTGCACAATTATCGTGATGAAGGCATCGTGCTCCAAGGGCACAAGCTCGGCGAAGCCGACCGCATCGTCACTGTTCTCACCCGCAGCCACGGGCTGATCCGAGCAGTAGCGAAGGGCATTCGCCGCACCAAGTCACGCTTCGGTTCCCGGCTCGAACCTTTCATGCTCGTCGATCTGCAGTGCCACGTCGGTCGCAACCTCGACATCGTCACCCAGGTCGAACTCATCGAGCCCTTTGCGCGCGGCATCGGCGCCGACTATGACGCGTACTCGGCCGCGAGTGTGATGGCGGAGACCGCCGCCAGGATCACCGAGGTCGAACCCCAATCACGCACCCATTTCCTGCTTCTCGTCTCGGCCATCCGGTCCCTGTGCAATGGCGAGCATCCGCCGAGGCTGGCCCTCGACGCGTATCTGCTGCGGGCGATGTCCGTGGCCGGCTGGGCGCCGAGCCTGCTCGACTGCGCACAGTGCGGCAGCCCGGGTCCGCACCGTGCGTTCTCAGCCTCCCTGGGCGGTGCCGTGTGTACCGCCTGCCGACCCAGCGGAGCGGCACTGCCGGACACCGACGCACTCGAACATATGGCCGCCCTGCTCTCCGGTGACTGGGAGCGAGTGGAAGCCTCGGACCTCCACGATCAGATCGACGGTTCCAAACTCGTCTCTGACTGGGTGTCATGGCACTTGGAACGCAATATCCGATCACTGAGAGTTCTGGAGGCCAGATGAGCTATCCCGCGCCGCCCCCGCACCCCAGCGGAGCCCGACCTCCGGGCATCGAGGCGAAGTTCGTCCCGAATCACGTCGCGGTGGTCATGGACGGCAATGGACGTTGGGCCAACGACCGCGGACTGCCGCGCACCGAAGGACACAAAGCAGGAGAGGCGTCGCTCCTCGAAGTCATCCACGGTGCCATCGAGATGGGTGTCGACTATCTCTCCGCCTACGCCTTCTCCACCGAGAACTGGAAACGCTCTCCGGACGAGGTGCGCTTCCTCATGGGCTTCAACCGCGATGTGATCCGACGTCGCCGCGATGAGCTCAATGAGCTCGGCGTGCGGATCGTGTGGGCCGGACGCCGCGGTCGCCTGTGGCGATCAGTCATCGACGAACTCGAGTCCGCAGCGGAGATGACCAAGCACAACACCGGCCTAGTCCTCCAGTTCTGCGTTAATTACGGAGGTCGCTCGGAGATCGTCGACGCGGTCAACCAGATCACCGCCGATGTAGCCGCTGGCAAGCTCAAGCCGGGCAAGGTCAGCGAGAAGACCGTTCGTTCCCGTCTGTACGCCGCTCAGGTGCCAGACGTCGACCTGTTCCTGCGCTCCTCTGGCGAGCAGCGCACCTCGAACTTCCTGCTGTGGCAGTCCGCCTACGCGGAGATGGTCTTCCAGGACGTGCTATGGCCCGATGTCGATCGCCGCACCCTGTGGGCCGCGATCGAGGAGTATGCGCGTCGTGACCGTCGCTTCGGCGGTGCCGTCGATCGCTCGAGTTCCTGAGAACCGGACCGCACCAGCAACCTAGAAGAAGAGGT
>NZ_JBHFIH010000009.1:415924-419615 GCF_057334195.1 Brevibacterium sp. AGC70 | reverse complement strand
CCCCCCCCCCCCTCTTCTCGTATACGAGCCCAGCGCCGATTCCTCAGCGCCTCAGCAGAGCATGCACATCAGTAGCGGTCGCGTGAGCGTTCTCCGCCGACGCGGTCATTGCTGAACTTCTTGCCGCCTCCGCGACGATCGCCGCGGAAGTTGCGGCTGTCGCCGGGCTGCTTGTCGAAGTTGCCCTTTTTGAACGGACGAGCCGGACGGCCCGAATCCTGACGAATGTCGATCGGGCGACCCTGGATCTGCGTGTTGGAGAGCTTGCGCATGACCGAGGAATCGAGATCCTTGGGCAGATCGACAAGGGTGTGGTTCGACCGGATGTCGATGTGACCGATCTCCTTCGAGGTCAGGCCTCCTTCGTTGGCGATGGCGCCGACGACCGCACCTGGCTGCAGGCGTTCGTTGCGGCCGATGGCCAGGCGATAGGTGGTCATATTCTCATCACGCGGACGGGATGAGCGTTCACGGCCCGGCTTTCCGTCGCGTCCGCCGCCGTCACGGTCACGAACAGGCTTGCCACGCGAAGGCTCCGGCATGGGATCGGCCTTGAGGGTGTTCGACTCGAGCACCAGGGACGCCAGCGCTGCGGCAATGTCGGTCGCAGGCACGTTGCGCGAGAGCTCGTACTGCTCGATGACGGTCGCGAGTTCGGTCAGTTCGGTCGTCGCGAGCACATCGTCGATGCGCTTGGTGAACTTCTCCACACGGGTGTTCGTCAGCTCTTCGACGCTGGGCATCGACAGCGGTTCGACCTTCTGCTTCGTGGCGCGCTCGATGGAACCGAGCAGACGCTGCTCACGCGGGGTGACGAACAGAATGGCCTCGCCCGAACGCCCTGCGCGCCCGGTGCGGCCGATGCGGTGGACGTAGGACTCGGTGTCATGCGGGATGTCGAAGTTGACGACGAGGGTGATGCGCTCGACGTCGAGACCGCGGGCTGCGACATCGGTGGCGACGAGGATGTCGACCTTGCCGCTGCGCAGCATATCGATGGTGCGCTCACGAGCCTGCTGTGGGATGTCACCATTGATCGCCGACGCCTTGAAGCCGCGGGCACGCAGCTTCTCAGCGAGCTCCTCCGTGGCCTGCTTGGTGCGCACGAACATGATGATGCCCTCGTATTCCTCGACCTCGAGGATTCGAGTCAGGGCGTCGAGCTTATGCGAGTGCTGGACCATGTGGTAGCGCTGGCGGATGTTCGATCCGGTCTGCGACTTCGAAGCGACCCGGACCTCTTTGGGGTTGTTGAGGTATTTGCCGGTCAGGCGGTGGATCGATGTCGGCATCGTGGCGGAGAACAGGGCCACCTGACGTGAGTTGCCGGACTGGCTGAAGATCTCTTCGATGTCCTCGGCGAAGCCCATCTTGAGCATCTCGTCGGCCTCATCGAGGATGAGGTGACGGAGGTTTTCGAGCTTGAGCGATCCCTTTTTGAGGTGGTCGATGACACGACCTGGCGTTCCCACGACGACCTGAGCGCCGCGCTTGAGGCCGGAGAGCTGCGGGCCGTAGGCCTGGCCGCCGTAGATCGGGAGGACGGAGAAGTCGTTGAGATTCGTCGCATACGAGGTGAACGCCTCTGCGACCTGGATCGCAAGTTCACGGGTGGGGGTCAGGACCAGAGCGAAGGGGCCGTCGTTGGCGCGGCCGGCCTCGGCGAGGTCGGACAGTGCGGGAAGAGCGAAAGCGGCGGTCTTGCCGGTGCCGGTCTGGGCCAGGCCGATGACATCGCGGCCCTCGACCAGCGCGGGGATCGTCTCAGCCTGGATCGGAGTCGGGGTCTCGTATCCTTGAGTCTGAACTGACTGGAGGACGAGCGGGTGGAGACCCAGCTCGGAGAACTTCGGTGTTGTCGGATTGTCGGATGTGGACACATCTGTCATGAGTTTTCTCTCTCACGTCGGCACACACTTGATCGCAGATGACTGTAGTGGCGATCTACCCTGCGGCCGCTTGTGCAATCATCGTGAGCAATCCGGGCCGAAACCGTATGAGATCCAAGGCTTGCTTGGACAGACTTGAAAACCGTCAGTACGGAGAAAGGTTTGGGTGTGTCTCAATCCTACATGCCACACGTCCGCCGAGGCGGATCCGCGGGCCGGTTTAAGTGTGAGTTCCGTCGCCCATGAGTCGAGACCCTCGGGCGGGAGCTGAACAGATAGGCTGTACCTGCGAGCCACGGCAGCCGGCCGTCGGCGACCTACCTCAAGGAGAATAAACGTGGCACAGTCCAAGTTGGATGCCGTCATCGCCCTGGCCAAACGCAGAGGATTCGTCTTCCAAGCCGGAGAGATCTATGGCGGGTCCCGTTCGGCCTGGGACTACGGGCCCTTGGGCGTTGAGCTCAAGGACAACATCAAGGCCCAGTGGTGGCAGACCTTCGTCCGCGGTCGTGAAGACGTCGTCGGACTCGATTCCTCCATCATTCTGCCTAAGCGCGTCTGGGAGGCCTCCGGACATGTGGCAACCTTCGTCGATCCGCTCGTCGAATGCCTCAACTGCCACAAGCGCCACCGCGAGGACCACCTCGTCGAAGCCTATGAAGCCAAGCACTCGAAGACACCCGAGAACGGTATGGCTGACATCGTCTGCCCCGATTGCGGGAACCGTGGACAGTGGACAGAGCCGCAGGAGTTCTCCGGCCTGGTCAAGACCTTCCTGGGCCCGGTGGAATCGGAGGCAGGTCTGAACTATCTGCGCCCCGAAACCGCACAGGGAATCTTCGTCAACTTCAACAACGTCGTCACCGCGGCGCGGAAGAAGCCGCCTTTCGGGATCGGCCAGATCGGCAAAGCCTTCCGCAACGAGATCACTCCCGGGAACTTCATCTTCCGCACGCGTGAGTTCGAGCAGATGGAGCTCGAGTACTTCGTTCGTCCCGAAGAGGCCGACGACTACTATCGCGAGTGGGTCGAGGCCTGCTGGAACTGGTTCATCGATCTCGGCATCTCCGAAGACAACGTGCGCCGCCTCGACGTTCCCGAAGATGACCGGGCACACTACTCCTCGGGCACGATCGACGTTGAGTACCGCTTCGGCTTCCAGGGATCGGAATGGGGCGAGCTGATGGGCGTGGCCAACCGCACCGACTACGACCTCGGCACCCACACCGAGGCTTCGGGTGCGAAGCTGCAGTACTTCGATCAGGCAAGTGGCGAACGCTTCACTCCCTACGTGATCGAACCGTCCTTCGGTCTGACCCGTTCGATGATGGCTTTCCTCGTCGACGCCTACACCGAGGACGAGGCGCCCAACACCAAGGGCGGCGTGGACAAGCGCATCGTGCTTAAGCTCGATCCGCGCCTGGCTCCGGTCAAGGCGGCCGTGCTGCCGCTGAGTCGCAACGAGAAGCTGACACCGGCGGCCAAGGAGCTCGCGGCTCGTCTGCGCAGGCGTTGGAACATCGACTTCGATGATGCCGGCGCGATCGGTCGTCGGTACCGCCGTCAGGACGAGATCGGCACCCCGCTGTGCATCACGTTCGACTTCGACTCGCTTGACGACAACGCGGTCACGATCCGCAAACGCGACGATATGAGCCAGGAGCGCGTCAGCCTCGATCAGGTCGAGAACTACCTGTCCGAGCACCTCGGCATCTGATAGTCCGCTGGTGTCTGACCACCAGTTGGAGCCTGTCACCGGTGGCTCCGGAGAATCGGGGGGGGGGGGGGGGGGGGGGGGGGGG
>NZ_JBHFIH010000009.1:398093-415866 GCF_057334195.1 Brevibacterium sp. AGC70 | reverse complement strand
GGGCCCCGTTCGGTTGCGCTGCCGTGGGCTCCATCATTGACGGCACCATCATTGACATCGCCATTCAATTCGCGCACCGCGAACAAGTCACAACGAGCATCGACACGAAGGTCCGCCATGCATATGACGCTCCAAGGGAAGCCCACAGCCTCGCCGAGGGTCCGCCTGATCATGATCGTGTGTCTCCTTCCGCTTGTCCTCATCACGATCGGGGGCCTGGTCCTTCTGTGGCCGCAGGGACCGGAGCAGGACCTGCCCGGCGGCGGACCGATGACGAACACCGCGCCGGGAGTCTCCCACGCTGAAGCCAGAGTCACCGCCGTGGACGCGTCGAACTGCGAGACCAGTGAGCCCGATCCGATGCTCGAAGCCGACTGCATGGAGTTCACGGCCGAAGTGGATGGGCAGGAGGGGAGCCTCTACGTGACTCCCGACGCCATCGTGTCCGGGGTCGGTGTCGGAGATTCGCTCAAGGTCCTCGACTTCACGAAGTCGACTGACCGCGCAGAGACCGAGACTGACTATGTGTTCATCGACTACGACCGAGATGTCCCGATCCTTGCCTTGGCGATCATGTACGGAGTCGTCGTTCTCGCCGTCGCAGGCTTTCGAGGCCTGCGTGCATTGACAGGCCTCGCCTTCGCCGGTGTCGTGTTGATTGTGTTCATGCTCCCGGCGATCCTCGACTCCAAGCCGCCGATCCTCGTGGCAATGGTCGCGGCGAGTGCGATCATGGTCATCGCCCTGTACCTTGCCCATGGCGTGTCGACGCGCACGACCACGGCACTTTTCGGGACCGTCGCCGGCATCGTCATCACGGGGCTGCTCGGGGCCTGGATGACGTCCTGGGCCAATCTCGGCATCGCCTACTCCGAAGAGGGATTCCTCCTCACCGGCACCACGGACGTGTCGTTGGCTGACCTGATCGTCTGCGCGATCCTCGTGACCGGACTCGGTGTTCTCAACGACGTCACCATCACCCAGGCGTCGGCAGTCTGGGAGCTGGCCACAGTGGCACCAGATCTCAAGTCCGGGCAGCTCTTCGCCCGAGCGATGCGCATCGGCCGCGACCACATCGCCTCGACGGTGTACACGATCACGTTCGCCTATGTGGGGTCCGCGCTGACCACACTCCTCATCGTCTCCGCCCACGACCAGTCGTTCTTCGAGACCCTGACACTGGGGGAGATGGCACTTGAGGTCGTGAGCATCCTCGTGTGTTCGATCGGCTTGGTCATCGCCATCCCGCTGACGACTGCTTTAGGGGTGCTCGTCGTACGATCGGGCCTGCGACCGCCGCCACGCGTTGCACCGTCGCAGAGCAGCAGCCCACCTTCGCAGAAGCAGAACTCCGCGACTGACCCAGCTCTGGACTGACCAGCCCTGGGCCGAGTCACCAGCTCTGGAGGGACACTCGGCGACCTTGGGCCGGCTCTGGCAGCGGTGGGAGGGCGGCGGCCGAAGCACTCCGGCCCATCTGCGTGTGGAAGCATGACATGCAGTGTGGCTGCCCGCTATGAAACTGCCCCGACTCCTCAAAGAGGAATCGGGGCAGTTTCCATGCGAGCGAGCTTCAGGCTGCGATCAGAGCTTCGTCCAGGCTTCCGAGAGGACGCCGCGGATGATCTGCTCCATCTCGTCGAACTCCTTCTGACCCACGGTCAGGGGAGGCGAGAGCTGGATGACTGGGTCCCCACGGTCATCGGCGCGGCAGTACAGGCCGTTTTCATACATCTTCGCGGACACGAAGTTCTTGAGGATGCGCTCCGACTCCTCCTCGGTGAAGGACTCCTTGGTGTCGCGATCCTTGACGAGTTCGATGCCGTAGAAGAAGCCCTCACCGCGAACGTCACCGACGATCGGCAGGTCCTTGAGCTTTTCGAGCGTGAACTTGAACGCGGCAGCGTTCTCGTGGACGTGGTCGTTGAGCTTCTCCTTCTCGAACACGTCGAAGTTTGCCATCGCGGCGGCACAGGCGACGGGATGACCGCCGAAGGTGTAGCCGTGGTAGAAGGTCTCCTCGCCACCGGGGCCGAAGGGCTCGAACAGGCGATCCGAGGCGACCATCGCACCCAGCGGAGCATACCCTGAGGTGATGCCCTTGGCGCTGGTGATGATGTCGGGGACGTAGCCGAAGTCGTTGCAGGCGAACATGTCGCCGATGCGACCGTAGGCGCAGATGGTCTCATCGGAGACCATGAGCACGTCGTACTCGTCGCAGATCTCACGCACCCGATCGAAGTATCCGGGTGGCGGTGGGAAGCAGCCGCCGGAGTTCTGCACCGGCTCGAGGAATACGGCCGCAACCGAATCGGCGCCTTCGAACTCGATGGCTTCGGCGATGCGGTCGGCTGCCCAGCGGCCGAAGGCCTTCTCATCGTGGGCGTAAGGCTGCGGCGAACGGTAGAAGTTCGTGTTGGGCACCTTGATCGCACCAGGTACCAGGGGCGCGAACTGTTCACGCAGATCCGGCAGAGAGGTCACGGACAGGGCGCCGTGCGGCGTGCCGTGGTAGGCGGTGGCGCGCGAAATGATCTTGTGCTTGCCCGGCTTGCCGGTGATCTTGAAGTAGTTCTTCGCCAGCTTCATCGCGGACTCGACCGAATCACCGCCGCCGGAGGTCAGGAAGACGCGGTTGAGGTCGCCGGGAGCGTAGCTGGCCAGGCGCTCTGAGACCTCGATGGCCTGCGGATGGGCGAAGGACCACAGCGGCATGAACGGCAGCTTCAGCGCCTGATCGTACATCGCCTTCGCGATCTCCTCGCGACCGTGGCCAACCTGGACTGTGAACAGTCCAGCCAGGCCGTCAAGGTACTTATTGCCCTTGTCGTCGAAGATGTGGTGGCCCTCGCCACGGGTGATGATCGGTGCTTCACCACCGTTGAACAGTGACTGGTGCGGAGCCATGTGCATCCACACGTTGTTGCGGATGGCATCCTGATAGCCGGTGCCAGCTCTGGTGACATTCTCTGTCATCGCGTCCCCCAATTGTATTTTTGCTTTTCGAGTGAGAGGTACATGAAGAGCTCCGTGTCCACGACTGCGTCGATCGAGCGGAGCTCTTGGTTGACGAATTCGATCAGGTGGCGATCCGATTCGCAGACGATCTCGACCAGGATGTCGAACGACCCTGCGGTGACGACGAGATAGTCGATCTCGTCGTATCCGTGAAGTCTGTCGGCGACCTTGGAGATATCGCCCCGAACCTTGACTCCCACCATGGCCTGTCGGGCGAAGCCCAGACTCAAGGGATCGGTCACGGCGACGATTTCCATCACGCCGGAATCGATGAGCCTGGAGACCCGCTGACGGACTGCGGCTTCGGACAGCCCGACAGACTTGCCGATGGCCGAATATGACTTGCGTCCATCGTGCTGCAGCTCGACGATGATCGCTTTCGATTTCTCGTCGAGATTGCCCAGGCGGTGACTGCTTCCGCTCGGCATCAAGTGGGCCATTCCTCACCTCCGTGATTTGGGTCTCAGCACAATCTATCATCAATTCAGTCGGAATGCGCATCCTGGCGTGCGAATTCCGTCGAATCCGAAAAAGATTGATTCTGGATTCGTCATGAATGTGCGTTTCTACGCGCGACAACACGCGTGTCGCAGTGATTGACACGGTGTGATGCGGCTCACCACACTGTAATCATGAATGAGGGTGAGCTGTTCTACGCCGGAGAAGACAACCGGCCGGATGTGCAGGGAATGCGGCCCGGTGCCCGGCAGGGCCGGGCAGGACAAGAAGTCAGAGCTCGCCCACAGCCGCGGCCAGGCGAGGTCGACACGATCGGCGCGAACAATCTGTGGTTCTCCCCGGATGAGTACTTGGGGCGCATCGCCTCGGTGCGCAATCGGATGGTCGATCAGGGACTGTCTGCGCTCATCGTCACTGATCCGGCGAACGTCTACTATCTGACCGGCTACAACGCCTGGTCCTTCTATACCCCGCAGCTGCTGTTCGTCCCGGCCGCGGGACCGCTCACACTGTTTCTGAGGGACATGGACGCCAGGGGAGCTGCGCACACCTCGTGGCTGCCGCCCGAGGATATCGTCGGATATCCCGAACGCTATGTGCAGAGACCCCACATCCACCCGTTCGACTGGGTGGCCTTCGCCCTCCGGCAGCGTTGGGAGGTCGCACGGGCGTCCTCATCGCCGGTCGGCGTCGAGATGGACTCGCACTTCTTCTCGCCGCGAGCTTTCCGATCGCTGGTCAACGGCGTGCCTGAGTGGAGGCTCGTCGACTCCTTCGAGCTGGTCAACTGGATCAGGGCGATCAAGTCTCCGTCCGAGGTGGCGCTGATGCGCAATGCCGCCGAGGTGACCACGGAGTCGATGAACGCGGCACTGGGGACCATCGGGGTCGGTATCGCGCAGAACGAGGTGGCGGCGGAGATCGCGGCTGCGCAGGCTCGCGGACGCGGCAGCTCCTGGGGTGACTATCCGGCCATCGTTCCGCTGCTGCCCACGGGGGAGAGCGCCGATACTCCGCACCTGAGCTGGACGGACCGCAAGTTCATCGACGATGAGTCTGTGAGCATTGAGCTTGCCGGCGTCCACCGCCGATACCACGTGCCCTTGGCTCGGACTGCCGTGGTAGGAAAGCCGAAGCAGGAGCTCATTCGTCTCGAAGGTGTCGTCGCCGAGGCGCTGTCCGCTGTACTCGAGGTCGCCGCACCTGAGGTGGCCACCGCTGAGCTCGCCCGGACCTGGAATCGGGTGCTGGCGCTGGCGGGCCTGGAGAAGCCGAGCCGTCTGGGGTACTCAATCGGAATCGGCTATCCGCCCGATTGGGGCGAGCGCACGATCTCGATCAGGACCGAGGACGATCAGTTCCTCGAGGCGGGAATGACCTTCCACCTCATCTGCGGAATGTGGATGAACGGGTACGGCTATGAGCTGTCCGAGTCCATTCTCATCACCGATACCGGGTGTGACACATTCACCGCATTCCCGCGTGAGCTGATCCGGGTCTGACAACCACCTCGGCGGCGGCAGATCGTTCTGGATCTCAGGCCATGAACTGGATCCAGAGACCGAGCGCCACCGCGTTGACTCCGGCTACAGCCAGGGCCCGACCCTGAACCCAGGCGATGTCATTCGCCGAGGCGGGCGCCGAAGGTTCAGCCATCTGGACCGACATCGCCACACGTGGAGGGGCAGCCAGTGCTGCGAGCGAGGCGGCGGCGTTGCCTGCTGCCACCACGGGCAGGGATGGAACGTGGGACGATGTCGCAACCGCGTCGATGGTGCCGGTGAACATCGAATTTGCGCCGGTGTTCGAGCCGGTGACTACGGCTCCGATCGCCGTCAGCCAAGGTGTGAAGAGGACGAGTCCGGCGGGCACAAGCGTCCCGATGGCTGCGCTCATACCGGTTGTCGTCATGATCCATCCCATGAGCATGAACGCGGCAGTTCCGGCGCCGATGGGCAGCCAGGAGCGGACAGCGGACACCGTGACACTGCTGCGAGAGGTGACTCTGAGTGCGGCGATCACACAGGCGGCGGCCAGCCAGAACGGGGGAGAGGCAACGATCTGAGTCAGCAGCGAAGGGAACGCCGACTGCAGCGTGCGTGCGATGAGCAGGCCCACGGTGAGAGTGGTGTAAGGCAGGACCGCCAGGCCCAATCTGTGAGTGAAGCCGGTTCTGCGGCGGCGGATGATGAAGAGGGCGCCCATCGCAGCGATGACGAGGAGTGAGCCGATGATGCCGGCCGGGGCCATGCCGACCAGGATGTTCGCGGCGAGGATGCCTGCCCACAGGAGGGCTGCAGCGGCGCCGATTCCGAGGCAGGAGGTCAGTCCGGGTCGCATGACGAGGATCACCGAAATGGCCACGATGATCACCGGTATCGCATTGATCCACGCTGTTGCCACACCGAGATCGTCTACGTTGACGCCGGTGAGTGCGGCAGCGACCGTGGTCCCGGGGCCGAGTGCGCCCCAGGGTACGGCGATGAGTCCCAGGAGTCCGAGGATCGCCGATTGACGCAGCGAACAGCCGAGCAGTCGGAGAACGGGGACTCCGATAGTCACCCCGATGCCGAAGCCGGTGACAGATTCGGCGAATGGGACGAGGCCGAAGACGACGAGGGCCACCCCGAGTGGTCGACTGGGTGCCGCCGATTCGACCCAGGCGGAGATTTCGCCCATCGAGCCTGACGCTTCAAGCAGACGAGCGAGGACCATGCCGAAGAGGAGGATGAGGGCGACTTCGAGAACGAGGGGGAAGTAGTCCGCCCCGGATTCGAGCAGAACCGATATAGGTGTCGGAAAGAAGAAGATGACTGCAAGACCGGCGGCGATGACCCCGGCTGCGGCGGAGATCCACGAACTGCGCTTGAGGATGAGCAGGGCGATGGCGAGCATAATGGGGGCAAGCGCCAGTAGTGGAGTCATATGAGAAGTTCCATCATGTGAATAAGTTTATATTGATGGAACTCACTCTACTATTCAAGAATAAACTATGATGTCACAATGGCGAACACAGAGGACCTCGGAGCCCGAGTATTCGGCGCGCGGATCAGAGCCCGCCGCAAGTACAACGACCTGACGCTCAACGAACTCGCACTCCGTGCTGGAATCTCCCGGGCGGCACTGTCGAAGATCGAACGCGGCGAACAGGACACGTCGGTCTCGAACGCCATGGGCCTCTCCCGGGCACTCGGCGTCGATGTGGGAGAGCTCCTTGCCCCACCGGAGGTGGTCATCGCCCCGAGCAGCTCCATCCCTGCCCACAGCGGATACGGCAGGGGCACCCTGCGGCGAGATCTTCCCGCGCCGCAGCAGAATATGGAGGTCGTCCACTACAAACTCGATCCGCACTGCGAAACCGCGTCGTTCGCGGCCCACCGCAGCGGCTCACGTGAGTCCTTCTTCGTCCTCGCCGGCACGATCGAAATCGTCACCATCGATCGCCGGACGACTCTGCGAGCGGGAGACTGTGCGCAGGCGCCGGGCGATGTTCCCCATCAGCTGTCCAACCCGGGTGACGAGCCGGCGGAACTCATGCTCATCATCGTCTGAGACGGCAGAAGGGTCTGAAGGCGCCCTTGACGAAACGAACCGACCTCGGGCATCCTGGTGCTGATCCATTCCCGGCGAAAGACAGTCACTTCGTGAAGTAGTTCCTCATTTCCGCATCACGCGGGTGCAACGGACCCGCATCGCACTTCTGTGCACGAAATGAGGACACACATGACTGCTGCCGTATCCATCTCCGATCTCGGCTACCGCCTCGGCGACGACACCGAGATCTTCACATCGCTGAGCGCCACGATCCCTGCTGCCACCGTTGGCCTGGTCGGCGACAATGGGGTCGGCAAATCCACTCTCGCCAGGACCATCGCCGGTCTGCTCAGGCCCACTGCCGGGAACATCACCGGTGCCGAGGGGGCCGTCTACATCGATCAGCTGCTGCCGCACACCGAGGACAGCGTCGCCTCGGCGCTGGGAATCGCCCCCGTCAGGACTGCACTGACGAAGGCCCTGGCCGGGCAGGCCCAACCCGATGACTTCGACGTCATCGGTGATGACTGGGACATCGAAGAGCGGGCGCTGAGTGCTCTGGCCGATCTCGGTCTCAGGCTCGACGCCGCTGCCCTGGACCGCCGGCTGTCCACCTTCTCGGGAGGTCAGGCCATGCGCATCGGTTTGGCCAGAGCCGCGCTGGCTGGCGACCGGTGGCTGATCCTCGACGAACCCAGCAACAACCTCGACGGGGCAGGGCGTCGACGCCTGGCCGCTCTGCTCAAGGACAGGATCGGACCGACCCTGGTGATCTCGCACGACCGCGCACTTCTGTCGACGGTCTCGGCGATCGTCGAGATGACCGACCAACTGCGGGTGTACGGAGGAGACTTCGACGACTACGAGGCCATGGTCGCGGCCGAGGAGGAGGCGAAGCTCGCCGACGTCGTCGATGCCAAGAAGGCCCTGGCGATCGAGAAGCGCCAGCGCATCGAACTCGAGACGAAACTGGCCCGATCCGACCGAAAGGCGGCCAAGGACAAGGAGAACAAACGTCGACCGAAGATCGTCATGAACGGTTTGACGGACTTCGCCCAGAAGAGCGCAGCGAAGCGTCGAGGAGACAAAGCCGCCGACGAGGAGCAGGCCCGCTCCTCTGTTCGCTCTGCCAAGGACGCCCTGCGCAGGGACTCGAGCATTCGCCTGGATCTGCCGGAGACCTCGATCCATTCCGGTAAGCGAGTACTCGACATCTCCAGGGGAGTGCTGGACCAGCCGCGCACGGTGGTCGGACCCGAGCGCATCAGGCTGACCGGCGCCAACGGCTCCGGGAAGTCGACGTTGCTGACCGCAATCGCCGGCAGACACGACACAGGTGCGCCGATACACGAGCTGTTTCCGAACATGTCGATCACAGTTTCGGTCCCGATCGGCATCCTCGACCAGCAGTACAGGCTGCCGCCGACACTGACCGTCATGGAGGCGGTGAGGGAGAACAACCCCAGTCTCGGCCCGCACCGCGTCCACGAGGTATTGGCTGCGATGGGGCTGCGAGCGGGCCGGACCGATCAGCTCTGCTCGACCCTGTCGGGAGGGGAGCGGTTCCGTGTCGCACTGGCGACGAGTCTGCTCCAGGACCCCGCTCCGCAGCTGCTCGTACTCGACGAGCCGGGCAACAACCTGGATCTGTCATCGCTGACCGCACTCGTGACCGCCCTGGACGGATTCGGCGGATCCATGATCGTGGTCACCCACGATGATCGTCTCGCCGAGGAGCTGCATCTCGACGTCGAATGGGACATCCGGGAATTTCTGGCCCAGGAACAGGTTGAAGCGGACAGGGCTGAGAAAGAGACGGAGGGGCCATATGCACGATCGTGAGTCGGCGGCATCTGCTTGTGCAGGTGTTCCATCATTTGACGGCACGGGGATAATGGCATGGTGAGTGTCATCAGCCCTGCCCCAGAATCCGCATCCCCAGCCACCGTCGAGCCTCTGCGCATCGGCCCCATCGAGCTGTCCTCGCCGGTGGTGCTGGCACCGATGGCGGGAATCACCAACACCGCCTTCCGTCGCCTGTGCCGCGAGTACGGAGCCGGTCTCTATGTGACTGAGATGGTGACGTCAAGGGCGCTTGTCGAACGCAGTCCCAAGAGCATGCGGATCATCCAGCATGAGCCGTATGAGACCCCGCGCTCGGTGCAGCTCTACGGCGTCGACCCGGAGACGATCGGGCAGGCCGTGCGGATGCTCGTGGACGAAGACCGCGCCGACCACATCGATCTCAACTTCGGCTGTCCCGTGCCCAAAGTCACCAGGAAGGGCGGGGGCTCGGCCCTGCCCTGGAAGAAGGACCTGTTCAAGGCCATCGTCACCACGGCCGTGACCGAGGCGGACCGCGGCGGCATCCCTCTGACAGTGAAGATGCGCAAAGGCATCGACAAAGACCATCAGACCTTCCTCGACGCCGGCGAGACGGCCCGCAATGCGGGAGTGGCAGCGATTGCCCTCCACGGTCGATCCGCGGCGGACCTGTACTCCGGCCAGGCCGACTGGGACGCCATCGCCCGACTCAAGGACCACCTCGGCGACACCGTTCCGGTTCTGGGCAACGGTGACATCTTCGCGGCAGAGGATGCACTTGAGATGATGCGCCGCACGGGATGCGACGGAGTCGTCATCGGCCGAGGATGCCAGGGTCGGCCCTGGCTGTTCGGTGACCTCGCCAATGCACTCAACGGCAGCGATGAGCGCTTCCGACCCGGCCTCGCCGAGGTTGCACGCGCCGTCTACAAGCACGGTGAATACCTCGCCGAATACTACGAGGACGAATTCTACGGAGTCCGTGACCTGCGTAAACACATCGCCTGGTACTTCAAGGGCTATCCGGTCGGGGGAGACCTGCGTCGTCAGCTGGCGATGGTCTCTTCGCTCGAAGAGCTCGAGGGGCTGTTGGCCCAACTCGATCAGAACGCACCGTATCCTGGTACGGATGCGGAAGGCTCCCGGGGGCGGACCACCCGCCCGAAGAAGCCGCATCTGCCCGAAGGGTGGCTCGACTCCCGCGTCTTCGATGTCAGCGGGAAGTCTCTGCTCTCCGAGGCGGAACTCGACATCTCGGGAGGATGACAATGCCATTCGAATCTCACCCACGCACATCGGTGCGCTCGGGGACCGTGGCGACCTACACGCCATGGGACGAGGAACGATGGGTGAGCGAACCGGCGAAGAATCCACGCCGCTCGGCGTTTCAGCGCGACCGGGCACGGGTTCTGCACTCCGCGGGTCTGCGCCGACTCGGCGCCAAGACTCAGGTCGTCGAACCAGGCACTGACGATTTCGTCCGTACTCGGCTCACGCATTCCCTCGAGGTCGCCCAGGTCGGACGCGAACTCGCCCGCTACCTCGGCTGCGACCCCGATATCGTCGACACCGCCTGCCTCAGCCATGACCTCGGCCACCCACCGTTCGGTCACCACGGTGAGACCATTCTCGACGCACTGTGCATCGACATCGGCGGATTCGAGGGCAATGCGCAGACCTTGCGTCTGGTCACCCGGATCGAACCGAAGGTGATTGCCGATGACGGTCGCCCGGCCGGGCTCAATCTGACACGCGCGAGCCTCGACGCGCTGACCAAATACCCGTGGTCGCGGAGCGAGGCATCCGTCGGTCGGCGTGACTCCGGTGTCAGGAAGTTCGGCGTCTACGACGACGACAGAGGAGTCTTCGACTTCTACCGCGACGGGATCGAGAACGGAAAACGATGCATCGAAGCTCAGGTGATGGACCTCGCCGATGACATCTCCTACTCCGTCCACGACGTCGAAGACGCGATCGCCGGCGGCCATCTGCACCTGGGAGACTTCGCTGCCGCGAACCGCCGCGGAGAGCTCTTCGACATCACCCGGAAGTGGTATCTGCCGACCACGAGCGATGAGGAGATGGACAAGGCTCTGTCGAGGCTGCAGGCCGCAGCATACTGGCCTTCGGAGACCTATGACGGATCCAGGCAGGCCCAAGCGGCACTCAAGCACATGACGAGTCAGCTCATCGGACGGTTCGTCGGTGCAGCGGAGGCCGCAACCCGTGAGGAGTACGGTTGGGAGCCCTTGTCTCGTTACGCAGCCGCCCTCGTGGTCCCCGAACCTACGGCTGTCGAGATCGCCGTTCTCAAGGGAATGGCGACGCTGACGGTGATGGTCGCCGAGGATCGTCTGCGTCTCCATGACATCCAGTCCGCCGTCATCACCGAGCTGTCCCAGTGGTACTCCGAGTCGCCGACCAACCTCGAGCCGATGTTCAGGGCCGATTACTTCGAGGCCGCCGACGATGCGGCCAGGCTGCGTGTCGTCGTCGATCAGATCGCATCTCTGACCGATCATTCCGCCTGGGCCCTGTACCACCAGCTCAAAGCAGGGGCGGAGGATCGTCTCTAGACCATGGCCGGACTGATCAGACGCGAGGACATCGACGAGCTTCGAAGTCGAACCCGCATCGACGAGGTGGTGGGCGAGTTCGTCACGCTCAAGACCGCTGGAATCGGCTCGCTCAAGGGCCTCTGCCCCTTCCATGATGAGAAGACCCCGTCGTTCACCGTTCGTCCTCAGGTCGGGATGTACCACTGCTTCGGCTGTGGTGAGTCAGGCGACGTCTTCGCTTTCCTGCAGAAGATCGAGCAGCTCAGCTTCGTCGAAACCGTCGAATCTCTGGCCAGCAAGATCGGGATGCATCTGCGTTATGAAGACGGCAAGGGGCCCGATCGTGAGCAGGCCAGCCGGCGCCAGCGGCTGCTGGAGATGCACGAGGTCGCGCAGCGCTTCTTCACCCAGTCGTTGGAAGGCGAGCAGGGGCAGATCGGTCGGGAGTTCCTCGAGGGCCGTGGCTTCCCCAGCAGCTCGAGCCGGGAATTCGGTCTCGGCTTCGCACCCAAGTCCTGGGATTCGCTGACCAGCCAGCTCAAGCGAGCCGGTTTCAGCGAGGAGGAGATTCTCGCCGGAGGCTTGGCCAGTGAGGGTGGCCGCGGCATCTACGACCGTTTCCGGGGCAGGGTCGTCTGGCCCATCAAGGACATGACCTCGCGGACCATCGGTTTCGGGGCCAGGCGCCTGTTCGACGACGACCAGGGTCCGAAGTATCTGAATACTCCGGAAACAGCCCTTTATCACAAGAATCAGGTGCTCTACGGTCTGGATCTGGCCAAGAAGTACATCGCGAAGACTAAGCGCGTGGTCATCGTCGAGGGCTATACAGATGTCATGGCCGCACACCTGGCTGGAGTCACGCAGGCGGTGGCCACATGTGGAACGGCTTTCGGGCCCGAGCATGTGAAGATCGTGAGGCGACTGCTCGGCGACGACCCGACGGGACAGGTGATCTTCACCTTCGACGGAGACGCAGCCGGACAGAAAGCTGCACTGCGGGCCTTCGAGTTCGAGAGTGAGTTCACCGCCCAGACCTTCGTCGCAGTCGAACCAGACGGGCTCGACCCCTGTGACCTGCGGATGGCGAAGGGCGACGGTGCGCTGCGCGAACTCATCGACGGGCGCAAACCGCTCTTCGAATTCGTCATCACCACCGCGATCTCTCGCTACGACCTCGACTCGGTCGAGGGCAGGATCGCTGCAGTCAAGGCCAGTGCCGAGGTTCTGACCGACATTCGTGATCGCAACAGCCTCAGCCACTACTATCGCTTTGTCGCCGGCCGCATCGGCGTCGACATCGACGAGGTGGAATCCGCGGTCAGGGATGCCCGAAAGAGGCCGAAGAAATCGCAGCCTCACCCGTCTCGTCAGACTCAGGGCGGATCACCGCAGGCCCTGCAGGAGACTCCGCCCGGACCGGCTCAGGCACCGCCCGGACCGGCTCAGGCACCGCCCGGACTGGCTCAGGGACCGCCCGGAGCTCAGCGGGTTCCCTCCGGCGCGCAGCAGACGCAGATGAACGGATCGCAGGGTCAGTCTGTCGCGTGGAAGCAGAACCAATCGGCACCGGAGCAGGCCCGGCCAGGGCAGCAGGCGCCCGGAGCGCAGGCGCCAGGACCGGCGCTCGGAGCGCAGGCGCAAGGGCAACCAGCACCCGGCTCCGCAGGGGGAGTCGCCGGCAAGGACGACACCGCCATCGAATACGTCTACGATGAGCGCCCAGACGTGTCGAACCTGTCGGCCCCGATCAGCCCCGCTCGCCTGAAGACGGAGAAGGGAGCCCTGATGGTGGCGCTGCAGCATCCCGAGTTCGTCAATGCCAAGCTCTTCGACTCCCTGTCTGCCCGAGCCTTCGAGCACCCGGGCTATCGCCGGATTCAGTCCGCGATCAAGGCTGCCGGAGGACTGAAGTCAGCCGGAGGTGTGAACTCAGTCGGATCCGCCGACGCCACGCGCTGGGCGGAAGCCGTCCTCGCAGCCAGCGACGAGGACCTCAGGCCCTATGTCATGCAGCTGCTCGTGTCTCCCTTACCGGTGGCAGACGGTGTCAGCGCGGAGGGATTCGCCAGAGGCATCGTGGCCCGCCTCTTCGACTACGACCTCGAGCGGATCGCCAAGGAGCTGCACTCACGGCTGCAGCGCCAGGACACAACGGACACCGATGCGCAGACGACGCTTCTGGGGCAGCTGCAGGTTCTCGAGCAGCACAGGGCACGGTTGAAGACACTGATGTGAAGGTGGCGGTTCTCGCCTGAGAACGTGAAATAGTGCACAATTGCAATTTTGCAGTTGGTGTAAAGTTGCATGAGATGCAAAAATAGTCTCATGCGTGAATCCGAACCCGAATCCCTCCGCGCCAAGAAGGCGCGTCAGACTCGTCATGCGCTGCATGACGCGGCAATCACTCGGGTTCTCGATGAGGGGCTCGAATGCGCGACGGTGGCGAACATCGCCGCCGACGTCGGCGTATCCACAAGAACCTTCTTCAACTACTACGCGACGAAGGAAGACGCCATCGTCGGACTCGACGAGTCCAATATCGACGCCAAGTTGGTTGATGACTACGTCCACTCTGATTCAGGGGTGGAGGATCTAGCCGAGGACACTGCCCGTTTCGTCCGCGAAGTGCTGCTCATGGGTTCGATGGATCCCAGCCTGCCGGCCCGGCGCAGGAAACTGTTCGCCCGCTATCCGGAGTTGGTCAGCAAGCGCTTCGATCGGGCCGAGGCTCTTGAAGAGCTCGTGGCCGCACACGTGTTGGCGCGCCTGCGCTTCCTGGGGCAGGAGTTCTCCACCGAAGAATCGGCCTGGCGCAGCGCCAGGATGCTCACCCAACTGTGCCGGGTACCCCTGAATCACGCTGGCCAGACGCTCAAGCGCTCACCCGAGCGCATTGACGAGAAGTCCGGCACGCAACCACTCTTCGAAGAATCATTGGGACTCTTCCTCAAGGTTCTGGACCGACTATGACAAAGGCTGAAATGAGAAGTAATCAAGGACTGAGGATCGGCGAGATGCCCAAGACCCCGGAAGACCGCAGCGAACCCGAGCAGATGAAGACATCTGCGATCATCCTGCTCTTCGTGGGACTGATGATCGCCATGTTCATGTTCTCGCTCAATCAGACGGTGCTGGCGACCGCCCTGCCGACGATCGTCGGTGAACTCGACGGTGTTGACCAGATGCTGTGGGTGTCCACAGCGTTCATGCTCGCCTCGACGATCATGATGCCCATCTACGGCAAGGTCGGCGACCTGTTCGGCCGCAAACCGCTCTTCATGTTCGCGATCTGCTGCTTCCTGCTCGGCTCGGTCTTCGCACTCATCGCAAACGACATGTCGATGCTCATCTTCGGTCGTGTGCTCCAGGGCATCGGCGGCGGCGGCATGATGATCCTGTCGCAGTCCATCATCGCCTCTGTGGTCCCAGCCCGTGAACGCGGCAAGTACATGGGCATCATGGGTTCGGCCTTCGCCGTGTCCTCAGTCGCCGGCCCACTCATCGGCGGTTGGCTGACGGAAGGTCCCGGCTGGCGCTGGGCCTTCGCCATCAACTTCCCACTGGGCATCATCGCTCTCTTCGCTGCCGCCTTCTTCCTCAAAGTGCCCAAACGCGCCCCCGGGCCACGTCCGAAGATCGACGTCATCGGCATGGCCCTGATCTCGATCGTCACTTCGTGCATCGTCCTCGTCTCCGCGTGGGGCGGACACGACTACGAATGGGGATCGTGGCAGATCAACGGCCTCATCATCGTCGGTGCCCTCGCGATCGTCGGATTCATCCTCGTCGAACTCAAGGTCAGCGAGCCGGTCATCCCGATGTACCTGTTCAAGAACCGCGACTTCCTGCTGTGCACCGTCGCAGGCCTATTCATCGGCGTCGGAATGTTCGGCGTCCTCTCCTACATGCCCACCTATCTGCAGATGGTTCACGGCATCGATGCCACAGTGGCCGGTCTGATGATGGTTCCTATGATGGGCACGATGCTCATCTCCTCGACCCTCATCGGCTTCGTCGTCTCCCGCACCGGCAAGTACAAGAAGTATCCTCTTATGGGCATCCTGATCATGGCCGCCTCTCTTGTGCTGCTGTCGCAGCTCAAGGCAGACAGTGCCGCTTGGGAGACAATGGTCTGCTTGGCTCTGCTGGGACTCGGACTGGGACTGAGCATGCAGACCCTCGTGCTCGTCGTCCAGAACGCATTCCCCGTTGCCATGGTCGGCACTGCCACAGCATCGAACAACTACTTCCGCCAGGTCGGAGCGACCTTGGGTATGGCCTTCATCGGTTCGGTCTTCACGCAGCGCCTCCTGGACAACATCAAGGACGGCATGGGCGAGCTGGCGAAGGCCAATCCCTCGCAGCCGGTGCCCAAGGTGTCCTCGACGGGGCTCACACCCCAGATCGTCGCCGACATGCCTGAGCCGCTGCACACTCTCATCATCACGTCGTACAACGACGCCTTGGTGCCGCTGTTCCTGTGGGTTGCCCCACTGGCAGTCCTCGGGTTCGTCTTCCTGTGCTTCCTGCCCAACACACCGCTGGCGCAGACCTTGAAGGCTGACCCTGCGAAACGCGAACTCGTGCGTGTCGGCGCAGACTCATCTGCCAGTCTGACCGACGGTTCCCAGAGTCACACCGACTCATCCGATAGTCTGGCTGAGAAGGCTAGGCTGAAGGAGTCGACTCATGACGGTACTGACCATACTCAACGCTCCCGGGACGGAGATTCCGGATCAGCTCACTGACCTCGGTCGGAAGGAGGACGTCGAGCTGCGGATCGTCGAGGCCCAGGAGTTGGGCTCCGCTCTCCCCGGCACCGATGTCCTCCTACTCTGGGACTTCTTCTCGAAGGCGCTGCGCAGCGAATTCGGACACGCTGACAGCCTGAAGTGGATCCACGCGGCCGCGGCGGGGGTGGACTCGCTCCTGTTCGACGAACTCTCGGCTTCGGAGGTCGTGGTCACGAATGCACGTGGCATCTTCGATCGTCCGATCGCGGAATTCGTGCTCAACTACATCCTGATCCATGCGAAGAACTCGCTGCGATCACTTCAGGATCAACGGGAGTCCGTCTGGAACCGTAGATCGACCAAGAATCTGGCCGGATCCCAGGCACTGATCGTCGGCACAGGTTCGATCGGCCGGGAGATCGCCAGGGTCCTCAGCGCCCTCGACGTCAATGTCACCGGCGCCGGCAGCCACGCACGGACCGGAGACGCTGACTTCGGGAGCGTCGTCGACTCATCTCAACTGAGTTCTCACCTGTCCGGCGTCGACTGGGTCATCAACATCGCGCCGCTGACGGAAAGAACGAAGAACCTCTTTGACGCTGAGGTGTTTGCCGCCATGGACTCAAGCGCCTACTTCGTCAATGTCGGTCGTGGTGAGGGTGTTGTCACCTCCGACCTCGTCAACGCGCTCGAATCAGGCCAGATCGCCGGTGCAGGGCTCGACGTCTTCGAGGAAGAGCCGCTGCCAGCCGAGCACCCCTTGTGGCAGGCCGACAACGTCATCGTCACCCCGCACATGAGTGGGGACACAGATGGATGGCGTACACGCCTGGCCGACCAGTTCGTCGACCTGTTCGAGAAGTACGCGGCAGGTGAGACGTTCCCGCATACGGTAGATAAGGCGGCGGGCTACGTACGATGACCGAGAAGTCAGACCATGCTGCTCAGCGGGCGTTCCTCGCTCAGGTTGTCAGCGAACTCATTGCGGTGCGCAGAGCACGACTGCTGAGCATGCTCGTGTTGGCCCTTGCCATGCTCGTGGCCGGTCTCGGCGCGGCGATGCAGGCGCAGGGGACCCGGGTGGACACGGTTCTGCTGTTCTCCGCATTCAGTCTCATCATGATCGGAATCGTCTGTGCGTTGGGTGCGATCATCGCGTGGACGAGGATCAATCGTGACGTCCTCGACTCAGTCGCCTCCGCCAGACCGGCCCGTGCCCGCGCACCCAGAAGCCGGAACGCGGGTATGGCTGTGGCGATCGGCTTTGCGGTGATCGGGCTTCTGTTCGGATGGATGCTGTTCTCGATGACACCGATCTTGGCAGTCGCGGTTGTCCTGGCATGTGCGATCCTGGCCTGTCTGGGACCTGTGTGGGCCAATGAACTCTCCAGCGCTGATGATCGCTTCGCCGTGATTCTCGACAGCGACGACGAGCTGGCCAATCGCTTCCGCACCTATACCCCGATTTGGCTTCACGACGCGTTCGAGAATGAGAAGGCAGACAGGGGCAGAGACCGACCCTGAACAGGTTCGCCGGTCACCGGTCGCTTACTGGCAGGGCATCTCGGCCGCAGTAGGAAGAAGAACAGCAGTAGGAAGAAGGGCACTCGAGGCGAGCCGACACTTTCAGACAGCGAAGCGCCC
>NZ_JBHFIH010000009.1:337323-398038 GCF_057334195.1 Brevibacterium sp. AGC70 | reverse complement strand
CAGCCATTCAGGCTGCGGGCGCTTACGCATGAGATCAGATGGTCGGATCGATCCGATCAGGGGAACGCAGGAACGTCGACTCCGGCCATCTTCGCCACACAGCGAATGACTTGGCAGCTGTAGCCGAACTCGTTGTCGTACCACACGTAGACGACGACGCGGTCGTCATCGACGATTGTGGCGAGGCCATCGACGACGCCTGCTCGCTTCGATCCGACGAGGTCGCTGGAGACCAGTTCGGGGGAGGAGACGTAGTCGATCTGATTGCGCAGCGGCGAATTCATCGAGGTCTCACGCAGGAACCCGTTGAGCTCATCGACGCTCGTTGCATTCTCAAGGTTGAGGTTGAGAATGGCCATCGACACGTTCGGGGTGGGAACCCGGATCGCGTTGCCTGACAGCTTGCCTTTGAGCTCTGGCAGAGCCTTCGCCACGGCCTTGGCCGCTCCGGTTTCGGTGAGCACCATGTTGAGGCCGGCAGCGCGGCCACGACGGGAACCCTTGTGGAAGTTGTCGATGAGGTTTTGGTCGTTGGTGAATGAGTGCACCGTCTCGACGTGGCCGTTGCGGACCCCGTACTTGTCATGGAGAGCCTTGAGCACCGGGGTGATCGCGTTCGTGGTGCACGATGCGGCCGACATGACAGTATCGTCATCGAGAATGGCAGCGTCGTTGACACCGTAGACGATGTTCTTGACGTCGCCCTTGCCCGGTGCAGTGAGGATGACCTTCGAGGCGCCGGGGCAATCCAGATGCTTGGACAGACCTTCTTCGTCACGCCATTTGCCGGTGTTGTCAACGATGACGGCATCGTTGATTCCGTACTCGGTGTAGTCGACCTGCGAGGGATCGTTGGAGTAGATGACCTGGATCAGCGTTCCGTTGGCCTGGATCGTGTTGGCCTCTTCGTCGACGACGATGCTGCCATCGAAATTGCCGTGCACGGAGTCACGTCGCAACAGCGATGCGCGCTTGACGATGTCATCGTCGCTGCCCTTGCGCACGACGATTGCACGCAGGCGCATACCTGTGCCGCCAGCACGATCGATGAGGATGCGGGCCAGCAGACGGCCGATGCGACCGAAACCGTAGAGCACGATGTCCCGAACTGCACCGTCTTCGCCATTGGTACCCGCGACTGAGGCGAGTTCGGCGGAGAGGAAGTTCTCAACGGAGTCGGACTGCTCCTGCTGCTTCTGAATCAGACGACCCAAGTCGATTCGGGTGGGGCCCAGATCGAGCTCGCTCAGAGCCCGAACGATCTTCAGAGTCACCTCGATGTCAAGATCCTCGCCGAGGAAGTGGCGGGCGTAGCGATGAGCCTTGATCATTCCGATCACTGACTTATTCAGCAACGATCGGCCGAACAACGTCAGCAGCACGTCGTTCTCACGGTACAGGCGTCCGGTCAGTGGGATGAGTTCTTCGGCGGCAGTCTGCTTGTTCGCCCATTCGTTCAGGCGAGCCGTCGTTGCGTCAGTCAAAGGTCGTGTCTCCTCGGTCAGTTAGCGAATTCTCGCCCAGTCTAACGGGTTGTCTACTCGCGTTTCGTCTGGTGCTCGTCGAAGCGTCGGAATCCGAGCAGTGTGAGTGCGACGATGCCGGCGCCGGCCAGCAGCGCGCCCAGGCTCTGGATCTGGACGCGGGGCTCGACGAAGCGGTATTCGGGCGAGGAGTCCTCCTGGAGACGAGGTGGGTCCGCGGTTCCGATCCAGGCCGCGACGAACAGGATGATCCGGGCGAAGATATTCATCGTCAGCATGATCGCGATGATCGATCCGAACACACCAGCGGCCTTGTTGCCGGAGAAGATGTCGATGAGGACAGTGGCCAGGTTGATGAGAATCGTGAAGGCCACAGCACCGAGGAGCGAGCCCCTGATCTTGGCTCTCTTGCCCACAGGGTGGTCGGGCAGCATGGTGAAGAGGAACATGAAGATCAGCCAAGCGGCGCCCAGCGTGATGATGAACGGCACCACTCTGATGACCAATGACCCGAACCCGCCGAGGTGGAGCATCTCACTGATGGCCGATCCCAGACCGGTGCCGACGACGGTCAATGCCACCGTGAGCAGCAGGCCGATGATGAGTCCCAGGAGAGTTGCAACGTTGTTGAGGATCTTCTTGACGAATGACTTGTTGGGCACGACATCGTCGAAGTCTGCGTGCAGCTGTGCTCTCACTGCAGCACCGAGGTTGCCGATGAATCCCTGGCCCGTGTAGAGAGCGGCCAGGATGGCGATGATGCCGACCGACTGCCAGCTGGTGAGGAAGCTCTCCAGCTGTTCCGTCAGCGATGAGTTTCCGCCCACCCGCTTCTCGATCTGCTCGACAACCATCGGAAGAAGGTCCGGACGTGCAACGTCGAGAACGAAGCCCAGACTGGCGAAGGTGAACATCGCGATCGGCATGACTGCGAGGACCAGGAAGTAGGTGATGGCTGCACCGAACTGATTGCCCAGCCGATCGCCGAAGCGTTTGACGGCGCGCATCAGGTGGGCGGGTCCCGGCTGGTTGATAGCGGTGTGGCCGACTTCGGCGACCGTGTTGCGTGAGGCCAGTACTTTGGCTGGTGCCACTTCGTGCTCCTTCGATCTTGACCCGCAGGTGTCTGTTTCAACACTAGCCGCTGGGAGGGACCTGGGAGTGTTGGGCCGCGCCTGTAATCTAGACTTTTGCCCATGCCGACACCAATTTCGACAGTCCTGCCTACCGATCTGACGTTGTCGGCAGGCTCTTCAGCGGCAGACAATCTCAGCGGCTTCTCTGCCTGGGCCGTGAGGCTCATGGAGACGCTGGGCCCGATCGGTGTCGGCTTCTTGGTGTTCTTGGACAACATCTTTCCGCCGATTCCCAGCGAACTCGTGCTGCCGCTGGCGGGCTTCACCGCCAGCCAGGGAAGCATGAACATCGTTCTGGCGATCATCCTCGCCACAGCAGGCTCCGTCGTGGGTGCAGTCATCCTGTGGGCGCTGGGCAAATGGATCGGCCTTGAGCGCATCAGCCGCATTGCCGTGAAGATGCCGCTGGTCGATGTCGCTGACGTGCACAAGACGGTTGGATGGTTCGACAGGCACGGTGACAAGGCAGTCTTCTTCGGCCGGATGGTCCCCATCTTCCGGTCTCTGATCTCCATCCCCGCTGGCATGCGGAACATGTCGATCATCAAGTTCCTGCTGCTGACCACAGCTGGAAGCGCAATCTGGAACACCATCCTCATCGTCGCCGGCTTCTACCTCGGCGAGAACTGGTCGGTTGTGGAAACCTACGCAGGCTACTTCCAGACGCTGGTCATCGTTGCCGTGATCGTCTTCGTCGCGGTGTGGATCGTGATGAAGGTCCGCAAGCGCAGGAGGGCAAAGGCTGTACCGGGCACCGAGGCCAGCGGTGTTCACACAGAAGGCCGCGAGCGCACCGAAGGCCCAGCCGGTCTGGACGAGGCCTGAGTCCTCGGTCTGGGGGCTGAGCCATCGGCTCGCATCACTGCACGGTCTGCATCACTGCACGACCCGCAATCCTCGTTACAGCCAAGCGGCAGCGGTGTGCTCCTCCGGAACTTCCTCACCGGCGCGGACAGGTCCGGGGGCTGTGCCGTCGCCGAAGGGTGCGCCACCCAGCCTCTCTCGGCCATGAGGCGAGAGCCAACCGGCGAGATCGGGGCCCTTGGGAACGATCTGCGTCGGGTTCACATCGGCGTGGACGATGTAGTAGTGCTGTTTGATCTGAGTGAAGTCCACGGTGTCTCCGAATCCCGGAGTCTGGTAGAGATCGCGGGCATAGCCCCAGAGGTTCTCGAAGTCCCGCAGCGTCTGTCGATTGCACTTGAAGTGTCCGAAGTAGACGGGGTCGAAGCGAACCAGCGTGGTGAATAGACGGACATCCGCCTCGGTGATGGAGCCGCCCATGAGGTACCGGGAATTGCTCAGACGTTCCTCAATCGTGTCGAGTGCAGCGAACAGTCGGTCGAAGGCAGCTTCGTAGGCTTCCTGAGAGCCGGCGAAGCCACAACGGTAGACCCCGTTGTTGATCTCGGTGTAGATCAGGCGCATGACCTTCTCCATCTCCGCCCGAGACTCTTCGGGCCAGAGATCCGGGGCGCCCTCTCTGTGATAGTGCTTCCACTGAGTGGAGAAGTCCTCGGTGATCTGCGGGAAGTCGTTCGTCACGACAGCACCACTGGCGATGTCGACCATTGCAGGGACGGTGATCCCACGGGGGTAGTTCGGGAAGCGTGCGAAGAACGCCTGCTGCAGACGTTCGATGCCCAGCACTGGGTCGATTCCGCCGGGGTCGAGATCGAAGGTCCAGGACCGAGCGTCGTGCGTGGGACCCGGCATTCCGATGGAGATGACGTCCTCGAGGCCCAGCAGCCTGCGGACGATGATCGTCCGGTTCGCCCACGGGCAGGCGCGAGCGGCAATGAGCCGGTAGCGACCGGGTTCGACCGGCCACTGCGAGTCGGGATCGGCAAGGATCCGGTCTTCGATGTAGTTCGTGTCCCGGGCGAATTCCTCACCCTTGGCCACGTAGCTGTTCATCTGGCTGTTGTCATCGGACACGGTCCACTCCTTCGCTCAAGTGCCACAGTAGTCTCCTTTGAATCCCAGGCTACGTCTCCTTGCGGGCCTGCGTCGCCTCGCCGGCTGTGGTCAGTCGGCGTAGAGACCGTCGATGTCGGCGGCGAAGTCCTTGCCGACGAGGTGACGCTTGACCGACTGCTTTGCCGATAGGTAGCCGTTGTCTTCGCTGAGTTCGACGGGCAGGATCGTGAACTTCTTGATGCCCTCCGCCCGTGACACGGTTCTGTTGACGTTCTCGACTGCCTGCTCGATGGTGGCTCTCACGGTTTCGTCGGCAGAAGCCTGGCGCAGGTCCATCTCCGGCAGATCATGATTCTTCAACCATGTCGGCAGCATCTCAGAGTCGAGGAAGATGAGCGCGGAGATGAACTTCCGGTTGTCACCGACGACGACGGGCTGGCCGATGAGCGGGTGGCGGCGCAGTGCATCTTCGAGAGGTGCCGGCGCGATGTTCTTGCCGCTCGACGTGACGATGAGCTCCTTCTTGCGGCCACTGATCGTGAGGTAGCCGTCCTCGTCGAGAGAACCGAGGTCGCCGGTGGCGAACCATCCGTCGTGGAATTCCTTGTCGGTGGCCTCGGGATTGTTCCAATATTCGCGGAAGACGGGGACGCCCTTGGCCAGAATCTCTCCATCGGGTGCGATCGCCACGCTGACACCGGGAAGGGGGACGCCGACGGTGCCGATCTTGGACTTCTCCGGCACATTGACAGTGATCGGGGCGGTCGTCTCAGTCAGGCCGTATCCTTCGAGGACGACGAGGCCGACTCCGCGGAAGAAGTGGCCGAGGTGGGCACCGAGGGGGCCGCCGCCGGATACCGCTGCACTGACGTTGTTGCCCATGACCGTACGGAGCTTCGAATACACGAGCTTGTCGAAGAGCGCATGCTGCAGCTTGAGCGCGACCGGGACCTTGCCGGCATCCGTGGCCTTGGAATAGGAGACCGCGACCTGTTCTGCTTTACGGAAGATCTTCTCCTTGCCGCCGGACTGGGCCGTCGCCAGTGCCGAGTTGAAGACCTTCTCGAAGACACGAGGAACTCCGAGGATGAACGATGGACGGAAGCTGGCAAGCGCGTCGGTGAGCTTGGTCAGGTCGGACTGGTGGGCCAGCAGAGCGCCGGAGCTGATCGCAAGGACCTCGATGAAGCGGGCAAAGACATGTGCCTGCGGCAGGAACAACAGGGCGCGCATGCCTCCGGTGAAGATCTCGGGGATCTGCTCCTGAGCAGCCTGCACCGTCTGCACGAAGTTCCCGTGTGTGAGGACGCAGCCCTTGGGCTTGCCGGTGGTGCCGGAGGTGTAGATAAGAGTGGCGACCGATTCGCCGGTGACCTGTGAGCGCTGAGCTTCGAGGGCGTCATCGCTGATCTCTCGCCCGGTCGTTTCGAGCTCGGCGAAGGCTCCTTGGTCCCACACCCACAGCTGTGGAGCCGCGATGCCGGCGGCGGCCGCGGCGGCTTCGACCCGGTCCGCATGCTCACGTGTGCTGACAAGACCTCGGCCGACTTCAGCATCTTTGATCATCCAGGCCAACTGGTCTTCGGAAGAAGTGTCGTAGAACGGAACCGAGATCGCGCCGGCGAACCACACGGCGTAGTCGCTGAGCGTCCATTCGAAGGAGGTGGGACCGAAGATCGCGATTCGGTCCCCGACCTCGACCCCGGAAGCAATGAGTCCCTTGGCTGCTGTGCGGACCTGGGTGAGGAATTCGCCGGCGCTCACTTCCTCCCAGCCGTTCTCAACTGGTTTGGCCAGCAACGGCAGATTCGTGTCCTCGGCGACCTTCGCGAGGAAGACATCGGTCGTCGATGACGTCGTATCAACCTTGAAGTCGACGACCGGGGTCGTGGATTGGGGCATTGTCGCTGGGCTCATGAGGTCTCCTTCGTGACGTAAGTTACTGCCCGGTTATCCTACTGGTCTGGCGTTGTGAGGTGAAATCGCTCACGTTTGGAGGCTCAAAACCACTTCACACCTCTATCTGGCAGTCTAGCCAAGTCGAAGCAGGGAATGTTCAGAGTACGATGGTCGAAACCCGCTCACGCCCAGTCAGTGAAGGAAGGTAATGACGACGAATCCTGAGGAGACCGGTTTCCGCTATGACGCGGTGCTGGCCGAGAAGATCGAGAAGTCATGGCAGCGCACATGGGAACAGGCGGGAACTTTCCACGCGCCGAACCCCACCGGCGATCTGAGCCGGGCTGACGGAAGTCTCGATCGACAGGATTCGGAGTCTGCCTACGCTCCGCCACAGACTCTCGGTGAGCGTGAATCCCTCTACATCATGGACATGTTCCCCTACCCTTCAGGGGCGGGACTGCACGTCGGCCACCCCCTGGGATACCTGGGCACGGACGTCTACGGCCGCTATCAGCGGATGCGCGGGCACAACGTCATGCATGCTCTGTCCTATGATGCCTTCGGGCTGCCCGCCGATCTGTACGCGGTTCAGACGGGGCAACACCCACGCATCACGACGGATGCGAACATCAAGAACATGACACGTCAGCTGCGTCGGCTGGGGCTTGCCCACGACGCACGCCGCAGCTTCGCGACCACCGACGACGACTTCGTCCGGTGGACCCAGTGGATCTTCCTGCAGATCTTCAACTCCTGGTACGACCCGGAGGCAGCCACCGAGGGAGAGGATTCCGTCGGTGCCGCACGGCCGATCTCTACACTGGTCGAGGCATTCGAGCAGGGAACCAAACAGACACCTGACTCTCGTCCCTGGGCCGAACTGAGCCCGGCGGAGCAGGAGAACATCCTGCAGGACTACCGCTTAGCCTACGTCTCGGAATCCCCGGTCAACTGGTGCCCGGGGCTGGGCACAGTGCTCGCGAACGAAGAGGTCACGGCCGAGGGACTGTCCGAACGTGGCAACTTCCCTGTCTACACCCGCCGTCTGCGGCAGTGGAACATGCGCATCACCGCCTACGCAGACCGCCTCATCGACGACCTGGACGACTTGGATTGGCCTTCGGCCGTTCGCAGTATGCAGGTCAACTGGATCGGCCGCTCCAAGGGCGCCCTGCTGCGCCTGCCTGTGGCCGAATCAGATACTCAGGTCGAGGTCTACACGACCCGTCCGGACACACTCTTCGGCGCCACCTATCTTGTCCTCAGCCCAGAGCATCCGCAGGTTGCTGAGCTGACTGCAGCTGAGTGGGCTGAGCAGACGCCCGATTCGTGGCGCGGTGGTCAGCCCAGCCCCGCCGAGGCGATCGCCTCCTACCAGCGGGACGCGGCATCGAAGACTGACGCGGATCGTCAGCAGAGCAAGGAGAAGACCGGAATCTTCACCGGTTCCTATGCGATCAATCCTGCGACCGGTGAGCAGATCCCCGTCTTCGTCGCCGACTATGTGCTGATGGGCTATGGCACCGGCGCGATCATGGCCGTTCCGGCAGAGGATGCCCGTGACTGGGACTTCGCGAAGTCCTTCGGACTGCCCTATGTGCGCACGGTGCAGCCTCCAGCCGACCACGATGAGGACACTCCCTTCACCGGCGCCGGGGTGATGATCAACTCCGCCAACGACGAGATCGACATCAACGGTCTCGAAGTCGATGCGGCGAAGGCGACGATCACCGACTGGCTGGCCAGCCAGGGTCTGGCCACCGAGTCGACCCAGTACCGACTGCGGGATTGGCTGTTCTCACGCCAGCGCTATTGGGGCGAACCGTTCCCGATCGTCTACAACGAGGCCGGCACCCCCATCGCACTGCCCGATTCCATGCTGCCGGTGGAGCTGCCGGAGGTCGATGACTTCGCACCTCGGACGTTTGCCGCCGATGATGCTGACAGTCATCCGGAACCTGCACTGGGGCGCAATCGCGACTGGGTCGAGGTCGAACTCGACCTGGGCGATGGTCCGCAGAGGTACTACCGCGAGACGAACACGATGCCCAACTGGGCCGGATCGTCCTGGTACCAGCTGCGCTACGCCGATCCGCACAACAGCGATCGTCTCGTGGACCCGGTCAACGAGAACTACTGGATGGGTCCACGCGAATCCAAGCCGCGCGGCGGCGCCGACCTCTACGTGGGCGGTGCCGAGCATTCGGTTCTGCATCTTCTCTACGCCCGGTTCTGGCACAAGATCCTGTTCGACCTGGGCCACGTCACCTCGTCGGAGCCGTTCCATCGTCTGGTCAATCAGGGCTACATCCAGGCCTACGCCTACACCGACTCACGTGGGGTCTACGTTCCCGCCGCCGAGGTGGAGGAGAGGACCGATGACAAGGGCGAGTCGAGCTTCTGGTACGACGGTTCGCAGGTCAACCGTGAGTACGGCAAGATCGGCAAGTCGCTGAAGAACTCCGTCTCTCCCGATGAGATGTATGACGCGTACGGTGCAGACACATTCCGCGTCTATGAGATGTCGATGGGACCGATCGAACAGGCTCGCCCCTGGGAGACGCGTGCCGTCGTCGGCGCGCAGAGGTTCCTGCAGCGCGTGTGGCGTCTGTTCGTGGATGAGACCACCGGTGAGTCCGTCATCAGGGACGGTGCGGCCGATCCGGAGACGCTCAAGGTCCTTCACCAAGTCATCGACGGCGTCCGAGACGATATGGACCACCTGCGCTTCAACACCGCGATCTCGAAGCTGATCGTGCTCACGAATCATGCGACGAAGCAGGGTGGAGCCACGGCCGACGTGCTCGAACCGCTGGCGATCATGCTCTCGCCCTTCGCGCCGCACCTGGCCGAAGAGCTGTGGACGAAGCTGGGACGCACATCGACGGTGACCTATGCGACCTTCCCCATCGCGGACCCACAGCACCTGGTCGCCGACCAGGTCACCTGTGTAGTCCAGGTCAAGGGCAAGGTGCGTGCCAGGCTCGAGGTCGATCCCGATATCTCGGCAGAGGATCTGGAGAAGCTGGCACTGGAATCACCGAATGCCCTCAAAGCGCTCGACGGGGCCGGAGTGCGCAAGGTCATCGTTCGTGCGCCCAAATTGGTCAATATCGTCCCCGACGCCTGAGCGTCGGCGTCTGCCCGGAAGGGTTGGAAACATATGTCAATGGAAGCTACTCGGGATGAGATCCGGCACACCCTGGGTGTGAGGCCGACAATCGATCCGGCGACGGAGGTCGCTCGGCGTGTCGAATTCCTTGTCGACTACATCCTGACAACGGGCGTCAGAGGCCTGACCTTGGGTATCAGCGGCGGCCAGGACTCGACCCTGGCCGGACGCCTGTGCCAATTGGCGGTCGAGGAGCTGCGTCGGCGGGGAGCGAGAGCGGAATTCTGGGCGATCCGTCTGCCGCATCACGTTCAGGCCGATGAGAGTGACGCTCAGGATGCAATGGGTTTCATCCGCGCCGACCACGAAATCGTCATCAACATCGGTTCGGCCACAGACGCAGCGGCCGCGGAATATGAGAACGCCACCGGAGAAGCCATCACCGACTTCGGCAAGGGCAACGTCAAGGCACGGATGCGGATGGTCGCTCAGTTCGAGCTGGCGGGGGAGAAGCGGCTCCTTGTCGCGGGCACCGATCACGCTGCCGAGGCGGTCACCGGCTTCTTCACCAAATTCGGCGACGGCGGTGTCGATGTGGTGCCGCTGGCCGGGCTGAACAAGCGGCAGGGACGAGCACTGCTTGCCCACCTCGGCGCGCCCGAGCACCTAGCGCACAAAGCTCCGACAGCGGACCTGCTCGATGACGAACCGGGCCAGACTGATGAGTCGTCACTGGGGCTCAGCTATGACCAGATCGACGACTTCCTCGAGGGCAGAGACATCGACAAGTCCGCGGCTGCGACACTCATCGAGAAGTACCGTGCCACCGAGCACAAACGTCGGACTCCGGTGACACCGACCGATTCGTGGTGGATCCGCCACTGACTCGGCGCCACTGATTCGGCTCAGGCGACGAGTCCGAGTTCCAATGCTGTCTGGTTGAATTCCCACCGAGCGGAGACGAACCTGTCGCCCAAGCTCTCGCCGCGGCTGCGTGCTTCTGTGTACTCTCGCCAGCCACCCTTGCGGGTGTCACCTGGACGGATCTCTCGCTTCGTCTTATCGTCGGCCAGCGGCCGCGTCTCTTCGTTGACCCAGATCGAGAGAGCCTCGGCCGCGCGATAGAGATTCATGAACGCGGTGTGCGAGCGTGAATTGTCGAAGCTGGACTTCGAGAATTCCTGCCTGAACGTGTGCAGCGGCTCGAGTTCGTCGACTTCGAGCGCCCCGTAGGTCGCGTCAAGACGTAGCGACTGTACCAGACCGGCAGAATCCGGGAGCAGGTCCAGGATCCGCTGTGCTCGCTCTTCGTCGGGCAGCGCAGTGACCTCTTCGTCGACGGGGGTCAGTCCCAGCGTGTCGAGGCGCCCGCGCTCGGTGCTCAGCAGCTGGCGCAGGGAATCGATCTGAGTCTGCGCGCGCCTCCACTCGCCATGGAACATGAGCAGGGCGCCGATGACGCCCAGGCACAGAACGAGGCCGAGGATCCAGGCGAACGGATGCAGTCCGGGCACAGCGAAGACCACGATGCCCAGAACGCTGAGCACCGCGAATGTCACGGCTGCCGGTGAGTTGGTCAGGAAATCAAAGAAACGCTTCACAATTCCAAGGGTACTGTTTCAACCTGCAGATATCGTGGAACCTAGTGGCATATAGTGTGGCTGAAACGCCGGGACGAAGCAGGGAGAACACGGGTTGAAGATTTCAGTCATCGGGTGCGGATACTTGGGTGCTGTGCATGCGGCGGCTATGGCATCACTGGGACACGAGGTGGTCGGCGTCGACGTCGACGCAGACAAGATTGCGGCGCTGACCTCTGGTCGGCCGCCGTTCTTCGAACCGGGCCTGAGTGAATTGCTGGTGAAGGGTCAGAATCTCGGCAGTCTCGAGTTCACCACCGATGTCTCGCGTGTCGCGGATTCGGCGATCCATTTCGTGTGTGTCGGGACTCCGCAGAAGCCCGGGGAGTTCGCAGCCGATGTCACGTTTGTCGATGCCGCAGTAGATTCGCTGGTTCCCCACCTGACTTCGACGTCTGTGGTTGTGGGTAAGTCCACGGTTCCTGTCGGCACCGCTGAGCGTCTGGCCTCTGTGCTGGCTCCCACGGGTGCGTCTCTGATGTGGAATCCGGAGTTCCTGCGTGAGGGCCATGCAGTTGAGGACACACTGCACCCGAATCGTCTGGTCTACGGCGTAGCTGAGGGCGAGTCCGGCGAGCAGGCCACAGCAGTCCTCGACGAAGTGTATGCGACGATGCTGGCGGACCAGACCCCGCGAATGGTCACAGACTTCGCGACGGCCGAGCTGGTCAAGACCGCTGCGAACTCGTTCCTGGCCACGAAGATCTCGTTCATCAATGCTATGGCTGAGCTGTGCGAAGCCTCGGGCGCGGATGTGACTCAGCTGGCGGATGCGATCGGGATGGATGATCGCATCGGACGGAAGTTCCTCAATGCCGGACTCGGCTTCGGCGGTGGGTGTCTGCCCAAGGACATCCGTGCATTCATGGCGCGTGCCGGTGAGCTGGGGGCTGACCAGGCGGTGGCGTTCCTGCGTGAGATCGATTCGATCAACATGCGTCGGCGTGTGCGCATGGTCGACATTGCCCGGGATACTTTGGACGGCTCGTTCATCGGGAAGAAGATCACGGTCCTCGGTGCCGCGTTCAAACCCAACAGCGACGATGTCAGGGATTCGCCTGCTCTGGCGGTGGCGCGGCTGATTGCGACGCAGGGCGGTGTGGTTACGGTGACGGATCCTCAGGCGATCGACAATGCCGCACGATCGTTTCCCGAGCTGAACTATGTGGCTGATGCCTCTCAGGCGCTGGCTGGTGCCGATGCGGTGCTGCTGCTGACGGAGTGGCAGGAATATCGGGATCTTGATCCGGTCGCCACGGCGTCGCTGGTGGCGGGCAAAGTCCTCATCGATGGCAGGAATGTGCTGACTACGCAGGTGTGGCGCTCAGCTGGATGGACATATCGGGCTCTGGGCCGTCCATGAGGATTGGCCTGGTCACTGATTCGACGGCCCAGCTGTCGGATGCAGAGGAAGCCACGCTGCGTGAGATCACCGGTGATCTCTTCGCCGTCGTTCCCCTGACGGTGCTCGTCGGAGGGGTCGCCTTCACCGACGGGGAACTCGCCGCTGGAGACCTGTGCCGGAAGATGGACGAGGGCGCCGAGGTGTCGACGTCCATGGCGACACCTGCTCAGTTCGCGAACGCCTATGCGACGTTGCTTGATCATGGTGCCGAGTCGATCATCACCGTGACCATGTCCGGAGATCTCTCCGGGACCCGCGACTCGGCCGTGGCCGCAGCACAGAACGAAGAGTCGCTGATCAATGTCGTCGACTCCCGAACCACCTCGGCGGGACTGGCCGGTGCTCTGGCGATCGCGGCCGCCGGAATCTCGCAGGGACACGACGTGGCATCGATCGCCGGCACAGTCGCCGACTGGTGCGCTGGCGAGACTCGAACCGCATTCGCTCCGGAGACCTTGGAGCACCTGCGCCGAGGTGGTCGCATCGGCGCCGCCTCCTCACTGCTGGGCCGAGCCCTGCAGATCGTTCCGGTGCTTGGACTCAGCGCTGGTGTCGTCGCTCCTGTCGCGAGGGTCCGGACACGCACGAAGGCACTGGAGCGCATGGTTGCGCTGGCCGGTGAAGCCGCGACAGAGATCGACTCCGATGAGCAGGACGTCTACGTGGAGATCCAGCACGCGGACGGTGAACCCTCCCACCCCGATGTGGTCATGCTGCGCGAGCAGATCGAAGGTGCCGGTCTGCCGACGACGTTTCGAACCTTGTCGACCATCATCACCGCCCACGTCGGCTCCGGCACGATCGGTATCACTGTCCAGACCAGACCCTGATCTCCTTACCGCAGGGCCACTCACGTTCGTTGAACTGTGGACGACGGTCCGACTCATGTGCGTTTGAGGTGTGGACCGGCGAACGGTTTCCACAGGCGGCATTTCGGCCCTGGTGCGATCGAAGCAGCTGCCCTTAGCTTGTCGACATGGCTGTCTCTCCCGATGATCGCTTCGCAGGCCTCATCAACTCCAGCGCCGAACGCGGCGGATGGGTCCCAGGAGACGTCTTCGGAAGCGACAGCGAAGGCGAAGAGGAGCCGGTCGAGCCGCGCCGGGTGCGTCTGCCGATCCTCGTCGCGGTGACCGTCGCTACCATTGCTGTGCTCGTCATGGCCTTTCTCATTCTTCGCCCGGCCCCACAGCATGCCGCCACTGGGGTCCAGGAGGGTTCGGCCTCCGGCGGAGGAGCGACCTCGACCGAGACGAAGGCGGGGGCATCTCCAGGACAGAACCAAGCTGCTGCAGACGAAGCCACGCCGGCAGTCCAGAGCGTCGATCCCGGCACGGTCGTCGTCCATATCACCGGGGCGGTGAAGAGACCCTCAGTCGTGACCCTGAGCGCTGGAGCTCGAGTCCAGGACGCCGTGGAGAAGGCAGGCGGACTGAAGGAACAGGCGGATGCGGAGGCTGTCAACCTCGCTCGCATCCTCCAAGACGGCGAGCAGATCCACATCCCCGCCCACGGAGAGGAAGCAGAACCCGGAAGCGCCGATCCCGGCAGTGCCGAATCGAAGGCGGCAGGGGGCGCAGGGACCGGCAGTGAGGGAGGAGACAGCGCAGCTGGTGCTCCCGGCAGCGGAGCAGCCAGCGCGGCCGGTGCCTCCGACGGTGGGGCTGCAGAGCAGGGCGCACAGGTGGATCTCAATACGGCTGATCTCGCGACTCTGGAGACGCTGCCGGGAGTCGGACCGGTGACGGCCGAGGCGATCATCGCCTACCGCGAAGTACAGCCCTTCACCAGCATCGAAGATCTGCTGCTTGTCCAGGGGATCGGACCTAAGACATTCGAGAGCCTCAAAGATCGTGTCTCGGTCGGATAGGGCCCGGCGAGAGCGAGCGAACTGTTCGAAGGCTCAGTGGGTGAGAGATCGTTGGAGAGCCGTACTCAACTGGGCGCGCTCGGCTGCGAAGGTCTGGCCAGGATCCGTTCGCCTGCTCATCTGCGCGCTGGGTCTGTGGATCACCGCGCTGGTGGCTCCAGGGCCATGGGCGCTCCTCGCCGCTCCGCCCCTTGTCGGTCTCGGCTTCCTCTGCCTGCGCAGACACCACCACCTGGGAGTGCTCCTCATCGTGTTCGCGTGTCTGTTCTCGGTTCAGACCGCCATGCTCGGTGCCGGCCGCGGAACTGAAGAAGTCACCGATGTGGAGGGCATCGTGGTCGGACACAGCCAACCGGGGGCTTCTGGCTGGTCTCGACTCACGGTGCTGACATCGACAGGACTCACCGAGGTGCTCAGCCCCTCCACGCCTTCCGATGGTTCGCACGTGTCCATGCGCACAGAAGCTCTCGACGACATCCGCATCAGCAGCAATGAAGCGACGGTCCTGCGCACACCGAACAGGCTGTGGCAGTGGCGAGGAGACCTGCGCATGCAGCTGCGGCAGGACTCCCTGGCCTCAGGACACAGCGGCGGTGCACTGCTGCCGGGCCTCGTGGTCGGTGACACCGAGCCTCAGGATGCACGGATGGAAGACGATATGCGTGTGGTGTCCCTGACTCACATTTCGGCTGTTTCAGGCAGCAATGTCACGATTGTCAGTCTCGGCGCCGGACTGTTGGCCGGACTGTGCGGGGCCGGTCCTCGAACTCGCGTCGGTCTCGGGGTTCTCACCTGCATGGGGTATGTGTTCGTGGTCGGGTTCGAACCCAGCGCCATCCGTGCCGCGGGTATGGCGATCGCGGTCGCCTTCGTCTTCCTCCGTGGGGGAGGGATTTCACCGGTGGCAGTGATGAGCTCGACCGTGTGCATCCTGCTCACCGTTGTCCCTGTGCTGGCGACCTCGGTAGGCTTCGTGCTCTCCGTCGTCTCGACCGCTGCAATCATGTTCGTCGTCCCGATCATTCTGCGGCGACTGAGCCTGCGCCTGTCGATGGTCCCCGCCATCGTCCTCAGCGCCCTCATCGTGCCCCTGGTCGCCCAACTGGCCTGCACCCCGGTCCTCGTGGCCATCGCCCCCCGGATAGGGCTGTGGTCGGTGGCGGCGAACGCTCTGGCCGCGCCCGCAGTCCTGCCCGCCACTGTCCTCGGGTTCCTATCGCTGGTATGCGGGGGAGTCGGTCTCGTCGGAGTCCCCGGACTGCTGTGGTGTGCTCAGCTTCCCGCCTGGCTCGGCTCGCTGTGCTCATGGTGGATCGTGGCCGTTGCCAGGATCTGTGCCGGACTGCCCGGAGCTGCGCTCGACTGGCCCGAACCGCCGTGGGGGACACTGGCCGCGCTCGGACTCCTCATCGTGCTGGGTGCAGGCTCCTGGCTGTTGGTGCGCAGAAGGCTGTGGGGAGTCCCAGTCGTCGTCCTCTGCATCTGCCTGACCGCACTGATCATCGTGGTCGGTCGGACGAAGCCACCGGCACACGATTGGTTGGTGATGATCTGCGATGTCGGGCAGGGATCGGCAACACTGATCAACCTCGGCGAGGGCCGCGGCCTCGTCATCGACACAGGGAAGGACCCGAAGCCCGTCGATGTGTGCCTCGACGAGGGCGGGATCGAGGAGTTCGATCTCCTCATCTCCCACTTCGACGCCGATCACAGCGCCGGGTATGCCGGAACCACTTGGTCGCGGACCCTGCACCGCCTATGGGTGTCTACCAACGTCAGCGGGAGAGAGGCGCTGCACAGCATTGTCGAGGACACCGGCGCCGAGGTGGTCACGACAGCGCGTGGACGCACGTTCGACGCCGGTGGGGCCCAGATCGAGGTGCTCTGGCCACCTGCGCGAGAGACCGCGGGGGCAGAGGAGAACGCGGGAGCAGAAGAGACCGCAGGAGCAGCAGAGACCGCAGAGACAGAGGGGACCGAAGTGCGCAATGACGACTCACTGGTCCTCAGGGTCGAACAGAAGGGACTGCGCTACCTTGTCCCCGGCGACATCGGAGAAGACGAACAGTTCATCGTCGCCCAGAATCTCGAACCCGTCGACCTGCTCATCGCACCCCACCATGGCTCCTCCGACCTGTCGGAAGACTTCTTCACTGCTGCAGGCGCTCGCCTCGGAGCGATCTCAGTGGGGGAGAACAGCTACGGCCATCCCACCCCACGAGCCCAACGAGCCTTCGGGCCCGTCCCGGTTCTGCGCACCGACCTCTGCGGCACCATCGCCATCTATGCAAACGCGCAATACAGTACGGGGCGAAGCTGTGGCGGTGATGGACAGTGACTCCCGCGGTAGGCTCCGGTGACCGAGGCACATCGAGCCCGTGGCTAACGATAGGCTGGGCGCATGGCAGTGAAGAAGACCCTGATCCCGTGGAGTTCCGCGAAGCCCGCGCCCGTAGTGATGATCTCCGGAAACGAGCCTGTGCTCATCCGCATGGCCAAGGATCGGATCGTCACTGCCGCGCGGAAGTCCGACCCGGAGGAGATCGAGTTCGACGCCGCCGGATACCAAGGTGGAGAGCTGCTCATGGCCGCCTCGCCCTCATTGTTCTCCTCCTCCAAACTCATCGTCGTCGACAGCGTCGAGAAGTGTTCGGAGGCGTTCTTGGCAGATGCGCTCGCCTACCTCGATGAGCCCAATGACGATGCCGTCGTCCTGCTTCTTCACGGAGGCGGCAACCGCGGCGCCAAATTGGTCAAGAAGATCGAGTCGAATGGATTCCCCCGGGTCGATGCTGCGCCGCTGAAGAACGAGAGCGACCGCGCCAAATTCGCCCAAGGACGATTCAAGGCTGCGAAGAGGCAGATCGACGAATCAGGGATGGCCGCGCTCATGTCTGCACTCGGGGCCGACCTGTCCGAACTCAATGCCGGAGTCGACCAGCTCATCGAGGACACCGACGGAACCATCACCGCGCAGATCGTCGACCAGTACTACGGCGGACGAGTGGAGGCCACCGGCTTCAAAGTCGCCGACGCCGCAGTCGGAGGTGATGCGAAGAGCGCGCTGAGCCTCCTGCGCCACGCACTGTCGACCGGGTCCGACCCGGTGCCCCTGGTTGCCGCGGTCGCGATGAAGCTGCGATCGATGGCCAAGGTCCAGGGATTCTCGGGATCGAGCGGCGAGCTCGCCTCGGAGCTGAAGATGGCTCCCTGGCAGGTCGATCGTGCCCGGCGCGAGGTGCGCCGGTGGAACGAAGTCGCCTTGGGGCAGTCATTGATCGCGGCAGCCGAAGCTGATGAGGCCGTCAAAGGCGGAGGCCGTGACCCGGTCTATGCGGTCGAATGGTTCGTCTCCGAAGTCTGCCGGTTGGCTCGTCAGCGCTGAGCGGTGAAGAGTCTCTGAGCGGAGTACAGACTCTGAATGGTGAATAGTTGAGGGGCCTGATCCAAACGGATCGGGCCCCTCGAAGCTATAGCCTCAGTGATCGACTCAGAGAGCGTTGATCTGCGTGGCCATGCGCGACTTGCGGTTCGCAGCGTTGTTCTTGTGCAGAACACCCTTCGAAACGGCCTTGTCGAGCTTACGGGCGGCAACAGCATAAGCCTGCTGTGCTTCGTCCTTGTTGCCGGCAGCAATGTTCTCGCGGACGACGCGGATATGTGACCGAACCTCGGACCGCACAGCCTTGTTGCGCTGGCGAGCCTTCTCGTTGGTTTCAATCCGCTTGATCTGTGACTTGATATTAGCCAATTTCAACACTCTTTCGTGTTAGTGGAACATGGTCGTGAGGGCACACCTGACCGACATACTCATCTCCGCGGGGAAACACATCGATGATATCGAGCCTGATGGCATCTTCACCCGACCTCAGCGAGACACACGCCTTTGATGAAGATACTCTCTCAACGATACAGGCTGATTCCGTCAGGCAGAAATTCAATCCGCGTGAATCACGCGAGCGAGCATCAGCTGTCTACGTGTGTGATGGCGAGGATACTGCCAGCCGGGTCCTCGATCACCGCGAACTGATCATTGTGAACAAGAACCTTGCCGCCCAGAGCGGTGCATCGTTGCGCGCTGACTGCGACATCGGCGACGTTGATGTATACGAGCCAGACAGGCGGAAGCGATGCATTCGCGCCGCGCCGGTGGCATATACCGCCGACATAGTCAGCACCGTCTGCAGTCTTGAGGAAGTAGTCGGAGTAGCCTTCCATGTCCCACTCTTCGACAGTCCATCCGATCACATCTGTGTAGAAATCACGGAGTGGGCCAGCCTCCGGGACTGTCAGGTCCGCGGAAACGATGGTGCCTATCTTGTGACTGTCCATGATCGAATTCTCAGTGGGGGAGACGATCCTGTCAATGCTTTGTGCTGATGGACGAGCAGGCTCATCCGGCGGCGACGTTCCTGCCGATCTGCTCGAAGATCTCGCGGGGCATGATCGATCCTTCTCGACGGATGGACTGCGGATCGAGTCGGATCACACGGTCGAGACGAATCTCGGAGGGCCTGCCGTGTGAGTCCCAATCGCCGCTGCCGATGTTCATCCACCGGGCATGGCGGTCTTCGCGAACCTCTCCGACTCCACCGGAAATGTGGTCCTGGCTGGTGAGCATGAGCGCGAGCACCCAGCGACCGTCCTTGCCCACGACCAGGGAAGGGCGATCCTTGCCCTGGGAATGGTCTTCTTCGTAGGGGACCCATCCCCAGACGACCTCTCCCGGATCGGCATCACCGTCGAGATCGGGTGAATAGGTGACTTTGACCGGGCCGCGGTAATCACCCGGGTAGTCGCTCTGACCCGCCGAGGCGGGGTCGGATGACCGCGCATCTGCCCCACCAGTTCCACTTCTTCCAGGATCATTCGGGCGCGGGCCCGACCCCTGCGGGCCCGCTTTCTTCTTCGCCTGTGATTCCTTGAGGAATTTGAAGCCTTCGTTGACGCCGATCTTGACGACGCGATTGACCAGTGATTTCCAACTCATGGTCACTAAGCCTAATCGACGTAGCTCAGGACCGCCTCGACCGGAAAGTGGTCGGAGGGGTATTCGCCGTCAGCAGAGAAGGTGTTGATCCGGGTGGACACGGTCCGCAGGTCCGATGAGGTCAGAATCCAGTCGATCCGGCCATCCCCGTCCTTCGGGCCCTTGTAGCGGTGGAAGGTGCCGATGTTCTCACCCGGGACGATTGCCCCGGTGTCGGTGAGTCCCAGCTCAGTGCAGAAATAGTTGTAGACGGGGGAGCCCGTGGCGACGTTGAAATCTCCTGTGACCACGCACGGACCGGTGGCCGCGGCGAGATGGCCGGCCATGATCTTCCCTGATTCCAGACGAGCCTCTTCGGACTTGTGATCGAGGTGAGTGTTGAGCAGGCGCAGCGACTGCCCGGCGAGACGATCCCGAAAATCGACCACTGTCAGCGTCCGGGCGTGGGAGACACCCCAGGATTCGGAGGCGACCGTCTCCGGATGTTCGGACAGCCAGCTGATGTCGACGGTGTCGACGTCGAATCGCGATGAGTCGTAGATGACCGCGGTGAACTCACCCGAATTGCCGCCCGAATGTCCCTCACCCAACCAGATGTACTCACCGGGAAGCAGGCTGATGAGTGTCTCGAGCTGATCGAGCTCACCCTCCTGCGTGCCGATGATATGAGGGTGAGCCTGGGTGATGAGCTCGGCGGCGATGGGCAGGCGCTTGGCCACGGGATGGCCGTCCATCGCCGGATATCTGAGGTTGAAGCTCATGATCGAGAAATCGCTCATGGCTCAATCTTCGCCGATCGCCGTCGAATGTGCAGGATCGGCACCGGGATTCTCAGTGAGTTCGAGTCGGAGATAAGAAGCTGGGCTCGCATGCACCGGGGTGCGGAGGATTCCAGTCTGGTGCGCAACCCATGGAACAATGGAAGTTCTGGTCTGTCGAAGGAAGTCTGTCGAAGGAAGGGCGTTCATGTCACCTCAGGTGAAGCCGCAAGCACTCGAACGGATTTCGCCGTCCGCTACATCACCCGAGTTGATCCGCAATTTCTGCATCATTGCTCACATCGACCATGGAAAGTCGACCCTGGCCGACAGGATGCTCCAGGTCACCGGGGCGGTTCAGCCGCGCGATATGCGAGCTCAGTACCTCGACCGGATGGACATCGAACGCGAACGCGGAATCACGATCAAGTCCCAGGCCGTGCGCATGGCCTGGGAGAACGAGGGCACTCCCTTCGCTCTCAACATGATCGACACTCCGGGGCACGTCGACTTCAGCTATGAGGTTTCCAGATCCCTGGCTGCCTGTGAAGGTGCGCTCCTTCTCGTCGACGCAGCACAGGGCATCGAAGCCCAGACTCTGGCCAACCTCTACATGGCCATGGAGAACGATCTCGCGATCATTCCCGTCCTCAACAAGATCGACCTCCCCGCCGCGCAACCCGAGAAGTACGCGGAAGAGCTGGCCAACCTCATCGGCTGCGAGCCCGAGGACTGTCTGCTGGTGTCGGGCAAGACCGGTGAAGGTGTCGACGCAGTCCTCGATCGCATCATCTCGGACATTCCTGCTCCTGTCGGCGACGCCGATGCGCCGGCTCGAGCCATGATCTTCGATTCCGTCTACGATACGTACCGGGGGGTCGTGACCTATGTGCGCCTCATCGACGGTTCGCTGCATCCGCGTGAGAAGCTGACGATGATGTCGACGGGCAGCACCCACGAGCTCCTCGAGATCGGCGTCTCCTCACCGGAGCCGAAGGCCACGAAGGGCCTGGGCGTCGGCGAGGTCGGATATCTCATCACCGGTGTCAAAGACGTGCGCCTGTCCAAGGTCGGCGACACGGTCACACTGAATTCTGCACCAGCCACGCAGGCGCTTGAGGGTTACAAGGAACCTAAGCCAATGGTGTATTCCGGGCTGTTCCCAATCGATGGATCGGATTACCCGATCCTGCGCGATGCCCTTGACAAGCTCAAACTCAACGATGCCTCGCTGGCTTACGAGCCAGAGACCTCGACGGCGCTGGGCTTCGGCTTCCGCTGCGGATTCCTCGGACTTCTCCACCTCGAAGTCCTGCGTGATCGCCTCGAACGCGAATACGACCTCGACCTCATCTCCACCGCACCCAGCGTGATCTACGACGTCACGATGGAAGACGGATCGGAGATGGAGGTCACGAACCCGAGCGAGTATCCGACCGGCAAGATCAAAGAGGTCCGCGAACCCATGGTCCGGGCCACCATCCTCACCCCGAGCGATTACATCGGCGCGGTGATGGAACTGTGCCAGACGCGTCGCGGCAGTCTTCAGGGAATGGACTACCTGTCCTCGGACCGGGTCGAGATCCGTTACCGACTGCCCCTGGCCGAGATCGTCTTCGACTTCTTCGACCAGCTGAAGTCGAAGACCAAGGGCTACGCGACCCTCGATTACTCCGATGACGGCGAAGACGCAGCGGACCTGGTCAAGGTCGACATCCTGCTTCACGGAGATCACGTCGACGCCTTCTCTGCGATCGTCCACCGCGACAACTCCTACTCCTACGGTGTGCTCATGGCTGGCAAGCTGCGCAAGCTGATCCCGCGCCAGCAGTTCGAGGTGCCGATCCAGGCTGCCATCGGTTCGCGCATCATCGCTCGTGAGACCATCCGCGCCATCCGCAAGGATGTGCTGAGCAAGTGCTACGGCGGAGACATCAGCCGTAAGCGCAAGCTGCTGGAGAAGCAGAAGGAAGGCAAGAAGCGGATGAAGGTCGTCGGCAATGTCGAGGTCCCTCAGGAGGCCTTCATCGCCGCTCTGTCCTCGGATGATCCGGAGCCAAAGAAGGAATCCAAGAAGTAAGTGCCCGCACAACCGACTGGTGAGACTCCACCGCTTGACGGTTCGCTGCCGGCCTCGGCCGGGGTCGGCGCGGCCTCTCGCGGGCTGAGCCTGTACGTTCACGTCCCTTACTGCCGGGTCCGCTGCGGCTACTGCGACTTCAACACCTACACCGCAGAGGATCTGGGACCCGGCGCCTCCCGCGAGGACTACCGCAGCAATCTTGCCCGCGAACTTGATCTGTCGACTCGTGTCCTCGCCGAGGCGGGGGGCGCCGACCGTGCGGTGACGACGATCTTCTTCGGCGGAGGTACCCCGACGATGTTGGCCGCCGAGGTGCTGGCCGGTGTGATGGATGACATCCGAGACCGCTTCCGGTTGGCACCGGATGTCGAGGTCACGACCGAAGCGAACCCCGACACATTGGACCCGAGCTACATTGCGACCCTGGCAGCGGCTGGGTTCACGAGGATCTCCTTGGGCATGCAGTCGGCTGTGCCCCATGTGCTCGCTACCTTGGACCGCACACACGATCCGGAGAAGATCCCGGATGTGGCGAAGTGGATCAAAGAAGCCGGTCTGGAACTGAGCCTCGACCTCGTCTACGGCACACCGGGGGAGTCCATCGACGATTGGCGCAGGTCACTTCAGGTGGCGCTGAGCAACGACGTCGATCACATCTCCGCCTATTCGCTCATCGTCGAACCCGGAACGAAGATGGGCGCCATGGTTCGCCGAGGTGAACTGCCGATGCCCGACGAAGATGACCTGGCCGACAAGTACGAGATCGCCGATGCCGCCATGGAGGCGGCCGGTCTGCACTGGTACGAGGTCAGCAACTGGTCGACGTCAGCGGAGACCCGCTGCGACCACAACATGGCCTACTGGCGCAATGCCGATTGGTGGGGCTTCGGACCCGGAGCCCATTCGCACATCGGTGGAGTGCGGTTCTGGAACGCCAAACATCCTCGTGCCTGGTCCGACCGGCTGCTGGCAGGCGAGTCGCCTGCCATCGGACGGGAGGTGCTGGAAGCATCGACCCAGGAGATCGAGCGGATCATGCTCGCGGCTCGCATCGATTCGGAACTGCCTCTGGACTCACTGGGCACAGGCAGTGACAGAGCGATCAGGGGATTCGTCCAGCAGGGACTTCTCGATGGAGACGCCGTGGATGAAGGCCGCTTCGAACCTACGTTGCAGGGCCGGCTGATGGCTGACTACATGGTTCGTATCCTCACGGACTACGTGGACTGAACCGAGACTACGTGGACTGAACCACCACCATGTGAACTGAACCGAACGCAGAGAAGCCGCTGTCATCGATTGCGATGGCGGCGGCTTCTCTGTGCTGAGATGACTCTCAGATCATGTGGCGGATCTGATCACTTCACGAATTCGAAGGTAAGTGGGAACTTGTACCCTTCTCCCTTGTTCCCGGCCACAGCGGCGATGATGTAGAGCACCGTGTAGACGAGCGGGACGAGGAATGCCAGGAAATAGACGAAGAAGCCGAGACCGAAGGTGACGAGAGCGAGGACGAAGGCGATGACCATGAACACCATGACGGCTGCGAACGTGGCGATGCAGTTCGTGATCATTGCATTGAGGCCTTGCCGCGAGTGTTCGCGCACATAAGGCGATTCGTCCTTCTTCACGAGGAACATGATCAGTGGCAGGAAACCGACGAAGATCGACCCGATGTGAGTCCATAGGACCGTGGTTCTCTCGGCCTCGCTGGCCTGCCAGAACATCTCGGAGCCGGGACCGTAGGCATTCTCCGGAATCATTCGTGAGTCGAACAGCGCCGGATTTCCGACTGGTTGACCCGGTCCGTAGCTGTGTGCCTGCTGACCATAGGATTGCTGAGCATACTGCTGCTGACCCTGGCCATACTGCTGCTGTTGCCCGTACTGATGCTGACTGCTGTAGGCCTGCTGTGATCCGTAGCCGGGCTGTTGCTGCTGCGAGCCATAACCCGGCTGCTGCGAACCGTAGCTCGGTTGCTGTGATCCGTACCCTGGCTGCTGTGCACCAAAGTCCGGCTGAGCTGGCTGGTTCTGCTGGGAACCGTAGTTCTGCTGAGCGGGGTTCGGCTGCTGGGAACCGTAGCCTTGGTTCTGCTGGCTGTAGGGCTGCTGGGGTCCAGAGGCCTGAGAATAGTTCGGCGGCATTGGACGCGACTGGTCAGGGCCGTTGTTCGGCTGCTGGGGGTTGTAAGACATGCGGGTCCTTTCAGGGCTTCTGGACACTCACACTATCGGAAATGCCCTGGCGCCGAATTGGGGAAAGCCCGAATCCTGTACCAGTTCGATCACATTCGACCGCGGCCACAGCCGACCGAAGTCTCAGCCGACGGTGACGAAGTCGATGAGCTCTTCGACTCGACCCGAGAGTGTGGGTTCGACATCGGCTATGGTGCTGACCTTGCCCAGGATGCGCACCCAGCCCCGTGCCACATCCCGGTGGTCGGCGTGCGGCCAATCGATACGTCTCAGGATTCCCGTCTTCCAATCCTCACCACGGGGGACCACCGGCCATTCCCTGATGCCGACGACATGAGGCTTCACAGCCTGCCAGATGTCGACATAGGGATGACCGATGATGTGGACGACGTCGCGGTAGCGGGGATCAGCACGCACCGCCTCGGCGATCTTGGATTCTTTGGTGCCGGACACGAGGTGATCGGCGAGGACTCCGACACGGTGATCCTTGTCAGGACCGAACGCGGCGAGCTTGTCGGCGACATCGTCAAGTCCACCCAGCGGTTCGACGACGACACCTTCGATGCGCAGATCGTCGCCCCAGATCTTCTCGACGAGCTCGGCATCGTGTTTGCCTTCGACCCAGATGCGGGAACCGCGAGCCACCCGGGCACGAGCATTGCCGACCGCACGTGAGCCCGAAGCCGTGCGACCGGGAGTCGACTTCTTCTTGGTCGGCAGCTTGATGTCGACGGGTTTGCCCTCAAGCAGGAAGCCAGGACCCAGGGGGAACGCGCGGACCTTGCCTGCCCGGTCCTCAAGATTGACGACGATCCCGGCGGTGGTCCTCTCAGCGCCGACGACGGCGCCGACATATCCGCTCATCGCGTCTTCGAGAACCATTCCGAGACCCAGCTCAACAGGCGTGGACTTCTTGGGCCGGTGCGAGGAAGGCGAGGTACCTGCCAGCACATCGGGCCCGTAGCGATCAAAGGTATTCACGGTCAACCACCCTAATCAAGGACTTGACGCGATAGGTGCAGACCCGCTGGGGCAGGCCCGAAAGTGAATTCGGAATGTAAGAAGCGTAGAATTGGCACTCAAAGCAGATGAGTGCCAAATGCGGTGCCGAACGAAGGAAGGGGACGAATGAACGACAGCAGGCGAGCACAGGTTCTGCGGGCGATCGTCGAAGACTTCGTCGCCACCAATGAACCCGTCGGGTCGAAGGCCATCGTTCAGCGGCACACGCTCGGTGTCTCTCCGGCCACGATTCGCAATGACATGGCCCACCTGGAGCAGGAGGGCTACATCGCGCAGCCTCACACCTCCGCTGGTCGAATCCCGACTGATCTCGGCTATCGGATGTTCGTTGATCGCATCGACGACTTCAAACCGCTCACACACGCTGAGCGGCGCGCGATCTTCCAGCTCATCGACGGCAACGGGGACCTCGACGACATGCTCGACCGCACGGTGAGGGTCCTCTCGGGCCTGACCCACCAAGTGGCGCTGATCCAGTATCCGACAGTCTCGCGTGCCACGATCAAACACATCGAGGTAGTGAGTCTTGGCCCCAACCGCATCCTCGTCGTCCTCATCACCGATGCAGGGCAGGTTGAGCAGAAGATCGTGATCACGCCGGGCGTCGTTGACGATGAGTCGCTGCGCGGAATCCGCGATGAGGTCAACTCCGAATTCTCCGGTCAGAAGCTGTCGAGAGTCGTGAGCACGGCCACACCTCGTGCTTCGGCCCAGAACGATGACGGCACTCAGTCAGAACCTGTCGTGGGAGCCGGCGCTGTCGGAACCGACGCAGCCGCGGCACTGGTACAGGTCCGCTCCGCCGTCACTGATCTCGTCATTGCCACGCGTGAAGAGCGCATCATCATGGCAGGCACAGCAAACCTGGCTCGATCCGGCAGGGAGTTCGGTGAGAAGATGGCACCGATCCTCGAAGCTTTCGAAGAGCAGGTCGTACTGCTCAAGCTGCTGACGTCGATGGCTGAGGACCAAGAGGAGATCAGCGTTCGGATCGGTCGTGAGAATACTCACGAGTCGTTCAGCTCGACATCCCTCGTGGCCGCCGAATATGGTCATGACGCGGGGTCCACCGCGCGATTGGCAGTGCTCGGGCCGACCCGGATGGACTATCCTACGACGATCACAGCTGTCCGAGCCGTGGCGAAATACGTCTCCTCTGTCCTCGACCAGGGCTAGATGCACCGACACCAGAGCACACAGCACAGCGCGAACAAGCAGCACAGCGTGACCAAGCACCACACTGCGAACAGGCACGATAACGCGAACAACGCACACCACCAGGGAGAGAGAAGTTTCTGTGGCCGATCACTATGAAACACTCGGAGTGTCCAAGGACGCTTCGGCGGCTGAAATCAAATCGTCGTACCGAAAGCTGGCCCGGAAGTATCACCCCGATGTGAACCCGGGACACGAGGACGAGTTCAAAGCCATTTCCCTCGCCTACGATGTCCTCTCCGATTCGGAGAAGCGCCGGAACTATGACATGGGCGGCGGCGAGAACGGACAGGGCTTCCCAGCCGGTGGCGGCTTCGGCGGCTTCGGCGATATCTTCGAAACCTTCTTCGGCGGGGGAGCCGGCTCGGCCGGCGGTCCGATGCCGCGCACACAGCGCGGCAAGGACGCGCTTGTCGGAGTCGACATCGATCTCGAGACCGCCGCGTTCGGCGGCAACATCGACCTCGATGTCACCACTGCCGTCGTCTGCGACACCTGCTCAGGTGCCGGAACCCAGCAGGGCACATCCGTTGAGACATGCTCCCTGTGCCACGGTGCCGGCAGCGTTCAGCGCATGACCCGGACGCTCCTGGGCCAGATGGTGACGAACCAGACGTGCAACTCCTGCCACGGCTTCGGCACCGTCATTCCCAACCCCTGCCTCAACTGCCAGGGTGACGGTCGGGTCCGCAAGCAGCGGACCATGAAGATCCGCATCCCTGCCGGAGTCTCCGACGGAACCCGCATCCAGCTCTCGTCGCAGGGCGAAGTGGGACCCGGGGGAGGTCCTGCTGGTGACCTCTTCGTCGAGGTCATGGTCTCCCGCCACGAAGTCTTCCAGCGCGACGGTGACAACCTGCGCGCCTCCGTCTCCGTGCCGATGACCGCAGCCGCTCTGGGCGCTTCGATCCCCTTCGACACCTTCGACGGCTCGCAGGAGCTCTCGATCGAAGCCGGCATCCAGTCAGGCACCGTCATCAAGCTTCCAGGACTCGGTGCCACCCGACTGCGTTCGGAGACCCGAGGCGACCTGCTCGTCACGGTCGACGTGTTGACGCCGGACAAGCTTGACGATGAGCAGAAGGAACTGTTGTCACAGCTGGCGACTCTGCGTGAGGAAGAGACCCCACGCGCTCAGATCACCACCCAGAACCGCGGCATGTTCTCCCGCATGCGTGAGAAGTTCGCCGGTCGGTGAGTCTTCCCGTCTTCTTCTCGACCCAGGTCGCCGAGGCGGCCGCCGGTCAGGTGCTCACCTTCGGTGAGGACGTGGCCGGACACGCGGTCCGAGTCCGCAGACTCGGGCCCGGGGACGAGCTCGAAATCGTCGACGGATCCGGCACCCGCGTACGCGGAACGGTATCGACCGCCTCGGCGAACGAACTCGGACTGCACGTCGCCTCGGTGACTCACACCGACGAGGACCAGCCACGGTTGGTTCTCGTGCAGGCTCTGGCCAAGGGCGACCGCGATCTGCAGGCGATCGAAGCCGCCACAGAGATCGGAGTCGACGAGGTGGTCCCGTGGGCCGCCGAACGCTCGATCGCCGATTGGCCCGCGAAGAAGCGCGACAAGCTCGCAGCCAAGTGGGACAACGTTCTGCGGGCGGCATCCCTGCAGGCCAGACGATCCCGCTTCCCTCTGCGCCACGACCTGGTCCGCGGCACCGACCTGGCATCGACTCTGACCGCCACAGACACCGTCTACGTCCTCCATGAAGCCGCCGAGCAGAAACTGTCGCAGGCTCTGAGGGACTCTGGACCAGCGAATGCGTCGGTCATCGAAGATTCCTCGGCCGCGGACTCTGGACGCATCGTCCTAGTCGTTGGTCCCGAAGGCGGGATCAGCGACGCTGAGCTCGATGCCCTCGCAGCCATCGGTGCGAAAGCCGTTCTCCTGGGACCCACGGTCCTGCGGTCATCGTCGGCCGGAGCCGCCGGACTCGTCATGGCTCAGAATTCATTGGGCCGTTGGTGACGAAGGCGACTACGATGGAAGCACACAATTGCAGTACTCCCACAAGTACGAACAGTCACTAAGGATCATTCTGGACACCTCCACTCAGCCCACGAACTCTGTGAACAACACACCTGCCGAAGAAGCTGCATCGGACACAGTGCGTCTCGTGATTCCCGACTCCATCGATCTGGTCGAGTTCTTCGGGCCGGGGGAGTCGAACCTGCGGAAGCTCGAGCGAGTATTCCCCGACCTCGACCTGCACGTGCGCGCCAACCAGGTCCAGGCCAGCGGTGAGCCGCCGCGCGTGGCAGCCTTCGTCTCCGTCATCGGGGAGCTCAAGAAGCTGCACGGCTCCGGCCACCGCATCAACGAGGAGACGATCGATCGGGTGGCGTCGTTCTCCTCGGAGGGCAAAGCCGCCTCGGCGGTGATGGGAACGAACATCCTGTCCACCCGCGGAAAGTCCATCCGTCCCAAGACGATGGGCCAGCACGACTACGTCAAGGCGATCCGCAACCACACGATCACCTTCGGCATCGGTCCAGCAGGTACGGGCAAGACGTACCTGGCAATGGCCATGGCCATCAACGCCCTGCAGCACAAAGAGGTCTCACGCATCATTCTCACCCGCCCAGCGGTTGAGGCGGGGGAGAGCCTGGGCTACCTGCCGGGAACGCTGAACGAGAAGATCGACCCCTATGTGCGGCCCCTCTACGACGCCCTGCACGACATGGTTGATCCCGAGTCGATTCCGCTGCTCATCGAAACGGGGACCATCGAGGTCGCACCGTTGGCATACATGCGCGGCCGCACCCTCAACGATGCGTTCATCATCCTCGATGAAGCGCAGAATACGACCGGTGAGCAGATGAAGATGTTCCTCACCCGGCTGGGCTTCGGCGCGCGGATGGTCGTCACCGGTGACGTCTCTCAGATTGACCTGCCGGGCAAGACCCGCAGCGGTCTCAACCTCGTCCAGGACATTCTGACCGGAATCGACGACATGGAATTCTGCCACCTTGGCAGCAAGGATGTCGTCCGCCATCAGCTGGTGACGAAGATCGTCGATGCCTATGACCTGTGGGGAAGCACCGAGTGAATACCGAGATCTCAAACGAGACAGACGAAGCAATCGACCTCGACGAGGTCGTGGCTCTGACCGAATACCTGGGCCAGGCTCTGCACATGCACGCCGGCGCCGAGCTCGCAGTCACGATGGTCGATGCGAAGGCGATGGAGGAACTCCACATCACCTGGATGGACCTCGACGGTCCAACCGATGTGATGTCGTTCCCGATGGACCAGCTCACACAGGGACAGGCTGGGGCTCCCACCGAAGGCCAGATGGGTGACATCATCATCTGCCCCGAGGTGGCCGCCGCTCAGGCCTCGTCCTCGGGGCATTCGACCATGGATGAGGTGCTCCTGCTGACCGTCCACGGATTCCTGCACCTGCTCGGATACGACCACGGCGAGCCTGAGGAGAAGGAGGAGATGTTCGCCCTGCAGCGGCATCTGCTGCTCACCTTCTTCGCTGCCCGCTACGACGGTCGCACCGACATCCCTTCTCCCACTGAGGTCTGAGCCGTGCTCTGGCTGTTCCTCGGTGCCGCACTGTGTCTCGTCGTTTCGGCGACTCTGTCTGCTGTCGATGCCGCTCTGCTCAGCGTGTCGCATCAGGCGATCCAGGATGCGAAGGACGAAGGCAAGAAGTCTGCGTTTCGGGCAGAGAAGATCCTCATCGATCTGCCCACAAACATCAACGTCATCATCTTCGTCCGAAACTTCATGGAGGCACTGGCCACGGTCTTCATTGCTCTGGCCTATAACTCGATCTACTCCGTGGGACCGCTCATGGTCGTGCTCACAGTGCTCACCGCCTCGATCGCTGTCTTCGTCGTCGCCGGCGTGTCCCCACGGACAATCGGTCGACGCCGTTCTCTGGCCGTCTGCCTCAACCTCAGCTGGGTCGTGGGCGCAGCACTTGTCGTACTCAAACCTCTGACGAACATCCTCGTCCTCCTCGGCAACCTGCTGACGCCTGACCGCGTGTACAAGGACGGCCCCTTCGTCACCTCCGACCAGCTGCGCGACCTCGTGGAGCGGGCCAGTGAGTCCGACATCATCGAAGACGGCGAACGGGAGATGATCCAATCCGTCTTCAACCTCTCGGACACCTCGGCGAATGAGGTCATGGTTCCGCGCACCGACCTCGTGACGGTCAACTCCGGCACACCGCTGACCAAGGTCATGAATCTCTTCCTCCGCTCGGGATTCTCACGGATCCCCGTCAGCGGAGAGGATCTTGACGACATTCGCGGCGTTGCCTACCTCAAGGACGTCGCCAGACGGCTCCACCTCCACCCGGAGGACGCAGAACGATCGGTCGATATCCTGGCACGGGGAGTTCTGTTCGTCCCCGAGACCAAACCTGCTGATGACCTGCTGGAGCAGATGCAGCTCGATTCGACGCATCTGGCGATCCTCGTGGATGAATACGGCGGCACCGCCGGACTCGTCACCATCGAGGACATCGTCGAGGAGATCGTCGGCGAGATCGAAGACGAGTACGACACCAGTGATGATGAACTCGTCGAGGTCGACGACGGCTCATTCGTCATCAGCACCCGCATGTCGATCTCCGACTTCGCCGACTATTTCGATGTGAAGATCGACGAGGACGACGTCAACAGCGTCGGCGGTCTGCTCACGAAGCTCATCGGCCGCGTTCCCATCGACGGCTCGAACGCATCGATCGAAGGTCTTTACATCGAAGCGATGGAGGGTCAGGGCCGCCGCCACCGCATCACCCACGTCAGGGTCACGAAGGAAGAGGACTGAAATGGAATTTCGTACAGACTACCCCGAGAACTACCGGGCCGGCTTCGCCTGCTTCGTGGGCCGACCGAACACCGGTAAGTCAACGCTGACGAATGCGCTGGTGGGGGAGAAGGTGGCGATCACCTCGGCGAAGCCCCAGACCACTCGGCACACGATCCGCGGCATCGTCCACAAAGACGATCACCAGCTGATCCTCGTCGACACCCCGGGACTCCACAAGCCTCGGACCCTGCTGGGCAGCCGCCTCAATGATCTTGTGGCCTCGACGCTGAGCGAGGTCGACGTCATCGGCTTCTGCCTGCCCGCTGATGAACCTATCGGGCCCGGCGACAAGTACATTGCGTCCCAGCTCGAGCTCCTCGACGGCCGCACCCCGATCGTGGCCCTGGTGACGAAGACGGACAAGGTTCCCCAGGAGAAGGTCGCCGAGGCTCTGCTGGCTGTGGGTGGCCTCGCCGACTTCGCCGATGTAGTTCCGGTTTCTGCCGTCGACGGATTCCAGATCGACACGGTCGACTCCGTTCTGACCGGTCACCTGCCGGTCTCTCCGCCGCTCTACCCCGAGGGGGAGCTGACGGATGAGCCGGAGGAGATGATGATCGCCGAGCTCGTCCGTGAGGCTGCGCTCGAAGGCGTCCGCGACGAGCTTCCACACTCCCTGGCCGCTCAGGTCGAGGAGATGTACCCGCGTGAGGGACGCAGCGAGGACAACCCGCTGTGGAACGTCCACGTCAACCTCTACGTCGAACGTTCCAGCCAGAAGGCGATCATCATCGGCAAGGGCGGCAGCCGACTCAAAGAGATCGGAAGCGAATCGAGGCGCGGCATCGAAGCACTGCTCGGGACCAAGGTCTACCTCGACCTGCATGTGAAGATCGCCAAGGACTGGCAGAGAGACCCGAAGCAGCTGGGGCGTCTGGGCTTCGACTTCAGCTGAGACGACTTCAGCTGGGAGTGCTCTCCCGCCAGCTGAGAGCACTCTCACGTCAGAGGCAGTTGATCGACCACGCGTGGCCTGCAATAGACTAGGCCGAGTGAATGCCGAGCAGACTCTGGTCGCACTGAGCGACCGTTCCCCCCACGTTGCACCCGAAGAACTGATTGCGGGCCTCGTCCCGCCACCGCAGTTCCACGACGTGTCCTTCGCCAGCTACCGCACCGATGACTCGGAGCCCTCGCAGGCCCAGGCACGCAACAAACTTGAGGAGTTCGCAGCGTCGTCGACATCCAAGGGCTTCCTGGGCAAGCTGTTCTCGAAGGGCAAGGACGGACCAAAGGGCGTCTACCTCGACGGCGGCTACGGCGTGGGCAAGACACACCTGTTGGCCTCGGCTTGGCACGCGAATGAGAAGCCTGCGACCTTCGGCACCTTCGTCGAATACACGAACCTCGTCGGCGCGCTCGGATTCATCCGTGCCCGTGACGATCTCTCACAGATGAAGCTCGTCTGCGTCGACGAGTTCGAACTCGACGATCCCGGCGACACGGTGCTCATGTCACGCCTCATGCGCGAACTCACCGACGCCGGCGTAAAGATCATCGCCACCTCGAACACTCTGCCCGGATCGTTGGGGGAGGGCCGCTTCGCCGCACAGGACTTCATCCGAGAGATCCAGGCGCTGGCCGATCAGTTCGACATCTACCGCATCGAGGGCAAGGACTACCGCCACCGTGGGCTGAGCGAGCCGGCTGAACCGGTTCCTGCCGAGAACCTCGATGCCGCGACGTCTGAGTTGACCGGCACAGTCGCCCGCGACGACTTTCCGACACTTCTGCGCCATCTCTCCACCGTGCATCCCTCTCGGTACGGTCGCATGGTCGATGGGTTGGACGCGGCCGTGTGGGAAGACGTAACGACGATCGACAACGAGGGTGTCGCGCTGCGCTTCGTTGCCCTCGTCGACAGGCTCTATGACCGCAACGTCAAGATCATCAACTCGGGACAGGCGTTGAACAAGGTCTTCACCGAAGAGTCATTGGCTGGAGGGTACCGGAAGAAGTACATGCGCTGCCTTTCGCGCCTGACAGCGCTCTCCTCGCAGTAATCTGCCCTCCTCGCAGTAACAGGCCCTCCTCGCATTAACAAGCGCTCCAGGCGGCAGCTGGCTCCCTTGGCAGCAATTGTGGCTCCCCAGGCAGCAATTGGCTCTCTGGGCAGGTTCGTCGGCGCTACTGCAGCTCGAGGTATTTGAGGACCTCGATTTCGGGCACCCAGTCGGGGAGTCCGATGATCCTGAAGGCGGCCCAGACGACAACGGCAACTAGTGCCGCTGTAACCGCAGCGAGCGTCCAGCGCACCCAGACCGGCCGCGCCATGACCCAGTGCGTCCATTTCTCCACGTTGAGGCGGACGAAGTGCAGAATCCGCTGCGCCCAACGGAACTCGCTGGAGATGACGAACAGTCCGATGATGACGATGAGCCACCCCGGGCCCGGAAACGGCACGAGCACCAGGCCGATGAGCACGATGAGCGTGCCCACTCCACCGACGATGGTCCGATAGAGCCGTGCCGTGTGCGGGTTGGCCATGACGGTTCTGCGCCAGCGCAGGAAGCTCAGACGCGTCTTGCGCCAGGGGCGCACGCCTTGCTTGTGATGGCGTGACAGCCACCCTGTGGGGCGCTTGTCATGGGGATCGTCGTTCACTCTTCCAATATAAGTCGATGAGTCTGAAAGCCCGATTTGTGTGTGTGACCACGATCACTCGGATCTGATTTTGCATGGACCGCCACCTGCGTATAGAGTTATATCTCGTTGCCAGGGAAACCGGGCAGCGAGAAATGCGGATGTGGCTCAGCTGGTAGAGCATCACCTTGCCAAGGTGAGGGTCGCGGGTTCGAATCCCGTCATCCGCTCGAAGGCGTCATGGCACTGCCTTGATGGTGGCGTGGCCGAGAGGCGAGGCAGCGGCCTGCAAAGCCGTATACACGGGTTCGAATCCCGTCGCCACCTCGGATTCGTCCAACGGTTCGCTGTTGGTGAGTCGGCGCGATTGGCGCAGCGGTAGCGCGCTTCCTTCACACGGAAGAGGTCACTGGTTCGATCCCAGTATCGCGCACAGGGACCTTGTGTTCCGGTGCAACAAATGAATAGGGCGCGATTGGCGCAGCGGTAGCGCGCTTCCCTGACACGGAAGAGGTCACTGGTTCGATCCCAGTATCGCGCACAGGAGAAGCCCCGAGTGACTCACTCGGGGCTTCGTGCATTCACCATCCGCGCCTCCAGCGCGAAGAGCTCGGCTTCGATGTGTCGGTCGTGTGTCAGGACTGCCACGTGGATGCCATGGGGAAAGCGACACATTCACTAGTACGCTAGTGACGGTAACCATCGACGAAGACTTCGGAGCACTCATGTCTACTCCTCAGAACCCGTACGAACCGAACAACGGTTCTGGAAATCAGAACCCCAACGGTCAGGGCCCCGACAACCAGCCGCCCAGTGCTCCTGGTTTTTCGGGTGATCAGAACAACGGGCAGCAGCCACCGCAGTACGGTTCGCAGAACAACGGGCAGCAGGCACCACAGTACGGCTCGCAGAACGATCCGAATCAGCAGCCGCAGTACGGTTCGCAGCCACCGCAGTACGGTTCGCAGCCCCAGTACGGCTCGCAGCCAAACGACACGGGTGCTCCAGGATACGACCAGAACCAGGGCGGCTACGGCCAGGGTTATGATCCCAACGCTCAGGGCTACGATGCCAACGCGCAGGGTTACAGCCAGGACCCCTACAGCCAGGACCCCTACAGCCAGAATCAGGGCGGCTATGGTCAGGGCTACGACCCCAACGCGCAGGGCTATGACGCGAACCAGTACGGCCAGCAGCCCGCTTACGCCGGTGCTGAGGGTTCTTCGGACCAGTTCATCCCAGCCAACCCAAATGCGAGCTACGGTTCGTATTCTGCAGGCTCGGGGAACAACAAGTCGAAGAACATCTGGGGAATCCTCGCGTTGATCGGCGGCATCGCCGGCATCGTCCTGTCCATCTTCTTCGGAATCGGATTCATCTTCGGCGTTGCCGGCGTGATCTTCGCCTTCGTCGGTCTCTCCGCGATCAAGAAGGGGTTGGCCAATAACAAGGGCATGACCATCACCGGCATGATCCTCAGCTTCATCGCCATCCTGTTCTCGATCATCTCGGTCATCGTCACCTTGATCTTCGGCGGCATGTTCATCACGGCGATCGGCGAAGCCGCCGACGAGCAGTCCTCATCCGCAGCTCCGGTTCAGGGTCCCTCCGACCCTGCGCAGGACCCCAGTCAGGGTGCAGGCTCGTCTGACGGCAGTGAAGCGGCGGCTCCTCCGGTCGAGGGCGGCGGTGTCGAGGTCGGCACCGATGTGACGGCGGCGGTCGCCGTGAAATCAGGTACCGCGTCCGAATATGCTGCAGGCGCCGAAAGCAGCAATGGCGAGATCGCGATCGTCACTGTGACTGCCAAGAACAGTGGAAGTTCCGACGTCGATCTTTCGCTTGCACAGTTCACCGCCGACAATGGTGCGGGCAAGGAATATGAGGATGTGTTCGACGCCTCCAAATACAAGGGCGGCTTCCCTTTCTCTGACCCGATCCCGGCTGGAGGAGAAGAGACCGTCGAACTCGCATTCGCAGTTCCGTCCGCCGAGGTCGACAAGGTGCACCTGAAGCTCTCCATGAGCGAAGATCTGGGCAAGGGCAAGGACTTCGAATTCAGCAAGGCCGCGTGATACGGCTCGGGACGACCCTCCGATCCCGACTGACGTAGGCGCGAACCGCGCTGACATCGAAAACTGCATATGATTCACCAGTTGGGTGGCGGTCTCACGACTGCCACCCAACTGGTTTCGCACCGCCGATTTGGTATTAGACTCGAGTGGCGAGACACCCTAGAACAGACGAACGGAGAAGATCAGTGGCAGACAGCATTGACTGCGCGGGAGAGACCATTCCTTGGAAACAGGGACTGACCGGCACGGAGATCTTCTCCACGGACCGCACGGTCGTTGCAATGTGGCTCGACGGGCAGCCTGTCGACCTCAGCCGCGAACTTTCCGCTGGTGACAAGGTCGCTCCGATCGCCATCGATTCCCCCGCGGGTCTCGACATCCTGCGCCACTCGGCCGCACACGTCACCGCCCAGGCCGTTCAGGACCTGTTCCCAGACGCGAAGCTCGGCATCGGGCCCTACATCACAGACGGCTACTACTTCGATTTCGATGTCGCTGAGCCCTTCACCCCTGAAGATCTCAAGGCGATTCAGAAGAAGGCCGCCCAGATCGTGAAATCCGGCCAGACCTTCAATCGAGTCGTCGTCACCGAAGATGAGGCGAAGGCGCGTATGGCCGATGAGCCCTACAAACTCGAACTGATCTCTGACAAGGGCGCGGGCTCCGACGACTCGGCCTCCGTCGAGGTCGGCGCCGGTGAACTCACTGTCTACGAGAACCTTGACCGCAAGGGCGAAATCGTGTGGCAGGACCTCTGCCGTGGACCGCACCTGCCCACGACCAAACTGATCGGCAACGGGTTCGCAGTCACCCGCTCCTCGGCGGCCTATTGGCGCGGAGACCAGGCCAATGCGAGCCTGCAGCGCGTCTACGGCACCGCCTGGGCCTCGAAGGAGGATCTCAAAGCCCACCAGGATCGCCTCGCCGAGGCAGAACGCCGTGACCACCGCAAGCTCGGTGCGGAACTCGATCTGTTCTCGTTCCCCGAGGAGCTCGGCTCCGGTCTGCCCGTCTTCCACCCGAAGGGCGGAGTCATCAAGCGCGAGATGGAGGATTACGTCCGCGCCCGCCACATCGAAGAGGGCTTCGAGTACGTCGGCACCCCGCACATCTCCAAGGAGACCCTGTACTACACCTCCGGGCATCTGCCGTACTACGGCGAGAACATGTTCCCGCCGATCTCCGTCGACGAGGTCCGCGACGAATCCGGGGAAATCGTCAAGGAGGGCACCCCCTATCGTCTCAAGGCGATGAACTGCCCGATGCACAACCTGATCTTCCGCTCGCGCGGACGCTCCTATCGCGAACTTCCCCTTCGTCTCTTCGAATTCGGCACCGTGTACCGTGACGAGGCCTCTGGGGTCGTCCATGGTCTCACCCGTGTGCGCGCACTGACCCAGGACGATTCGCACTCCTATGTGGCGCAGGAAGACGCCGCGAAGGAGATCCGTCACCTGCTCGAATTCGTCCTCAGCCTGCTGCGTGATTTCGGACTCGACGACTTCTACCTCGAACTCTCCACACGCGACGAAGACGGGAAGAAGAAGGACAAATTCATCGGCTCCGATGAACAGTGGGCAGAAGCCACTCAGGTCCTCGAAGAGGTTGCACGGGAGACCGGGCTCGAACTGGTCCCCGATCCCGGCGGAGCCGCGTTCTACGGTCCCAAGGTCTCCGTCCAGGCCCGCGATGCCATCGGCCGGACCTGGCAGATGTCGACCGTGCAGCTCGACTTCAATCAGCCGGAGCGCTTCGGCCTGGAATACCAGGCCGCCGACGGTACTCGTAAGCAGCCGGTGATGATCCACTCGGCGAAGTTCGGGTCCATCGAGCGGTTCATGGGTGTGCTCATCGAACACTATGCGGGCGCGTTCCCCGTCTGGCTGGCACCGGTCCAGGTCACCTGCATCCCCGTGGCCGAGGAGTTCAACGACTACCTCGCCGAGGTGGCCTCACAGCTGCGGGCTGCCGGCGTTCGCGTCGAGATCGATGACAGCGACGATCGGTTCCCGAAGAAGATTCGCAACGCCTCGAAGTCGAAGGTGCCCTTCGTGCTCATCGCCGGTGGGGAGGATCGCGACGCGAATGCTGTGTCGTTCCGTTTCCGCAACGGTGAGCAGGACAACGGCGTATCCGTCGCCGAGGCGGTCACCCGAATCGTCGAATCCATCGAAACCAAGGCCCAGGTATGACAGAGGACCCACACAACCGCCTCGGCGAGGGCAGGCCCGATCCTTGTGAAGGCATGCCCGAACCCGAGGCGGCTGCGGGTTTTCCGGGGGAGTCCGATGGTTTCCAGCGGCTGTGGACACCGCATCGGATGGTCTACATCGGAGGGCAGGACAAACCCAAGCACTCCGGAGTTTCCGAGTGCCCGTTCTGTACGGCGCCGACGAGGTCCGACGAACAGGGCCTGATCGTGGCCCGCGGCGAGGAAGTGTACGCAGTGCTCAATCTGTACCCGTATAACCCGGGCCACCTCCTCATCTGCCCCTATCGTCACGTCGCGGACTACACGGAGCTGTCCGAGTCGGAGACGGCGGAACTCTCCCACTTCTCGCAGAAGGCGATGACCGTGATTCGCGCCGTATCGTCCCCTGACGGCTTCAACTTGGGAATGAACCAAGGACCCGTGGCAGGTGCCGGAATCGCCGCGCACCTCCATCAGCACATTGTGCCCAGATGGGGCGGGGACTCGAACTTCCTGCCCGTCGTGGCACAGACCAAAGCTCTGCCGCAGGTGCACGCCGACGTGCAGGCTGCGCTGTCAAAGGAATGGAACAGATGAACCCCGAAGATCTTGACTCTCTCGCCGAGTACTCATCCCCACTGCTGCGCGGCAGCGAAGCCGTCATCACGATCACCCGCCCCGACCTTGAGTCGAACAGCTATCTCTCGCAGCTCTTCGCGCTGTCGGGGGAGACCTCGAGACGGCTGACGCACAACTGGCGAGACTTCGCCCCCGAAATCCGCAGCAATTGGTCCGGATATCTGAGTGCGGCGAAGAAGGAATCAGCCCAGCTGTTCGCCGGCTCCAGCCTCGAGACTGCACATCGGATCACGGATAACCACCTCGGCGTCTCCGAGTTCGCGCTCGACGATGATGGGGCGCGGGCACTCTACGTCGCGCGGGTGGCGCAGCCGGGACGCTACGGCCAGGACGACGACATCCCTGCCGGTGAGGAAGCGCCACGGCGAATCACCTCGGCGGCCTACCTGAGCAACGGGCTGGGCTACACGAACGACCGTCCGGCGCGGGCATTCCTGGTCGATCTCGCCGAACCGGGCCTGGGGAAGTCCGGCATCGCCGGCGGCGCCGAGGTACCGCTGTCCACACTCCTGGAGTCCCCGGAGTCAGATGTCCACGACCCGCAGTTCTCACCGAGCGGCACCCGAGCCAGCGTGGTTTCCTCGGTGGTGCCCGACCATGGCGAGTCCGACCTGCGAACGACGGTGTGGCTGCTTGGCGGAGACCACCCGGAGCCGCTGACGCTGCCGCGGATGAGTGTGAACCTGCACAGTTGGATCGACGATGAGACTGTGCTGCTCGTCGGCAACGAGTTGACCCGAGACGAACTCGACTTCGTTGGGCAGATGCCCGGACTCTTCGTCCACGATCTGACCACTGGCTCGACACGACGCCTGACCGACCCGGAGACCGTCTCGGTCGCGTCGATCCGGCCCCAGGTCATCGATACAGCTGGAGACGGCTCAGATGCGGCCGAGGCTTCTGTCATCGCTGTCGTGGACACGGATGGAGCCTCACGAATCATCTCGATCGATCTGGCAGCCGAGAAACGGACACTGGACGAACTGAACTTCCTCACGGATGACACGGCAGTGGTCAACGGCTTCGACGTGGACGGAGACAATCTCGTCTGGACAGGGGAGACGCCCACGAACCCTGCTGTTCTCGACCGTGTGCGACTCTCCGGATCCGGCCGGACATCCGCTGGCGACGGCGAGGTCCTCAGAGCACATCCTGCGCCCGCGAATTCCGTCCTCCCGCAGCTTCTTCGAGTCGACGGTGAGGGCGGGGCCATCACGGGGTGGCTGGCGAAGCCCAGCGGCCCAGGACCGTTCCCCGTCATTCTCAACATCCACGGTGGACCGTTCGCGCAGTACACCCACGGGTGGTTCGATGAGACCCAGGTGCTCACCTCCGCCGGGTACGCCGTGGTCTACGCGAACCCGCGCGGCTCCGGCGGACGCACCCGTGCGTGGGGTACCGCAGTGCAGGGGGACATGGCGGCCCCAGCGATGGCCGACGTTCTCGCGGTCCTCGACCACGCGCTGGCCAATGATGCCGAGCTCGACTCCACCCGTCTCGGCGTCCAGGGCGGATCCTACGGCGGCTATCTCACCGCGATGATCACTGCTGCAGATCATCGCTTCCAGGCGGCCATCGTCGAACGCGGCTACCTCGACCCCGACAGCTTCGTGGGCACCTCTGACATCGGACGGTTCTTCACCGAGGAGTACACCACCCGTGATCGGGAGGCCATTGCACGGCAGTCGCCTTTGGCACACGCCTCGCAGGTGCACACGCCCAGCCTGGTGATGCATTCGGAACTCGACTTCCGCTGTCCGCTCGAACAGGCTCAGCAGTATTATGCCGCGCTGCAGCGGGCCGGTGTGGACACCGAAATGCTCATCTTCCCCGGAGAGAACCACGAACTCTCACGCTCGGGCCAGCCCCGCCACCGTCGGCAGCGTTTCGAAGCGATGCTCGACTGGTGGGACCAGCATCTGGGCGGAGACGTCGATGCGAATCTCGACGACCAGACCGCCTCGGCGATCCACTGAGCCGATGACCGACTCAACCGCCTCTGAGGCGATGCCCCTACCCCTCTTGCACCTGGCCAGAACACGTCCCAAGTCGGTGATTTCTCACATTGAACGTCACCAGCTTGGTCGTCTGGGGACTACCCGATATCGTTCTGTCGGTTACGATTGCGGTCTTGCCGGTTGCTTGCCGCTTCACTATTCTGCTCAGACTGCATCCGTCCATCGTCAACTCCTGGAGAACCATGAAACCTCGTAAAGCCTCACGGGTCGTATTACTCAATGAGCGCGACGAGGTTCTCCTGATTCGTGCTCAGGACCTGCTCACGCCCACACACCAGTGGTGGATGACCTGCGGCGGCGGATCCGAACTGGGGGAGTCTGCGGCTCAGACAGCGGCCCGCGAACTCGCCGAGGAGACCGGGATCGAATGCGAACCCGGAGAGCTCATCGGACCCTTGGCCACCCGTGACGGGGTGTTCGAATTCACGGAGAAGTCTCTGCACCAGCGGGAAACCTACTTCGCATTCCGCACGAGCGAGGACATCGAGCTCGAGGACGCCGTCTGGACTGACATCGAGAAGCGCAGTCTGCTGGAATTCCGGTGGTGGTCTCGCGAAGAGCTGATGACCACGACGGAGACGATCTATCCGAAGAATCTTCTCAGCCTCATGGATCTTGTCGCTGAAGGCTCTGTGCCCGAGGTTCCCCTCGTCATTGACTAGTGGCCGCTCGGCATCGGCCGAGGGAACTTACCGCATGAGCGGTGAGCTGCTTCGTCCGGCACAGCGCACATAACGGTGTGCTGAGCGTATAGACTCTAGGGGGCTGTATCTATAGGAAGGAACACCAGTGTCAGGTCATTCCAAGTGGGCAACGACTAAACACAAAAAAGCTGCCATCGACTCCAAGAGGGCCAAGCTCTTTGCCAAGCTGATCAAGAACATCGAGGTTGCCGCTCGCAACGGTGGGCCTGATCTCGAAGGCAACCCGACGCTGTTCGACGCGGTCCAGAAGGCGAAGAAGAACTCGGTTCCTGCCGACAACATCACCCGCGCGGTCAAGCGCGGCGGTGGTCTCGACGGCTCTGCCGTGAACTACGAGAACATTCTGTACGAAGGCTATGCCGCAGGCGGTGTCGCCCTCCTTATCGAATGTCTGACCGACAACCGCAACCGGGCAGCCTCTGAAGTCCGCGTGGCAGTCACGCGCAACGGCGGCACCATGGCAGACCCCGGATCGGTCACATACAACTTCGACCGCAAGGGCGTCATCACCGTTCCCGCCGAGGGAACCGACGAGGACTCGATCCTCCTGGCCACCCTCGACGCCGGAGCCGAAGAGGTCAAGGACGAAGGCGAGAACTTCGAGATCATCTGTGAGGCCACCGACCTCGTCGCCGTGCGCACAGCGCTTGTCGACGCAGGCATCGACTATGACTCGGCTGAGGCATCCTTCGTGCCCGGGATCGAAGTCAGCTTGGACGCGGACACCGCCAGCAAGGTCTTCAACCTCATCGATGCGCTCGAAGACAGCGACGAAGTTCAGAACGTCTATTCCAATGCTGATGTCAGCGACGAGGTTCTTGCCGAACTTGATTCCTGATGAGTCCGAATATGGTGACTGATGAGAATCCTCGGCGTTGATCCTGGTCTGACCCGGTGCGGGCTGGGTGTCATCGACACCCTGCCCGCCCCGCAAGGCCACAATGGTTTCCGTCGATGTGCTGCGCACGCCATCCACGGACTCCGTGGATCTGCGTCTGGGCGCCCTCGCCGAGGCGTTCGACAGCTGGCTGGACACGTACCGTCCCGATGTCGTGGCCATCGAGCGAGTATTTGCCCGCAATGACGTCTCCACGATCATGGGAACGGCCCAGGTGTCAGGCCTGACTATGGGGCTTGCCGCCAGGCGCGGATTGCCGGTGGCGATGCACACGCCCTCCGAGGTCAAAGCCGCCATCACCGGGTCAGGACGGGCTGATAAGAAGCAGGTCACGAACATGGTGACCCGGATCCTCGAACTCGAGGCTGCGCCGAAGCCGGCCGATGCCGCGGATGCTCTCGCGATCGCGATCTGCCACTCATGGCGTGGAGCTCTGAGCGGGCAATCGACTCCTGGAGCGAATAAGGACCTGAATGAGCGCAAGAGCGCCGGACGTCAAGGCACGGGCCTGACGAAAGCTCAGGAGCAGTGGGCCAAGGCCCTTCGCAAAGCCAAGTAGTGTCATCGCGGTCGGGCGTCCCGCTGTTTCGCCGTCCGGTCGTCCAGTCGTTGAGTGTCGTCCCGCTGTCGCTGCGCTTCACCGTCACTGCGGCACTCCACTCCGACATTGTGCCGTCACTTCGCCGTCACTTCGTTTCGCAGTGCGAAGCGGGTGTGACGGTTCTTTTGTGCGCGAGTCCGGGTGTGTGATCGCGGGTGTCGGCGCGGAGATGACCACCGAGCAGAGCGGAGATGACAACCGAGCAGTCCTGTCAGTTTCCGATGTGCAGTGTGCGCAGGTGTCAATCCTTCTTGGCTGAGCATGAATGTCGCTCTAGCCGAATAGAACAACATAGAATACGACGAATCGAATGTAGATAGAATCGAATAAAAGTCTATACAATGCGCATTAGATCTAATACAATGGGACTATACACGCAACAATGTTGTTGACGAACGGATGTACAGACGACGACTCTCACCCCCGACCGGACACCAGGAAAGTGCCATAGGCGCTCACCTGGTACCGCCGCGGGAGAGTCTGCCGAAGGCCCGCAGGAACCTGGCACAGCTGTGGGGGAGTCCGCCGCCGACGAAGATGAATCGTTGTCGATGCCGGAGCCTACATCGTTTCGGGAGCAGCTTGAGGCCGCCGGAATGGACCTGACAGGCAATCCTTTGGCGGAGAAGCTCGATTCGATCGCGGCTGTTCCAGCCACACCCATGGAAAGTTGCGACGACGATTCTGACCGGCACAGCACCGAAGGTGCATATGCCGATGAACAGGTTGCTCCAGTCGATTCTGGAACGCAGAGTGATGGCGGTGGGATCGACCGGTCCCCAACTGCGGACGAAGGTCGATCGACTTCTGTCGTGATGCATCCACTTCTATCGGATGCCGAATGGCGCGACCTCGACCGACTTGCCCCCGAGTTGACCCGCAGCATCGGTAACCTCAGTATCCTCAAAGACGAACTGTTGAGATTCGAACGTCCTCTTGGGCCTGATTACGCGATGACTGTCATCAACGGGATCGAAACCGCCACTCGCATTCTCGAAGCGATGTCTGCTGTCGCTCTGTCGGTCTATGAACGGTGCGGGACTCCCACCGACTATGGAGCGAAGACGACGAAGGCGCTGGTCCAGAACCGGTTGAATCTGACCGGGTATGAAGCCAACCGACGTGCGGAGCTCGCCAAAAATCTCGGCGGCCGCGTGTACATGACTGGTCAGGCCAGAGAACCCGTCAACCCCATCGTTTCCAAGGCCCTGCATTCGGGAGTGCTCTCGGCGGGTCAGGCGACCGCGATCAACGACTGTCTTTCCAAGCTGCCGATCTGGGTTTCATCCAGTGTGCGCGACAAAGTCGAAGCGGACCTTGTGGAAAGGGCCCCACGAGTCCGGGTCTCAGATTTGAAAACGATCTTCGCTACTATTTTGGACTGTATTGATCCCGACGGAGAAGAACCGAAGCTTTCGCGGGATCGTTCGCGCTGTTACGTGACTGTGCGAGCCCGAGATGACGGCGACTGGGATCTCAGAGGCCTCTTGGACTCAGTCTCAGGAGGAATCCTCAACGGACTGCTGGCCTCGCGTATTCTGCCAGGTGACAACTCGGAAAACGCACAGAGCGCACCGGGCTCGACGGAGCCCCTGCAGGCTCACGATGGCGCGCGCACGACTGATGGCACGCGCACGACCGTGAAAGACGAGGGTCCTGCCGAGCCTGAATTCGACATCTTTCGAGCCGTTTTGGCCGGGGACGTCTCGGACGCGCCGTTGCCACATGCTCTGCCAGAGGATCGGCCGGACTGGATTGCCGATTCAGGAGGTTCCGATTCGGCTGTTTCTGGGTTCTCGAGCTTCGGAGTCAGCGAAGACGGAGCGCTGGTCGACACAAGCGGGAGTCAAGGAACAGTGCGCAATCGCATCTACGAACGATTTGCAACAATGATCTCACGCGTCGAGATGGACCGGATAGGGCGAGGTTCGCCATTCGCCTTGGTCGTCACCGCAAAAGCTGAAGACATTGCGACCGGAAAAGGACGATCGACCACAGGTTGCGAAGCCGAATTTCCTCTATCAACGGCGGTCAGCGAAGGATTGAACGGTTCAGTCTTCTTCCACCTGATGTCGGATAAAGCCAAGACGATGGAAATCGCCACCGAAGGTCGATATGCCACGAACAGGCAAGTGGCAGTACTCGCAGCCAGAGATCAAGGCTGCACCTTCCCCGGATGCGATGCACCGCCAGGATGGTGCGACGCGCACCACATTGTGCCTTGGGCTGACGGGGGCAAGACCGACATCAACAACCTCACGTTGGCATGCGGACTGCATCACCACCTGATCGACAAATCGGATTGGTATGCCCGAATGCTCCACGATGGCCGACCAGGATGGATCCCGCCACTGGGCATTGACGTCGAACGGCGTCCGATCCTACACGCCAGGTTCGTCGCGCAGGAGATCATTGACGGACTGTTCGACGGAGCCGAGCTCCCACCGCAGTGATCGCAGAGCTCCCACCGCAGTGGTGGCAGAGCTCCCACCGCTGTGACGCGCTGGTGATGTTTTCCGGACAGACCATTGCGGGGCGGAGCCTTGGTATCGTCGGTATGTCGAGTCAGGTACTCGGGGACTAGCTGATAGCCTGGATTCGTACATGTGTTCCCACTCGAAAGGCAGGCCGTGATCAGTTTCCTCAGCGGTACGGTCCATCGCATCGCAGCTGACCACCTCGTGATTCTCACCTATGGTGTCGGGCGCCGAGTCAACGTCACGCCGGATACCCTTTCAAACACACGTCATGGTGCAGATATCGAACTCGTGACCACCCTGGTTGTGCGTGAAGATTCCATGACTCTCTTCGGCTTCGATACAGAAGATGAGAATCACACCTTCGACGTGCTGTTGTCGATCTCCGGAATCGGTCCCCGCCTGGCCATGGCAATTCTGTCGGTGATGGGGCCGGGCGAACTGGCAGCCGCGATCTCGAATCAGGATGCCAACGCGCTGACCCGCGTGCCAGGGATCGGCAAAAAGGGCGCCTCCCGAATCATCCTCGAACTCGAGAACAAACTGCCGAAGCTCTCCGTGTCCCAGCCAGGGCCGCAGCTGTCGTTCGGCGGTGCGAATCAGCAGGTCGTCGACGCTTTGGTCGGTCTTGGCTGGAAAGAAGCACAGGCCGCTGACGTCGTGCAGGAAGTGATCAATGATCTCGGCCAGAATGCGGGCACCTCGGAGCTGCTGAAGGCTTCGCTCAAGGTTCTGGGTGCTAGGAAGTGACCAGCTCCTATGACGGTGGAAACAGCTCTTACGGCGGTGGAAACAACTCCTACGGCGGTGGTGACACCTCCTACGAAATGGAATTCGGTGATCAGGAACTGACCGGCGCCGAAGAGGAGCGTTTGGTCTCAGGCCGCGCGGAGACCGCCGAGCGCGATGCGGAAGCAGCACTTCGTCCCAAAGGACTGCAGGACTTCATCGGCCAACCTCAGGTCCGCGAACAGCTGTCCCTCGTGCTCGATGCTGCGAAAGCACGGAACAGAGCCCCCGACCACGTGCTGCTCTCGGGGCCTCCCGGCCTGGGGAAGACGACGCTGGCAATGATCATCGCGCATGAGATGCAGACGAGTCTGCGGGTCACTTCCGGGCCGGCAGTTCAGCATGCAGGAGATCTCGCAGCGATCCTCTCTTCACTGGAGGAAGGCGAAGTCCTCTTCATCGACGAAATCCACCGGATGGCTCGCGCCGCAGAAGAGATGCTCTATGTCGCGATGGAAGACTTCCGTGTCGATGTCATCGTCGGCAAGGGCCCCGGCGCCACAGCGATTCCGCTCGACCTGCCCCAGTTCACCATGGTCGGGGCCACGACTCGTTCCGGTCTGCTGCCCGCACCTCTGCGTGACCGGTTCGGATTCACCGGACTCTTAGACTTCTACTCAAGCGATGATCTCCTGACCGTGCTGAAGCGGTCAGCTCACATGCTCGGAATCGAAGCAGATCTTGCAGGTCTGACGGAGATCTCAACCCGGTCTCGCGGCACTCCTCGAGTTGCCAACCGCCTCCTGCGAAGGGTCAGAGACTGGGCGCAGGTGCGCGGAACCGGCATCATCGATGAGGCCGCAGCGCTCACGGCGCTCAAGGTCTACGAGGTCGACGAACTTGGACTGGATCGTCTTGACCGTTCCGTGCTGCAAGTTCTGTGCAAACGTTTCGCCGGGGGGCCGGTTGGCCTTGGAACCATCGCTGTTTCCGTCGGAGAAGAGGCCGACACCGTGGAAACCGTATCGGAACCCTACCTTGTGCGAGAAGGGCTCATAAGCCGCACTCCACGCGGTCGAGTTGCGACGTCAGCAGCTTGGAAACATCTCGGGATGCAGATCCCAGCAAACTATGAGTTCTGATCCCGGCAATTGAGTTCGCCTTGAGTACTGAGTACGAACTAAGGTAGTGGACTGGTTCATTCTTATGAAAGGTAGATACCTGTGGATTTATTGATCCCTCTCGCGCTTGCAGCGTTGCTTATTTTTTTCCTGTTCAATTCTCGGCGTAAACAGAAAGCGCGTGCAGAGCAGATCAAGACGGGACTCGTCCCCGGGGCTACCGTGATGACGACGTTCGGTGTGTTCGGAACGGTTCTGTCCATCGACGATGAAAACAACCAGGTCACCCTCGAGTCAGGCCCCGGCACCGTCCTCCGCGTTCACCGTCAGGCAATCGGCCAGATCAACAACCCTGAAACCGAAGGTGCTGCCGCCGGCGGCGCTGTTGCAGGATCTGCCGACGTTGCCGACGACGCTGAGAGCAGGGATACCCCGGCGATCACCGACGCAGAACTCGACGCCATGAATGAGCGTAAGCGCGCCGAGAACACCGATAATGATGCGGATCTTCCAGCAGACGATCTCGTTGACTCCGACACCGGACTGAACACGGATGCTGATCAGCCCAAGGCCGATGACGCAGACTCCGTCACCGGCGACGATGCTCCCGGGTCTGAGCGTGCCGAGGACGTCGTGGATGCTTCCGGTGACACTGATGCTGACGCATCCGGCACCGATTCTTCCGATCCTGAGAACAACAAGAAGAACTGACTTCGCTCACTGCACTCAATCGAAAGCTGAAACGTGTCCGATATTGAAGAAAAGCCACGTCCTGGTTTGCGCTTCGTGTGGCTGTCGATCATCGCTGCACTGCTCCTCGGCATCATTGCCGGCGGTGTCGTATGGTCAGATGCCACGACCACTCCGAAGCTCGCACTCGACCTCGAGGGCGGAACCTCGATCATCCTGGAGCCCCAGGTTTCAGAGGACACGGACATCAGCAAAGAGCAGCTTGATCAAGCCGTGTCGATCATTCGACAGCGTGTGGACTCGACAGGTGTCTCCGAAGCCGAGATCACGACCCAAGGCGATCGCAACATCATTGTGAACCTGCCGGGCAACCCGGACGAGGAGACACGTAACCTGGTCCGTTCTTCCGCGCAGCTCGTCTTCCGTCGAGTCGCACTCGTCGGTGACCCTCGTTCCCAGGAGGATATCCAGAAGGAACAGGAGAAGAGCGGCGGGGGAGAGCAGCAGGACCCCTCTGAAGGACTCACAGACGAGGAGAAGAAGCGACTCGAAGATCTCACCGGTGGCGGTGCCGGTGCACAGGCAGATGCTGGTGCACAGGGCGACGGCAGCGGTCAGGGCGGAGCTGGAGCACCGGGCCAGGACAGCGGGAATGCACCTGCCGGTGGCGGCGAAGTTGCCAAGGCCGGTGGCGGCGAAGTTGCCAAGGCCGGTGGCGGCGATGTCGCCAGGGCCGGTGGCAGCGTTCCAGGACCGGCAGGCAAGGACGCTGAGAAATCCGGGGAGAAGAGCGGCGAACAGGCGGCCGAAGCGAGCGGGTCCGGCAAGGGCGACGACACGAAGGTCACTGATTCGACGCCGAGACCGCTCTTCGACCCCGAGAAGGACGTCGACAAGTGGCAGACCGAGTCCATCATCAAGAAGTACTCGGAGCTCGACTGCACTGATCCGAAGAATCGGACCGGTGGACAGCAGCAGCCAGCCGATGAACCGGTCGTCGCCTGCGGTAAGGACGGAGAGGCCAAGTACATTCTCGGCCCCGTCGAACTCTCGGGCGAGCATCTCGAAGACGCCAACTTCGGCTATGCGGCCGGCGCCAACGGAGTGCAGACCAACCAGCCTGCAGTGAACCTCAAGTTCGACGGCGTCGGGCGTGAGATCTTCAAGCAGATCACCTCGGACATCACCGGGAAGCAGCAGCCGTACAACCAGTTCGCCATCGCTCTTGACGGCAACGTGCTTTCGGCACCGACATCGAACGCAGCGATCACTGACGGCAATGCTGAGATCTCGGGCAACTTCACTCTTGACGAGGCACAGACCCTGGCCGACCAGCTCAAGAACGGCTCTCTGCCGTTGAGCTTCCAGGTCCAGAGCGAGGATCAGATTTCGCCGACGTTGGGTACCAACTACCTCAATATCGGCCTGCTCACCGGTCTCGTCGGACTCATCCTCGTCGTCATCTATTCGCTCCTGCAATACCGAGTGCTCGGTCTGGTCACGGTCTCAAGCCTCGTCGTCGCCGGCGTGCTGACGTATCTCCTGCTGCTTCTGGCTTCGTGGAGATACGGCTATCGACTGTCTCTGGCAGGTGTCGCCGGTATCATCATCGGCATCGGCATGGCGGCGGACTCGTTCATCGTCTACTTCGAACGAGTCAGAGACGAATTGCGCAGCGGCAGAAATCTGCTCTCGGCGGTCGAAGTCGGTTGGGATCGTGCCAAACGCACCATCTGGGCTTCCAAGGCCGTGAACATGCTTGCCGCGGTCATCCTCTACATCCTGGCTGTCGGTTCTGTGCGCGGGTTCGCCTTCACCCTGGGCCTGACTGTGATCATCGACGTGCTCATCGTCTTCCTGTTCACGCACCCCATGTTGGAAGTGCTCGCACGCACCAAGTTCTTCGGTCAGGGCCATCCGATGTCCGGTATGGATCCGAGGCTGTTGGGTGTCAAGCCCGCTGCCTATCGTGGCGCGCTCAACCTCAGCATCGACGACGACGAGAAGTCGCCGGAGGCACGCAGACGGGAGAAGGCTCGAACCCGGAAGGCAGGAATGTCCTCCGACCCCGAGGCGGATTCGGTCGAGGAGTCGACTGTCGAGTCGACAACTTCGACGTCTGGATCTTCGTCTGCATCGTCGAAGGTCGATGCCGGATCCGAGTCATCCAGCCAGTCTCGTGGCACGACGACGACCAAACGGTCAACGAAGTCTCGGTCCACCGATTCCGACGAGGCCTCTGATTCCACAGAGCCAGTCGATGTCGCGACCGAGACGAAGTCGAAGAAGAAGACCGCGTCGTCGACGAAATCGGCACGAACCGGTAGCACGATCGCAGAGCGGAAGGCGGCTGAGAAGAAGGCCGCCGAAGATTCTGCCGACAATGGCAAGGAGGCAGACAAGTGAAACGGTTCTTTGCCTGGGGCAACCGGCTCCACAACGGTGAGTCATCGATTCCCTTCGTCGGGAAGGCCAAACTCTGGCTGCTGATCTCCGGCGGTCTGGTTCTTCTGTCACTGCTCGTCCCATTGATCGCAGGATTCAACTTCGGTATTGCCTTCAAGGGCGGATCGCAGTTCCAGGTCGACCACGTCTCGGACACTGCGCCGGCTAAGGGCGAAGACATCGTCGCCGGGGTCGTGGGCAATTCCGAACCACGTCTGAGTCCTACGGGCGATACAGCTGTGAAGATCGAGACGAACCAGCTCAGCGATGACGAGATGCAGGAAGTCCGTGACGCTCTTGTGAGCGGATACGACGTCAAGGCAGAAGACGTCACATCCACGTTCGTCGGCCCCGAGTGGGGCCAGGACGTGACCGAGAAGATGATTCGCGCTCTCGTCATCTTCGTCGGCATCGCCATGATCGTGATGGCGCTGTACTTCCGTACTTGGAAGATGTCTCTGGCAGCGATCGTCGGACTGCTGGTCGTCATGATCATCACGACGGGCATCTATTCCGCGACAGGATTCGAAATCACTCCTGAGGCGGTGATCGGCTTCCTGACGGTCCTGAGCTTCTCGCTCTACGACACTGTGGTGGTCTTCGATAAGATCAGAGAGAATACGACTCGGTTCAAGGACAAACGCAATCTGAAATTCTCTGAGTTGGTCAACCTCGGCGTCAATCAGACAACGGTTCGTTCGATCAATACCTCCGTCGTGTCGGTGCTCCCGATCGCATCGATTCTCTTCATCGGTGTATTCCTGCTCGGCGCGGGAACTCTGGTCGACATCTCACTGTCGCTGTTCATCGGTACGATTGTGGCAGCAGCTTCGACGTTGTTCGTCGCCAGCCCCCTCTATGCCCTCCTGCGGGCAAATGAACCCGCAGTCAAGGAGCAGGAAGAGGCTGTGCGTGAACTACGCTTGAAGAATGGAGCAGAAGATGTTCCGCCGGTGATTCACGCCGAGGTCTGAGCAGAAAGGGGATGTCATGGCTTCTTCCGCCGATTCGCGCCGTCCGCGAGGCATCTCCCGCTTAGCATGGTGGGCGGCCAGGGCGCAGAACAACCCTGGCTACCCACGTGTCCTCGGTCCGATGATCAGGGCTCTGCAGTCCAATCACCCGAAAGCCGACATCGATCTGGTGGTCCGGGCCTATAAGGTCGCAGAACAGGCTCACCGTGGTCAGACCCGCAGGTCGGGTGATGACTACATCACGCACCCCGTGGCCGTGGCCACGATCTTGGCTGAGATCGGCATGCTGCCGGTCACCCTCGCCGCCGCGCTGCTTCACGACACCGTCGAAGACACCTCCTACTCTTTGAAGGAACTCACCGAGGAGTTCGGTCCCGAAGTCTCCGCGATGGTCGACGGGGTGACGAAGCTCGACAAACTCACCTACGGCCAGGCCGCGCAGTCGGAGACCGTGCGGAAGATGATCGTGGCCATGGCCAAGGACATCCGTGTCCTCGTCATCAAACTTGCAGACCGTCTTCACAACGCCCGCACCTGGCGTTTCGTACCCGCCTCATCGAGTACGAAGAAGGCTCGTGAGACCCTCGAGATCTATGCCCCATTGGCTCACCGCCTCGGCATGAACACGATCAAGTGGGAACTCGAGGACCTGTCCTTCCAGGTTCTCCACCCGAAGGTCTACGACGAAGTGGTGAGACTCGTCGCCGATAGGGCACCCCAACGTGAGAAGTATCTGGCCACGGTCTCCAGCGAACTCCAATCGGAGCTCGGGCAGTCAAACATCGAAGCCGCGATCACAGGGCGACCGAAGCACTATTACTCGATCTATCAGAAGATGGTCGTCGGCGGTCACGAATTCGCCGACATCTATGACCTCGTCGGGGTTCGCGTCCTCGTCGAGACCGTTCGCGAGTGCTACGCCACGCTGGGGATCGTCCATGCCCGGTGGAATCCTGTCCCCGGCCGATTCAAAGACTACATCGCGATGCCGAAGTACAACATGTACCAGAGCCTGCATACGACGGTGATCGGACCGAACGGGAAACCCGTGGAGATCCAGATCCGAACCCACGAAATGGACCGACGCGCAGAATTCGGCGTCGCCGCCCACTGGAAGTACAAGGATCGCCGCAACGCGTCGAAGGCCGCTACGTCGAATACCGCACGGTCGGTCAAAGTCTCAGATGACGGCGAAGTTGATGACGCAGCATGGCTGCGTCAGCTGCTGGAATGGCAGCGCGAGGTCAGCGACCCCGATGAGTTCCTCGACAACCTCCGTTATGAAGTGAATTCGAAAGAGGTCTACGTCTTCACTCCCAAGGGTGACGTGATGAGTCTGCCGGCAGGGGCGACTCCCGTCGACTTCTCGTATGCGGTTCACACCGAGGTCGGGCACAAGACCATGGGCGCCCGGGTCAATGGTCGTCTCGTCGCGCTCGACACCGAGCTGAAGAACGGCGACTCGGTCGAAGTCTTCACCTCGAAAGATGAGAACGCAGGCCCCAGCCGTGACTGGTTGGGCTTCGTCAAGAGCCCTCGCGCACGCAGCAAGATCCGTCAATGGTTCTCCAAGGAACGCCGCGAAGAGGCGATCGAGAACGGTCGCGAGCAGCTGGCTCGGGCAATGCGTCGTCACACGCTCTCCGCCTCGGCGCTGATGAGTCAGGAAGCGCTGCAGGTTGTCGCCACTGAGCTGCGCCTGCCCGATGTCACCGCGCTCTACGCTGCGATCGGCAACGGCGTGAGCTCGGCCGCCCACGTCGTTGATCTGCTGGCAAAAGAAGTTGGAGACGACAACGAAGAGACGGTTCTGCCACCGTCACCGCGCAATCGCACTGGTCAGTCCTCGGGCCATCATTCCTCGTCCGGGGGAGTCACAGTCAAAGGCGTCGACGACGTCCTGGTGAAACTCGCCCGCTGCTGCACGCCGGTGCCAGGTGATGAGATCCTTGGTTTCGTCACGCGTGGTTCGGGAGTCTCCGTTCACCGTGTGGACTGCCCCAACATCGCGTCCCTCGAGCGGGAGCCTGAGCGGATGGTCGATGTCTCCTGGGGCGAGACGACCAGCGGAATCTACCTCGTTCAGATCCAGGTCGAGGCCTTGGACCGCTCAGGTCTGCTCTCGGACATCACGAAGGTCCTCACCGAGACTCACGTCAACATCCTGTCCGCCTCGGTTGCCACGTCACGGGCTCGAGTTGCCCAGTCGAAGTTCGTCTTCGAGATGAGCGACGCCAGCCATCTCGATACCGTACTCTCGGCAGTTCGCAAGGTCGAAGGGGTCTTCGACGTCTACCGCATCGCCGGGGGCTGAGGGCGACCGGATTCAGACTGCCGCACTGGTTCAGCGTCTATCGCGGTCTGATGCGGCACAGGTCCGCTCGAAGACGGTTCGCATGTGGGCGACATATGGCCTGCGGGACATCTCCGCCAGATACATGCGGAACCGTTGTCTGGCTCTTGCGGGAAGTTCGTCGATGAGGTTCTTCACGACCTGGGCCGAACGTTCATCGGGGGTGCGCAGGTGGGGGACCAGCAGGTCGTAGAGCGTTCTGTCCTCCGTGGTGATGGGCAGATCGCTGATCAGTTCCCATTCGTTCCGCGCAATGGTGAGTTCATGGACGACGACGTCGCAGCTGTCGACGTAGCGCCGCCTCGGATAGGTGATGAACGTCAGCGGACTCGGAGCTCTGCCAAGGCCGGTGTGAACCCACCACGCGATGTCATGGGAGAGCACAAGGCGAGGTGGGATCTGCGCCCGCAGCGCCGCCATGCGGTCCTCTGAGCTGAGCACAGCGCCCTTGCGGACCCATGTGGACTCGGTCAGCCGCGTCAGCAGTCCGTCCAGCGTCAGTTCGGTGAGGTGCTCATAGCTGTAGTCGCGTAGATGAAACATCGCCTCCATACAGCAACTATTGCGCTGTATGGAGGCGTGTTCAAGACCGAAGATCCGATCTGTGGATAACCCGCGACTCATGGTCGCCAGGCTGTGGAAGCCCCATCAGCCCAGTTCGGCAGCTGTCTGAGACAGCTGGTCTCGCCAGGCCCGACGTGCGTCGAGTGCCGACTGTGCTTCAGCGACGGCCTTCTCGTCGCCACCGGCTTTCGCCTTCTCGTACTTCTGTTCCAGTTCGGCGATCGAGTCGTCGAGCTGGCTCAGCGCACCGGACGTGCGTGCTTTGGTCTCCGGGTTGCTGCGCTTCCATTCGGCGTTCTCGGCATCGGAGAGGGCGCGTTCGACATCACGCAGCCCGTTCTCCATGCGGGACACGTCGGCCCGAGGCACCTTGCCGGCAGCCTCCCACTCGTCCTGAATGACGCGCAGTTCCTTCTTCGCCACGGCAATATCACCGATCGGCAGCAGACCCTGCGCCCTGGCCAAGATCTCCTCTTTGGCCTCAAGGTTGCCCTTGTACTCCTCGTCGACGGCAGCATTCTCTGCATCTCGAGCTGCGAAGAAGACGTCCTGGGCGGCGCGGAAGCGCGCCCAGAGAGCATCATCGTCCTTGCGCGAGGCACGCGGAGCTTTCTTCCACTGGTTCATGAGGTCTTTGTACTTCTGCGACACATTGCGGAAGTCGGTCGAGTCGGACAGCGATTCCGCCTCGGCAACGAGCTTCTCCTTGATCCGCTTGCCTTCGGAATTCTGCTTGTCGAGCTCTGCAAAGAATTCCTTGCGCTTGTGCTCGAACGTGTTCCGAGCCTGCGAGAAGCGGCCCCACAGCTCCTGGTCCACGGCACGCGGCAGTCTGGGACCGCTGCGCTGCATGTCCTTCCACTGACCGAAGAGCTCACGCAGACGTGCCCCGGACTGCTTCCACTGGATCTTCGCGGGATCGCGCTTGGCCAGCGATTCAGCCTCGGCGACGATCTCTTCGCGTTCCTGTGCGGCCTCGAGCTTGGCTGCTTCCGCACGGGCAGCCTGCTTCGACTCGGTGGCCTGCGCATCCGAGATCAGGGTATCCAAGGTGGCAGAGAGGCCCTTGAGATCGCCGACGACATTGGCCTCCGGCAGGGTCTCCTGCAGGGTCTTCGCAGCAGAGGACACTTCGCGACCGGGAGCACCGGCGGACAGACGATTGCGGAGAAGTGCTGCGTTCTCCACCAGGTCGACGTACTTCTTTGCGAAGTACTCCAAGGCTTCCTCAGGGCCGGCATCGGGATACTGCCCGACCGCACGCTCGCCGTCGGCAGTGACGACGAAGACATTGCCTTCCTGGTCAGCGCGACCGTGCTCGATTGCGCGCCGGACTTCCGCATCATGATCAACGGTAGTCCCGGTCACGGTCTGAGCCGCCTGTGGACGGGGCAGAGAGGACGGGCGCGGGACCGGCTTCGGGGTCGGGGTCGACATGATTCTCACCTTGTTTCCATCGGTCGAACCTGCGGGACTCTGTGCCTGCAGATCACTCGATTTCCTGATTGACGTTATCCCAGCATAACCAAGCCCCATGCTCTGGATAGACTTTGAGCATGGATGTATTTGTGACCCGCGCCGAATTTCTCGAAGTCAACTGCTACGCCGTGCGTGCCGAAGGCCACGACGATGCCATCTTCGTCGACTCAGGTTTCGACTGTGCACCCGGTCTCGACGAGATCGTGGACGAAGAGAATCTGGTGCCTCGGGCCATCTTCCTCACCCACGGTCACCCCGACCACATCCTCGGACTGACCAACGTCCTGTCCCGCTGGAATGTGCCCGTCTACCTGGGCGATACCGACCGTTATCGCTTGGACAAGCCCGCCGAGACTCTCAGCCCTCAGTTCGCCCAGATGCTCGAACCCCTCGTCAAGGATTGGTCAGCGCCCGAGGTCAACGCGCTGATCGACGCGCAGACGGTGGAGGTCGCAGGGTTGACGATCACTGCTGTGGCCGCACCCGGACACACGGAAGGTTCAACTCTGCTGCGGGTGCAGGCCGACGGTGAGGAGATCATCTTCACCGGCGATGTGGTCTTCGCCGGAGCGATCGGACGCGTCGACCTCCCAGGGGGAGACGCCTCGGCGATGGCAGAATCACTGCGAGCCTTCGCGACGCTGCCCGACGTTCCCATCTATCCTGGACACGGTCCAGGCTCCCGAGTCGGCCACGAGCTGGCGACGAACCCGTTCTTCTAGAGACGAATCGGTTCTTCCAGAGACGAATCGGTTCCGAGCGAGACGAACCGACCAACACCCACCAGGTACGACAACACCCACCAGGTACGACAACACCCACCAGAGACGAAGAGCACCAAGGAGAACAATGGCGAAGTCAGCCCGACTGTCCGGTTTCCCGGAACGACTTCCAGCAGAGCGCGTAATCGAGAGGTCGATCATCGACGTCCTCGAACACACCTTCGCGCTGCATGGATACTCGGCACTCAACCACCGTGCAGTCGAGCCGATCAGCCAGCTCGCCAAGGACGGAGAGATCGACAAAGAGATCTTCGCTGTCAGCCGCCTGCACTCCGAGGGCGCCGAGCGCAATCCGCTGGGGCTGCACTTCGACCTCACTGTGCCTCTGGCGCGGTTCATCGCCGACAATGCGAACGAACTCTCCTTCCCGTTCAAAGCCGCTCGAATCCAGCCGGTGTGGCGCGGTGAACGCCCCCAACAGGGCCGGTACCGCGAGTTCATCCAGGCCGATATCGACGTCGTCGCCGAGGCGGAGCTGCCCGGACACTTCGAAGTTGAGATTCCACTCGCCGTCGCCGACGCCTTCAGCCGGCTGGCCCCACTGGGCGTGCCCGGGGTCAAGATCGTGGTCAACGATCGCAGGCTCCTCGAAGGGTTCGCGCGTGGCATCGGACTCACCAACATCCAGGCCGTCCTGCGCTGCCTCGACAAGTACGACAAGATCGGTCCCGCCGAGGTGGGCAAACTGTTGGCTGCGGAAGCCGAGGCCGACGAGCAGCAGCAGCGACTGTGCCTCGCACTGGCCGCGATCGAATCGGATTCGCCGGACTTCGCGGACGACGTGCGTGCGCTCGGCGTCGAACACCCCCTGCTCGACGAGGGTCTCGACTCTCTGACGACGATGCTTCGCGCCGCCCACGAGCGAGCACCCGGCGTCGTTGTGGCGCAGCTGAAGATCGCACGTGGACTCGACTATTACACAGGAGCCGTCTACGAGACGCAGCTGATCGGACACGAAGAACTCGGATCGGTGGCCTCAGGCGGTCGCTACGATTCGCTCGTGACTGTGGGTAAGAAGAGCTACCCCGGTGTTGGGATGTCGATCGGCGTCTCGCGGCTCATGGCCTTCGTCCTCGATGCCGACAGCGGCATCAAGGCCACGCGTGGAACACCGTCGGCTGTGGTCGTCGCTGTGACGGATGAGGACAAGCGCGGTGAAGCCGATGCGGTTGCCACCGCTCTGCGTGCCCGTGACATCGCCTGTGAGGTCTCACCGAGTGCTGCGAAGTTCGGAAAGCAGATTCGCTACGCCGAACGTCGGGGTATCCCCTTCGTGTGGTTCACCGAAGGTGAGAGTGGTCACGAAATCAAGGACATCCGCTCCGGGGAGCAGGCTCCGGCGAACCCGCAGACATGGGAGCCTGTCGCTGCCGACCGTAAGCCACGGGTGTACCGGGACTGAGATCGTTCAGACCGAATCCTGACTGAGCCCAGGTGTGAAGCCTCTATCCTGCCTGGGCCCAGGTGTGAAGCCGCTGCCCAGTGTCAGGAGCCGCTCGCGGGCGGGTCGGGTGCCAACGATCCGTCGGGGGCGATGTGATCGAAGATCTCGCGCACCATTGAGACCACGTGCGGATCGTCGACGGTGTAGAAGATCCGACGCCCGTCCCGGCGAGACGAGATCAGGCCCGCCAATCTCATCTTCGCCAGATGCTGACTCACGGTGGGTACAGCCGCACCGATCGCCTCGGCGAGGGAAGAGACATCGAGCTCCTGATTGACCAACGTCCAGACCAGACGGAGGCGAGTCCCGGAGGCGAGCATGCGAAAGGTCTCCGCGGCCACCTCGACCTGCGCGGAGGTGGGGTCGGTTCCCACATCCGAGCCGAGATCCTCCGTGCCCGTGCCACTTGTGCTCATGTGATCCTCTTCCTCGTCGCCCGCGGCAGATGACCTGCAGTGGGCCATGCCGGTATTCCACTGGCGAGCGACTATCATTGTTCACGCGCTGCCACATAAACATCGTAAAGGAGCCCTAGGTGCTGCGAAGCCACAAAACCGGAAGCCTGCGAGCCTCACACGCAGGACAGACCGTCACCCTGACCGGGTGGGTCGACCGTCGTCGCGATCACGGAGGTGTCGCCTTCATCGATCTGCGTGACGCTTCGGGCATCGTCCAGGTCGTCGTCCGTGAGGACGATGCGCACTCGCTGCGCAACGAATCCGTCGTCAAGGTCACCGGCACCGTGTCCCTGCGTCCCGAGGGCAACACCAACGCCAACCTGCCCACTGGTGACATCGAGGTCATCGACACGAACGTCGAGATCCTCAGCCTCGCCGAGGCGCTGCCCTTCCAGGTCTCCGACCACGCCGAAGACGCCGGCACCGTCGGCGAGGAGACCCGCCTGCGCTACCGGTACCTCGACCTGCGTCGGTCCGGTCCGGCTTCCACCATGCGTCTGCGATCGGCCGCGAACAAGGCAGCCCGCACTGTCCTCGACGAGCAGGAATTCCTCGAGATCGAGACCCCGACCCTGACCCGGTCCACCCCTGAAGGCGCCCGCGACTTCCTCGTCCCCGCACGCCTGCAGCCCGGTTCCTGGTACGCCCTGCCGCAGTCACCGCAGCTGTTCAAGCAGCTTCTGCAGGTCGCCGGCATGGAACGCTACTACCAGCTGGCACGCTGCTACCGTGACGAGGATTTCCGCGCGGACCGTCAGCCCGAGTTCACCCAGCTCGACATCGAAGCCTCCTTCGTCGAGCAGGAGGACATCATCGAGCTTGCCGAGAAGATCCTCGTGGCTCTGTGGAAGCTCATCGGACACGAGATCACTACGCCGATCCCGCACATCACCTACGCCGAGGCGATGGAGAGGTACGGCAGCGACAAGCCCGACCTTCGCTTCGAGCTCGAACTGCACAACCTCACCGAATTCTTCCAGGACACCCCGTTCCGGGTCTTCCAGTCCGACTACGTCGGCTCGGTTGTCTACCCCGGCGGCGGCTCACTGCCTCGTCGTCAGCTCGCCGCCTGGCAGGACTGGGCCAAGCAGCGCGGCGCCAAGGGCCTGGCCTACGTGCTCGTGGCCGAAGACGGCACCCTGACCGGTCCCGTGGCCAAGAACATCTCCGATGAGGAGAAGGCAGGCCTCGTCGACGCCGCAGGAGCCACCCCCGGTGACGCGATCTTCTTCGCCGCCGGTGACCCTGCGAGCTCACGTGCTCTCCTGGGCGCCGCCCGCAACGAGATCGCCGAACGCACAGGACTCATCAAAGAAGGCGACTGGGCCTTCGTGTGGGTCGTCGATGCACCGCTCTTCGAATCCGCAGCAGCGGCTCAGGCCGCAGGCGACGTCGCTGTCGGTGAAGGATCATGGACCGCTGTCCACCACGCCTTCACCGCTCCGAAGCCGGAATTCCTCGACACCCTGGAATCCGACCCGGGTGCTGCCCTGGCCTACGCCTACGACATCGTCTGCAACGGAAACGAGATCGGCGGAGGTTCGATCCGCATCCACCGCAAGGACGTCCAGGAACGGGTGTTCAAGATCATGGGCATCTCCGAGGAAGACGCACAGGAGAAGTTCGGCTTCCTCCTCGAAGCCTTCAAGTTCGGCGCACCCCCGCACGGAGGCATCGCCTTCGGCTGGGACCGCATCGTGTCCCTGCTCGCCGGGGTCGACTCGATCCGCGAAGTCATCGCCTTCCCGAAGACGGGTGCCGGATACGATCCGCTCACCCAGGCTCCCGCACCGATCACCGACGCACAGCGTGCCGAGGCCGGCGTGGACTTCGAACCGGAAGACGACGACGCCGAGGCCTGATGACCAACGGTCCTGACCTCTTCTCCTCCGACAGCCCGGACCAGGGATCG
>NZ_JBHFIH010000009.1:322808-337242 GCF_057334195.1 Brevibacterium sp. AGC70 | reverse complement strand
CGCCTGGTCCGGGCGTCGGCGGTTCATCTGCCGGTTCGGGGCGAGCTCTCGATCCGCTGGCGGTGCGGATGCGTCCGCGCACCATTGCCGAGGTGGTCGGCCAAGATCATCTGACGTTCCCCGGTTCACCCCTCGTCCAACTCGTCGAGGCCAGCGGGGGAGACCGGGCAGGAGCCTCCTCGGTGATCCTGTGGGGTCCTCCCGGGGTCGGCAAGACCACCCTGGCCCACGTCATCTCCCACGCGCCGGGCCGCACCTTCGTCGAGATGTCCGCGATCACCGCCGGCGTCAAGGACGTGCGACAGGTGATCGAGAACGCCAGGCGCGAGCGCGACATGTATCAGCGCACGACCGTGCTGTTCCTCGACGAGATCCACCGATTCTCGAAAGCGCAGCAGGATGCTCTGCTGCCAGCGGTGGAGAACCGCCTCGTCGTGCTCGTGGCCGCGACGACCGAGAACCCATCGTTCTCCGTCATCTCCCCACTCCTGTCCCGCTCGCTTCTGCTCACGCTGCGTCCGCTCGACGATGCCGCCATTGCCGATCTCCTCGACCGTGCAGTCACCAGCGAACGAGGTTTGGCCGGCCAGTTCGAACTCGAGCCTGCGGCGAAGGACTTCATCGTCCGCATCGCCGGTGCTGACGCCCGGCGCTCCCTGACGATCCTCGAAGCCGCCGCCGGAATCGCTGCCGCACAGGCAGAGTTCGCAGGGGCAGACGACGGAGACGCGGCCGACGACTCGCCTGATGACACGGCCGACGACGCGACTGATGACGCGGCCGATTCGGAAACTGATCGCCGCGCGATCCTCATCACCGAGGCCGCCTGTGCCGAGGCCAGCTCCGAAACTGTGCTGCGCTACGACAAGAACGGTGACCAGCACTACGATGTCATCTCCGCATTCATCAAGTCGATTCGCGGCTCAGACGTCGATGCCGCGTTGCACTACCTGGCCAGGATGATCGTTGCCGGCGAGGACCCCCGCTTCATCGCGCGGCGCGTCGTGATATCGGCTGCCGAGGACATCGGTATGGCCGATCCGCAGGCCCTGCCGATCGCGGTGGCGGCGTCAACAGCCGTGCAGAACATCGGCATGCCGGAAGGACGCATTCCGCTGGCCGAGGCGGTCACCTACCTGGCCATGGCGCCGAAGTCGAACGCGAGCTACCGCGCCCTCGACGCAGCCATCGCCGACGTCAAGAACGGGTTCTCCGGGCAGGTGCCAACACATCTGCGGGACGCGCACTATCCCGGCGCCAAGGAGCTCGGCCACGGCGAGGGCTACAAATACTCGCACGATCATCCTCACGGAGTCGCTGCCCAGGAATATCTGCCCGAGGCACTGCGCGGGAAGCGCTACTACGAGCCGACAGGCAACGGGATGGAGCGCTCCTTGGGTGAGCGTCTCGAGATGCTGCAGAGACTCCTGCGGCCCTGATAAAGGCACCGGCCTGCCGATATTCGCCGCCGAATTCCTCCCTCTGACCCCTGGGACGCGGTAGTTTTGTGCACAGGATGAAGGAGAGCCGCGGCCACGATCGGTTCGCTGGCGTCTGAGGGGCCGAAGAGGGTTGACGTGCAGGACATCATCGTCACCATCGCGGCCGCTCTCGCTCTGGGATTGGTGGCGCGCGTACTGCGCATTCCTCCACTGGTGGGCTTCCTTGGTGCCGGATTCCTGCTTCACTTCCTCGGCTTCTCCGCATTCGACGGTCTCGAACGGATCTCCGACCTCGGCGTGGTTCTGCTCCTCTTCACCATCGGACTGAAGTTCGATCTGCGATCCCTCCTCCAACCCGAGGCCTACGGTACGGCTGCGCTCCATATGATCTCCAGTGTTCTCGTGGGAGCCGGCACGATCGGGTTCGCTGCGGTCATCGGCGTCGTATCGCTCGACGGTGGACTGGGCACGATCGGTCTGCTCGGATTCGCACTGTCGTTCTCCTCAACAGTTCTCGTGGTCAAGGTCCTCGAAGACCGCTCCGACGACGGTTCGTACTACGGTCAGATCGCCATCGCCATCCTCGTCCTCCAGGACATCGCCGCCGTCGCCTTCATCACCGTTGCAGGTGAGGAGCCGCCGAGTCTATGGGCCTTCGCACTCGTTCTCCTGATCCCCGCAGCATGGGTGCTGCGCCGCATTCTCGACCGTGTGGGACGAGGCGAGCTGCTGGTGCTCTTCGGCGTGGTCATGGCACTGGGCCCGGGATACGTGGCCTTCGAGTCCGTGGGCATCCATGGTGACCTGGGGGGCTTTGGTGATGGGTCTGCTCTTCGCCGGCCATCCCAGATCCACCGAGTTGTCGAAGTCCCTATTCAGCGTCAAGGAGCTCTTCCTCGTCGCCTTCTTCGTCGTCATCGGACTGCAGGCGATCCCGACCTGGGCCGACCTGCTCATGGCGTTGATCCTGTGCGTGATTCTCATCCCCTTCAACTTCCTCAGCTTCTATCTGTTGGGTCGACTCTTCGGCCTGCGCAACCGGACCAGCATCCGCACCAGTCTCGCCTTGAGCAACTTCTCCGAATTCGCGCTCATCGTGGTGGCGGTCGGGGCAGCCAATGGAGTGTTCGAGGACAGCTGGCTGACAGTGACTGCTTTGGCCGTCGCGATCTCAATGATCATCTCCTCATTGGCCAACGCCTACAGTCTGCAGATCGTGGGCAGGCTCGATGAGATCCTGCCCGATGAGAATGAGGCCAGACTGCGACCACCGGATCGCCCGATCGACACAGGTACCGCCGAGGTGGTGGTGCTGGGCATGGGCCGCATCGGACGCGGTGCATATGAGCGATTGGTCGACCGAGGGGGTCTGTCCGTCATCGGTGTCGACAACGATCATCTGGTGGTGGAGGATCTCCAGGACGAGAAGTTCAACGTCCTGGAGGGCGACGCCACAGACCACGAGTTCTGGCACCGCATTGTCGTCGGTGGAACCGCCCGGACCGTGATTCTGGCTATGGCGATCCACGACTCGAACACCTTCGCACTCGAACAGCTGAGAATAGCCGGTTTCGACGGTGCCATCGCCGCAGTGGTCCAGCGTCAGGACCAGGCCGACGCCCTCACCGCGGCAGGAGTCCACACCGTCGTCAACATCTATGGTGGTTCGGGAGCCGAAGTTGCTGATGCGGCAATGCGGCTGCCCACCGAGCGAAGGCCCGACGGCGGAGCCGGCCGTACCGGCGCCTGAGCACCAGAACCTGCCGGGCAGATATCCTCTTTGCCCTGTGATCAACCCCGCGGCAGCGCCGCGGCGCATCGCTCGACTCCCCGTTCTGTCGCTTTGCGCCGGGGGAGTGGAATCCGCTAAGATTGGTTGCTGTTGTGCCTGCACCCTAAAGGCGGTCGGTGCGAGCGGATCTCGACGCTCAATCCCTCTTTCCCATCCAGGGAAACAACCGTGTCGACTTGGGCGAGAACCCATGGCCGGTCGAGACACACCATATTGATGAAAGGTAATACAGTGCCAGCACCAGCACGTAACCGCCGGATGACGCGCGTCTCGCGCGCCCTCGGCATGCCGCTGACTCCGAAAGCGGAGAAGTACTTCGAGCGTCGCCCGTATCCTCCAGGCGAGCACGGCCGTGCACGTCGTCGCAATGACAGCGACTACTCGGTCCGTCTCAAGGAGAAGCAGCGTCTTCGCGCCCAGTACGGCATCCGCGAAGCTCAGATGCTCAAGATCTACAAGGAATCCAGCCGCCTCTCCGGTCTGACCGGTGAGACCATGGTCGAGCTCCTCGAAATGCGTCTCGACGCGCTGGTGTTGCGTTCGGGCTTCGCTCGGACCATCGCCCAGGCGCGTCAGTTCGTCGTGCACCGTCACATCACCGTTGACGGCCAGCGCGTCGATCGTCCTTCATTCCGCGTGAAGGAAGGACAGACCATCCAGGTTCACGAGCGCAGTGCATCGATGGATCCGTTCCAGGTCGCAGCAGCCGGTGGACACAAGGATGTTCTCCCTGCAGTTCCCGGCTACCTCAATGTCAACCTCGAAGGTCTGCAGACCACCCTGCTTCGTCGCCCCAAGCGCGAAGAGGTTCCTGTGACCGTTGATGTTCAGCTGGTCGTCGAGCACTACTCGCGCTGATCACCCCAGAGGGATCGCACGGCATCAACTGCCCGGAACGTCGAGTTCCGGGCAGTTGTGCATTCATACGCAAGTCGACGGCGCGCAGCGTCGGCACCTCGCATAATGCGGATGAGCCACTAAACTAATCACTGATGAGTGCAAGAGTGCACACGCAACATGTGAAAGGCCTTGGATGAAGACGGCAGAGATCAAACAGCGCTGGTTGGACTACTTCGAAGCGAATGGGCACGCAGTCGTCCCCTCAGCGTCGGTGATCAGCTCGGATCCATCGATCCTGTTCAACATCGCGGGTATGGTTCAGTTCATCCCGTATCTCTCCGGTCGGGAGCCCGCCCCATTCAATCGCGCCACGAGCGTGCAGAAATGCGTGCGCACCGGCGACATCGAAGAGGTCGGAAAGACCACCCGCCACGGCACCTTCTTCCAGATGAATGGCAATTTCTCCTTCGGCGACTACTTCAAGCGCGAAGCCATTCGCTTCGCCTGGGGACTGCTGACGAACCCCGTGGACGACGGTGGTCTCGGCTTCGACGAGAACCGCCTGTGGGCAACAGTCCATGAGGACGATATCGAGACCATCGACCTGTGGCTCGAGGAGACCTCGATTCCACGAGAGCGCATCCAGCCGCGCGACAACGAGGACAATTTCTGGCACACCGGTCAGCCCGGCCCCGGCGGCTACTGCTCCGAGATCTACTTCGACCGTGGTCCGGACTACGGTGTCGAAGGCGGTCCCGTGGCCGATGAAGATCGGTACATCGAGATCTGGAACCTCGTGTTCATGGAATTCGAACTCAGCGAGGTCCGGTCGAAGGTCGATTTCGACATCGCCGGCGACCTCCCAGCGAAGAACATCGACACCGGCATGGGCCTCGAGCGTGTCGCCTTCCTGCTTCAAGGCGTCGAGAACATGTACGAGATCGACGAAGTCTTCCCCGTCATCGAGGCCGCCAGCCGCCTCTCCGGCCACAGCTACGGTGCCGATCACGAGGCCGACGTGCAGATGCGAGTCGTGGCCGACCACGTCCGCTCCTCCTTGATCATCATCGGCGATGGTGTCCGCCCTGGCAACGAAGGCCGCGGCTACATCCTCCGACGTCTCCTCCGCCGTGCCGTACGTGCGATGCGCCTCCTCGGCGTGACCAGCGAAGTTCTGCCGGAGCTGCTGCCGGTGTCCATGGAATCGATGAAGCTCTCCTACCCTGAGCTGGAGACGGATTTCGACCGCATCTCCCGCATCGCCTACGCCGAGGAGAAGGCCTTCCTGCGGACCCTGGAATCGGGCACACAGCTGTTCCAGAACGCTGCGGCCTCCCTGCCTGAGTCGGACAAGACCATCAGCGGCGACGTGGCGTTCGCTCTGCACGACACCCACGGATTCCCCATCGATCTGACTCTGGAAATGGCTTCCGAGCAGGGCGTCCACGTTGACGAAGAGGGCTTCCGCGCCCTGATGAGTCAGCAGCGGACCCGAGCCAAGGCCGACGCGAAGGCGAAGAAGGGCGGCGGACATACCGACCTCTCTGCTTACTCTGCGCTGCTCGAAGACGGTGCCTCCGAGTTCGTCGGCTACGACCGCCTCGAAGCCGACTCCCGGGTGCGTGGAATCGTCGTCGACGGGCTCGCCCAGGAAGTTCTGACACCGGGACAGTCCGCCGACCTCATCCTCGATCTGACTCCGTTCTACGCCGAGGCAGGCGGACAGCGCGCCGATATCGGCCTCATCAAAGGCCATGGTTTCACCGCCCGCGTCCTCGACGTGCAGAATCCCATCAAGGGGCTCCCCGCGCACAGAGTCGAAGTCATCGACGGCGAGATCCATGTGGGGGCCGAGGTCCTGGCCGTCGTCGACCGCGACCACAGGTTCCAGGGTTCACAAGCGCACACCGCCACGCACCTCGTCCACGCCGCGCTGCGCGAGATCCTCGGTACTCACGCTGTCCAGGCCGGCTCGATGAACCAGCCGGGCTACATGCGCTTCGACTACTCATTCCCTGAAGCCCCGAGTCCGCAGATGCGGGCGGAGATCGAAGACGTCGCCAACCTCGCCGTTCGTTCGAACTACGAGGTCGGGACCGAATTCCTGCCGTTCGAGGACGCCAGGAAGTCAGGTGCGATGGCGCTCTTCGGTGAGAAGTACCCGAATATCGTGCGCGTCGTCGACATCGGCGGGCCATTCTCCCGCGAACTCTGCGGAGGCACACACGTCGGTGCTTCGTCCGAGGTCGGGCCGATCTCCGTGCTCTCCGAAGCCTCCGTGGGCTCAGGCGTGCGCCGCATCGAAGCCGCCGTCGGCATGGACGCCTTCCGCTCGCTGGCAGCTGAACGCAGCATCGTCTCCTCCCTGTCCGACATGCTCAAGGTGCCGGGAACCGATGTGCGCGAACGCGTCGGAGATCTGATGACCAAGCTCAAGGATGCGGAGAAGGAGATCGCTCGCCTGAACTCCCAGCAGCTCCTGGCCTCAGCAGGAAGATTCCTCGACAACGCCGAAACCGTGGGATCAACTCTGTTCGTCGTCGCCGAACTCGGCGAGGTCTCGAATGCGGGAGATATCCGCACAGTCGTCACAGACCTGCGCGGTCGAGTCTCGGAACGATCCGCCGTGGTCCTCGGCATCGGAATGAGCAACGGAAAACCCGTTGTCGTGGTCGCCACGACCGCTGCCTCACGCGATGAGGGACAGCAGGCCGGCAAGCTCGTGTCACTGGCCTGCGGTGAACTCGGCGGCGGCGGAGGAGGCAAACCCGACCTCGCTCAGGGCGGCGGCAGCGATGCCTCCGCGATCCCCTCTGCCATCACAGCGGTCAAGGCAGCTCTCCAGTGAGTTTCCGCCGGGGCCGACGTATCGGCCTCGACATCGGTTCGGTGCGCATCGGGGTCGCCAGCAGTGACCCTGACGGCATCCTCGCTACGCCGCTGACAGTGGTGCGGAGGACCGACGAGCCTGCTGCGCTGAGAGCGCTGCGGGAGATCATCGACGAATACGAACCGATCGAACTGCTCATCGGCGACCCGAAATCCCTCGACGGCGCGGCACGGGCGGCGGCGGCGACCGCACTTGATTTCGCCAGGCGAATCAGCCTCGCTACGTCGACGCCCATCCGCCTCGTCGATGAGCGCTTCACCACGGTCGAGGCTCACCACGCCCTCGCCGCCGCAGGGAAGAACTCGCGTCAACGTCGTGAGATCGTCGATGCCCAGGCAGCCGTGATCATTTTGCAGAATGCCCTCGAATTCGAACACAACACCGGTGAGCCAGCCGGTCGAGCAATGCCCGACGAGGAGAGTGAGCTATGAGCCCGTTCCCAGGTGAGTTCTCGGAAGACGAAGGGCTGACCAGGTCCGACCTCAGAGCAAAGAAGCGCCGCCGGATGCTGCGCAGACGTCGGACGACGGCCATCGTCGTCGTCTGCGTGCTCGTATTCGGCATCGGAGGATTCTTCGGTGTCAGAGCCGCCGGCGGAGTCTTCGATGACCTGTTCGGTCCCAAAGGCGACTACGAGGGCGCCGGCACCAGCGAGGTCACGATCGAGATCCCGCCGGGAGCCTCTGCCCGCTCCGTGGCCAATCAGCTCGTCGAGGCCGGGGTGATCATGAACTCCGAGCCGTTCCTCGACGAGGTCGAGCGCCGCGATATCACGATCCAGGCCGGGCCGATCATTCTGCGCGAGAAGATGAGTTCCAAATCAGCAGTGGAAGCGATCGTCAATCCGATCAAACCTCCCACGATCACGATCGCCGAGGGCCGCAAGATCGACCAGATCAAATCGACGATGGTCGAGTCGGGAATGAAGGCCGAAGCCGTCGACAAAGCCATCGATGACAAGACCCCGAAGGATTACGGCCTCGACGTCGACGCCCCCAGCCTGGAGGGGTATCTGTATCCGGCAACCTACGAACTGAACCAGGACAAAACGGCCGAGGACATCGTGTCCGAGATGGTCAATAAGACGAAGCTTGAGATCGAGAACGCTGACATCGATCTCGACGACGCGAATCGGATCATGACCCTGGCGAGCCTCGTCGAAATCGAATCGCCCGGTGACGAAGAGGTCCGAAAGAAGGTGGCGCAGGTCTTCCTCAACCGCATCTCAGAGGATTCGAGGACCGGCGAACTGCTCCAGTCCGATGCGACGGTGGCCTATATCCACGGTGCCCGCAGTGACCTGACGACGACGAAGGAGGAGCGCGAGTCCGACAGCCCGTACAACACGTACAAGAAGAAGGGGCTGCCACCGGGACCGATCAATTCGCCCAGCGCCGGAGCAGTCGATGCCGCGCTCAATCCCACCAAAGGTGATTGGCAGTTCTTCGTGGCCACGAACCCGGACACCGGGGAGACCAAATTCGCCGACACCTACGACGAGCATCGGAAGAATGTCGAGATCTATCGGAAATGGCTCAAGGAGCACGGAGAGGCCAACGGCGACAAATGACGATCTCGGCTGCGGTGCTCGGTCGCCCGATCGCCCATTCCAAATCGCCGCTGCTTCATCGTGCGGCATTTCAGGCCCTGGGCCTCCACAGCAGCGAATACGCCAGTTTCGACATCGGCGCGGAGGACCTCGAATCCTTCCTGGCAGCTCACCGAAGCCAGATCGGATTCTCGCTGACGATGCCTTTGAAGGAACGGCTCGTCGAACTCGCGTTGACCCATGGGTGGGGCCTCGATGACACAGCCGGGCTGACCGGAGTGGCGAACACACTGGTTCGCCGAGGTGGGGCGACGTCGGTTGCGAACACCGACGTGCAGGGCATCGTGCGCGCGCTGACTCCGGGTCTCAACACCTATCGGGAAGCAGCAGTCACCGCCGCGATATCGGCCACGGCCGCAGGTCTCGGCGCGACTGCAGGCGTGAGCACGGCCGACGGCGATGGTGCTGACAGAGCGACCATCCTGGGTGCAGGAGCGACCGCGGCTTCGGCGCTGCTGGCCTGCCGCGAACTGGGCATCGCCACGGTCGAATTCCTCGTCAGAAACCCTGATCGGGCCGGACGGGTCCTCGACCTCAGCAAACAGCTTGGAGTGTCGGCGTCCACCGCGCCGCTGAGACAGATCGGACCCTCCGCCGTTGTCATCTCGACCCTCCCCGCCGAGGCTGTCCTCGAACTGCAGTGGTCTCCCGGCTTCCGCTGCGGAGTTGCCCTCGACGTCGCCTATGCTGCGGAGTCCGGCTTCCTTCAGGCAGCCGAATCCCACGGCCTCATCCCGGTAGAGGGCACGGTGATGCTCGTCGAGCAGGCCGTTGCACAGTCGGAGATGTTCATCGCCGCGGCCGAAGCAGCGGATGCCGAGCCCTGCCTCACTCAGGGCCCAACGCAGAACGCTGAGCGGCGCGCCGTGATCACAGCAGCCATGTACAGCGCACTCGAAGATCGACCTGGGCCGGCAGGCGACTGACCAGAAGGACGGAAAGGGCGGGCGAGGGTGGACATCGGAGTTCTCCACGGGTGGCCGATCGGAGTCAGCGCCGTCATCAGTGCTGGTCTCGGCATTCTCCTGGCCCGCAGCACCTCGTGGTGGCTGGCCGATGACGACCACGCTGCAGTGCTCGCGAAGACTCGTCTTTTCCGCCCTCTGCCCTTAGTGATCCTCGGCATCGTCTTGGCAGTTGCGGCCGCACTGCTCTTCCCCGCCGCCGGCGCGGCACCCGGCTCCGGCTCACTATCCGATGCCGGCTCAATGTCAGGCGCCGGTCATAGTGCCGACATCGGGTCCGTCGACCGGCTTCTGCTGGCTCTGAGCCTGGGTGCAGCGGCCGCTGCCACCCCGTACCTCGCTGTCGTCGACATCGTCATCCATCGGCTGCCGGATCGGATCGTGTATCCGCTCATCGGAATCGAACTTCTCACCTTCGTTCTCGGGCAGCTGCTGGGGGAGTCCGCCATCTGGGGCCTCGGTCTCATCGCCGGAGTCGCCGGGGTCCTGTTCTTCGGCGTCCTCTACCTGAGCGGACGGGTGATGCACGCGCGCACGATGGGTCTCGGCGACGTCAAACTGGCGTTCGTCGTATTCGGTGTGCCCACACTGTTCTCCCCATGGGCACCGGCGCTCGTCTTCATCATCATGATGCTCATCGCCGGCATCGCAGCCCTCCTGGCAGCCGCTGCGAAACGCAGCCTGAAGGCGACGACGATCGCATTCGGACCGGCAATGCTATCCGGAATGTGGTTCGGGTCGGTGCTTGGCCCAATCCTTTTGTAGAATCGGTTGAATGTTGAGATGGCTGACTGCAGGCGAATCCCACGGCGAAGCGCTGACTGGGATCATTGAGGGGCTTCCCGCCCACGTTCCTATCACCAGGGAAGACATCCGCGCGAGCTTAGCTCGACGCAGACTGGGCTATGGCCGTGGAGCGCGGATGAAGTTCGAAGCCGACGAGGTTCGCCTCCTCGGCGGAGTGCGACACGGGCAGACATTGGGCTCACCCGTGGCCGTCGAGGTCGGGAACACGGAATGGCCCAAATGGGAGACCGTGATGAGCCCCGACCCGATCGACGAGGACGAACTCGCCGGTCAGGCTCGGAACGCCCCGCTGACCCGACCGCGGCCCGGTCATGCCGATATCGTCGGCATGCAGAAGTACGGATTCGACGAGGCTCGACCGATCCTCGAACGTGCCTCGGCCCGAGAAACGGCAATGCGTGTGGCGTTGGGCACCATCGCCGCGAACTTCCTGGGCGAACTCGGCATCACGCTCGTCTCCCATACCGTGGCAATCGGCACGGCTGCGGAATCCGCAGAGACTGCGACCGAACCAGCATTGCCGTCGGCAACGGACGTCGACGCACTCGATGCCGATCCCGTGCGCTGTTTTGACCCGGAACTCTCCGCTCGCATGGTTGAGCAGATCGATGCTGCGAAGAAGGCCGGCGACACCCTCGGTGGAGTCGTCGAGGTCCTCGCCTATGACCTGCCGCCCGGTCTTGGCTCGCACGTCCACTGGGACCGTCGGCTCGACTCCCGACTTGCCGGGGCCCTGATGGGCATTCAGGCGATCAAGGGCGTCGAGGTCGGCGACGGCTTCCTCACTACCAGGCGCCCCGGGTCCGCAGCCCACGATGAACTCGCCGTGGGTGACGAAGGTATCCGACGCGTCAGCAACCGCGCAGGCGGCACCGAGGGCGGAATGTCGACAGGTGGACCGCTGCGAGTCCGGGCAGGCATGAAGCCCATCGCTACGGTCCCACGCGCTCTGGCCACCGTCGACGTCGTCACCGGTGAACCTGCCAAGGCCAACCACCAGCGATCCGACGTGTGCGCGGTTCCGGCCTCCGGTGTCGTGGCTGAGGCGATGGTGGCTCTCGTTCTCGCCGAGGCAGTGGTGGAGAAGTTCGGCGGAGACTCCGTGGCCGAGACCAAGCGGAACCTGGATGCCTACGTGGCGGCCATTCCGGAGAACCTCCGCATCGGCCGATGACTCAACGCCCGCACCCGAAACCGGTTCCACCGCTGGAACCGGTCCCGGCCTCGCAGTCGCGCATCGTCCTGACTGGACCGCCTGCGGCCGGCAAATCCACGATCGGTCGTCTCCTGGCTGATCGACTCGATCTGCCGCTCATCGACACCGATGCGAACATCGTCGACAAGTACGGCGTCATCGCAGAGATCTTCGTCGAGCGTGGTGAGGACCATTTCCGACGGATCGAACGCGAGGTCGTCCGGCGCGCCCTGCGTCGTCTGCTCGACCGTCCAGGCATCGTCTCCCTGGGCGGGGGAGCGATCCTCAACCCGGGCACCCGTGCCCAGCTGGGCCATCCCGCGATCAAGGTCGTGCACATCGACATCGATGTCGACACCGTCGTGACTCGACTGAACTCCCCGCACAGACCGCTGCTGCGCGGTGCGGGAACCCCGGTCGAGAACTGGTTGGCGCTCGTGAACGAGCGTGAACCTCTCTATGATCAGGTCGCGACCTTCCGTGTACATGCCTCGAATTCGCATCCCTCGACCATCGTCAACCGCGTCGTCGACGTCCTCACCGGTCTGCAGCGCGCGGAGGAGTATGCCAAGTACTCGGGCCGCGACCCGGAGAGTTAGGCTTGAAGTCGCAACCGGTTCAGAGTTCAGCCACCGCGGTCATGTCATGCCCGGAGGCAGCAAAGGGGAAAGTGCACGAATGAGTCTCACACGCATCAATGTCGAAGCCGGCGGGAACTATCCGGTTCTCGTGGGCCAAGGTCTCCTGGGCGAACTTCCCGAGCTCCTCGGTCCCCGCGTCGAGAAGGTGCTCGTCATCCATCCGCGGGCTCTGCGGACAACAGGGGAGACGGTCCGTGATGACCTGCGTGCAACGGGTCTCGATGCGATTGTGGCCGAGATCCCGGATGCGGAGGAAGCCAAACATGTGCAGGTCGCCGCGTTCTGCTGGCAGGTCCTCGGTCAGAGCGACTTCACCCGCACCGATGCCATCATCACTGTCGGCGGAGGAGCCGTCTCCGACCTCGGCGGCTTCGTCGCAGCAACCTGGCTGCGCGGAATCTCCGTCATCCACATTCCCACCACGGTCCTCGGAATGGTCGATGCGGCCATCGGCGGCAAGACCGGAATCAACACCGCTGAAGGCAAGAACCTCGTCGGTTCCTTCCACGCGCCCCAGGGCGTCCTCGTGGACCTCGACACCCTGCAGACGCTGCCGGAGAACGAGCTCTTCACCGGCCTCGCCGAGGTGGTCAAGACCGGCTTCATCGCCGATCCTGCGATCCTCGATCTGGTGAGCAGGCATTCGAAGGCTGAGATTGCCGAGGTGGATGGTCCCGTCCTGCGTGAGCTCATCGAACGCGCCATCGCCGTCAAGGCCGAGGTCGTCGCAGACGACTACAAGGAGTCCGGACGCCGCGAGATCCTCAACTACGGCCACACCCTCGCCCACGCCATCGAGCACAAAGAGCGCTATCAGTGGCGCCACGGCGCCGCGGTATCCGTGGGCATGGTCTTCGCCGCCGAGGTAGCGGCGATGGTCAAGAGCCTCTCGCCGGAGACCGTCGACCTCCATCGTGAGCTGCTGACCAAGCTGGGCTTGCCCATCGCCTACCGTGCCGATGTCTGGCCGCAGCTCCTGGATACGATGAAGCGAGACAAGAAGGCGCGCGGTTCGATGCTGCGCATGGTGCTGCTGAGCGAGGTGGGCGCACCCACGACGGTGGAGATCCCGGACGTCTCAATTCTCCACACGGCCTACCAGGAGATCGGCGAGGACTCGCCCCGCGTCATGCTCGGCACAGATCTGGGCTGAGTGGCCCAAGATGGCAGCTGCTACCCGAGCTTGCTAGAATTGCTGTTTGGCGAAACTGCCAGACACACCAAATCACCTCGCGGTGGCCAAGACTGACACGAAGAAGGACGAATTAGTGGCTTCAACCAACGACCTGAAGAACGGCCTTGTGCTCAATATCGACAAGCAGCTGTGGCAGGTGCTGGAGTTCCAGCACGTCAAGCCCGGCAAAGGTCCGGCATTCGTCCGCACCAAGCTCAAGAACGTCATCTCCGGCAAGATCATCGACAAGACCTTCAACGCCGGGACCAAGGTCGAGACAGCCAATGTCGACCGTCGCGATATGCAGTACCTCTACCATGACGGCACCGACTACGTCTTCATGGACGCCGAGGACTACGACCAGGTCAGCGTCTCTCCCGACCTCGTCGGCGATGCCGCCAACTACATGCTCGAGAACCAGAACCTGCAGATCTCCTTCCACGAGGGCACCGCGCTCTCTGTGGAACTGCCGCCTTCGGTCGAGCTGCTGATCACCCACACGGAACCTGGACTGCAGGGCGACCGCTCGACCGGTGGCTCCAAGCCTGCAACGCTGGAGACCGGCTACGACATCCAGGTGCCCCTGTTCCTCGAAGAGGGCACCAAGGTCAAGGTGGACACCCGCAACGGCGACTACCTGGGTCGCGTCAAGTAAGTGTCAGCACGAACGCGGGCCCGCCGTCGGGCCTTGGAACTCATGTTCGAGGCAGGACAGCGTCGCCTCGACACCGATCAGGTCGTGACCATGCGGTCCAACGACCCCGACTATCCGATGAAGGCCTACGCGGTGGAGATCGTCGAAGGAGTCACGAGCCATCGTGACGAGATCGACGAGATCATCGCCACCTACGCGGAGGGCTGGACTCTGGAGCGGATGCCGGCCGTCGACCTGGCCCTGCTCCAGATCGGAACCTGGGAGATCCTCTTCAACGATGAGGTGCCTGACAAGGCAGCCATCGACGAAGCCGTCTCGCTGGCCAAACAGTTCTCAACGGACGACTCGCCAGGGTTCATCTCGGGACTGCTCTCACGCGTCCTGGACGTCAAGCCCACCCTGATCTGAGTCCGGGGGGGGGGGG
>NZ_JBHFIH010000009.1:300859-322788 GCF_057334195.1 Brevibacterium sp. AGC70 | reverse complement strand
ACCCCGCCCCCGCGCACCGACCTCACTCATACGAGGACTACAATCGAATCGAACCACTCCTTTAACCACCGTCCGGAGAGGCGGAGAAGGGGAAGCATGACACAGCGAACAGTGCTCGATGCCCCAGATATGAAGCGGGCAATGACCCGTATCGCCCACGAGATCATCGAGTCCAACAAAGGCAGCGACGACCTCGTTCTGCTCGGCATCCCACGCCGCGGGGTGCCCTTGGCCACTCGACTGGCAGAACAGATCGCCTCGATCTCCGGGCGTCCGGAGATGGCAGGCGAACTCGTCGGAAGCCTCGACATCACGATGTACCGTGACGATCTGCGCAGCGGCTCCTACCGCGCTCCAGAACCCACCACCATCCCCGCCGAGGGCATCGATGCCAAGACCGTCGTCCTTGTCGACGATGTGCTCTTCTCCGGCCGCACGATCAGAGCTGCACTCGATGCGCTCTCCGATCTGGGTCGTCCGTCCAGGGTCCGGCTCGCCGTCCTCGTCGACCGGGGCCACCGTGACCTGCCGATCCGCGCCGACCACGTCGGCAAGAACCTGCCCACCTCGAGCAGCGAACGCGTCAACGTCTCCCTGGCGGAGATCGACGGCGAAGACGGCGTCACGATCTCGGGGGGCCGCGAATGAAGCACCTCCTCGACACCGTCTCGCTGAGCCGCGAAGACGCCATCTCGATCCTCGACATCGCCGAGGAGATGACACAGGTCTCCGAACGCGAGGTCAAGAAGCTGCCCGTGCTGCGTGGACGCACCGTGGTCAATCTGTTCTTCGAGGATTCGACGCGCACCCGCCTGTCCTTCGAAGCCGCGGCCAAAAGGCTCTCGGCCGACGTCCTCAATTTCTCCGCCAAAGGCTCGTCCGTATCCAAGGGCGAAAGCCTGCAGGACACGATCCAGACCATTTCGGCCATGGGCGCCGATGCGCTCGTCGTTCGACATCCCGGATCGGGCACCCCGCATCGCCTGGCCCAGACCGGCTGGATCGACGTCCCCGTCGTCAACGCCGGCGACGGCACTCACGAACACCCCACGCAGGCGCTGCTCGATGCCTTCACCCTGCGTCGCGCCCTCGGCGGGTTCTCCGCTTCAGGGGCGGTCAAGGACGGGCCGCGGGGTCGAGGGCTTGACGGCGCAAAGGTCGCCATCGTCGGTGACGTGCTGCACTCACGCGTAGCACGGTCGAACGTCCATCTGCTGGCCAACCTCGGCGCCGAAGTTCACCTCATCGCACCCCCGACGCTGCTTCCATGGGGCGTTGAAACCTGGCCCGTGACTCTGCACTACGACCTCGACGAGGCGCTGCACTCCGAGGAGTTCGCAGCCGTGATGATGCTGCGCGTCCAGCACGAGCGCATGCACGAATCGTTCTTCCCCAACGAACGCGAATACGCACGACTGTGGGGACTCTCGGCAGCCCGACTGGCCGGACTGCCCAAGGAGACATTCATCATGCACCCGGGGCCGATGAACCGCGGCTTCGAGATCTCAGCGGCAGCCGCCGACTCACCGCGCGCCCTCATCCTCGACCAGGTTGAGAACGGAGTGAGCGTACGAATGGCGGTCCTGTACCGCCTCTTGACAGGTCAGGAGGAGACCAATGACTGATTATCTGATCCGCGGTGCGAACGTGCTGGGCCAGGGAATCGCCGATATTGCGATCAAGGATTCGACCATCGTCGACCCCGATCTGCTCGACCCCGACGGCAGCGATGTGGAACTCGTGAACGCCGACGGGCTCATCGCCCTGCCCGGCCTCGTCGACATGCACACACACCTGCGGGAACCGGGCAAAGAAGATGCGGAGACGATCCTGAGCGGGTCGCGCGCGGCCGCCTCGGGCGGCTTCACCTGCGTTCATGCGATGGCGAACACAGCCCCCGTCGCGGACACCGCAGGCGTCGTCGAACAGGTCCACCGACTCGGCCGGACAGCCGGCTACACCGAAGTCGTGCCCATCGGAGCCGTGACCATCGGCCTGGAGGGACAGAACCTCGCCGAAATCGGAGCCATGGCCCGCTCGGCGGCTCGAGTTCGGATCTTCTCCGACGACGGCATCTGCGTCTCAGACCCGCTGCTCATGCGTAGGGCACTCGAGTACGTCAAGACCTTCGACGGAGTCATCGCCCAACACGCCCAGGAGCCGCGACTGACCGAGGGGGCGCAGATGAACGAGGGCGTCGTCTCTGCTGAGCTGGGACTGCCCGGTTGGCCGGCCGTCGCCGAGGAATCGATCATCGCCCGCGACGTGCTCCTGGCCGAACATGTGGGTTCGCGGCTGCACATCTGCCATGTATCGACCAAGGGCAGCGTCGACATCATCCGCTGGGCGAAGTCCCGAGGAGTCGAGATCACCGCCGAGGTCACCCCGCACCACCTGATGCTCACCGACGAACTCGTCCGCAGCTTCGACCCCGTCTACAAGGTGAATCCGCCGCTGCGGACCGAAGCCGACGTCACCGCACTGCGCGAAGCGCTGGCCGACGGCACGATCGACGTCATCGGCACCGACCACGCTCCGCACACAGCCGAACACAAATGCAGCGAATGGACGGCAGCGGCCATGGGCATGGTCGGCATGGAGACAGCGCTGCCCATCGTCGTCGAGGCGATGTCCGACTACGACTTCGACTACCGCGACCTCGCCCGCGTGATGTCGGCAACACCGGCACGCATCACCGGAGCAACAGGACACGGCAGCCTCGAGAGCGGCTCGAGTGCCAACATCGTGCTCATCGACCCGAACTCCACGCACACGATCGTGCCCGCCGACCATGCTACGAAGGGGCGCAACAACCCCTTTGCCGGTCTTGAGGTCTCCACCTCGATCACCGACACGTTCTTCTACGGCCACCGTGTGCTCTCCGGCGGACGACTCAGCACACCCCACCCGGCAGGAGCATCATGGACAGACCAGTAAGCGTCATCATCATCGCAGTCGTCTTCCTCCTCCTGATCCTCGCGATCACCTGGGGGTGGAGCCGACGAAAGAAGAGCCAGACAGTGGTGCCGCAGCCGGCGAAACCACATATGGGAATCAAACCCGTCGCGGACCCCGTCGAAGGGTCATATGTGTCGACGACATTGGCCGGACATCCGCTCGAACGAGTCGCCGTCCATGGTCTCGGCATCCGCACCACGGGAGAGATCGTCATCACCGACGGCGGGGTGGTCATGGATCTCGCGGGTCGTGAGGACTTCCTGATCCCCAGGCGCGATATCGTCTCCGTCGACACCACCGCCGGCATGATCGGCAAATTCGTCGAACGCGGCGGCATCGTGCGCATCACCTGGCGGCTGGGGGAGACCCTCGTCGACACCGGCTTCCGCGCGCGCTACGCCGCCAGCACCAACCCCACCGTCGACCGCATCCGCGAAATGATCGAAGAGGCACAATGAGACTGACCACCACACCTGCTGTCCTCGTCCTCGAAGACGGACGCACGTTCCGAGGCTCTGCCTACGGCGCTATCGGAGAGACCCTGGGCGAAGCGGTCTTCGTCACCGCAATGTCCGGTTATCAGGAGACCCTGACCGACCCGTCCTATCATCGTCAGATAGTGATCCAGACCGCGCCGCACATCGGCAACACGGGAATCACCGATGATGATGACGAATCGGCGAAGATCTGGGTCGCCGGCTACGTTGTCCGTGACGCGTCGCGCGTGTCCTCGAACTGGCGCTCCATCGGAGACCTGTCCACCCGCCTCGAAGAATCGGGCATCGTGGGCATCAGCGACGTCGACACCCGTGCCCTGACACTGCATCTGCGCGAAGCCGGTGCAATGCGCATGGGAATCTTCTCCGGTCCTGCCGCCGAGGCCGACGACGTTGAGCTGCTGGCCAAGGTCCAGGCCTCACCGCACATGGCCGGAGCGAAACTGGCCGAAGAGGTCTCGATCACCGAGCCCCAGCTCATCCCCGCAGTGGGCGAGAAGAAGTTCAGCGTCGCAGCCCTGGACCTGGGTATCAAGTCGATGACCCCCCAACGCCTGAGCGAACGGGGCATCGACGTCCACGTTCTGCCCGCCACGACGAGCTTCGCCGAGATCACGGCATTGGGTGTCGACGGAGTCTTCTTCTCCAATGGCCCCGGGGACCCAGCGACCGCCGATGCTCAGGTCGACCTACTCCGCGAGGTCCTCGGTGCGAAGATCCCGTTCTTCGGCATCTGCTTCGGCAACCAGCTGCTGGGCCGAGCGCTGGGCTTCGGCACATACAAACTGCCCTTCGGCCATCGCGGCATCAACGTCCCCGTCATGGATCGCACCACAGACAAAGTCGAGATCACCTCGCAGAACCACGGCTTCGCCGTCGACGCGCCTTTGGATAGTGAGACACAGGCACCACATGATGAGAGTTTCGGCCGTGTCGCCGTCTCCCACGTGTGCCTCAACGATGACGTGGTCGAAGGACTCCAGTGCCTCGACCTCCCCGCGTTCTCCGTCCAATTCCATCCGGAGGCCGCAGCCGGGCCCCACGATTCGAGCTACCTGTTCGATCGCTTCATCGACCTCATGTCCGCTTCCCAGGTCGCACAGGCCTAAGGAGAACCCATGCCACTCAGACAAGATCTCACATCCGTCCTCGTCATCGGCTCCGGACCTATCGTCATCGGTCAGGCCTGTGAATTCGACTACTCGGGCACCCAAGCCTGCCGTGTGCTGCGCGAAGAGGGCCTGCGGGTCATCCTCATCAACTCGAATCCCGCGACGATCATGACCGATCCCGACATTGCCGACGCCACCTACGTCGAGCCCATCGATCCCGACATCATCGAATCGATCATCGACAAGGAACGCCCCGACGCGATCCTGCCGACCCTGGGCGGACAGACAGCGCTGAATGCGGCGATCGCACTGCATGATGCCGGCACACTTGAGAAGTACGGCGTCGAACTCATCGGCGCCGACGTCGACGCCATCCAGCGCGGCGAGGACCGGCAGAAGTTCAAGACCATCGTCGAGGAATGCGGCGCCGAGTCGGCGAAATCCGTCATCTGCCACACCATCGACGAGGCACTGGCCGGAGCCGAGGAACTCAACTATCCCGTCGTCGTCCGCCCCTCGTTCACCATGGGCGGACTGGGTTCCGGCATGGCCTATGACGAGAACGACCTCCGGCGCATCGCCGGCGCCGGCTTGGGCGACTCCATCACCCACGAGGTTCTCCTCGAAGAGTCGATCCTCGGCTGGAAGGAATACGAACTCGAACTCATGCGCGACCACAAGGACAACGTGGTCGTCATCTGCTCGATCGAGAACGTCGATCCCGTCGGCGTCCACACCGGCGACTCGATCACAGTGGCCCCATCGCTGACCCTGACCGACCGCGAGTATCAGAAGATGCGCGATATCGGCATCGACGTCATCCGCGCCGTCGGAGTCGCCACCGGCGGCTGCAACATCCAGTATGCAGTGGATCCGAAGACCGGCCGCATCGTCGTCATCGAAATGAACCCCAGAGTCTCACGGTCCTCGGCATTGGCCTCGAAGGCCACCGGCTTCCCGATCGCCAAGATGGCCGCCAAGCTGGCCGTGGGCTACTCGCTTGACGAGATCCCCAACGACATCACGAAGGTCACACCGGCCAGCTTCGAACCGACACTCGACTACGTCGTGGTCAAGATCCCACGGTTCACCTTCGAGAAGTTCCCCGCAGCGGATCCGACACTGACCACGACCATGAAATCCGTGGGCGAGGTCATGGCGCTGGGCCGCAACTTCACCACCGCACTGCAGAAGGCCATGCGGTCGATGGAGCAGCGCGATGCCTCGTTCTCGTGGTCCGATCTTCCCGACATCAGCGACGAGGATGTCAGAGAATCCGTCCTCGAGTCGATCTCGCACGCGACAGCCGACCGCATCCATTCCGTTCAGCGCGGATTGGCCGCTGGCCTGAGCAATGCCGAGGTCTTCGAGGCCTGCGAGATCGATCCCTGGTTCCTCGACCAGATCGAACTGATCAATGAGGTCGCCGAGTTCATCTCCTCGGCAGACGAGCTCGACGCTCAGGTGCTGCGGGTCGCGAAGAACCACGGCTTCTCCGATGAGCAGATCGCGTCGCTGCGCAGCATGGATACCGGTGTCGTCACCGGTGTCCGGCAGGCCCTCCGGATCCGCCCCGTGTTCAAGACGGTCGACACCTGCGCCGGCGAGTTCGCCGCACACACCCCGTACCACTACTCGAGCTATGACGATGAGACAGAGGTCGCCCCGCGCGAGAAGCCTGCCGTGATCATCCTCGGTTCGGGACCGAACCGGATCGGCCAGGGCATCGAGTTCGACTACTCATGCGTACACGCGACGATGGCCATCTCCGAGGCCGGCTTCGAAACGATCATGGTCAACTGCAACCCGGAGACCGTGTCCACGGACTACGACACCGCTGATCGCCTCTACTTCGAACCCCTGACCTTCGAAGATGTCATGGAGGTCTATCACGCCGAGGTGGCCGCCGGTCCCGTACTCGGCGTCGTCTGCACCCTGGGTGGTCAGACCCCGCTGGGACTGGCCGACAAGCTCAAGGCAGCAGGAGTGCCGGTCCTCGGCACCCAGCCCGAAGCCATCGACCTGGCCGAGGATCGCGGCGAATTCGGCGCCGTCCTCGACCGCGCCGGTCTCACCGCTCCGAAGCACGGCACCGCCGTGACCTACGCGGAGGCCGAGAGGATCGCCGAGGAGATCGGCTACCCGGTCCTCGTCCGCCCCTCATATGTGCTCGGTGGCCGCGGCATGCAGATCGTCTACGACCGCACTCAGCTCGTGGACTACATGGCCACTGCCACAGAGATCTCCGTGGACCGTCCCGTCCTCGTCGACCGTTTCCTCGAGGACGCCATCGAAATCGATGTCGATGCTCTCTACGACGGCACCGACATCTTCATCGGCGGCATCATGGAGCACATCGAGGAAGCCGGAATCCACTCTGGTGACTCCGCCTGCGTGCTGCCTTCGCTGACCCTGGGCGAAGACGTGCTGGACCGTGTCCGCACTGCCACCACGGCAATCGCCGAAGGCACGAACGTGCGCGGGCTGCTCAACATCCAGTTCGCCATCACCGCCGACGTCCTCCACGTCATCGAAGCCAACCCACGTGCCTCCCGGACCGTGCCGTTCGTCTCGAAGGCCACCTCCACACAGTTGGCGAAGGCCGCCGCGCTCATCGCAGTCGGACGCACCATCGCCGATATGCGCGGAGACATGCTCCCGGAGACCGGCGACGGTTCGCGACTGTCCTTGGACCATCCGATCGCGGTCAAGGAAGCGGTCCTGCCGTTCCGTCGATTCAGGACCGTCGAGGGCAAGGTCGTCGATTCGATCCTCGGACCGGAGATGCGCTCGACCGGTGAGGTCATGGGCATCGACCATGACTTCCCGACAGCCTTCGCGAAGGGCCTGCTGGGAGCATCGATCAAGCTTCCGACCTCCGGCACGGTGTTCGTCTCGGTTGCAGACCGGGACAAAAGGGCCATGGTCCTGCCGGTCAAGGAACTCGTCGACTTGGGCTTCGACGTGGTCGCCACAACCGGAACGGCCGCAGTCCTGTCCCGGTACGGCATCAAGACCACACAGGTGCACAAGCATTTCGAGGCCGATGCTGAGGATCGCACGATCCTCGACTACCTGGCCGCCGGCACGATCGACATGGTCATCAACGTCCCATCCGGACGCCAGGAACGAGCAGACGGCTACGAGATCCGTGCCTCGGCGACCGCACACTCCGTGCCGCTGATCACCACGCTCGCCGAGTTCGCAGCCGCAGTCACCTCACTCGAGGTCGTTCGTGACAAGACCTTCAAGGTCCGCAGCCTGCAGGACTGGAACGCGTGATGTTCGGCGCCCGCCTACAGGCGGCCATGGACGAGCACGGACCGCTGTGTGTGGGCATCGACCCCCATGACCATCTCCTTGAGGCCTGGTCACTGCCGCGCACAGCGGCAGGGCTGCGCGAATTCTCACTGCGCACGGTGACCGAGCTGGCCGGGAATGTGGCTGCGGTCAAACCGCAGTCAGCCTTCTACGAGCAGTACGGTTCGGCCGGAGTCGCCGTTCTCGAAGAGACCCTCGCAGCCTGCAGGGAACACGATCTCATCAGTGTCCTCGACATCAAACGCGGGGACATCGGATCGACCATGGGAGCCTACGCACGCGCCTACCTCGATCCCGCCTCGGCGCTGGCCGCCGATTCGATCACTGTGTCTCCGTACCTCGGGTTCGGGGCACTGGATCCGGCCTTCGAACTCGCGAATGCTCATGATCGGGGAGTCTTCGTCCTCGCGCTGACCTCGAATCCGGAAGGTGCAGAGGTTCAGCACGCCAAGTGCGGAGAATCCGTCGAGGGATTCGGAGACTCCGTTGCCGGGACGATCGTGGGCCAGGTAGCTGCGCGCAACTCGTCCGAGTCCGCGCAGGGTCTCGGGCGCTTCGGCCTGGTGGTCGGAGCGACGATCGGATCCGGCGCCCGCGAGCTCGGATTCGACCCGTCTGCGTGCGGAGGGCCGATCCTGGCACCGGGAGTCGGAGCTCAGGGAGCCGGGATCAGTGAGCTCATCGACGTCTTCGGCACAGATGCGATCGCTGCCAACCAGATTCTGGCCACCACCTCACGCGCTGTGCTCAGCGCCGGGGCAGACGGCGTGCGCGCAGCGGCACGCTCGCTCAACGAGTCCCTGACGCAAGTGGGCTGAGACCCGGGCAGCTCATCTCTCATCACTTGCGCAGGCCGCCGGTTTCGGCGCCCTGCGCAAGGCGTGCACCGAATGGTCGGCATCGATTGGACGACGTCGTCTGAGGCAGGACGGGACGGGCCCGGTTCGGCCAGTTCTGCAGACACTTGAGTTTTCTTTTGCGCTTTGTGCCTCTCACGAGGGTTTTTGTTTTAGACTGAAGCAACTTCCCTACCTGCCCGTTCATGGTGACAGAGGAGATAATGTGGCACTCGAACCTTTGACCCCGCAACAGCGTTCAGCCGCTCTGGACAAGGCCTTCAAAGCGCGTCAAGCGCGAGCCGAGGTCAAGACAGCGCTGAAGAATGGTCAAACCGATCTCGCAGCTGTGCTGAAGAAGGCCGGCGCGGACGAGGCACTCGCGAAGATGCGCGTCGTCGATCTGCTGAGATCACTGCCCGGCGTCGGAGACCGACGCGCGGAGGCGGCCATGGACGACGTCGGCATCGCATCGTCACGTCGGATCAAGGGCCTGGGCGTACACCAGAAAAATGCCCTGTTGGAGAAATACTCCTGAATGTGTGAACAATAGATCTGTGAATAATCGACTGACCGTCCTCGCGGGACCTACCGCGGTCGGAAAAGGCACCATCAGCGCGTACATCAGAGATCATCATCCCGAGGTCTGGTTCTCCGTCTCCGCCACCACGCGGCCGCGGCGACCCGGCGAAGTCGATGGTGTTCATTATCACTTCATCAGCGATGACGAGTTCGACTCGCTCATCGCTGCCGGTGAGCTGCTCGAGTACGCCGTCGTCCACGGACGCCACCGCTACGGCACTCCTTCGGCCCAAGTCCAGGAGAAGCTGAACCAGGGGACACCCTCCCTGCTGGAGATCGATCTGCAGGGGGCACGCCAGGTCAAGGACAAGATGCCTGACGCGCTGTTCGTCTTCCTGTCTCCGCCCAGCTGGGAGGAACTCGTGTCGAGACTCACCGGGCGCGGAACGGAATCAGCAGTCGAACAGGAGCGTCGACTGACCACGGCCAAGCAGGAATTGCAGGCCGAATCCGAGTTCGATGTCACGATCGTCAATGACCACGTTCGCACTGCGGCCGAAGAACTCATATCATTGATGGGTATACCCACTACCGATTAGATTGGACATTCATTGCCTGCACAACCTGAAGGCATCACCAATCCACCGATTGATGATCTGCTGGCCGTGACCAGCTCGAAGTACGAACTGGTCTCGATTGCCGCTCAGCGAGCCCGCCAGATCAACTCCTACTACGCCCAGCTCCAAGAAGGCCTGCTCGAGAACGTCGGTCCGCTGGTGACCCCGGGCACCCATGAGAAGCCACTCTCGATCGCGCTCCGCGAGATCAACGAAGGCAAGATCGTGGCCCGCGAAGTCACCGAAGCCGACTTCGGTGCGCTCACCCAAGAGCCTGCACAGCCGGCTGCCAGCAACGACGGCGCACTGGACTTCAGCGACCAGTGAGAACCGTACTCGGCGTCGCCGGTGGAATCGCCGCTTACAAGGCGTGCCATGTCATTCGGCGACTCCGGGAACTCGGGCACAGCGTCAAGGTCGTGCCCACCGCCAGCGCACTGAACTTCGTCGGTGCGGCCACTTTCGAGGCGCTGTCCTCACAGACCGTGACCACCGATGTCTTCGACGAGGTCGAATCGGTCAACCATGTCCGCATCGGGCAGGACGCTGAACTCGTCATCATCGCGCCGGCCACCGCCAATACTCTGGCCAAGCTGGCCGCAGGCATCGCCGATGACCTGCTGACCGCGACTGTCCTCACGACGACCGCCGAGGTGGTCGTTGCCCCCGCCATGCACACCGAGATGTGGCAGAACCCCGCCACCGTCGCGAACATCGCGACCTTGAAGCAGCGGGGAGTCCATGTCCTCGAGCCCGCTGTGGGGCGTCTGACCGGCCCGGACTCCGGACCCGGTCGTCTGCCCGAACCCGAGACGATCGTCGACTTCGCGCTGGCCGCTGCCCGATCAGCACGGACCGATCCAGTGCCGAAGACAGTCGGGCCGCTGAACGGCAGACGCGTCGTCATCAGTGCCGGCGGGACCAGGGAACCGCTCGATCCCGTCCGATTCCTCGGGAACCGCTCCTCAGGCAAGCAGGGCATTGCGCTGGCACGTGCCGCTGCCGCCGCCGGAGCCCACGTCGACCTGGTCGCGGCCAACATCGACTCGGGCCTGCTGTCGGCGCTGCCCGACAGCGTCCGGATCACCTCAGTCGAGTCCACCCTCGAGCTCCAGGCCCAGATGCAGGCAGCTCAGGCTGATGCTGATGCCATCATCATGGCCGCCGCCGTCGCCGACTACCGTCCAGCCGAGCGCACCGCTTCGAAGATGAAGAAGTCGGGAGATGAGGGAATGACTCTCAACCTGGTGCAGAACCCGGATGTGCTCGTGGGACTCGTCGAATCACGTTGCGAACACCAGCTCATCGTCGGATTCGCCGCCGAGACCGGAGATTCTCATCACAGTGCGATGGACTATGCGAAGGCGAAGTTCCGTCGCAAGGGCGTCGACCTCCTCGTCTTCAACAATGTCTCGGACGACAGGGCGTTCGGCCACGACGACAATGCCGTCCAGATCCTGAGCGTCGACGGTGACGAAGTTGTCGTCAGCCCCGAATTCACCGGCAGCAAGGACGATGTTTCGGAAAAGGTCATCGAGGCTCTCGCCAGCCGTTGGGAATGCGTAGAATCTACGGCGTGAGTCAATCAAATCTGCGCTTATTCTCGTCCGAATCCGTCACCGAGGGCCATCCCGACAAAATCTGTGACCAGATCAGTGATGCCGTCCTCGACGATCTGCTGGGTCAGGACCCGAACGCCAAGGTCGCCGTCGAGACGATGGTCACCACCGGTCTCGTCCACGTCGCCGGCGAGGTCAATACCGCAGCCTATGCCGACGTCGCCGGCATCGTGCGCCGACTCATCACCGGAATCGGCTATGACTCCTCCGACACCGGTTTCGACGGACACTCCTGCGGCGTCTCCGTGTCCATCGGCAGCCAGTCCACCGACATCCATTCCGGAGTGACGAACCCGCTGGACTTCCGCGAAGCCGTGGAATCCGATCACGGTTCGAGTCTCGGCGCCGGCGACCAGGGCCTCATGTTCGGCTATGCCGACAACGCCACCGACGTCCTCATGCCCGTGCCCATCCACCTCGCATCACGCATGGCGGAGAAGCTCTCCGAGGTGCGCAAGACCGGTGCACTGGACTATCTGCGTCCCGACGGCAAAACCCAGCTGACACTGGGCTACGACGGCAACGAAGCCGTGTCGATCGAAAACATCGTCGTCTCGACGCAGCACGCAGGCCACGTCGATCAGGCCCAGCTGCACGCCGAGATCAAAGACTTCGTCATCGATCCGGTCATCGCAGGCTCCGGTCTCGATGACAGCCATGCGAACATCCACATCAACCCGGCCGGACCCTTCGTCACCGGCGGGCCGATGGGCGACGCAGGGCTGACGGGGCGCAAGATCATCGTCGACACGTATGGCGGGTACTCGCGTCACGGCGGAGGCGCCTTCTCCGGCAAGGACCCCTCGAAGGTCGACCGCTCGGCCGCGTATGCCATGCGCTGGGTCGCGAAGAATGTCGTGGCCGCCGGGCTCGCCGATCGCGCCGAGGTGCAGGTGTCCTATGCGATCGGCCGTGTCGATCCGATGGGCCTCTACGTCGAAACCTTCGGCACCGAGAAGGTCGACCCACACGCGATCTCGCGGGCCATTCGCGAGGTCTTCGACCTGCGACCTGCCATGATCATCCAGGACCTCAATCTCCTGCGCCCGATCTACTCTCAGACATCGACGTACGGTCACTTCGGCCGTGAGCTCCCCGACTTCACCTGGGAGGTCACGGACCGCGCTGACGATCTGCTGCGCGCAGTCTCCTCGGCTTGATGGACGAACCTCTTCCGATCGACACCGGCACCTCAGCCATCGGGCAGGTGCCGCTGGCAGCGGAAGACCCCGTAGCCCACGTGCTCGTCGATCACCCGGTGCCGCACCTGGCCCGTGCCTTCGACTACGCAGTTCCGGAGAAGTTCGCCGACACGGCCCGCCCCGGTGTGCGAGTCAGGGTCAGATTCGCCGGCAGACTGCGCGACGGCTTCCTCCTCGAACGGGTCGAGAAGTCCGACCACATCGGACCGCTTGCCACGATCGAGCGCATCACCAGTCCCGTCGTCGTTCTCACCCCCGAACTGCTGCGTCTCGCTGATGCCGCTGCTCGCCGGTACGCGGGAACCCTCTCCGATGTCCTGCGTCTGGCGATCCCGCCGCGTCATGCACGCGCCGAGAAGGCTGTGCTCAATGCTGAGAAGACGCTGCACCAGAATGAGCGCAGTCGCAGCGCACCGTCAGAAGGTGACAACGCGAATACAGCGACCGAGGGCACGGCGGCGGCTGCCGAGGACACGGAGGCGACGGCCGTGGGCACGGCGGCTGGCTCCGAGAAAGCGACTGCAGACAACTCGCCTGCGACGACAGCGGACACGATTGACCGCCTCGGCGAATGGGTGGTCAACGAGTCTCGGCACGAGCGAGAAGACGACTTCCCTGCCGGCGAGCATCCGCGGATGGCACTGACCTGCGTTCCCGGCCCTACGCCGGGACTGAGTTGGATCACCGCCGGGCTGGAGGCTGCCCGAGCGACACTGGCTGCAGGGGAGGCGGTGCTGTGGCTGGTGCCCGATCACCGTGAGCTCGCAGTCCTCTCGGCGGCACTCGACGCCAGCCCGGATATCTCCTCCTATTCAGTCTTGAGTGCAGACCAGTCACCGGAGCAGAGGTGGAAAGCCTGGCTGCGTGGCCTGTTGGGGCACACACGAGTGACGATCGGCACCAGAGCGGCCGCCTTCGCACCGATCGCAGGCCTCGGCCTCATCATCTGCTTCGACGACTCGAACCCGAACTACCTCGACCAGCACGCGCCATATCCGCACGCCAGAGAAGTATGCCTGCTGAGATCGACCATCGACACCACCGGACTGCTGTTCGTCTCCACCGATCGCAGCGCGGAGATCCAGCGCCTGGTCGAGGTCGGGTGGCTTCGCGACGTCACGCCCACCGGCCCCGAGCGCCGTGAGGGTGCGCCGCGCGTCTTCGTTCCCGACGAGGAGCGTGACCCCTTCGCCTGGCAGCGGATCCCCTCCCGCGCCTGGCAGCTGATGCGCGGTGCCCTGCGCCCCGGGGCCAAGGACACGAACGCAGTCGGACCTGTCCTCGTCCAGGTCCCGCGTGCCGGGTACTACCCGGTGTTCGCCTGCGCGAGGTGCCAAGAGGTCGCTCGCTGCCCCCAATGCTCGGCTGCACTGACCACTCAGTCCGAGGTCGGGCCCTTCGCCTGTCGCTCCTGCGGATACCACTCCGATACGTTCTCCTGCGGGCGCTGCCGCTCGAATCAGGTGCGCTCGATCGTGCGCGGCAGGGGACGGACCGTCGAGGAGCTGCGCAAGGCCATGCCGGGAATCGAAATCCTGGAATCCGGCGGCGATGACATTCCTGTCGCCATCGACGACAGCCCACGTATCGTCGTCGCCACCACCGGCGCTGAACCCTATGCTCTCGGTGGCTACGCCTGCGCAATCCTGCTCGACTCGCTGTGGCCGGGGCCGTGGATGCGCTCGACCGATGAAGGAGTCAGCAGACGACTGCGGGCGGCCGTCCTCGTGAGGTCACGCACTGCTGGGGGAGTCGTCTACCTCGGCGACACGGATGAGACGATCCGGAACACGGTGACCACCTTCGACCCGGTGACCACGATGTCCAGAGCTCTCGGCGATCGATTCGAGCTCGGCTTTCCTCCCTATCGTCGCATCGTCGAACTCACCGGGGCCGGCACCGACATCGACGCCATCATCGCGGCCGTCCCAGACCTCACCGAACTCCTCCGGGACTCCGACGGTGATGACCAGAAAGCCGTCGCAGCCTATCCGATCGCAGCAGGAGAGGCGGTCGGCGAAGCACTCGCTCAGCAGATCGCCTCCCGGTCTGCGAAGAAGCTTCCCCAGGTGCGCGTCCGCATCGACGATCCGCGGTCGCTGTGAGTGCCTCGGTGCCCGGACTCTGCGACTGCTTCGCGAACAAGTAGAATTCCTCAAGTGGATATCGTCTTCGCCGGAACTCCGGATGCCGCAGTGCCAGCCCTCGAGGCCCTCGTCGAATCCCGGCACCGCATCCGTGCCGTCCTCACCCGACCCGATGCACCGGTGGGGCGCAAACGCGTCCTCACCCCCTCACCGGTCAAGGCGCGAGCCCTCGAACTCGGCCTCGACGTCATCGAGGCCAGCCGGCTCCGCGGCGAGGTCATCGCCGAACTCCGGGCCCTCGACGTCGATGCCGTGGCCGTGGTCGCCTATGGGGCCATCGCCGGCCCGGCAGCGCTGTCGACCGCCGAGCTCGGCTGGTTCAACCTCCACTTCTCGCTCCTGCCGGCCCATCGTGGAGCCGCACCGGTCCAACGGGCCCTCATCGCCGGCCAGAACAGCAGCGGAGTCAGCGTGTTCAAGATCGACGAGGGTATGGACTCCGGACCCGTCCTGCGCAGACTCGAACTGCCTCTGGACCATCCCGATGTCGCCACCGCCCTCGACGACTACGCCCACCGAGGCGCGGTCGAACTGGTCGCCGCCTTCGACGACCTCGCGGACGGAACCGCAGTGATGACCCCGCAGTCCGGGGAGCCGAGCCACGCGGACAAGATCAGCATCGATGACGCCCATCTCGACTTCTCCGACTCTGCCCGGGCGGTCATCGACCGTTCCCGGGGAGTCAGCCCCAGCCCCGGCCCATGGGCGAACGTCGACGGGAAGCGGACCAAACTCTTCGGACTCAGACCCGCTCCCGACGTCACCACCCCTTCGGAGGTCGGATTGCTGACCTCATGGCAGAAGTCCGTCGTCCTCGGCTGCGGCGACGGCTGGGTCCGCGTCGCAGAGATCCAACCCTTCGGCAAGGCCCGGATGGCCGCCGTGGACTTCCTCCGCGGCCGTGGCGACATCCGATTCGATCCCACTGAAACCAGCGCCGAGCCGGCGGCAGACCCCGAGCAAGGAGCATGAGACAGATGCCAGCAGATGAGCGCATGCCGCGGAAGAGACCGGCGAGGAACACGCCTGCAGCAGTCAGGAAGCCGACGGGCACCAGGTCTGCCGGCGGCAAGCAGTCAGGCGGCAGGCCCTCAGATGAACGAGAGCCGAGGCGCGCGAAGAACCTGCCGCGACGCATCGCCTGGGAGGTCCTCGTCGATGTTGAGACGAAGGACTCCTACGCGAACCTGCTTCTGCCCGCCAAGCTCGCCCGCACGCATATGGACCACCAGGACGCGGCGTTCACGACTGAACTCACATACGGCGCTCTGCGCCAACAGGAGTTCTACGATGCGATCATCGCCAAGGCAGCGAATCGGTCCCTCGACACCATCGACCCCGAACCGCTGGCAGGCATGCGCCTCGGCGCCCACCAGATCCTGTCCATGCGCGTGCCAGACCATGCGGCACTGTCGGAGACTGTCGCCGTCATCAAGTCCTACGCACCGAAGACATCCGGGTTCGTCAACGCCGTGCTGCGTCGGATCTCCGAGATCGACCGAGCCGAATGGCTGCGCCGTGTCACCGCCGGAGCCACTGCAGTCGGCGAACAGGCCATCGAGTACTCGCATCCCGAATGGATCGTCCGGGCCATGACGCAGGCACTGAAAGGCCACGGACGACAGGCTTCTGAACTGCAGGCGCTGCTCGAAGCCGACAACGCGGCCGCGAAGGTCAGCGTGTCCGCTCTGCCCGGACTCATCGACCGCAGCGAACTGCCCGGAGCGCCGACCGAGTTCTCACCCATCGGCGTCACCCTCGAAACCGCTGTGCCCAAGAACGTCGACGCCGTCGCCGCCGGCCGGGCCCGGGTACAGGACGAAGGCTCCGCGCTGGTGGCCTTGGCACTGGCACACGTTCAGGCACCGACGGGCACTTGGGCAGACCTGTGCGCCGGACCCGGCGGCAAGGCCGCAGTCCTCGCAGCTATTGCGAAGCAGCGCGGCACCACCCTCGATGCCTTCGACTCAAGTGACCACCGGGTTGAACTTGTGCGGTCCTCCACTCAGGCACTCGACAATGTCACCACCCGCGTCCAAGACGCCCGCGACGCCACAGGCCCGTATGCGAAGGTCCTCGTCGACGTTCCCTGCTCGGGTCTCGGCGCCCTGCGCCGCCGTCCTGAAGCTCGATACCGCCGTCGCCCCGAGGACATCAATGCCCTGGCCGGACTGCAGCGAGAACTGCTGCGGGCGGCCTTGGACGCCTGCGCTCCGGGGGGAGTCGTCGCCTACTCCACCTGCTCTCCCCACTACGCGGAGACCGTGCTCGTCGTCGACGATGTCCTCCGCGGCACCGACGTCGAAGTCCTCGACGCTCCGGCGGCCCTCGCCGAGGTCACGGGCGCCGATGCCGCAGGGTTTAGCTCGGTGAGCCGGGGAGCGGGACGGTACGCTCAGCTGTGGCCCCACGTCCACAACACCGATGGAATGTTCTTGGCCCTGATGCGGAAGGCGAACTGAAATGGCGATCGAGATCAATCCCAGCATCCTCAGCTCCGATTTCTCGGACCTGCGTGGTGAACTGGCGAAGATCAGCACGGCAGATATGGCGCACATCGACGTGATGGACAACCATTTCGTCCCGAACCTCACATTCGGGCCTCCCGTGGTCGAACGGATCCAGGCAATCAGCCCGATCCCGCTCGACGCCCACCTGATGATCGCCGAGGCGGACCGACACGCTCCGGTCTATGCCGAACTCGGCTGCGCCTCGGTGACCTTCCACGCCGAGGCGGCCGCCGCTCCCGTACGCCTGGCCCGGGAGATCCGGAAGCTGGGGGCCAAAGCCAGCCTCGCACTCAAGCCGGCGACCCCGATCGAACCCTTCGTCGACCTCCTCGGCGAGTTCGACCAGATCCTCATCATGACCGTCGAACCCGGTTTCGGCGGGCAGAAGTTTCTCGATGTGTGCCTGCCGAAGATCCGACGGACCCGTGAGGCGATCTCGGCCGCCGGGCTTGAGATCAAGCTGCAGGTCGACGGGGGAGTCTCCATGTCGACGATCGAACGCGTCGTCGACGCCGGTGCCGATGTACTCGTGGCCGGTTCCGCCGTCTACGGTGCCGAGGACGCTGCCACCGCGATCTCCGGGCTGCGTGAACTCGCAGCGTCCCACGTGCACTGAAGAGAGCCGATATGGAACTGCTCGATTGGCTGAACACCCCGGCATTCGAACTGCTTGGCAAACCGGTGCCGTACTCCGACCTGTTCGGCAACATCTGTGCTCTGGCCACAGTGGTCCTTGCACTGCGCCGGAACATCCTGTCCTGGCCGGTCCAGATCCTGGGCTCCATCCTCCTCTTCGCCGCGAGCATCTCCGCGGGACTCGGCGGCAACGCCTCCCGCCAGGTCGTCATCATCGTGGCCGCAGTCTGGGGGTGGACGCAGTGGAAGAAGTCCCGGGAGACCTCCGGCGAGGTCCTCGTCCGCTGGGCGACCTGGAAGGAACGACTGCTCCTGATCGTCGCCCTCCTGCTGGGCACCGGGGTGTTCGGCTACGTCCTCGCTCTCGGAGGGTGGTCCTGGAATCCCTATCCAGACGCATACATCTTCATCGGATCGCTCGTGGCGATGTATGCCCAGGGGCGGGCGATCGTCGAGTTCTGGTTCGTCTGGCTGGCCGTCGACCTCGTCGGGATTCCCTTGGCAGTGGCCGGAGGACTCGTGTTCTCCGGGGCCGTGTACCTCATCTTCCTCGTCATGGTCGTCATCGGCTTCATCGACTGGTCGAAGCGATCACGCCAGACGATCTCCGCGCCGCATCGGGGTGCCACGGACATCAACCGCAGCACTGAGAGCTGAGGCTGCTGCGACGGGTGAGAGCGTCCCGCTGGCCGAGACCCCGTGTGAGCGCGGCGGCCGCGATGTATTAGGCTGGATTCGTGAACACCTTTGACTCGCTCTACGCCGAACTCCTGCAGAAATCCCTCGAACGTCCCGAAGGCTCGAAGACCGTGGCCGAACTCGATGCCGGAGTCCATGCGATCGGTAAGAAGGTCGTCGAAGAAGCTGCAGAGGTCTGGATGGCGGCAGAGTATGAGACCAAGGACGAGCTCGCCGGGGAGATCTCTCAGCTGCTCTATCACCTGCAGGTGCTCATGGTCGCCAAGGAACTCAGCCTCGACGACGTCAACTCGCATCTGTAGCCTTCCACGCCGGCACAGCCGAACTCCAAACAACCGTTGACGATGAAACACAAAAGGACACCATGCTGCGTGTAGCCGTGCCGAATAAGGGCGCACTGTCCGAAGCCGCCTCCGAGATGCTCAGCGAGGCAGGATACTCCACCCGTCGGGGAAGCAAGACCCTTGTCCATCAGGACGAAGTCAACGATGTCGAATTCTTCTACCTGCGTCCGCGCGACATCGCCGTCTACGTGGGATCGGGGATCCTCGATGCCGGCATCACCGGCCGCGACCTGCTGCTTGAGTCGAAGGCCGAAGCCCAGGAAGTCATCGGACTCGGATTCGGAGCCTCCCGCTTCTTCTACGCCGGAGTCACCGGTTCCTACTCCTCGCCGACCCAGCTGGAAGGCGCACGCATCGCCACCAGCTTCCCGAACCTCGTCGACGCTGATCTGCAGGCCAGGGGCATCGACGCGAAGACCGTTCAGCTCGACGGTGCGATCGAAGTCTCCATCCAGCTCGGCGTCGCCGACGCCATCGCCGACGTGGTCGAGACCGGCAGCACCCTGCGAGCCGCAGGGCTCGAGACCTTCGGCGAACCCCTGCTGGAATCCGAGGCCGTCCTCGTCCAGCGTGAGGGAGCAGCCGAGTCGATCGAGGTGCTGCGTCGCCGTCTGGAATCCGTGATGGTGGCCCGGCAGTACGTCCTCGTCGACTACAACATCGAAGAGCGCCTCCTGCCCCAAGCACTCGGACTCACGCCCGGCCTCGAATCACCCACGATCTCCCCGCTGCAGGAGACAGGTTGGGTGGCCGCGCGCGTCATGGTCGAATCCAAAGAGGTCAACAATGTCATGGACCGTCTCTACGCAGTCGGTGCCCGTGCGATTCTGGTGACGAACATTGGCGCCTGCCGAATCTGAGTTCCGCGTCTTTCGACCCCGCCAGGTGCGCATCATCAGCACCATCGGCGCCGTGGTGGTGTTCATCGGCTTCGCGGTGCTCTCCGTCGCACTGCTCGTCGTGGACTGGGACCCCTGGACCCCGCTCGACACGGTCTGGATGAACCTGCTCGGGATCATCTTCGCCGCGGCCCTGCTGCGCGTCGCCGACATCCAGGCCCGACCCAGCGAAGCCGGCCTGGTCGTGAAGAACATGGTCAGGACACGCACCTTCGCGTGGGGCCAGATCCTCGGCGTCGCGTTCTCACCCGAGGGTGACGACCCATGGCCCACCCTCGATCTGACCGACGGAACCACATACGCCGTGATGGCGATCCAGCACGCGGACGGGCCCCGAGCCCACGAGGAATGTCAGCGATTGCGTATGCTCATCGCTAGATGGACCCACTTCAAGGAGGAATAGGAATGTCGAACGACACAATCACAGGGGTCGAAGGCCCACTGACCGGATACACGGTCATCGATCTCTCCCGCGCATTGGCCGGCCCACATGCGGGAATGATGTTCGGTGACCTCGGCGCCCGAGTGATCAAGGTCGAGAACCCGGGCAAGGGGGATGACTCCCGGTCCTGGGGTCCTCCGTTCGTCGGTCCCGAGGACGATCCGCAGGCCACCTACTTCTTCTCCTGCAACCGCAACAAGGAATCCATCGCCCTCGATCTCAAGTCGGACACCGGCAAGGAGACGCTGCGGGAACTGATCTCCCGCGCCGATGTGCTCATCGAGAACTTCCGCTCAGGCGTCCTCGATCGACTCGGTTTCTCCACTACCGTGTGCATGGAGATCAACCCCCGCCTCGTGCTCCTCTCGATCACCGGCTTCGGCCACGACGGGCCCGAATCCTCGCGTGCAGGATACGACCAGATCGCCCAGGGCGAGGCCGGACTCATGTCGCTGACAGGATCCGGACCCGACGACATGCAGCGTGTCGGCGTTCCCATCGCCGACCTCCTCGCAGGCATCTACGGCTCCTACGGCGTGCTCGCCGCCCTGCTCGAACGAGAGCGCACGGGCAAGGGCAAGGTCGTGCGGACCTCGCTCATCGCCGGTATGGTCGGAGTCCACGCTTTTCAGGGCACGCGCGCCACGGTGGCCGGGCAGAACCCCGAGCCCGGTGGCAACCACCATCCTTCCCTCTCTCCCTACGGACTCTTCAACTGCCACGAAGGTGCCGTGCAGATCTCCGTGGGCAACGAGAACCTGTGGCAGAAGTTCTGCGCCGCATTCGACATCGACCCGGCGACCGAGGGCATGGGCGACAACTCCGCTCGTGTCGCGAACCGTCCGGCCGTGATCGAACTCATCGAAAGCAGATTCGCCGCCTACGGATCGGACGAGCTGCTCGCCAGACTCGCAGACGCAGGAATCCCCTCCGGCACCGTGCGCACCCTCGAAGAGGTCTACTCGTGGGACCAGGCACTGAGCCAGGGCCTCAAGGTCTCCGTCGACCATCCCATCCTCGGCGACATCGACTTGCCAGGACCACCGCTGCGGTTCTTCGACGCAGACGGCGAGGCCGAGGTCGAAACCACGAGGACCGCTCACGATGCACCGCCTCTGCTGAACGAGGACGCCGAGGCGATCGTTTCCTGGCTCGATTCGTGACTCTGAGGACCCGGGCCACCAGCTGCGCCCCCTGATCCGCAGGTGGAGGCAATCCGCAGCTGGTGGCCCATCACCGCTTTACCGTTCGTCAGATTTACCGTTGGTCAGACACATCTGAAGCAGGAGATAAGCACGTGGCACGGTTGAATGCACATGAACTCGTCGACATCGTCGTAGATGACGGATCCTTCGTTTCCTGGGATACGACCCCGATCAGGCCCGCCGGGGGCATCTCCGAGGAATACGCGGCCGAACTCGCCGCCGCCGGGGAGAAATCCGGAGTCGATGAGGCCATCATCACCGGAGAGGGCATGATCGAGGGCCGGCGCGTCGCCATCGTCGCCGGGGAATTCCGGTTCCTGGCCGGTTCGATCGGCGTCGCCGCGGCTCAGCGGCTCGTCGACG
>NZ_JBHFIH010000009.1:286403-300798 GCF_057334195.1 Brevibacterium sp. AGC70 | reverse complement strand
CCACCGCGCCACGCTCGAAGGACTGCCGCTGCTGGCCGGGCCTGCCTCGGGCGGGACCAGGATGCAGGAGGGCACGATCGCGTTCCTGTCGATGGTCAAGATCACCAACGCCGTGATGGCCCATCGTCGGGCCGCGCTGCCCTACCTCGTGTACCTGCGCCATCCCACCACAGGCGGGGTGTTCGCCTCCTGGGGTTCGATGGGCCATGTCACCGTCGCCGAGGCGGGATCACTCATCGGCTTCCTCGGCCCGCGGGTCTTTGAGGCCATCTACGGAGAGAAGTTCCCTGAGAACGTGCAGACGGGGGAGAACCTGCACAAGCACGGGATCATCGACGCAGTCATCAGTCCCGAACGGATCCAGACCACCCTCGCCCGAGTCCTCGACGTGCTCATGGGCGCCAAGGAGATTCCGCCCCGCGTCGCCGACCCGGACACACGCCCGGAGATCGTCGACCCGGACTCCGACGCATGGGATGCGATCACCCGTTCCCGCAACGCCGATCGTCCCGGAGTTCGCGACCTGCTGCGCACCGCGGCCAACACCGTGCTGCCCCTCAACGGCACCGGACAAGGCGAGAAGGACCCGGGACTGCTGTTGGCGCTGGCGAAGTTCGGCTCCGCCCCGTGCATCGTTCTCGGTCAGGATCGTTTCCGCCAGGATTCCCGGGCACCTCTCGGGCCAGCGGCACTGCGAGAGGCCAGGCGCGGAATGCGCTTGGCCGCCGAACTCGACCTGCCGCTGGTGACCGTCATCGACACCCCTGGTGCTGCACTGTCGAAATCTGCTGAAGAGGGCGGAATCGCCGGTGAGATCGCCCGCAGCCTCGCCGACCTCGCGAACCTCGATGCGCCCTCCGTGTCCCTCATCCTCGGTGAGGGGTCAGGCGGGGGAGCCCTCGCACTGATCCCCGCGGACCGAGTGCTCAGTGCCGAAAACGGGTGGCTTTCGCCCCTGCCCCCGGAAGGCGCCTCGGCGATCGTGCACCGGACGATCGACCGCGCGCCGGAGATGGCCCAGAGCCAAGGTGTGCATGCACCGATGCTCATGGCGACGGGAGTCGTCGACCGCATCATCGCCGAGCATCCAGATGCGAGTGAGGAGCCGTTGGACTTCGTGTCCCGGGTGGGTGCGACACTGGAGTACGAACTCATCGAGCTCATGCGTGAACCATCCGACCGGCGCTTGGCGCGCCGGATGGAACGGTATCGCACCCTCGGAATCTGAACGTCGACAAGGAATCTAGGAGAGTCACATGGTTGCCATCAGAGTCATTCCGTGCCTCGACGTCGACGAAGGACGTGTCGTCAAAGGCGTGAAGTTCGCGGACCTCAAGGACGCCGGCGATCCGGTCGAATTGGCCCGACGCTACGGGGAATCCGGTGCGGACGAGCTGACATTCCTCGATGTCACCGCCAGCAGCGGTGATCGCGAGACCGTTCACGATATCGTCCGGGCCTGTGCCGAAGAGGTCTTCATTCCGCTGACCGTCGGCGGCGGCATCCGCAGCGTCACCGACGTCGACCGCTTGCTGCGCGATGGTGCAGACAAGGTCTCCGTCAATACCTCCGCGGTCGCGAACCCTCAGCTCATCAGCGATATCGCCCACCATTTCGGCAACCAGGTCCTCGTTTTGTCTCTCGATGCCAGACGCGCGCAGGGGACACAGACGCCCTCCGGCTTCGAAGTCACCACCCGCGGTGGCCGTGAGGGAACCGGTCGCTGCGCGATCGACTGGATCACCGAGGCGGCCGAGCGCGGCGTCGGCGAGATCCTCCTCAACTCCATCGACGCGGACGGCACCCGCGACGGCTTCGATCTCGAACTCATCGCCGCCGCGCGGACCGCGGTCGACGTTCCGCTGATCGCGTCCGGAGGAGCCGGACGAGTCGAACACTTCGCTCCGGCAGTGGCTGCCGGGGCCGACGCGCTGCTGGCCGCGAGTGTCTTCCACTTCGGGACGCTGAGCATCGCCGAAGTCAAGGACGCACTGCGCAGGGAAGGGATCGAAGTCCGATGAGCACACACGGTTCTGCCGCCCAGATCGACGCCACCCCGGAGAACTGGCGCGAACTGATCACGGTCAACGCAGACGGGCTCATTCCCGTCATCGTCCAAGAGGTCACCAGCCGTGAGGTCCTCATGCTGGCCTGGATGGACACCGAAGCCATCGAACGCACCCTGAGCAGCGGTGCCGCAGTGTACTGGTCACGGTCGCGGCAGGAATACTGGGTCAAAGGCGAGACCTCCGGACACACTCAGAAGGTGGCATCCCTGAGCCTCGACTGCGATGCGGACGCTCTGCTCATGGAGGTCGAACAGACCGGGCCCGCCTGCCACACCCTGACCCCGACGTGCTTCACCGGAAGGACCATCAGTGCCAACTGACACACGCACGACCGACACCGGGCTGACGATCCGGCCCAGCCTCGATGAGTTCCGCGCTTCGGGCGCCGATCACCGCTTGGTGCCAGTCCACGCCGAAGTCCTCGCCGACTCCGAGACCCCGCTGAGCCTGTACCGCAAACTCACGGACGGCGGTCCTGGCAGCTTCCTCTTCGAGTCGGCCGTGTCCGGAGCCTGGGCGCGCTACTCATTCATCGGCTCCGCACCTGTCGCCACCCTGATCTCCGAGGGCGAGAGCTTTCGGTGGGACGGCACACCTCCGGTGGGCATCCCGACCGACGGCAGCGTTTTGGACGCAGTCACAGCGACCCTCGAACTGCTCGCCGTCGACGCGACCGAGTCGGCTCTTCCACCGATGGTCTCAAGCTTCGTCGGATACTTCGGCTGGGACATCGTGCGGCAGTTCGAGAGGCTCGGCCCCGCCCGAGCCAACGAACACCATCTGCCGACCGTGCAGCTGATGATCCCCGGCGACATCGCGGTCTATGACCACTACTCCGGAACGCTCACCCTTGTGGCCAACGTATTCAACGTCAATGGTGCCGATACGGGCATCGACGATGCCTACCACGCAGGCGTCGATCGGATCGAAGCGATGTTGTCGAGGATCAGCAGGTCCAGCGACGCCGAGATCCTGAGCACGCACTTCGTCAAACCCGAGGTGTCGACGCGCACGGACCCGCAGGTCTACCTCGACAACGTCGAACAGGCAAAACGTGAGATCGTCGATGGAGAGATCTTCCAAGTTGTCCTCGGCCAACGCTTCGACACCGACTGCACAGCCGACCCGCTGACCGTCTATCGGATGCTGCGCCATTCGAACCCCAGCCCATTCATGTACCTGCTCAACCTCCATGACGACCAGGGACAGCCTGCCAGTATCATCGGCTCGTCCCCGGAAGCTCTCGTCACGGTCCGCTCCGGTGACGTCGTCACCCACCCGATCGCCGGCTCGCGACCTCGCGGAGCCACGACTGAAGAGGACTCCGCACTGGCCAGAGACCTCATCAGTGACGAGAAGGAACGTGCCGAACACCTCATGCTCGTCGACCTTGCCCGCAATGACCTCGCAAAGGTCTGTCGGGCGGGCACAGTCGATGTCAGCGAATTCATGGACATCGTGCGCTACAGCCACATCATGCACATCTCCTCGACCGTACGCGGAGAGCTCGCACCAGGACACACAGCCGTCGACGTGCTGCGTGCCACGTTCCCGGCGGGCACCCTCTCCGGAGCGCCGAAACCCCGCGCTCTGCAGATCATCGACGAGCTTGAAACCATCGGCCGCGGAATATACGGAGGAGTCGTCGGCTACATGTCGTTCACCGGCGACCTCGACCTGGCGATCGCCATCCGCACCGGAGTCCTGCGCGACTCGGTCATGAGCGTCTATGCCGGCGGTGGGCTCGTCGCCGATTCGGTTCCCGAAACCGAATATCAGGAATCGCAGAACAAGGCGGCCGCAGTCCTGGGGGCCGCGGCAGCAGCCGGCGCGGTGGACAAGCTCGGAGCTTCGAGCAGGGAACGCGGCTGAGATGACGAAATCACGCGGAGTACTCCTCGTCCTCGTCCTGGCCGGTGCACTCTGGGCGATCAGCCTTGCGTCCTGGCAGGCCGGTGTTCCCGGTGACTCATTGGGTCCTGCAGGTGTGGCCGATGTCCCCGAAGACGCAGGCTCTCAGGCATCTCCGGTCGCGACCGCCTGTGTCGCAATCATCGCCGTCACCGGGCTGCTATCAGCCATGTTGGGCAAGATCGGACGTTTCGTCGTTCTCGGCTTCGCTGCTCTGGCTGCCATCGGCTACGGCATGACCGCACTGCAGTCGGTTTCATCCCCCGGGGCCACCGCCTGGCCGATCGTGGCCCTGTTCGCGGCAGCCATCGCGCTCATCGTCATCGTCTACATCGCCGTCGCCTCGGCGAAATGGACCAATTCGAACCGGTATGCCAGGACGGCGGAAGCCGGAGGCGACGAGTTCGATTCGGCAGCGACCTGGGATGCCCTCTCCCGCGGAGACGACCCCGATCCCACCGCTGGTGGGGCCGATGATGAATCGAAATGACCTCGTGACCGGGTCGGTGTCTCGACCAAACTCGAAGCGTGTCACAATGGATGCAACAAGTTTTCACGCGTGCCACGCCTGCATCTCTAAGGAGCACCATGTCGCAAACCGTCGCTCGTAACGGCGCAACCGATCTCGACAAATCGACGATCGACTATGCAGCAATCGCCGACCCGGGACACGGAAACTCCGTGGCCGGTTGGACCGGTGTCATCGTCATGCTGATCGGCGTCACGATCGGCTGCGTCGGGTTCACGATCCACACCGCGACCATCACCTACGTCGGCATCGGCGTCGTCGTGCTCGGCCTCATCGCCGGCATCATCCTGCGTGCCGTCGGCCTGGGAAACAAGCCGAAGAAGAAATGACTGTTCTCGACGATATCGTCGCCGGAGTACGCGAAGATCTCGCCGAACGCCGGAGGCAGACACCGCTGGCAGACGTCATCGACCGCGCACGCGCGGCCCAGCCGGCGCGTGCGTTCGATCTCGAAGCCGACTTCGGGGTCATCGCCGAGGTGAAACGACGTTCTCCCTCCCGCGGAGACCTCGCCCATATCCCGGATCCTGGGACCCTGGCTGGCCTCTATGCCGCTGGGGGAGCACGGGCGATCAGCGTCCTCACCGAAGGGCGTCGCTTCTCAGGAAGCCTGGCGGACCTCGACTCCGTCCGCGCAGCCGTCGACGTTCCCATCCTGCGCAAGGATTTCATGGTCGAGGAGTACCAATTCCATGAGGCCCGCGCCCACGGTGCAGATCTTGTTCTCCTCATCGTCGCAGCACTCGACGTCGAACAGCTCCACGAGTTCCATGCCCTCGCTCACGAACTCGGGATGACGGCCCTGGTGGAGACCCACAACGCCGATGAGCTGGCGATCGCGGCCGAACTGAATGCCCCTCTGATCGGCATCAACACCCGCAACCTCAAGGACCTCAGCGTCGATACGAGCCGTTTCGCTCCCTTGGCCGATCTGGCACCGGCGGACTGCACACTCGTCGCAGAGTCCGGAGTCACCGGTCCCGATGATGTCGAGACCTACGCCGGAGCCGGCGCCGATCTCGTGCTCGTGGGCGAAGCACTCGTCACCGGCGGCGACGCCGAGTCCGCCGTGGCCGCGTTCACCTCGACAGGGCAGGAGCGCCGGGCGGCGACCAGTCGTCAGTCTTGATCCACCCGACCACCATTTCGAACCACGAAGGACGGCAATGACCGATTTGAGCCAGGAGAACGGACCTTACTTCGGTTCGTACGGAGGCAGGTTCTTCCCCGAAGCGCTGATCCCCGCGCTCGACGAGATCGAGGAGACATGGCGCAAATCCCAGGTCGACCCGGAGTTCACGCAGCAGCTGCTCGAACTGCAGCAGAGCTACATCGGCCGTCCCAGCCTTCTCACCGAGGCCACCCGGTTCGCCGCGCACTGCGGTGGGGCGCGGGTCTTCCTCAAACGCGAAGACCTCAACCACACCGGCAGCCATAAGATCAACAACGCCGTGGGCCAGGCCCTGTTGGCCAAGCGCATGGGCAAGACCCGTGTCATCGCCGAAACCGGAGCCGGACAGCACGGTGTTGCCGCAGCCACGGCCGCCGCCCTCCTGGATATGGAGTGCGAGGTGTACATGGGTGAGGAAGACACCCAGAGGCAGGCACTCAACGTCGCTCGGATGCGACTGCTCGGAGCGAAGGTCAACTCCGTGTCCAACGGCACCAAGACGCTCAAAGACGCGATGAACGAAGCGATGCGCGATTGGGTTGCCAACGTAGAGAACACGCACTACATCATCGGCACAGTCGCCGGCCCGCACCCGTTCCCGGCCATGGTCCGGTCCTTCCAGGACATCATCGGCATCGAAGCTCGCGAACAGATCCAGAACGCCGTCGGTCGTCTGCCTGACGCGGTCTGCGCGTGTGTCGGAGGCGGGTCGAACGCCATGGGCCTCTTCGCCGCCTTCCTCGCCGATCCCGAGGTGAAGATCTTCGGTTTCGAAGCCGGAGGAGACGGCGTCGACAGCGGCCGCCACGCCGCCCGCTTCTCCGGTGGACGCCCCGGAGTCCTGCATGGCTCGGCTACCTATATCCTCCAGAACGAGGACGGCCAGACTCAAGGGTCCCACTCGATCTCTGCCGGACTCGACTACCCATCGGTCGGCCCCGAGCATTCCCACCTCCACGACATTCAGCGCGTCACCTACGAGCCTGTCGTCGATGAAGAGGCCATGGAAGCCATGCAGCTGCTGTCGCGGTCCGAAGGCATCATCCCTGCAATCGAATCCGCCCACGCCCTGGCCGGTGCTATGCGCATCGGACGGGAACTCGGCAGCGAAGCGGTCCTGCTCGTCAACCTCTCCGGTCGAGGCGACAAGGACATGACGACCGCGGCCAAATGGTTCAACTACTTCGACGAAGGAGCTGTGCAGGTATGACGAGCTCAGGACCCCGAACCGGTACCACTCTCGATGCAGTCGCCGAGGCAGGCCGTAAGGCCGCCCTGATCGGATACCTTCCGGTCGGCTTCCCCTCTGTTCCGGGTTCCATCGAGGCCATGGTCGAACTGGTGAAATCCGGAGTCGACATCATCGAGGTCGGCATGCCGTACTCGGATCCGGGGATGGATGGTCCCGTCATCCAACGTGCCGCCGAGCAGGGACTTGCCGCCGGTGTGCGCACCTCCGACATCTTCTCTGCGGTCTCAGCCGTCGCTGAAGCCGGGGGGACCGCCGTGGTGATGAGCTATTGGAACATCGTGCTGCAGTACGGTGTCTCGGCCTTCGCCCGTGATCTGGACTCTGCCGGCGGCGGAGGCATCATCACCCCGGATCTCATCCCCGATGAGGCATCCGAATGGGTGAGCGCTTCGGACGAATTCGATCTGGACCGCATCTTCCTCGCTGCCCCTTCATCGACACCCGAACGGCTGGCCACCATCGTCGATGCGAGCCGCGGATTCGTCTATGCCGCCTCGACGATGGGAGTGACCGGCGTCCGCTCCGAGGTCGACAACCATGCTCGTGAGCTCGTATCTCGGCTCAAGGATGCCGGAGCGCCGCACGCCTGCGTCGGGCTCGGCGTCTCGACCCGCGAACAGGCTGCAGAGGTCGCCGAATACGCTGACGGCGTGATCGTCGGCTCGGCACTCGTGCGCGCTCTCGACAGCGGCGGAGTCGGCGGAATCGCCAGCTTGGCTGCTGAACTCGCCGAGGGCTGTGCATGAGCCGGGCTCAACTGCTCGCATCGAATCACGCACTGCAGCTCGGTTCTGCCACGATCCCCGGGTGGGCCCTTTGGGTGCTCGCCCTCGGTGTGGTCCTCCTCATCGTCGGAATCGTCGTCTTCGTCCTCGCTCGTCGTGCCCGAAAGGTCGCCCGCGCAACAGAAGGCGCTTCGAAAAAGGGCGGTGAGGGCTTCGGGGGACACGGCTTCGGATACTTTGGAGCGGTCACCTCCGCGATCTCGATCACCCCCGATGTGAAGCGGAGAACTCGGGGCGAGAGCGGTCCGAAGTCCGACGACTGAGACTTTTAGGTTCGTTTTACGGTCCTTTTTCTATTCCATTCGGATTCACCACATGGTGTAGGTTGGGGTACCGACTGTGAGAACCACGTCACAATTGTGTCTGAGGACGATCTTCGAAGGGCACTGCGAAAACAGCTAGGGACAGCGCCGTCTTTAACGTAAACTCCTACACCCCGTGAAGGCAGCGATGTACAGTGAATACTCAACGACCCCGAAAGCTCCGCGTCAACCAGTTCGTGCCGGACTCTACGATCCCGCACTCGAGCACGACGCATGTGGGCTGGCGCTCATCGTCCGCTACCGTGGCCCGGCAGACCATGAGGTCGTCGAACAGGCTCTGACCGCACTGCGCAAACTCGAACACCGAGGCGGCATCGGCTCCGATGAAGGCACAGGGGACGGTGCCGGGATCACCCTGCAGATACCCCACGACTATTTCGCCGAGGTGCTCGGTGCCGACGGCGTCGAACTTCCGGAGCCGGGCAGCTACGCCGCAGGCATCGGTTTCTTCGCTCAGGACTACCGACAGGATCTCATCCCCGACGTGGCTTTCCCCACGGACGACAGGGACGCTTCGGTCACAGAGGGCAGGAACGATTCGCACGAGGATCAGGACGGCCTCGTCAAGCGGATCGCCGCCGAAGAGGGACTGAAGGTCCTTGCCTTCCGCGACGTACCCCACGACGCGAGCGTGCTGGGCGAGACTGCACGCACCACGATGCCGCGCATGCGCCAGCTCTTCCTCGCCCTCGACGAGCGGTATCCCTCCCGGGACCCACAGGATCTGAGCCGCCGGTCCTACATCGTGAGGAAACGCCTCGACCATGCGGGTCTCTACTGCCCGTCACTCAACCCGGGCACCATCACCTATAAGGGCATGCTCTCAACGGGTCAGCTCTCCGCCTTCTACACGGAGCTGCTCGACGAACGGCTGACCTCTCGGATCGCACTCGTGCATTCTCGCTTTTCGACGAACACGTTCCCGTCGTGGCAGCTGGCGCAGCCCTTCGGCACGATCGCCCACAATGGTGAGATCAACACGGTGCGCGGCAACCGCAATTGGATGCAGGCCAGGGAATCGAAGCTGGCCTCGGACCTGCTCGTCTCCCCGGTGCCCGGCACGTCGACGAGCCTGGACAGATTGTGCCCGATCGTGCCGCCCGGCGCCTCGGACTCTGCGTCATTCAACTCGGTGCTCGAACTCATGGTCGCCTCGGGCAGGTCGCTGCCGCAGGCAATGCTGATGATGATCCCGGAGGCCTGGGAGAACAACCCAGGCATGGGGGAGTCTCGCAAGGCGTTCTACGAGTATCATTCGCTCCTGATGGAGCCATGGGACGGGCCCGCCTGCGTGGGATTCACTGACGGGAAGCTGGCAGGGGCGGTCCTCGATCGCAATGGCCTGCGTCCTGCACGCTACGTCATGACCTCCGACACCGTAGTCCTGGCCAGTGAGATCGGCGTCGTCGACCTGCCTGAGGCGGACATCGTCGCTCGCGGTCGACTGACCCCGGGACGGATGTTCCTCGTCGACACTGAGTCCGAACGGATCATCTCCGATACGGAGATCAAGAATCAGCTCGCTACTGAGCATCCCTATGAAGAGTGGGTCAAGAGCTGTTCGCGTCGACTCGCGGACCTGCCCACCCGGATCCACGTCACTCACCCGCAGTCATCGGTGCGCAGGCGTCAGCGAACCTTCGGCTACACCGAGGAGGAGCTGCGCATCCTCATCTCGCCGATGGCAGAGACAGGGGCAGAGCCCCTGGGGGCCATGGGCACCGACACGGCGATCGCGGCATTGAGCAAACGACCGAGGCTGCTCTTCGACTACTTCCATCAGAACTTCGCTCAGGTGACGAACCCGCCGCTGGACTCCATCCGCGAAGACATTGTCACCAGCATGTCCTCGGGCATCGGACGTGAAGGCAACCTGCTGCAGTTCGCCCAGCCGGACTCCGCGCATATCCTGCTCGATCAACCGGTCATCGACAACGATGAACTGACGGCGATCTCGTACATCCAGGGCCACCACCTCGGCGTCGACGATGGACGACCCAGTGTGACGCTGGCCGGTCTGTATTCGGTGAATGCCGGGCCTGATGCCATGGCACAGCGCCTCGAGGCGCTGTGCCGGGAAGCCAGTGAGGCAGTTGAGGCCGGAGCAGTGTTCATCATCCTCAGCGATCGGGACTCGACGGCTGATCTCGCTCCGATTCCGTCGCTGCTGCTGACTTCGGCCCTTCACCACCACCTGGTGCGGCAGCGTTCGCGGACGCGGGTGTCCATCATCGTCGAGGCCGGCGATGTCCGTGAGGTCCACCATGTCGCCACACTGGTGGCATTCGGCGCATCCGCAGTCAACCCGTACCTCGTCATGGAGACCGCCGAGGCGCTCGTGCGCTCAGACAGGATCCGCGGAATCAGCGAATCCGCGGCCGTGGCGAATGTGCTCACGGCGCTGAACAAGGGCCTGCTGAAGATCATGTCGAAGATGGGGATCTCGACTGTCCAGTCCTACCACGGTGCACAGACCTTCGAGGCCCTCGGGCTCTCGGATGACTTCATCGACGAGTTCTTCACTTCCACCCCGCACCAGCTCGGGGGCAAGGGGATCATCGAGATCACCGCGGAATCGAGTGCTCGGCATGCCGACGCCTACCGCGATGACCATCCGCGGCCCTCGCACCGGAATCTGCTGGTCGGCGGCGAATATCAGTGGCGGCGCGAAGGCCCGGGCCACCTATTCAACCCGGAGACGATCTTCAAGCTGCAGCACTCCACTGCCACAGGACGCTTCGACATCTTCGAGCAGTACACCCACGCCGTCGATGAGCAGTCACGTGAGCTGATGACTCTGCGCGGACTGTTCGACCTCGTGCCCACGGAATCGGGACCGATCGACATCGCCGAGGTGGAGCCGGCCAGCGAGATCATGAAGCGCTTCTCGACTGGTGCCATGAGCTACGGCTCACTGTCCCAAGAGGCACACGAGACTTTGGCCATCGCCATGAACCGCATCGGCGGGAGATCGAACACCGGTGAAGGTGGAGAGGACACCGAACGTCTCGTCGATCCCGAACGCCGATCGGCTGTCAAGCAGATCGCCAGCGGACGTTTCGGGGTCACCAGCCATTACCTCACCGAGGCCGACGACCTGCAGATCAAGATGGCTCAGGGCGCGAAGCCTGGGGAGGGCGGACAACTGCCCGGGACAAAGGTCTACCCGTGGATCGCGAAGACCAGACATGCCACTCCCGGAGTGGGGCTGATCTCCCCGCCGCCGCATCACGACATCTATTCGATCGAGGACCTTGCTCAGCTCATCCACGATCTCGGTCGCGCCAATGCCAAGGCCCGCGTGCACGTGAAACTCGTGTCCGGGATCGGCGTCGGCACGGTGGCCGCAGGCGTGGCCAAGGCCGGGGCGGACGTCGTCCTCGTCTCCGGCCACGACGGAGGCACCGGGGCCAGCCCGCTGAACTCCCTCAAGCATGCCGGCACCCCCTGGGAGCTCGGCTTGGCCGAGGCCCAGCAGACCCTGGTGCTCAACGGGCTGCGAGAGAAGGTCAGCGTGCAGGTCGACGGTCAGCTCAAGACCGGCCGCGACGTCATCATCGCCGCCCTGCTGGGTGGCGAGGAGTTCGGATTTGCGACCACGGCCCTCGTGGTCTCCGGCTGCATCATGATGCGGGTGTGCCACAAGGACACATGTCCCGTCGGCGTCGCGACTCAGAACCCGAAGCTGCGCGAACGTTTCCACGGTCAGGCCGATCATGTCGTGAACTTCTTCACCTTCATCGCCGAGGAGGTCCGCGGCTACCTTGCGCAGCTGGGCTTGCGCTCGCTCGATGAGGCGATCGGCGCAGTCGAGAGACTGCGCATCGATGAGAAGCGTGCCGAGGCCTCAGGCCTCGACCTCGATCTGGCCTCGATACTCACCGTGCCCGAGGACGTCCATGGCAACACCGCAGTGCTTCGGAAACGCACCACTGAAGTCCGCCGCGACTTCGCGGGGGAACTGGACCTGCGTCTGCTGGCTGAAGCCGGGGAGTCAATCGAATCCGGGACACAGGTCACGATCACCTCGGCGATCGAGAACACGGACCGCAGCGTCGGCACCCTGCTGGGGCACAATGTCACGCTCGCTCATGCGGACGCGGGCCTGCCCGAGCACACGATCAGGCTGGACCTGCACGGCACAGCCGGGCAGTCACTCGGTGCCTTCCTGCCTCGCGGAGTCAGCATCGACCTGCACGGCGACGCCAACGACTACGTCGGCAAGGGGCTCTCAGGCGGGACCATCAGCGTGCATCCGCACGAGGAGAACCCGACCAGACCCGAGCACAACGTCATCGCCGGCAACGTGCTCGGCTACGGCGCGACCGCAGGCAAGCTGTTCGTCTCCGGCCAGGTGGGGGAGCGTTTCATGGTGCGCAACTCGGGCGCCGAGGCGGTGGTCGAAGGGATCGGTGACCACGGGCTCGAATACATGACCGGAGGCTTGGCCGTGATCCTGGGCAGCACCGGACGCAACTTCGCCGCCGGTATGTCGGGCGGCACGGCCTACGTCCTGGACTTCAACCCCGCCAAGCTCAACCCCAAGGAACGCGCCGCCGGTGTATTCCGGTTCACCGGGGTGGGAGTCACCGATATGGAAGTCCTCCAGCGGCTGTTGGGTGAACATGTTCAGTGGACCGGTTCGCCCCTGGCTGCCCAGCTGCTTGACGGACTGCGCCGAGGAGAGGACGTCCTCTCCCGCTTCACAAAGATCATTCCCGTCGCCTATGCGATGGTCAAAGACGTCCAGGAAGAGTTCATCGCGGCAGGTAAGTCCGCGGATTCGGACGACGCCTGGCACAAGATTCTGGAGGTCGCCAATGGCTGATCCACATGGATTCCTCACCACCGACCAGCGCGAGCTGCCACGGCGGCGCCCGGTTCCCATCCGACTCATGGACTACCGCGAGGTCTACGAAGCAGGCGACCCGGAGCAGCTGCGCAGGCAGGCATCGCGCTGCATGGACTGCGGCGTTCCGTTCTGCCATCAGGGCTGCCCCTTGGGCAATCTCATTCCGGAGTTCAACGATGCGATGTATCGCGGTGAACTTCCGCGGGCCGTCGAACTTCTGCATGCAACGAACAACTTCCCGGAATTCACCGGTCGTGCCTGCCCGGCACCATGTGAGAATGCGTGCGTCCTCGGGATCAACCAGCCTGCAGTGACGATCAAACAGGTCGAGGTCACGATCGTCGACCAGGGCTTCGCTGCCGGACTCATCCAGCCGATGATTCCTGAACGGATCACCGGGCAGACCGTTGCCGTCATCGGTTCCGGTCCGACCGGACTCGCCGCGGCCCAGCAGCTGACTCGGGCCGGGCATACCGTCGTCGTCCACGAACGCGACGACCGCCTCGGCGGACTGCTGCGCTATGGGATCCCGGACTTCAAGCTCGAGAAGCAGCACATCGACCGTCGTCTCGATCAGATGCGCGCAGAAGGCACCCGGTTCAAGACCTCGGTCGAGATCGGCACGGACATCAGTCTCGAGGAGCTGCAGTCGAGCTTCGACGCCGTCATCGTGTGCACAGGTGCCACAGTGCCCCGTGATATGAGCATCGACGGCCGCGACCTTCACGGAGTCGAATTCGCGATGGACTATCTGGTGCCCTCCAATCGCGTGCAGGCGGGGGAGCGGCCTGGACCCGGTGGAGTGGAGAGTCACATCGACGCTCAGGGGAAGCACGTGGTCATCATCGGCGGTGGTGACACGGGTGCGGACTGTCTGGGCACGGCACTGCGGCAGACTGCAGCCTCGGTCACGACCCTGGCGATCGGAGCTCAGCCGCCCACCGACCGCAGCGAGGCAGATCCTTGGCCCACGGTTCCGCGCATCTTCGAGATCCAGTCCTCCCATGAGGAGGGCGGCACGCGGCGCTACCTCGCATCGACGACAGGGTTCGCTGGAGATGAGGAGGGCCGGGTGGTCGGGATCGATGTGGCCGAGACCCAGTTCGTCGACGGTCGCCGTGTGCCGACTCCTGGTACCGAGCACCGCTTGGATGCAGACCTCGTGCTCCTGGCTCTCGGCTTCTCGGGGCCGGAATCCGAAGCCCTCGGCCTCGACGTCAGCGACAGTGGGGCCTTCGCTCGCGATGAGACCTATCTCGGTTCGACTCCCGGTGTCTTCATCGCCGGTGACGCTGGGCGGGGGCAGTCGCTCATCGTGTGGGCTATCGCCGAGGGGCGGTCGGTTGCGGCCGAGGTCGACCGGTTCCTCACGGGGTCGACTCGGCTGCCTGAACCGGTCGGACCCCACGACAGATCGTTTTAAATGTTAAGATGGTTTGTGTCAATTAATGAGAAGTCCGCACATTGGTGTGCGTGACTCTCCTCCGACGAACAGACGTGGCG
>NZ_JBHFIH010000009.1:282985-286354 GCF_057334195.1 Brevibacterium sp. AGC70 | reverse complement strand
CCCCCCCCCCCCCCGGTACAGGTAGGGTGGTGTGCATGAGGCGTGCAAAGATAGTCGCAACATTAGGTCCGAATCAGAACTCCTATGAAGAGATCCGCGCGCTCGTCGACGAAGGCGTCGATGTGGCCAGATTCAATCTCAGCCACGGCAAGCGGGAAGAACACGAAGAGAAATTCGCCTGGGTTCGCCAGGCCGCACTCGACACCGGCCGCGCCGTCGCGTTGCTGCTCGATCTGCAGGGCCCGAAGATCAGGGTCGGCAATTTCGTCAACGGCAAGGAAGAGCTGGTCGAAGGCGCAACCTTCACCATCACCAACCGCGACATCGCCGGCACAGCCGAGGTCGTGAGCACCACACTGTCGACTCTGCCGAGCGATGTGTCCGTCGGAGACCCGCTGCTCATCGATGATGGGCGCCTGCGTCTGCGTGCCACCGAGGTCACCGACACCGATGTCGTCACCGAGGTGGAGATCGGCGGAACGATCTCGAACCACAAGGGCATCAACCTTCCCGGTGTTCCGGTCTCCGTGCCGGCGCTGTCGGAGAAGGACATCGAGGACCTCAAATGGGGTCTCAAGCTCGGCTTCGACTGGGTGGCGCTGTCCTTCGTCCGCAGTCCCGAGGACATGGATGATGTCAGGGCAGTCATGGACGAGGTCGGCATCTCCGCACCCGTCATCGCCAAGCTGGAGAAGCCGCAGGCCGTCGATCAGCTCGATGCGGTCATCGATGCCTTCGACGGAATCATGGTCGCCCGCGGCGACCTCGGCGTGGAGCTGCCCCTGGAGCAGGTTCCGATCGTGCAGAAGCGTGCGGTCGAGATCGCCCGTCAGCAGGCCAAGCCCGTGATCGTGGCCACACAGATGCTCGAAACCATGATCGATGCGGCCAGGCCCACTCGCGCCGAGGCAAGCGACTGCGCCAACGCCGTCCTCGATGGGGCCGATGCTCTGATGCTCTCCGGTGAGACTTCAGTGGGCGATTACTGGGTCGAAGCGATCCGGACCATGAGCCGCATCATCGAGTCGACCGAGGAGCACGGCATGGAGCGGATCCCGCAGTTGGGCACAGTTCCTCACACCAAGGGTGGGGCCGTGACAGCCGCAGCCGTTCAGATTGCTGAACAGCTCGACATCGATCTGCTGTGCACCTTCTCCCAGACGGGTGACTCCGTACGCCGGATGTCGCGGCTGCGTCCCGCCTGGCCGATCCTCGGCTTCACCCCCGATGCTCAGGTTCGCCACCAGCTGGCGCTGACCTGGGGTGTGCGCCCCTACCTGGTCAAGACCGTGCGGCACACGGACCAGATGGCCAGACAGGTCGATGCCGTGCTGCTCGCGGACGGAACCGCCCACGAAGGTGATCAGTCCATCCTCGTGGCCGGGTCGCCTCCCGGAATCCCAGGGTCGACCAATGCTCTGCGCATCCACACGATGGGCGATGCCGCCAAGGGCGTTGCCGCTGCCTACGAAGACTCCTCGGACGATGAGGAAGATCCTTTGGCCGGATACGGCATCGTCTCCGAAACGCCGGTCACTCATGAGGTGCCGATCATCAAGGAGAACGGCACGCCGAGGCACTGAGGCTCTCCGAAACGGCGGCTGCCCCTTTCCGGGGCGGCCGCCGTTGTCGTGTGTCGATGTCATATGTGCGAGCAGCCACCTGAGCGGTTGGCGCCAGTGAGAGCCACTTCACTTGGACTTGCGGAATTTCTGAGATTGCTCAACAGTTGTGCTGTGAGTTGAACATTGCCTGAATTGAGATTCGCTCGAATTGAGCAGCATTCGGGTAGAGCATCATTCGGAAACCGACAGACGAAGAAGAGGAATGGCATGAGATTGCCCAAATGGAGCCGATCATTCGGGGTGCAGGTCACCATAGCCCTGATTGCGGGCGTGATCCTCGGGCTGATCGCCCGATCCTGGGGTCCGGTCAGTGAGGGCCAGGACAACTGGCTCGGTCAGACCTTGGATACCATCGGTTCATCCTATGTGACACTCCTCAAGGCGGCCGTCGTGCCCCTCGTCATCACCGCGATCATCGCCAGCATCGGCAATCTGCGCAAGGTCACGAATGCAGCCAGGCTCGCAGTCTCCACGCTTCTGTGGTTCGCCTTCACCGCGCTCATCGCCGTTCTCATCGGACTCATCCTCGGTGTTGTGATTCAGCCGGGTACGCACGCGGACGCGGCATCGTTGAGCGGTTCCGCCCCTGATTCACAAGGCAGCTGGATCGGCTTCCTGACTGGTCTTGTGCCCGTGAACTTCCTCGGCCTCGAGGTCGCGACCTCACCCGATGAGGCCGGCGGTCTGGTCTCCGAGGTCGACTTCAACATCCTTCAGCTCATCATCGTCTCCGGTGCCATCGGCATCGCCGCGGTCAAGGTCGGCAAGGCGGCCGAACCCTTCCTCCAGTTCGTCGAAGCGGCCTTGGCCGTCGTGCAGAAGGTGGTCTGGTGGATCGTTCGCATCGCACCGATCGGCACCCTCGGCCTCATCGGCAACGCGGTCAACTCCTACGGGTGGTCGACCATGGGTTCCCTGCTATGGTTCGTCGTTGCCGTGTACGTGGGACTGGCGATCGTCTTCTTCGTCGTCTATCCGACACTGGCCAAGCTCAACGGCCTCTCAGCTCGCCAGTATTTCTCCGGTGTGTGGCCTGCCGCCCAGATGGGTTTCGTATCCCGGTCATCGATCGGCACCATGCCTGTGACCCAGAAGGTCGCCACCGACAACTTCGGCGTTCCGCAGAGTTACGCCGCCTTCGCAGTCCCATTCGGGGCGACAACGAAGATGGACGGCTGTGCCGCGATCTATCCGGCGATCGCCGCTGTCTTCGTGGCCCAGTTCTTCGGAATCGATCTCACGATCGTGCAGTACTTCCTGATCGTGTTCGTCTCCGTCATCGGCTCGGCCGCAACGGCCGGAACGACCGGTGCCACCGTGATGCTGACGCTCACGCTGTCCACTCTCGGACTGCCCCTTGAAGGTGTGGGTCTGCTCCTGGCGATCGAGCCGATCGTCGACATGGGACGCACAGCGCTCAATGTCTCGGGACAGGCTCTCGTCCCTGCCATTGTGGCCAAACGTCACGACATCCTCGATGTCGACCGCTATGATGCTGCTCGTGTAGACGGCTATGTGCCGGTCGATGAGGTCTCAGAGGAGAGCGCCGGCGATTCCGATGAGGCCGAACTCGAACAGCCCTCGAGTGGAGCGCGTTCCTGACTCCTCTGGGCATCTGGCCGGCATGAGCATTTGGCTCATGTCGGCCGGAAATGTCTGTCGAGCTGTTGCGGCGCAGAGAGCTTCGCTGTCGGCCGAGTTCGCGGAGAAGAGTTACCGGCGAAATGAGTGAAGGGGGGGGCGG
>NZ_JBHFIH010000009.1:281985-282944 GCF_057334195.1 Brevibacterium sp. AGC70 | reverse complement strand
CCCCCCCCCCCCCTCCACTGCTGCTTGGTGCCCTGTGGCAGTCCGGTGACTGCCTGGGGTAAGTACCGGATGTGGGACTCGAACCCACACGTCTCTCGACAATGCATTTTGAGTGCACCGCGTCTACCAATTCCGCCAATCCGGCTTGGTCGTGGAGCGAATCCGCGACAGGGTTGAGTTTACGACAGCTTCTCGGTGATTGCACAATCGGCGGCGGTGGTGACCATCACACGGGTGGTTACCATCACAGAAGAAACTTGGACACCGACGTCGGTGCGCGCGTGGGCCTGGTTTAGACTGGTGCCGTGCTTTCAAACAGCGAACAACCAACTTCAGATGAGTCCGTGCCGGTTCGCCGCGTCGTAGTGGCGGAAGACGAGGCCGTGATTCGTCTCGATATCGTCGAGATGCTGCGCGAGGTCGGATACGACGTCGTCGGCGAAGCCGCAGACGGCGAATCCGCAATCCGCCTGGCCGAAGAGCTGCGCCCCGATCTCGTCGTGATGGACATCAAGATGCCCATCCTCGACGGAATCTCCGCAGCAGAGAGGATCGCCAAGGCGCGCATCGCTCCGGTGGTCCTGCTGACGGCCTTTTCGCAGAAGGAGCTCGTCGAGCGAGCTCGTGATGCGGGAGCAATGGCCTACGTGGTCAAGCCCTTCACCGCTGCGGACCTCATTCCGGCCCTCGAGATCGCCTTGTCGCGTCATGCAGAGATCAGCTCACTAGAGAGCGAGATCTCCGATCTGACCGAACGCTTCGAAACCCGCAAGGTCGTCGAACGCGCGAAGAGCCTGCTCCAGACCTCGATGGGTCTGAGTGAGCCCGAGGCCTTCCGTTGGATCCAGAAGACTTCGATGGATCGTCGCCTGACCATGCGTGAGGTCGCGGACACCGTTCTCAAACAGATCGGCTCAGACAAGTAGCCAGCATCCGTCCCAACACACACTGAGGCCGGC
>NZ_JBHFIH010000009.1:269235-281893 GCF_057334195.1 Brevibacterium sp. AGC70 | reverse complement strand
CCCCCGGCCTCCTTCGTGTGATGCAGTCACTGCCCTGCACATCACATCGCCGGCAGATCGCACTGGCTTGCAGATCGCACTGGCTTGCAGATCTCACCGGCTTGCAGATCTCACCGGCTTGCAGATCTCACCGGCCTGCAGATCATTTGGGTTCGGTTTTGAGGATCATGTTCGTGATTCGCACGATTGAGAGGAGCCGGCCGGCGGCATCTGTCATCTTCACCTCGTGGGACACGATCGTGCGTCCCCGGTGGAGCACCTCGGCGCGGCCGGTCACTGTGCCGTCCCTCGCCGCACGCAGATGTGTGGCATTGAGATCGACGCCGACGACGTTCTTCCCTCCGGAGATGAGGAACGAATGCATCGAGGCCAGGGATTCGGCGAGCACAACATGGCCGCCGCCGTGGAAGAGGCCCATGGGCTGAGTGTTGCCCGCTACCGGTGCGGTGCCCGTGACGTGGTCGTGAGTCAGCTCTGTGAACTCGATCCCCATCTTCGCCGCCAGATCACCGACTGCGTCGGGGGCGTTGAGCTGGCCAAGCAGCTGCCGGCACTGCTCTTCGGTGGTCTCCGCAGTCAATGATGCGTCCGGTGTGAACATCGTTCTCCTTCATGTCAGTTTTGAACGATAGGCTATGCCATGTGACTCAAGTAAACGAATCCCTCCTGCTCATCGATGGACACTCTCTGGCCTACCGGGCATTTCATGCCCTGCCGGTGGAGAACTTCGCCACCAGCACCGGCCAGTCGACGAACGCCATCTACGGTTTCATTTCGATGCTCATCAATGTTCTCAGGGACGAGTCGCCCAGCCATGTGGCCGTGGCCTTCGACCTGGGACGTCAGACGTTCCGTCTCGAAGAGTATCCGGAGTACAAGGCTGGCCGTGCCAAGACACCACCGGAGTTCCACCCTCAGATCGACCTGATCAAGGACATCGTCATCGCGATGGGGATCACTGTGGTGACCAAAGAGGGCTTCGAGGCCGACGATGCGCTGGCGACCATGGCCCGCATGGGCACCGAGGCTGGAGCCAGCGTCGAGGTGATGACCGGAGACAAGGACTCGTTCCAGCTCTCCAATGAGTCTGTGACGATCCTCTACCCCAAACGCGGCGTCAGCGACCTCAATCGCATGACACCGACCGCGATCGAAGAGAAGTACGCGGTGACTCCCGCGAACTACCGCGGACTCGCTGCTCTGGTGGGGGAGAAGGCCGACAACCTTCCCGGAGTTCCCGGGGTCGGTGACAAGACTGCGGCGAAGTGGCTGACGTCTTATGGTGACCTGCCCGGAGTGCTCGCGAACGCGGAATCGATCAAGGGCAAGGTCGGTGAGAAGCTTCGCGATCACGTCTCTGAGGTCGAACGCAACTTCAGACTCAATCGCCTCCTCGACGATGTGGACCTGGACCTGACTTACGCCGACCTGAAATGGGGCGAGGGCGACCCGAGCGAACTTTCGAGCCTGTTCGACCAGCTGGAATTCCAGGCGCTCGGCAAACGACTGAGTGCGATCTTCGGTGAGGAAGCCGTACCAGAGGAAGCTGCCGGACCCGCCCGCGAAGTCTCCGTTGAGACTCTCGATGTTCCGGGCCTGCTTGAGAAGATAGCTGATTCCGATGTGCTCGCTCTTGACTCCGACGCGCGTTACGAACTCGGGCACGGCGATGTTCGAGTCCTCGCTGTTTCCGGCACGCCGGAGGAAGCCTGGGTCGTCGACCTCGCTGAGGCGGGGGAGACAGCCGTTGCGAAACTGAGTTCGGCGCTGCGGACGAAGACCCTCATCCTGCACAGCGCGAAGACGCAGATCAAGGCCTGGCGCTCACTGGGCCTCGAGGTCGATGACGTCGCCGGTGACACGGCTCTGGCCGCCTACCTCCTGGTGCCCGATCAGCGCAGCTACGAGCTGCCGCAGATTGCGCTCGAACGTGCGGGCATCGAATTGAGCGAGCCGGGAAGCGACAGCGGACAGCTGGCCCTCGACCTCGACTCGGACCAGACGACTCTGACACACGGATATAGGGCTGCCGCGCTGCTTGAAGTCCACGAGATTCTGGCACTGGCAATCGATGCAGCGAACATGAGCCAGGTCTACCGCCACATCGAACTGCCGCTGGTTCCGGTGCTGGCCAAGATGGAATTGGCCGGCATCGCAGTCGATGAAGCGGGTCTGTCCGGGCTCATCGATGAGTTCACCAAGCAGGCGGAGGAAAGCGCGAAGCTCGCCTATGAGGCGATCGGCCATGAGGTCAACCTCGGATCGCCCAAGCAGCTGCAAGCCGTGCTCTTCGACGAACTCGACATGCCCAAGACGAAACGTACGAAGACCGGATACACCACCGACGCCGATGCGCTGGCGGAGCTGTTCATCAAAACAGAGCATCCGTTCCTGCAGCATCTGCTGGCCTACCGTGATTCGACGAAGCTCAAGCAGACCGTCGTGGGTCTGCTCAAGACCGTGGCCGAAGACGGTCGGATCCACACAACCTACCAGCAGACCGTTGCCGCGACAGGCCGACTGTCCTCGCTCGACCCGAATCTGCAGAACATTCCGGTGCGCACAGAATCGGGGCGGCGTATCCGTGAGATCTTCATCTCCGACCCAGAGATCGAAGGCTCTCGGCTCCTGACGGCCGACTACTCACAGATCGAAATGCGCATCATGGCCCATCTTTCCGGCGATGCCGCACTGATCCAGGCCTTCAAGGACGGCGAGGATCTGCACTCCTACGTCGGTTCGAAGGTCTTCGGAGTCGGCATCGACGACGTGGACTCCGCAATGCGATCGAAGGTCAAGGCCATGTCCTACGGACTGGTCTATGGGCTCTCCGCCTATGGCCTGTCCCGACAGCTGGCGATCGGTGTGGACGAGGCGAAGAACCTCATGGAGCAGTATTTCGAGCGCTTCGGCGCGGTCAAGGACTACCTCGACGAGATCGTCGAACAGGCTCGAGCCAACGGCTACACGGAGACCATCATGGGTCGTCGGCGGTACCTGCCGGCCCTGCACAGCGACCGGCGGCAGCTGCGGGATATGGCCGAACGTGCGGCCCTCAACGCCCCGATCCAGGGATCGGCCGCCGACATCATGAAGATTGCGATGCTCAAGGTCAGCGACCGCCTCGGCGATCTCAAGTCGACCGTCCTGCTCCAGGTCCATGACGAAATCATCGTCGACGTCCACCCTGACGAGGTCGACTCAGTAACGTCGATTGTGACCGAGGAGATGGGATCAGCCTTCGAGCTCGACGTGCCCCTCGACGTCAACGTCGGCACCGGAGTCTCCTGGCACGACGCAGCTCACTGACGCAGTACTCAACCAGACTCGGAAGTGGACTTCTCGCGGAGGTGAACCTCACGCGGAGGTGAACTTCACGCGGAGGTGAACTTCACGTGGAAGTGAACTTCACGCGGAAGTGAACCGGAATTCATTGTGCGATTACGTTCGAGAATGCTGCTGTGGGCGACCGTAATCGCACAGTGAACGCAGGTTCAGGGCGAAGTGAGGTCCACGAAGAGGTGCTGTGCTCGGCAGTTCGCGGCGGAGACCCTGGCGGGTGCGCAGCGGTGCGGGACTCAGTCCTTGTTCAGAGTGGTGGAGAAGATGACGGTGCCGGGCATGAGCGAACCGCGCAGGGGAGACCAGCCGCCCCAGGCGGTCTGGTTGGACTCCGGCCATTCCGGCTCCGTCACCGAATCGATCGTGAAGCCGGCCGTGACCAGCAGATTCACCCAATCGCCCATTGTCCGGTGGTGCTCGGCGTAGACCGGTTGCCCGTCCGCGGAGATCTCCACGTACGGCGTGCGGTCGAAGTATGAGTACTCGACGGTCAGTCCCGCTTCGCCGGGCACATCGGGAAACATCCAACGCAGCGGGTGGGTGGTGGAGAAGGCCCACCGTCCGCCCGGTCGAAGCACACGAGCGACCTCGGAGAAGACGACATCGGCGTCCTTCACGAAGGGCAGCGCACCGTAGGAGGAGAACCCGACATCGAAGCTGTTCGACGCGAACGGCAGCTGTCGGGCATCGGCGTGGAGGAATGTCGGGGGAGTGGCATCGTTGCTGAGCGGGTGTTCGCGCTGGAGCCTGGAGGCCTGCTCGAGCATGCCTGAGGACACGTCGACACCGGTCGCGATCGCCCCTTCCTCGGCCAGCCAGCGCGAGCACTGTCCGGCGCCGCAGCCGACCTCGAGGATCTGCCTGCGAGCGACATTGCCGAGCAGATTCACATCGGATTCGCGGATTCCCTCCGGGCACCAGATGAAATCCGTGTCGCCGAGCGCACTGCCGTGCTCGGCCAGGTAATCCTCGGCGGAATTGTCCCAATAGCCCCTATTGGCGCGGACTGACGCCTCTTCATCGATGGGCAGATAGCCGCCGCTGATGACCTCGGCCTGATAACTTCCGTCGCTCATCATTCCTCCGTGGCGATCGCCATGTTCTGTTTCCGACTTCGGCGTGCATTCACGCCATGGATGATGCTAGTATTGACAACCGTATGCGCGTATGCATACATGTCCAAAATCGTAATCGAGACCGGATCCAGTTCTCGGGCTGTTTCACAGCATCGCCTCAGAGTATCGGATCTGGACCATAATTCCATCGGAGTCCCAACCTATATGACCACCACCACGCCGGAATCGGTGCAGCCGAAGCAGGTCGCTGTCAACGACATCGGAACCGCTGAGGACTTTCTCGCCGCAGTCGACGAGACGATCAAGTACTTCAACGATGGCGACATCGTTGAGGGCACCGTCGTCAAGGTCGATCGCGACGAAGTGCTCGTCGACATCGGATACAAGACGGAAGGCGTCGTCCTTTCGCGAGAACTCTCCATCAAGCATGATGTCGATCCCGGCGAAGTTGTCGAGGTCGGGGACGAAATCGAAGCCCTCGTTCTTCAGAAGGAAGACAAAGAAGGCCGACTCATGTTGTCCAAGAAGCGTGCGCAGTACGAGCGCGCCTGGGGCGACATCGAAAAGATCAAGGAAGACGACGGTGTTGTCACCGGTACCGTCATCGAGGTTGTCAAGGGCGGCCTGATCGTGGACATCGGTCTGCGCGGCTTCCTGCCTGCTTCCCTCGTGGAGATGCGTCGTGTCCGCGATCTGGCTCCTTACATCGGCCAGCAGGTCGAGGCCAAGATCATCGAACTGGACAAGAACCGCAACAACGTCGTTCTGTCTCGTCGCGCATGGCTCGAGCAGACCCAGTCCGCGGTCCGCCACGACTTCCTGCAGACCCTCCAGAAGGGCCAGGTCCGTCCCGGCGTCGTGTCTTCGATCGTCAACTTCGGTGCATTCGTCGACCTCGGTGGTGTCGACGGACTCGTTCACGTCTCCGAACTGTCCTGGAAGCACATCGATCACCCAGGTGAGGTCGTCACCGTCGGTGACGAGGTCACCGTTGAGGTGCTCGACGTCGATATGGATCGCGAACGCGTCTCCCTGTCGCTCAAGGCGACTCAGGAAGACCCATGGCAGCACTTCGCTCGCACCCACGTCATCGGCCAGATCGTTCCCGGCAAGGTCACCAAGCTGGTTCCGTTCGGTGCGTTCGTGCGCGTCGAAGACGGCATCGAAGGCCTCGTCCACATCTCCGAACTCGCAGTTCGCCACGTGGACCTGCCGGAACAGGTCGTCTCCGTTGACGAGACCATCTACGTCAAGGTCATCGACATCGACCTCGAACGCCGCCGCATCTCGCTGTCGCTGAAGCAGGCGAACGAGGGCGTCGACCCCGAGGCCGACGAATTCCTCGACCCTGCCCTCTACGGCATGCCGCAGGAATACGACGAAGACGGCAACTACAAGTACCCAGAAGGCTTCGATCCCGAGACCAACGAGTGGATGGAAGGCTTCGATTCACAGCGCGAGGTCTGGGAGCAGCAGTACGCTGCCGCTCAGGAGCGTTGGGAAGAGCACAAGAAGCAGGTCGCCAAGGCCATCGCTGCGGATGCCGAAGCAGGCTCCGAAGAGGCCGGCAGCGCTCCTGCCGAAGCTGCACCAGCCACCGGATCGTTCTCCTCGGAAGAGGCAGGCGACGAAGGAACACTGGCCAGCGATGAAGCTCTCGCAGCTCTGCGTGAGAAGCTTGCAGGCAGCTGATAACAGCACTCACAAGGGCTCCCGGTCGATTGATCGGGAGCCCTTTGTGTATGCATCCACTCTGCGACAGCGAGCCCGACCATGGCTGTGGTACGCGCTGCTGCTCACTGTCGCCAGCATCTGCGTGTTCGGGCAGGTCGCCGCCGATCCCGGAGGGCAGGTGGCCGCCGGCAACGACGACTCGTCACTCTTCATCTGGTGGCTCGGGCATGCGGCAGACATCGTCGCCACCCAACTGGGCTTCGGCACCGACGGAACCCCATCGGGAACAGCGAACGGGTTTCTCTACACGGAGGCGATGAACACCCTCAACGGTGGTGTCAACGGTGCCTGGAACACGTCCCTGGCCGGACTGGCCCTGATTCTGACCCCCGTCACCTGGGCGGCCGGACCCATCGTCAGCTACAACCTGCTGATCATCTCCATCCCGGTCCTGGTCAGCCTCGCGACCGCGGCACTCTTCACGCATTTCCTGACCCGAATCCCCGCCTTCGTCGCAGCCGGCGGTGTTGGCTTCTCCAGCTACGTGATCGCCCAGACTTCAGGCCATCCCAACCTCGCATTCGCCGTGGCACCACCGCTGGTGGCACTCATCATCATCCGACTGCTGTTTCGCGCGCCCTCGTCTGTACTCTTCAACCGTGAGTTCTGGACGCTGAGCCTCGGCCTGGGAGCTGTCCTGGGATTCCAGTTCTACGTCTCCACCGAGGTCCTCGCCGGCACCTTCATCGCCGCGCTGTGTCTGCTGGCGGGCATCGCCGTCTTCGGACGGAAGGCCCGGACGCTGACCAGCTGGGTGCGGTTGGCGCTGGGGGGTGTGCTCGGCTCCGCACTTGCCCTGCTCATCGCACTGCCCCTCCTGCTCACGATGCGCGGACCGAACGCTCCCGACGGTGCGATCAGACCGCACGGAGTATGGAACACAGACCTGCTCGATCCCATCATTCCCGCAGGTCCGACCCTTCTCGGGTTCGGTTCATCGCCGATCCCGCGCGTGATGGACATCGATGCTGCTGAGCTCGGGGCCTACGTCGGAGTTCCCGCACTCATCGCCGCTGCCATCATCGTCATCTGCCTCGTCCGCAGCCCCAGGTATGCGACGATTCTGCGCATCGCCTCGACGACGGGACTCCTGGTCTTCGTCCTGTCACTGGGCTCACCGGTCCTCTTCAACGGGGCGGCCGTCTTCGAGACCGGTCCCTTCGCGCTCGTCGAAGCCATACCGGTGCTCAACAACCTCCTTCCCATGCGCCTGGTCCTGCATTCGACGATTGCACTGTTCGCGATCCTCGGCTGCGGACTGCAATGGGCACTCGACCATATTCGGAGGCGCTTCGCCCAAGGTCTGCTGGGCCTGCTGGCGGTCGCCGCGGTCTGCGTGATTCCCGGCGTGCAGAACTCACGTGAGGTCTACGTGCCCGGCTTCTACACCGATTCCATCGCCGAGGCGGTTCCCGCCGGAGCCGTCGTCAAGACCGTGCCCCGCCCCCTGGCCTGGGCCGAACCACATGCCGATGAAGCCATGGTGTGGCAGTCTGTGAGCGGTTTCCACTATCGGGAGACGGGCGGCTACTTCATCGGTTCGAGTCCCGATGCGGCAGTGACATATGTCGCACCCGAGGACGCTCTCGACGAGCTGCTGCACGAGACGGTGTACTCGGACGCACCCTTCCCTGATCCTGACAGCAGTGAGGTCAACGCTGCCGTCGATGAGCTGCGTGGCTCAGGAGTCGACTACGTGGTCATCGCCCCGGATGCTCCGCTCCTGCCCGGCGGGCCCGGAGAATACGAGGACTTCCTCGACGCCAGTCTCGGAAGACCTTCCTTCGCCGACGACGGGGTACTGGTCTACCCTCTGAATCGCTAGGCTGAGCTCATGCTGAAAATTGGTCTCACCGGTGGAATCGGTGCAGGGAAGTCAACCGTGTCCGAGATCCTCGCCGCACATGGTGCTGTGATCATCGATGCTGACAAGATCGCCCGGGAGGTCGTCGCGCCGGGCGAGCCCCTGCTCGAGGAGCTTGCCGAGAGATTCGGTGAGGATGTCATCGCCGACGGCGGCGGGCTCGACCGGGCGCAGCTGGCAGCAGCGGCATTCGTCGACGAGGAGTCGACCCTTGCGCTGAACGCACTCATGCATCCCGCGATCCGCGACCGCACCCTCGAGCACTTCGCCAGGCATTCCGACGCCGAGGTGGTCGTCCACGATGTGCCGCTGCTGGTCGAGAATGCGATGACCCCTGCCTATCACCTCAATCTCCTCGTCGACGTTCCGTCCGACCTCCGGCTGCAGCGTCTGATGAGTGCCCGCGGCATGGACCGCGCCGATGCCGAATCGCGTATCGCACGGCAAGCCGACGACGAAGATCGCTATGCAGTCTGCGACGTGATCATCGACAATGCCGGGTCGGTCAGCCAGACGCAGGCCCGAGTTGCGCGCCTCGTCGACGACCGCCTCCTGCCGTTCGCAGCCAATCTGGAAGCTCAGCGTCGTGCGGCCCGGGGGCCGGTCGAGCTCGTCGACGCGACCGATCATGACTGGCCGATGCAGGCGCAGCGGATCATCGCGAAGCTGCACCACGGCATCGGCACACAGTTCCGCATCGACCACATCGGTTCCACAGCAGTTCCCGGCCTGGCGGCCAAGGACGTCATCGATCTGCAGCTCCTCGTGCCCGATCTCGACACCGCACGTGCACTGTCTGCCACTCTGGCCGATCTGGGATATCCGGGCGATGACGCGGTCGACAACCTCGGCGAGGGGCAGTTTGAGTCCAAACGATTCCACGCGAACACGGACCCGGGGCGGGCTGTCAATCTTCATGTCCGAACCGAGGATTCCGTCGGTGCCGTCTTCGCACGGGAATTCGTCGAACTGATGCGCACGGACTCAGCTGAACGCGAGAGGTACGCACTGGTGAAGCGAACTCTGGCCGATGACCACGCCCGCGATGCGCATACCGCGGGATACGCGGACGCGAAGGAACCGTACTTCCTGACGATGCGCCGACGGCTCGTCCCAGCAAGCTTCGACTGAGCAGTTCACAGCGGAGTCTCGGTTCAACAATTCACTGTGTCATGGGCGAGGGTTAGTGTTGGACCATGAGCTCAGAACGTCCCCTGCCAGCCATCGGCCACAGGCCCGATGTCACGCGCACAGTCGCCCCGTTCGAAGTCGTCTCCGAATACTCTCCATCCGGCGATCAGCCCACCGCGATCACCGAGATCTCGGAGCGCCTCGACCAGGGAGAGCGGGACATCGTGCTGCTGGGCGCCACCGGTACAGGCAAGTCCGCGACCACAGCCTGGCTGATCGAACAGGTTCAGCGACCAACCCTGATCATGGCACCGAACAAGACTCTGGCCGCGCAGCTGGCCAATGAGTTCCGGCAGCTGCTGCCCAACAACGCGGTCGAATACTTCGTCTCCTATTACGACTACTATCAGCCCGAGGCCTACGTCCCGCAGACCGACACCTTCATCGAAAAGGATTCCTCGGTCAACGATGAGGTCGAACGACTGCGCCACTCCGCGACGAACTCTCTGCTGACGCGGCGAGATGTCGTCGTCGTCTCCACCGTGTCCTGCATCTACGGCCTGGGCACACCGGAGGAGTACGTCGATCGGATGGTGACCCTCAAACGGGGAGAACAGTGCGACCGCGACGAGCTCCTCAAACGCTTCGTATCGATGCAGTACGCACGCAACGACATGGCATTCACGCGTGGCACATTCCGCGTCCGAGGCGACACCGTCGAGATCATCCCGCAGTATGAGGAGCTCGCCCTGCGGATCGAGTTCTTCGGCGACGAGATCGAAACTCTCCAGACGCTGCATCCTCTGACAGGCGAGATCGTCCGGGAAGAGGAGACGATCCACGTCTTCCCCGCTTCGCACTACGTCGCCGGTGAAAATCGGATGGGGCGAGCCGTCAGCGAGATCGAGAACGAACTGCAGACGCGGTTGAGCGAGTTCGAATCGCAGAACAAACTCCTCGAGGCCCAACGCCTGAAGATGCGCACCACCTATGACCTCGAGATGATGGAGTCGATGGGGTTCACCTCAGGCATCGAGAACTACTCCCGGCACATCGACGGACGTCCCGCCGGCTCGGCACCGAACTGTCTGCTCGACTACTTCCCAGAGGACTTTCTCCTCGTCATCGACGAATCCCACGTCACGATCCCTCAGATCGGCGGCATGTACGAAGGCGACATGTCGCGCAAGCGCACGCTGGTCGAACACGGATTCCGACTCCCCAGCGCGATGGACAACAGGCCACTGAAGTTCGACGAGTTCCGTGAACGCATCGGACAGGCCGTGTATCTGTCGGCGACTCCGGGCAACTTCGAACTCGGAAATGCGAATGGATACGTCCAGCAGATCATCCGACCCACTGGTCTCGTCGACCCGGAGATCGTCGTCAAGCCGACAAAGGGACAGATCGACGACCTGCTCGACGAGATCAGAACTCGCGTCGACGCTCAGGAAAGAGTCCTGGTCACCACGCTGACGAAGAAGATGGCCGAGGATCTCACGGACTACCTCCTCGAACACGATGTGAGAGTGCAGTATCTCCACTCGGACGTCGACACCCTGCGCCGAGTCGAACTTCTGACAGAGCTCAGGGGCGGCGAGTTCGATGTCCTCGTCGGAATCAACCTTCTGCGTGAGGGCCTCGACCTGCCAGAAGTCTCCCTTGTGGCCATCCTCGATGCTGACAAGGAGGGCTTCCTGCGTTCGGCCACCTCCCTGATCCAGACGATTGGTCGCGCGGCTCGCAACATCAACGGCCAGGTTCATATGTACGCCGACACCATCACACGGTCCATGCGTGAGGCCATAGACGAGACAGACCGTCGACGCGAGATACAGGTTGCGCACAACAAGGAACACGGCATCGACCCCATGCCGCTGGTCAAGAAGATCGCCGACATCACCGAACGGCTGCAGCGAGAGGACGCGGACACGCGTGAGCTCCTCACCGAATTCGACTACGGCAAGGGCAAACGCGGGTACAACTCGACGCTCACCGACGAACAGCGTCAGGCAGCAGGCACGTCCGGTTCCCTGCGCCCACCGGCAGCCGATCTGACCGAGCTCATCGAGTCCCTGACCTCGCAGATGCATACGGCGGCAGCGGAGCTGCAGTTCGAGCTCGCTGCCCGTCTCAGGGATGAACTCTCGGACCTCAAGAAGGAACTGCGGCAGATGAAGCAGGCCGGGCACGCCTGATTCGACCCACGTGCTCAGGCACAAGCATCCGCACGACTATACTGGTGTGGCTGGCGAAAGGGAGTATCCCGTCCATCCGTGCTCGTCACCACGATCCCTCAGAGGGTCCGGGCACGGAGCGCACGCCGCCACTGTCACAGTGGTCATAGCGTGGGAGAGACTTTCGGCACGGATACATCACTGACACCTTTGAAAGGCATCCATGGATATCCTGTCCTCCACACTCGCAGCAGGCGGTCAAGCCGCGGCCGGGAGTGAGTCCGCCATCCCCGCGTGGTTTATGATCACCTCTGGCATCATCGTCGTTGCGATCCTCGTCTTCGACCTGCTTCTCGTGATCAAGCGGCCCCACACTCCGTCGATGAAGGAAGCGGGCATCTGGGTCGCCTTCTACGTCGGCCTCGCCATCATCTTCGCCGGCGCGCTCTTCGCCATCGGGGACTCAACACACGGCAGTGAGTTCCTCACCGGCTGGCTGCTCGAATATTCGCTGAGCATCGACAACCTGTTCGTGTTCATCATCATCATGGGCAGCTTCTCGGTTCCGCGGAAATATCAGCAGGAAGTCCTGATGGTGGGCATCATCATCGCCATCGTCTTCCGCGGCATCTTCATCCTGGCCGGTTCCGCGATCATCACCGCCTTCGTCGAGGTCTTCTTCATCTTCGGCATCTTCCTCCTCATCGTCGCCTTCCGTCAGGCATTCAGCAATGAGGACGAAGGCGACGGAGAGAACGGTCTCATCCGACTCCTGCGCAAACGGATCAACGTCGTCGACGAGTACCACGGCAACAGCCTGCGCGTGACGATCGAGGGCAAGAAGTACTGGACGCCCATGTTCATCGTCTTCATCGCGATCGGGTCCACAGACGTCATGTTCGCCCTCGACTCGATTCCGGCGATCTTCGGCGTCACACAGAATACGTTCCTCGTCTTCACCGCGAACGTCTTCGCGCTGATGGGTCTGCGCCAGCTCTACTTCCTGCTCGGAGGACTCGTTGACAAGCTCGTCTACCTCCATTACGGAATCGCGGCTATCCTCGCCTTCATCGGTGTGAAGCTCTTCATCCATGCGCTGCACGAATCGGACTGGGAGTTCCTGTCCTGGGGCAAAGCAATCCCCGAGGTGCCCACCTGGTTGTCGCTGAGCTTCATCGTCTTTGCCATGGTGGTGGCGACACTCGCCTCGTTGGCGAAGATGAAGAAGGACGGCATCCCCATTCGCAGCTCGAACTCCAGCTCCGCGGAGTCAGACGCCTCGCAGGACTGAGCGACCGTTCCTGCTGCCGCAGGTGCGACTGTGGGGGGGGGGG
>NZ_JBHFIH010000009.1:258543-269140 GCF_057334195.1 Brevibacterium sp. AGC70 | reverse complement strand
CACGTGGGCCATGTGGCCCGAGGCTCAAGCCTCGAAGACTCAAGCCTTTGAGTTCAGGCTCAGTCTTGGGAGAACGGACCGAAGACTGGGGTCCACTCCCGAACAATCGTCTCGTCGATGACACCGATCGAAGCATAGGGATCGTTCGCCAGAAGGGCGTCGATTTCCTTGCGGTCGGCGGCCTGCAGCAATAGCAGACCTCCGGGAACCGGTTCATCGTCCAATGGGCCCGAGGCCAAAACGGTTCCGGCTTCGTACAGATCGGCCTGCCACGCACGGTGTGCAGGTCGCGACTCCATCCGGGCGTCGGTATCTGGTCCATAGACATAGTTGACAGCGAAAACCGGCATCTGAAACTCCTGAGGTTCGATCAATAGGATGGACATCAGTCTAAACGGAAAGGTCTGTGCATATTTGTGGTGCGATTGCAGGAGATCCCAGCGGAATTCGCTGATGAAGATGCAGTGTATGAGGCGTTCGGCCACTACTGCGAAGAGCTGGGAATCGAACCATATCCCGCCCAGGACGAAGCCATCCTCAACATTTTGGCCGGCGACAACACGATCGTGGCCACTCCCACAGGTTCGGGCAAGTCCCTCGTGGCACTGTTCGCCCTCTACCAATCATTCACCCGCGGGATCAGGGCGTACTACACAGCCCCGCTCAAGGCGCTGGTGAGCGAGAAGTTCTTCTCTCTCATCGACGCCTTCGGCGCGGAGAACGTCGGTATGATCACCGGCGATTCCACCGTCAATGGGGATGCGCCCGTGATCTGTGCGACGGCCGAGATCCTAGCGAACCAGGCTCTGCGCGAAGGCGGAATGGTCGACGCAGGCATGGTCGTGATGGACGAATTCCACTATGTCGCCGATCCCTCCCGCGGATGGGCTTGGCAGGTGCCCCTGCTCGAGATGCCACAGGCGCAGTTCGTTCTCATGTCGGCGACGCTGGGCGACACGAGTGAAATCTGTCGCACCATGGAAGAGACCACCGGCCGCGACAGCTCAGTCGTCACCTCGGCGACCCGACCGGTTCCGCTCGAGTACGAGTACTCCACCGAGACACTCTCTGACACATTGCGCTCCCTGGTGCGCAACGACAAAGCTCCCGTCTATGTCGTGTCCTACTCCCAGGCGGGCGCTATCGATCTGGCCACAGGTCTGCTGTCCGTCGATCTGGCGTCGAAGGAACAGAAGGCCGCGGTCGCAGCAGCCATCAAGGGGTTCACCTTCGCGAAGGGATTCGGACAGAGCCTGCGCAAGCTGCTCCTGCACGGCGTCGGTGTCCACCACGCGGGCATGCTGCCCAAATATCGCCGTCTGGTCGAACAGCTCGCACTCAAGGGTCTGCTGTTGGTCATCTCAGGCACCGACACGCTCGGCGTGGGCATCAACGTTCCCATCCGCTCTGTGCTGCTGACAGGACTGACGAAATTCGACGGCCGGAAGATGCGCAAACTCAGCGTCCGCGAATTCCAACAGCTGGCAGGCCGCGCGGGGCGCGCGGGGTTCGACACCCGCGGCTACGTCATCGCGCAGGCGCCCGAACATGTGATCGAGAACATGCGGGCAGAGGCCAAGGCAGCCAATGCGGACAAGAAAAAGAAGAAGGTCAAGAAGAAATCAGCCCCGGCCGGATTCGTCGGATGGTCGGAGGAGACCTACACCAAACTCATCGAATCCCAGGCCGAATCTCTGCGCTCGCGTATGAAGATCGACCATTCGACGATCCTCAACCTCGTCGCCCGCCCGAAGTCGGACGTGGCCACGATCAGCGCCTTCATCGACAAAACCCACGAAAGCCGGGAACGTCACCTCGACCTCAAACTCACAGCCTTGAGCATCGGTCGCTCTCTCATCGATGCCGGCCTCATCGAAGCGAAGGGAGACGAACTGGTCCCGACCACCGACCTGGGGCCCCAGTTCGCCCTCAACCAGCCTCTGGCGCCCTTCGTACTCGCCGGACTCGAACTGCTCGACCCGGAGTCAGAGACCTATGCCCTCGATGTTGTCTCGCTCGTCGAATCCACCACGCCGGTGCCGTTTCCCGTCCTCAAAGGCCAACTCGATCGGCTCAAGAAGGACACCTTGGCCGAACTCAAAGCAGACGGCCTCGAATACCCCGAACGCATGGCAATCCTTGACGAGATCGAAGGCCCGAAGCCTCTGGCAGATGTCCTCGATCCCGCCTTCGAACACTTCATCGAGGTGCACCCATGGCTGCGAGCGGGGAACTTCGAACCGAAATCGATCGTGCGCGACATGGTCGAACAGGCGATGGGCTTCACCCAGTTCGTCAGCTACTACAGTCTCACCAGGGTTGAGGGCAGCCTCCTTCGCTACCTCACCGACGTGTTCCGCGCGCTGACACACAATGTGCCCGCCGACGACAGGACGGACGAGCTCTCGACCATCATCGAATGGCTGGGGGAGACGATCGCCCGCACCGACTCGTCACTGCTCGACGAATGGCGCACCCTGCAGGGGCTGTCCCCGACGGACTTCGCCGACGAAGAGCTGCCCGACCTCGATCGCAAGTTCTCAGACAACGAGCGAGTCTTCACCGCCGAAGTGCGCAATGCCCTGTTCCACCGGGTGCTGTTGGCCGAGCGTGCCGACTACACGGAACTGGGCCGCCTCGACGCCGACAGCGGCTTCGACGCCACAGCCTGGGAGGACGCGATCGAAGACTTCTACGAGGAGTACGGCGACCTCCTCACCGATGGGAAGGCCAGAGGCAAGGAATATATCTCGATCGAACCTGGTTCACAGACGTGGACCGTCCGTCAGACCTTGGCCGATCCCGATGACAACAGGGACTGGGCCATCGACGCCGAGGTGGACGTGCCGGCAAGCGACGAAGCCGGAGACATCGTGCTCCGAATCCTCGCGGTCGGAGAGATCAGCGCCCGTCCCCATTCAAGCAATGTCAGTGCCGAGTAATACAGTGGTCAGGTGATGAAAACTAACAGCGGTGAGCAGTCGGCAGGCGTGTCACATCTCGACACTCTGTGGGTCAAGGGCGCACGCGCCCATAACCTCAAGAACGTGGAGGTCGCCCTGCCCCGCGACTCCATGATCGTCTTCACCGGTCTATCGGGGTCGGGGAAGTCATCGTTGGCCTTCGATACGATCTTCGCCGAGGGGCAGCGCCGTTACGTCGAGTCCCTGTCCTCCTACGCCCGAATGTTTTTGGGCCAGATGGACAAACCCGACGTCGATTTCATCGAGGGCCTGTCACCGGCGGTGTCGATCGACCAGAAGTCGACCTCCCGCAACCCTCGTTCCACGGTCGGCACCATCACCGAGGTTTATGACTTCCTGCGCCTGCTGTGGGCTCGAATCGGCGTGCCGCACTGCCCCGTGTGCGGTGAGATCATCACGAAGCAGACTCCACAGCAGATCGTGGACCAGCTGCTCGAACTCGAGGAGCGGACGAAGTTCCTCGTGCTGGCTCCCATCGTCCGCTCCCGCAAGGGCGAGTTCGTCGACCTCTTCACCGAGCTGCAGGCCAAGGGCTTCTCTCGCGCCATCGTCGACGGAGAGCAGATCAGCCTCAGCGAACCTCCCACCTTGGAGAAGCAGTACAAGCACACGATCTCCGTCGTCGTCGACCGCTTGGTGGCGAAGTCGGGTCTGCGACCTCGACTGACCGACTCAGTCGAGACTGCGCTGGGCCTGGCCGACGGTCGCATCGATGTCGAGCTGGTCGACGAAGGTGTGACCCGAACCTTCTCGGAGCACATGTCGTGCCCGAACGAACACCCGCTGGCGATCGACGAGATCGAACCCCGCACATTCTCGTTCAACTCGCCCTTCGGTGCCTGCCCCACCTGTGACGGCATCGGCACTCGGCTCCAGGTCGATGAGTCACTCGTCGTTCCCGATGAGGACCTCAGTCTCGGCGAGGGTTCGATCGCTCCCTGGGCCGGCGGAAAACAGGTGACGAAGTACTTCAACCGCCTCCTCAAAGGTCTTGGCGACGAACTCGGCTTCGATATGAAGACCGCATGGAAGGATCTGCGCACCTCCGACAAAACCGCGATCCTGACCGGCAAGGACTACAAGGTCCACGTCAAATACAAGAACCGGTTCGGACGCGAACGCACCTACTCCACCGGATTCGAAGGCGTCTACCAGTACATCCAGCGCAAGCATGAGGAAACAGAGTCGGAATGGTCGCGGGAACGCTACGAATCCTACATGCGCGAAATTCCCTGTGCGAGCTGCAACGGTGCCCGACTCAAACCGGAGATCCTCGCCGTCAAGGTCGGCGGAAAATCGATCGCCGAGGTCTCCGAGCTGGCCCTCGACGAATCCGCCGAGTTCCTCTCTCAGCTGGAACTGGACTCTCGTGATGCGGCAGTCGCGGCTCAGGTGATGAAGGAGATCAACGCACGCCTTGGCTTCCTCCTCGACGTCGGGCTCGACTACCTCAGCCTTGACCGGCCCGCTGGCTCGCTGTCCGGCGGTGAGGCCCAGCGCATCCGCTTGGCCACACAGATCGGCTCCGGCCTCGTCGGGGTCCTCTACGTCCTCGACGAGCCCTCGATCGGTCTCCACCAGCGCGACAACAGACGACTCATCGAGACTCTGAACAAGCTCAAGGAGCTCGGCAATACCCTCATCGTCGTCGAACACGACGAAGACACCATCTATTCGGCCGACTGGATCGTCGATATCGGTCCAGGTGCGGGCGAGCACGGGGGAGAGGTCATCTACTCGGGGCCCGTCGACGGTCTCAAAGCCGCAGACCGCTCCATCACCGGTGACTATCTCGCCGGACGCAGAGCAATCCAGGTCCCGACCACCCGCAGGCCCGTGGACAAAGACCGTGTCGTCACGGTTGAGAAGGCCGTCGAGAACAACCTCCGGGACGTCTCTGTCTCGTTTCCCCTCGGTGTGCTCACCGCCGTCACCGGTGTCTCCGGCTCAGGCAAGTCGACCCTCGTCAACGAGATCCTCTACACCCAGATGGCCAATGTCCTCAACGGTGCCTCTCGGGTACCCGGCCGACACAAGCGAGTCACCGGTCTGGACAACCTCGACAAGGTCGTCCACGTCGACCAGTCACCGATCGGCCGTACTCCACGGTCGAACCCGGCGACCTACACCGGGGTCTTCGACCGCATCCGGCGTCTGTTCGCAGAGACCGAATCGGCGAAGATCCGCGGCTACCAGCCGGGGCGGTTCTCCTTCAACGTCAAGGGAGGACGCTGCGAGAACTGCAGCGGCGACGGCACGATCAAGATCGAGATGAACTTCCTGCCCGACGTCTACGTCACCTGCGAGGTCTGCGGGGGAGCCCGCTACAACCGCGAGACGCTCGAAGTGACCTTCAAGGGCAAGTCCATCGCCGAGGTGCTCGAGATGCCTATCGAACAGGGTGCCGAGTTCTTCGCCGCGATCCCTGCCATCGCCCGACACCTCAACACCCTGGTGGAGGTGGGGCTGGGCTATGTTCGCCTCGGCCAGCCCGCAACCACTCTCTCCGGTGGTGAAGCCCAACGAGTCAAGCTCGCGGCGGAGCTCCAGAAGCGGTCCCGCGGTCGCACCGCCTACGTACTCGACGAACCGACCACCGGACTGCACTTCGAGGACATCTCGAAGCTGCTGCATGTACTGCAGGGGCTCGTGGAGAAGGGCAACACGGTCATCGTCATCGAACACAACCTCGATGTCATCGGCAACGCCGACCATGTCATCGACCTGGGCCCCGAGGGCGGACGAGGCGGTGGAAAGATCATCGCCCAGGGCACGCCGGAAGAGGTAGCGGTCAATAAGAAGAGTCATACCGGGCGATTCCTCAAAGCGATGCTCGATGGCTGATCCAGCGTCCTACCGCCCGGCCACGGGCAGCATTCCGACCTCGGCCGGGGTCTACAAATTCCGCGACCCCGACCGGCGCGTGATCTATGTCGGTAAGGCGAAGAATCTCCGCAATCGGTTGAACTCGTACTTCTCGAACCCCGCGCAGCTGCATCCCCGGACCTCGACGATGGTCCACACCGCTGCCTCAGTGGAATGGACCGTCGTCGACACTGAGGTCGAGGCGCTGCAGCTCGAGTGGACGTGGATCAACGAATTCAACCCGCGGTTCAACGTCATGTTCCGCGACGACAAGTCCTACCCGTACCTCGCGATCACGATGAATGACGAGGTGCCGCGGGCCTTCATCACCCGTGGCAAACGTCGTAAGGGCGTGAAGTACTTCGGACCCTTTGCCCAGGTGTGGGCGATCAAGGACACGTTGGACCTGCTGTTGCGGGCCTTTCCGATGCGCACCTGCACCGCCGGAGTGTACAGACGAGCCGAACGCAGCGGCCGTCCCTGCCTGTTGGGATACATCGACAAATGCGCCGCCCCTTGTGTGGGACAGATCAGCGTTGAGGGCCACAAGGACCTGGCCCGCAGTATCTCTGACTTCATGTCCGGCAACACGGGACGATTCATCAGCTACCGGCAGAAGGAGATGGCCTCGGCCGCCGAGGAACTCGACTACGAACGGGCCGCCCGCCTGCGGGATGAGATCACGGCGCTGCAGAAGGTGCTCGACAAGTCAGCTGTCGTGCTCTCCGTCAACGCAGACTGCGACGTGTTCGCACTCGTCACCGAGGAGCTCGAAGCTTCGGTACAGGTCTTCCACGTCCGCCAGGGACGCATTCGGGGACAGCGCGGCTGGATCATCGAACGCTCTGACGACCACAGTCCGGCCGAACTCACCACCGACTACCTGCGTCAGGCCTACACGGGTCTCGATGCGGATGCCATTCCCCGCGAGATCCTCGTCGACACGGTCCCTGCCGATATCGACTCGCTCGAGAGCTGGCTGAGTGAACAGCGTGGATCCAGAGTCACCGTGCGGGTCCCGGAACGCGGAGAGAAGAAGGCCGTTCTCGAGACCGTGGCGAAGAACGCGAAAGAGGCGCTGCTCCAGCACAAGCTCAAGCGTTCCTCCGACCTGACCACACGCAGCACGGCACTCAAAGAGATCCAGGAGTACCTGTCGCTGCCCGAAGCGCCTCTGCGCATCGAATGCATCGACATCTCACACACCCAAGGTTCCAATGTCGTGGCCTCACTCGTGGTGTTCGAAGACGGACTCGTGAAGAAGCGCGACTACCGTCACTTCGCAATTCACGGCGAGGCCGCAACCGATGATACGGCGTCGATGTATGACGTCGTCTCACGACGCTTCAGCCGTTACCTCGAACAGATGAGCTCCGATGAACCCGATGAACGGTTCGGGTACCGTCCCAGCCTGCTCGTCGTCGACGGTGCCGGTCCACAGGTCGCGGCGGCCACCAGGGCGCTGCACGATCTGGGCATCGTCGACATCTCGGTGGTCGGATTGGCCAAGCGACTCGAAGAGGTCTGGGTCCCAGACGATCCGTTTCCCGTCATCCTGCCCCGGAACTCAGAGGGACTGTTCCTCATGCAGCGCCTGCGCGATGAGGCTCACCGCTTCGCCATCAGTTACCACCGATCGAAGCGGGCCAAGGCGATGACCAGCTCCGTGCTCGATGACATCTCCGGACTGGGCGAGTCAAAGAGGACCGCGCTGCTGCGCCATTTCGGCTCCGTGAAGAAGGTGCGAGCGGCCAGCATCGAAGAACTGTGCGAGGTTCAGGGCATCGGCCGGGCTCTCGCGGAGAAGGTCGCGGCCGCCCTCGCTGATTGATCTCATGGTGCTCGGAGACCGACGGGTCGGCAGGGACTGCGCCCACTGGCGGACAACTGCTCTAGAGTAGTTCTGGACAGCTGTCTTCAACCGCGCAGCCCCAAGGAGGACGTGTGAGTACGCAGGCCGAATCGAACGGCTCCGACCATCCCATCGAGGTCGTCCTTGTGACGGGAATGTCCGGAGCGGGTCGGACCACAGTGGCCAATGTGCTCGAAGACATGGATTGGTACGTCGTCGACAATCTGCCTCCGCAGATGATGCGTCCCCTCGTCGAACTCGTCGCCCGTGCCGATGGGGCTCTGCCCAAGATCGCCATCGTCACCGATTCGAAGGGGCGGGCGAAGTATGAGGAGCTCGAAGACACGATCAGTGACTTCCTCGATCAGGGGCTGTCCCTGCGCATCCTGTACCTCGAAGCAGCCGATGAGGTTCTCGTCCGACGCTTCGAGTCCACTCGCCGCCCCCACCCGCTCCAGGGCGAAGGGACGCTGCTGGAAGGGATCGAGGGTGAACGTTCGGCGCTCGAATCGCTCAAACACCGGGCCGACATCATCATCGACACCTCAGAACTCAACGTCCATCAGCTCTCGACCCAGGTGCGCAAACGTTTCAGCACCGTCGATACTCCTCTGCTGCGCCTGACCGTGATGAGCTTCGGCTTCAAATACGGACTGCCCAAGGACGCCGACCACATCGCAGATGTTCGTTTCCTGCCCAACCCGTACTGGATTCCGCACCTGCGCGGACACAACGGACTCGACTCCGATGTCGCGGACTTCGTATTGGGTCAGAACGGGGCAGAAGAGTTCATCGAGCGCTACACCGCGACCCTTGACACGGTCTCACAGGGCTACCTCCACGAAGGTCGCGGCTATGCGATGATCGGCATCGGCTGCACCGGCGGAAAGCATCGCTCGGTGGCGATCAGCGAACGCGTCGCCAAGAGCCTCGCCGCGCAGACCGGTATTCCGGTCACCGTGCGCCACCGTGATCTGGGGAGAGAGTGAGATGGAGACCGAAGATCTCCCGCAGATCATCCCTGCCGTCAAAGACAAGGGACCCAAGATCGTCTCCTTCGGCGGAGGCCACGGCCTCTACTCTGCTCTTCGCGCCTTCCGTCTGCTCACCGAGTCTCTGACAGCAGTCGTCACGGTGGCCGATGACGGAGGTTCCTCCGGCAGGCTCCGCGACGAACTCGGCGGTCTGCCTCCTGGAGACCTGCGAATGGCTCTGGCTGCCCTCTGCGACGACGGGAACTGGGGTAAGACCTGGCGCGATGTGATCCAGCACCGCTTCGACTCCGACGGAGAGCTCAGCGGACATTCCGTTGGAAACCTGCTCATCTCGGCTCTGTGGCAGATCCATGGAGATCACGTCGCCGGCCTCGACTGGATGGCCAAGCTGCTGCGTGCCCACGGTCGGGTTCTGCCCATGTCCTCGGTCCCACTGACGATCGAGGCTGATGTGAAGTTCCCGGGCTCCTTCCAAGTCGTGCGCGGGCAGTCCGTGCTCGCCTCCACCCTGGGCCATGTTGAGACCGTCCGGCTCGATCCTCCGGTCCCACCGGCCCGACACGAGACGATCGAAGCCGTCGCTGAGGCGGATGTGCTCAATCTCGGACCCGGCTCCTGGTACACCTCGGTGATGCCGCATCTTCTCGTTCCCTCCCTTGCGGAGGCGATCGAGCGATCCTCCGCCGTGAAGTCCCTCACGTTGAACCTCAGCTCCAGCGACGGCGAAACAAGAGATCTCAGTCTCAGCGAACACCTCGTATCACTGCACAGGCACGCCCCCTCGCTCGAGCTGAGCTACGTGCTCGTCGACGAGGCCGCAACCCTGGTGGAACCTGATCTCGAGAGGTGTGCGCGTGAGATGTTCAACGCCAAACTGTGGGCCCGTCCGCTGCACTCACGGCGGGCAGGACAGCATGACACCCTCAAGCTCGCCGCGTGTTACCGTGACATGTTGGTGGACGCTGGGATCGGCGTGGACGAGCAGTGGTAGCAAATTCAGTTGCAGGAGGACGAACAATGGCACTGACCGCTCAGGTCAAGGACGAGTTGGCACGGGTGAAGATCACCCGCACTTCTGCTCGCAAAGCCGAAGTGTCGGCGATTTTCCGCTTCTCCTCCGCACTTCATCTCGTCAACGGTTCGATCGTGCTCGAAGCCGAACTCGACACCGCCCAGGCAGCAAAGCGTCTGCGCAGCGAGATCAAGGATCTCTACGGCCAATACGCTGACATCGTCGTCATCAACGCCGCCGGAATCCGCCGCTCGAACCGCTACCTCCTGCGAGTCACCCGCGACGGGGGTGCTCTGGCCCGCCAGACCGGTCTCGTCGACAATCGCGGACGACCAGTGCGCGGACTGCCGTCTGCAATCGTCAACGGCTCTGTTGCCGATGCCGAAGCCGCCTGGCGTGGAGCGTTCCTCGCCCACGGATCCCTGACCGAACCGGGCCGTTCCTCTGCCCTCGAAGTCACCTGCCCGGGACCAGAGGCGGCACTGGCCCTGGTCGGCGCAGCCCGAAGGCTGGGCCTGAGCGCGAAGGCACGCGAGGTTCGCGGCGTCGACCGCGTCGTCATCCGCGACGGTGACGACATCGCGGCCCTGCTCACCCGCATGGGCTCCCACAGTGCCGTCCTCGTGTGGGAGGAGCGTCGAATGCGGCGCGAGGTCCGTGCCACAGCAAACCGTCTGGCCAACTTCGACGATGCGAACCTGCGCCGCTCCGCCAGAGCGGCAGTGGCCGCCGGAGCCCGAGTCGAGCGCGCCTTGGAGATCCTCGGTGACGAGGTTCCCGAACACCTGCGCTACGCCGGTCAGCTGCGTGTGACACACAAACAGGCATCGCTGGAGGAGCTGGGCCAGCTGGCCGATCCGCCGATGACCAAGGACGCCGTCGCCGGTCG
>NZ_JBHFIH010000009.1:254898-258485 GCF_057334195.1 Brevibacterium sp. AGC70 | reverse complement strand
CGCCGGTCGTATCCGGCGACTGCTCTCGACTGCCGACAAACATGCCGAAGATCTGGGAATTCCGGGCACAGAGGCCAGTCTCACCCCGGAAATGCTCGAAGATCGCTAAGATCGAGGCATGAGACGAATCGCCATCAACGGCTTCGGCCGTATCGGTCGTGCCCTGTACCGCCTGTCCCTCGAATCCTCATCTGACTTCGAGGTCGTCGCCATCAACGATCTCACCGACACCCAGACTCTGGCTCATCTGCTGGCCTATGACTCCGTATGGCCGCGCTTCGATCACACAGTCGAGGCCGACGAAGACTCACTGACCGTCGATGGGACCACCATCGCGGTGCTCAGCCAGGCCGATCCTGCGCAGATCGACTGGTCCGCATACGAAGCTGAACTCGTGGTCGAATCCACCGGACGATTCACCCGACGTGACCAGGCCGAGGTTCACCTCGGCGGGACTGTGAAGACAGTCGTGCTCTCGGCGCCGGGCAAGGACGTGGACGGGACGTTCGTCATGGGCGTCAACGAAGCCGACTTCGACCCGGCCCAGCACACTGTCGTCTCCAACGCCTCGTGTACGACGAACTGCATGGCCACCATCGTCAAGGCCGTCGATGACGCCATCGGCGTTGAATCGGGCCTTCTCAACACGGTCCACGCCTACACCGGCGATCAGATGCTCGTCGACGGTCCGCACCGCGACCTGCGTCGCGCCCGTGCCGCGGCCGTCAACATCGTCCCGACGACAACCGGTGCCGCACGCACCGTCGGCAAGGTGATGCCGCACCTGGCAGGCAAGCTCGATGGACTCGCTGTCCGGGTCCCCGTCCCCGCCGGATCGATCATCGACTTCACCTTCACCCCGAAGAAGGGTGCCACGACCGAGGAGGTCAACGAGATCCTGGCGAAGGCTGCAGAGTCCTCGCCGTACCTCGAATACTCCACGGCACCTCTGGTGTCGACCGATATCGTCGGCACCACCGCCTCGGCGATCGTGGATTCCCAGCTCACGATGACGCTTGGCAACCAGATCAAGATCGTGGCCTGGTACGACAACGAATGGGGCTACACCAACCGCCTCAAGGACATGGTCAGCTACATCCTCGGTGAAAGGAACAAATGAGGACATACGACGACCCGCAGATCTTCTCCCACCGCACGGTCCTCGTTCGCAGCGACCTGAACGTGCCGATGGACGAGGGCACGATCACCGACCGTGGTCGCATCCTGGCCTCGGCCGGCACGATCAAGTCCCTCGCCGAGGCGGGGGCACGGGTGATTGTCATGTCCCACCTGGGGCGGCCAAAGGGCGCTCCCGATCCGCAGTTCTCGCTGCATCCGCTGGCTCCGGAACTCGCCGAGGCGATCGGTCGCGATGTCGTATTCGCCGCCGACACCGTCGGTGACGAAGCGACGACCAAAGCAGCGGCACTGGGTGATGGTGAAGTCCTTCTGCTCGAAAATCTGCGCTTCAACTCCGGTGAGACCTCAAAAGACGATGGTGAGCGGGGAGCCTTCGCGAAACAGCTGGCCGCACTGGCGGATGACTTCGTCTCCGACGGTTTCGGAGTCGTCCACCGCAAACAGGCATCGGTCTATGACATCGCAGACCTGCTGCCGCACTATGCCGGGTCTCTCGTTCGGGCCGAGGTCGAAGTCAGTGATCGACTGCTGAACTCGCCACAGGCACCATTCACGGTCGTCCTCGGCGGATCGAAGGTCTCAGACAAGCTCGGCGTCATCGACAATCTCATCGATCGTGCTGACAACCTGCTCATCGGCGGCGGGATGGTCTTCACCTTCCTCGCCGCGCTCGGCCACGATATCGGATCCAGTCTCGTGGAGAAGGATCGAATCGAGGACGTCAAGGGCTACCTCAAACGTGCCGAAGGCGGGGGAGCGAAAATCGTCCTGCCCACGGACATTGTGATGGCCGCGTCCTTCGCTGCCGACGCCGAGAACTGGGTGCGCCCCGTCGCGGAGCTCGAGTCGACACAAGCAGGTGCGCAGGGCCTGGGCCTCGACATCGGTCCCGAATCGGCCAAAGCCTATGCTGAGGTGATCTCAGACTCGACCACCGTCTTCTGGAACGGACCCATGGGGGTCTTCGAATTCCCCGCCTTCGCTGCCGGAACCAAGGCAGTGGCAGAGGCACTGACCAACAAGCAAGAAACCGACTCGTCTCGACTGACTGTCGTCGGCGGAGGTGATTCTGCTGCTGCCGTGCGCACACTCGGCTTCAGCGATGACGAGTTCGGGCACATCTCCACAGGAGGCGGTGCCAGCCTCGAATACCTCGAAGGCAAAACGCTGCCCGGACTCGAAGCACTCGCGTGAGAAAGAAGACGACAATGAGCGATCGGACCCTGCTGCTGGCTGGCAACTGGAAGATGAACCACGATCATCTCGAAGCGATCTCGAGTGTCCAGAAGCTTGCTTGGGCACTTGAGGACGCCAAACTGGACGGGACGCAGTGCGATGTCGTCGTCATTCCTCCGTTCACCGACATCCGATCCGTGCAGACTCTCATCCAGGGAGACAAACTGTGGCTGACCTACGGTGCACAGGATGTCTCGCAGCACGAACCGGGAGCGCACACCGGAGAGATCGCAGCATCGTTCCTGGCCCGACTGGGCTGTACATATGTCGTCGTCGGTCACAGCGAGCGGCGTGCGAACAACGACGAGACCAATGATGTCGTCGCGGCCAAGGTCAAGGCCGCATTGGCCCAGGAGATCACACCCATCCTGTGCATCGGTGAGTCACTGGAACAGCGTCAGGAGAAGACCCACGTGGACTTCACTCTTTCGCAGCTCGAAGAGTCATTGGCCGGTCTCGATGCCGCGGCACTCGAAGGGCTCGTCATCGCGTACGAACCTGTCTGGGCGATCGGCACAGGGGAGACCGCGACAGCAGAGGACGCAGCCGAGATGGCCGCGGCCATCCGCGACCGCCTGGAAGAGAAGCACGGCTCCGCATTGGCGTCGAGCACCCGGATCCTCTACGGTGGTTCGGTCAAGACCGATAACGTCGCTGAGATCCTGGCCTCCGACGATGTCGACGGCGCGCTCGTCGGGGGAGCGAGCCTCAACGGGCCCGATTTCGCCGCTTTGTGCAAGGCCGCAGTAGCAAAGTAGACTGACCAACAAATCCTCTGACGAAATATAGGTAGTTCTCGACGTGGAAATCCTCAACATCACACTCATCGTGCTGCTCGTTCTCACGAGCATCTTCCTGACATTGCTCATCCTTATGCACAAAGGCAAAGGCGGAGGCATGTCAGACATGTTCGGTGGCGGCATGTCCTCGTCGCTGGGTTCCTCGGGCGTGGCTGAGCGCAACCTCAACCGGTTCACGACTCTGATGGCGATCATCTGGGGTGCATGCATCATCCTGTTGGGTCTCATCACCCGTTTCAACGCCTGACACAGACGTCTGCCGACGTCTGACTGCGCAAGCCCGCTCTCGGCTGCGAAGGCCCTGCCTGAGGGCTGTGGACGGAATATCGTCTGAGCCCACCTCGGCGTTCCAGCCACCATGACGCGGAGTTCATCTGCCAAGACGAAGGACCCTGACCGATTGGTCAGGGT
>NZ_JBHFIH010000009.1:239153-254878 GCF_057334195.1 Brevibacterium sp. AGC70 | reverse complement strand
GTCAGGGTCCTTCGTCGTACCCAGAGGAGTGATCTCCGGCTGGAAGTCAGCGCAGGTTTGGGGCCAGCACAGGTCGGAAGTCAGTCGACTCCGTAGTGGTGCAGGGGCTTCACGTCTGCAATCGCGCGACGCAGCTGAGCAAGGCCCTGTGCACGGTCGAGCAGGTGAACCCTGAGCACGGGGCGCCCCTTGTCCCGCAGAGCTGCGGCATCACCGAGGGCCTGAGCACGCTGCAGCTCAGTGAAGCCATAGGGGCGACCGGGAACCAGCAGATCCGTCCGGGGTTCGGCTGTGATCTGCAGGAACACTCCGTTGGGGTGACCGCCCTTGTGATACTGACCTGTCGAATGCAGATAGCGCGGTCCGAATCCGAACGTCGTCTGCACACCCGAATGCTGTGAGACCAGGGCTCTGAGGCCCTCGGCATCGGCGTCGGCGATGCGGTCGATGAACGCCTGCACACCGACGAATCCGTACTCGTCGACCTGTGCGAAGAGCTCTCCGATGGCGCCGACGAGGTCAGTGGCCTCCTCGAACTCACCGAATACCTCGACCTGTTCCTCGCAGAACGCAGGCTTTGCCGGCGCTGCCGACGAACCTTGTGAGAGGGCTTGCCTGGCATGTTCCTTAGCGGCCTCGACATCCGGCTGGTCGAAGGGATCGACCCCGATGCTGTAGCCGGCGATCGCAGTGGCGAATTCCCAGAAGACGAACAGCTCACCAAGGTCACCTTCGAGTTCCGAGTTGAACCCGGATGGTGCCTCGACCTCGGTGATGGGACCCAGAGTGCACAGCATGGCGTCTGCACGGGCGTCGAAGAAGCCGACGTCAGCGGCGCCGTCGACGACGACGGGCAGGATGCCCTGACCGTCCTTGCCCAAGGACTCTGCCACGAGCTGTTCGACCCATTTGCTCATCCCCGACAACGCTGGGTTGGTCTCGGCGAGGACGAGCTTCTCCGTTGCCCTGGCATGACCGATGCCCAGCCAGGTCCCGAACTGCAGTGCTGGATTGTCAGCAGTATCCGTTCCCAGACCGCCGACAGCCCCTGCCGCCGACTCCGCGATCGCGCGGACGTCGACACCGGCAAGACCGGCAGGGACGAGTCCGAAGGCCGACAGCGCGCTGTAGCGCCCGCCGACGGTCGCATCCGCGTGGAAGGTGGCCAGAAAACCCTGCTCGGTGGCCAAAGCGTCGAGCTCGGTCCCCGGATCGGTGATGGCGATCAGTCGAGACGCTGGATCGATGTCCACTGATTCGAAGGCCGCGGAGAACGCGCGGCGAATAGCGTCTGTCTCGATCGTCGTGCCTGATTTGGAGGCGACGATCAGGACGGTGTGGGACAGATCGGTTCCGATCGCCTCGGCGACCTGATTGGGATCGGTGGAGTCCACGACCTCGAGCCTGACCCCCGCGGATTGGGCCATGACCTCCGGGGCCAGCGACGAACCGCCCATCCCCGTCAGGCTGATCGAGCGCAGACCCTGCGCCTCCAGTCGGGTCCGCAGAGCCTCGATTTCATCGACGAGCTCCGCAGCCCGCTGCGGCAGATCCACCCAGCCCATGCGCGGCACAGGCTGCTCGTCGTCGGTGAACAAAGACGCATCCTTGGCCGCTAGACGGGAGGGGACACGCGCTTTGAGGAGACGCCCTACCTCGGCCTCGTAGTCTTCTGAGACCGGAACGCTGTGTTGGAGTCTCATGCGCGGTCCAAAGCAGTGCGAATCGTGTCCTGCAGCTCCGCCCAGCTGACGTCGAACTTCTCAAGTCCTTGCGTCTCAAGCACGGTCATCACCTCCGCATAGTCGATTCCGAGCCGTGCCAGACGGTCGAAGACCTCGTCGGCGGCCCGGTAGTTCTCCGGTGAGATCTCGGCAGTCACTTCACCGTGGTCGGCGAAGGCCTGCAGCGTAGGTTCGGGCATCGTGTTCACAGTGTTCTGGGCAACGAGTCCAGCCACGTACATCGTGTCGGGGTAGTCGGGGTTCTTGACTCCGGTCGACGCCCACAGCAGTCGCTGCGGCGTGGCACCCGCGAGCTCGAGGACCCGGAAGCGCTCCGACGTGAACAGCTGCGAGTGGATCTCATGGGCCAGCACGCAGTTCGCGATTCCTGCCCGTCCCTTGAGCTCTGCCCCGGCCGGGTCATCGAGGCCGTCCAGTCGTGAGTCGATCTCCGCATCCACGCGAGAGACGAAGATCGAGGCCACCGACTTGATCTGACTGAGATCATGCCCGGCGACACGAGCCTTCTCCAACCCCTGGAGGAAGGCTTCGACGACATGGCGGTAGCGGGTCAGGGAGAACACCAAGGTGACGTTGACGCTGATGCCTGCTGCGATGGTCTCGGAGATCGCGCGCAGTCCGGCTTCGGTCGCGGGGATCTTGATCATCGCATTGGGTTCGCCGACGCGCTCCCACAGAGCCTTGGCCGCCGCGACGGTGCCCTCGGCATCGTGTGCCAGTGGGGGAGCGACCTCGATGGACACGCGCCCGTCTTCGCCGTTGGTGGCGTCGTAGACAGGACGGAAGAGTCTGGCAGCGGCCGCGACGTCCGAGGTGGTCAGGGACTCGATCGCCTCATCGGCGGAGACCTTGCCCTCACCGAGCTCTGCAACGGCGGAGTCATAGCTGTCCGACCCGGCGATGGCATTTGCGAAGATCGTCGGATTCGTCGTCACTCCGGTGACGTTCGAGTCCTCGATGAGGCGTGCCAGGTCGCCGGACTCGAGACGTGTCCGTGACAGATCATCGAGCCAGATGGAGACCCCATGCTCGCTGAGCTGTGCCAGATTGCTGCTCATGCGTCCTCCTTCGCCGCTGCGATCGATTCCTCGGCTGCGGTGACGACAGCAGCCGGGGTGATTCCGAATTTCTCGTACAGGGTGGCGTAATCGGCCGAAGCACCGAAGTGCTCGATCGACACGGCACGGCCGGCATCGCCGAGGTACCTGTGCCAGCTCATCGCCGAGGCGGCTTCGATGCTGACACGAGCCTTGAGAGCACGCGGGAGGACCGCTCTGCGGTAGTCCTCGGGCTGAGCGTCGAACCATTCCTGGCACGGCATCGAAATGACACGTGCGGCGGTGCCTGCTGCCTGCAGCTCTTCGGCTGCTGCGATCGCAATGGCGACCTCGGAACCGCTGGCGAGGATGGCTACCTCGGGCTCATCTGCGGTGTCGAAGAGCACGTAGCCGCCACGAGCCGCCTCGGAGGCAGGGGCGTACTTCTCACGGTCGAGGACCGGAACTGCCTGACGGGTGAGCACAAGTCCGCTGGGACCGTCGGTGCGATCAAGGATCCTGCGCCACACGACCGAGGTCTCATTCGCATCGGCTGGGCGCACCAGATCAAGTCCGGGAATCGCACGCAAGGCGGAGAGATGCTCGATCGGTTGGTGCGTGGGTCCGTCTTCGCCGAGGCCGATCGAATCGTGGGTCCACACGAACACGTTCGGCAGCTGCTGCAGAGCGGCCAGCCGTATGGCCGGACGCTGGTAGTCGCTGAAGACGAGGAAGGTGCCGCTGTAGGGGCGCGTGCCACCGTGCAGGGCGATGCCGTTGCCGATGAGTCCGGCGGAGAATTCGCGGACGCCGAAGTGGATATTGCGCCCGTACTCGTTGCCGGAGAAAGCACCGGTCGAACGATGTTCGGGCAGGAAGCTCGGATCGCCCTTGATCAGTGTGTTGTTCGATCCGGCGAGGTCGGCGGAGCCGCCCCACAGCTCGGGCATGGTTGCCGCGATGGCGTTGAGGACCTGCCCGGAGGCGGCGCGAGTCGCGATGCCCTTGTCGCTGGTATCGAAGACAGGGAACTCGTTGTCGAGTCCTGCTGGAAGTTCGCGCTTGGCCAGGCGGTCGAAGAGTTCGGCGTTGGCCGGGTTCGCCTCGCGCCAGGCGCTGTAGGACTCGTTCCACTCGATGTGGGCTCCGCGGCCGCGGTCCAGTGCCGAGCGGGTGTGGTTGAGCACCTCGGCGGGCACTGCGAAGGTCTCTTCGGGATCGAAGCCGAGGATCTCCTTCGTCGCCTTGATCTCGTCGTCGCCGAGTGCCGAACCGTGAGAGCCGCCGGTGTTCTGCGCGTTCGGGGCGGGCCAGGCGATGATGGTCGAGAGACGGATGAAGGAGGGACGGGGATCGGCCTTTGCCGCTTCCATAGCGGAGTGGAAGGCTTCCACGTCCTCCGTGTACTCGTCGCCGGCTCTGAAGTCGACGTGCTGGACGTGCCAGCCATACGCGGCGTAGCGGGCTGCTGTGTCCTCGCTGAAGGCGATCGCGGTATCGTCTTCGATGGAGATCCGATTGTCGTCCCAGATCACGACCAGGTTGGACAGCTCCTGGGTTCCGGCCAGGGACGAAGCCTCACCTGACACGCCTTCCTCGAGGTCGCCGTCGGATGCCAGGACGACGACGGAATGATCGAAGGGCGAGGCACCGGGAGCAGCATCAGGGTCGAAGAGGCCGCGTTCGCGGCGAGAGGCCATGGCCATTCCCACCGCCGAGGCGAGGCCGGATCCCAGCGGTCCTGTCGTGATCTCGACGCCTGCAGTGTGTCCGACCTCCGGGTGGCCGGGAGTCAGTGAACCCCAGGTGCGCAGCGCCTTCAGATCGTCGAGCTCGAGGCCGAAGCCCGAGAGGTAGAGCTGGACGTACTGGGTCAGCGAGCTGTGCCCGCAGGAGAGAACGAAGCGATCGCGGCCGGCCCAGCTCGGATCGGCGGGATCATGATTGAGACCGTACTGGTAGAGGTAGTGTGCAACGGGAGCAAGACTCATCGCGGTTCCGGGGTGACCGTGTCCGGCCTTCTGCACTGCATCTGCGGCGAGGAGGCGGGCGGTGTCGACTGCGCGGTTGTCGAGTTCTGTCCAGGACAGGGAGTTCATGTCTTCGAGCGATCCTTCGTTCGTCTTAGAGGCGTGCACTCAAACTCTACCGCGCCGGGTCGCAAACGCGAGGGGTGAGATCGCCGACCCTGAGATCGCAAGCGCGTTGTCCTTCGGCAGCGGGGTCGTGGTTCCTGTTCGCGGCGGTCGCACCCGGCCTCTGCATCCTGTGGCTCAGATGTGCGGCACAATCTGGCTCCGAGACACAGCCCTCACCGACTGGCGAAAAATTCGACAGGGGGTAGAATCGGCATCGTGAGTGAACTTCGTCAGAACCAGGACACGCAGAGTGAACGCCCTCTGCAGAGGGCAGTCGACGAGGAACGACTCTCGAAACGCCCCCGCTCGATCATCAGCGCCTACATCGCCCTGACCAAGCCACGAGTGATCGAACTCCTGCTGGTGACCACTGCTCCGGTGATGTTCCTCGCCGCGCAGGGAATGCCGAATATCTGGCTGGTCATCAACACCCTCATCGGCGGCGCAGCTGCCGCAGCCTCGGCTTCGGTCTTCAACTGCTACGTCGATCGTGACATCGACGCGAAGATGGAACGCACCAAGCATCGCCCACTCGTGACCGGTGAGATCACACCACGGGCCGCTCTCATATTCGCCTTCGCACTGGGCCTGGGATCGATCTTCTGGCTCGGCGGATTCACGAACTGGGTGACCGCTGGACTCACCGCTTGTGCGATCCTGCTCTACGCGGTCTTCTACACCCTGATCCTCAAGCGTCGTACCACGCAGAACATCGTCTGGGGCGGCGCCGCGGGCTGCATGCCTGTGCTCATCGGCTGGTCTGCCGTCACCGGCGGACTGGCCTGGGAAGCCCTGCTGCTCTTCCTCGTGGTCTTCTTCTGGACGCCGCCGCACTACTGGCCGCTGGCGATCAAGTACAAGGCCGACTACGATGCCGCAGACGTTCCGATGCTGCCCTCGAAGGTCCCGCCGACGAACGTCGGTCGCCAGATGATCGCCTACACCTGGGCGATGGTGGCGTGCTCGCTGGCACTCATTCCGCTCGCCCCGATGGGCCCTGTCTACACAGGCGTCGCGGTTCTCGCCGGGGCTTGGTTCCTGTTCTCCTGCTATGCACTCGTCTCCCGGGCGAAGAAGGGCAAGAGCGGAACCTCGCTGAAGGCGATGAAGGTCTTCCACGGCTCGATCACCTACTTGTCGCTGCTCTTCCTCGCCGTCGCGATCGACCCGTTCGTCCTTCCCGGCTTCTGGTAGGTCCCGATTCTGAGACCGGCGGGTTCTTCCCGGTCGAGGAGAGGCCGTCGGCACACGCGGACATCAACGTCCGGACATGAACGAGCTGACTCATCCGAGGTCGCAGTCGACGAGCTGCTCAGCCCGCGTCAACGAGTTCCTTGATGACGATCTTCTTCATCCCCATCACCCCGATGAATCCCTCGATCCGCATTTTGCGGGGATGCGCGGCAAGGTCATCAATGGGGTCTTCGAGCTCGACGGCAATCGCTTCATCTGCCTCGACGGCGGACCTGCATTCACGTTCAACGAGGCGATCTCACTGACCGTCAGTTGTCGTGACCAGGCCGAGATCGACCACTACTGGTCAGCGCTGTCGGCCGTTCCCGCCAGCGAACAGTGCGGCTGGCTCAAGGATAAGTTCGGAATCAGCTGGCAGATTGTTCCCGCCCACCTCGACGAGCTGATGACCGGAGATGCTCAGGTCAAGGCACTGATGGTCGATGGAGACGATGTGCGAGTTGGGGAAGACGGAGCAGTAGAACTCCATCGCCTCCTCGGCGTGGTCAGTGAACCACAGGCACGGCGTGATCGGTGTCGGCATGATGGGTGCTCCTCGGGTATGCGCTGTCGAGGACGGCAACGCTTGCCGCGATAGTAGCCGAGATGCCGATCATATGGAATGCCACGAGGACGATGGGCACGCCGGTGAAATATTGGACGTATCCGATGATCCCCTGCAGCACCTCGATGACGAGGAGGACGACCAGGGGTCGGACCATGACGGTGTGCTTCTTCACTGCCAGGACGAGCGAGGTGATGGTCGCGATGACCAACAGCCAGACCGGGGCAGCATGTGCGCGGGTGATCCAGACGTTGTCGAGGCCGTTGCGGGTCGACATCGTCGAACCCGAGTGCGGACCCGCGCCCGTGGTCAGGACACCGAAGACCACAACGATCGCGGTCAGCCCGAGGATGGTCCAGCCGAGGCCCGGCAGCGGAGACGGAGCCTTCTCAGCTGTGCGCACGCCGGTGTCATAGGTGCGGCGAACGAAGTACGCGGCGACGCCGACGGCGATGGCAGAGGGCACGAAGTGTCCGGCCACGACCCAGGGGTTGAGCTTCGTCCACACGGTGATGCCGCCGACGACGGCCTGGACGGGGACGATGGCCAGCAACCCGAGGTTGAGCCAGAACAGGTCGGGGCGCTGCTTCCGATGCTTCCAGAGCATGAAGACGATGACGACTCCGAGCATGGCCAGCGCCACCGCCAGCGTGCGGTTGCCGAATTCGATGAGTCCGTGGATGCCCATCTCCGGGGTCGACACCAGCGAATCGGGTGTGCACTTGGGCCAGTCCGTGCAGCCGAGGCCGGAGCCGGTGAGCCGGACGATGCCACCGCTGACGATGATGGTGGCCTGCGCAATGAGCATGGCCCATGCAGCTGCACGGATCCTCTTAGTGACCATTTCTCTCCTCATTCGAATCGGAACCACCTGCGTGCTGCAAGCGTCCCCACCAGCCCCCACACGAGGAGCACGATCAGTGCTTTGACCTCGAAGCCCGCGCCGCCGACGGCCGCACGCATCGCATCACCGAGCGCACCGGAGGGCAGATAGCCGACCACGGTGCCCCATTCTCCTGGGTGTGCGATGACGAGTCCGCCTACCCCGGCCATGAGCACCCAGATCAGGTTCGCGCCGGCCAGGGTGGCTTCTGCCCGTACGGTTCCTGCCATGAGCAAGCCTAAGGACAGCAGCGCTGCGGTGCCAAGAAGCGTGGTCAGGACCAGCGCGAGTGGGTTCACGGGACTGTCGAAGCCGAGGCCCGCAGCGATGGCGAAGGCAAGGACGAATTGGATGATGACGACGGCGATGACCGCGCCGAGCTTGCCCAGGATGAGGCCATTCGTGCCCAGCGGCGTCGTCGCCAGCTGTCGCAGCACCCCATAACGGCGGTCGAAGGCCGTGGCGATCGCCTGACCAGTGAAGGCAGTCGAGGCCAGGCACAGGCTCAGCGCACCGGGCAGCGCCACGGTGAGCGGATCCGTTCCAGGCCCGACGATGCCGAGGCCGCTGAGCAGTGGAGCCTTCGCGAGGAAGATGAGCATACCCAGCGGCAGGATGAGTGAGAGCAGCAGCTGTTCGCCGTTGCGCAGGACAGCGATCGTCTCGAACTTAGTCTGCGCGATGACGCGCTTCGTCCTCATTCGCGGTCTCTGGTTGGACGGTGTCATCTGGCTGGTCGGTGGCATCTGGCTCATCGCAGCGGCCTGCCCGTGAGTTCGAAGAACACATCTGCCAAGGACTGGGAGTGCATGTCGATGTCCGTGATCGCCAGTCCTGCCTCGGCGACGGCCGTGCACAGGCCGGCGATCTGGGCGCTGTCGAGGTCCCCGTCGACGACGAGGGCCGGGCCCACCACCGAGGTGGCCGCGATCCTATTCATCGTGGCCAGGAGTTCACGAGGAGCCGGCTCCAGCGGCTGACTGACCCTGATGACGAGTCGGCGACCGGCAGGGGAGGCGTTGCGCAGATCCTCGGGAGCACCCTGGGCGATGATGCGACCGCGATCGATGACGACGACCTCATCGGCGAGCTCTTCCGCCTCGGCGAGGTCATGGGTCGTCAGGACCACGGCCACCGCGGCTGCTGCAAGCTCTCGGATGAAATCGTGGACGACCGCCCGTGCCTGAGGATCGAGCCCGGCACACGGCTCATCGAGGAAGACCAGGCGCGGTCGGCCGATGAGTGCGGCGGCCAGGGCCACACGCTGCTTCTGGCCTCCCGACAGGCGCCGAATCGTGCGTGTGGAGAACTCGTGCAGGCCCAAGGGATCGGCGAGTTCATCGACGCTGAGCGGATTGGGATAGAGGGACGCAAGGTGTCGCAGAACCTGGAGCGGCTTCGCGCTCATCGGCAGTCCGCCGTCCTGGAGCATGACGCCTGCGAGCAGAGATGTCGAGGCATGGTCACGGAACGGATCGTGGCCGAATATCTCCACGCGACCGGCATCGGGGGCCCGTGTGCCCACCGCCAGGGAGATCGTCGTCGACTTGCCCGCACCATTAGGTCCGAGCACCCCGAGGATGGATCCGGTGGAGGCATCGAGGTCGATCCCGTCGACGACGTGGTGTGCGCCGTACGAGTAATGGAGACCACGTATGGTGAGGGCCGATTCTGACACCTGACCATTCTACGACGCGTCGAATCGGCCCGTAGTTAGGCTCACCTAGTTTTACGAAACAAATTACGCAACAATAGTGTTGTGTTAGTCAAGGAGGTGGAGAATGGCTGCGAACGACACAGAAGATCGCCGTACCCGAGAGAAGGTATTCCGATCGGTGCTCGATGAAGGGCCGATCACTGCCTCAGCGTTGGCGAAGGGGCTTGACCTGACTCCTGCGGCGATTCGTCGTCACATGGATGCGCTGGAGAGCGAGGGCCTCATCGAGGTCCGAGAGCTCGCCGGCAAGCAGGCAGGCCGCGGCAGACCGGCCAGACACTACGTGGTCACTTCGCGTGGGCATGGCTCGGTCACGCATTCCTATGACCAGCTGGCAGTCGACATCCTCCGGTTCATGAAGGACCGAGTCGGCCATGAGGCCGTTGAGGGGTTCACCGAGGACCTGGTTGCGAAACTCCGCGACCGCCTCGGCGGGGAACTGGATCGACGGGGAGGCACCACAGTGGCTTCCCGCTCCCGGGGCCTGGCTGCGGCATTGACCAAGGAGGGATATGCCGCCTCGGCGACACCGGTGGCGGCCGGCACCCCCCTCGAAGCGATGCAGCTGTGCCAAGGACATTGTCCGATCCAGGCAGTCGCCTCCGAGTTCCCCGAGATCTGCGAAGCAGAGCTCGCCATGTTCTCGGACTACCTGGGCGTCGATGTTCGCCGTCTGTCCTCATTGGCCCACGGCGATCATGTCTGCACCACCCACATTCCGACCTCGGAACTCACCAGACCACTCATCCACAGCAATGATCGACCTCAAGGAGGTTCACGATGACTGACACAGGCAATCGGATCATCGATGCTAACCCCGAGCTCAAAGACCTCGGGCAGTACGCATACGGTTGGCACGACGGAAACGACGCCGGAGAGTTCGCGGCTCGCGGTCTCTCAGAAGACGTTGTCCGCAACATCTCGAAGTTGAAGGACGAGCCGGACTGGATGCTGCAGCGCCGACTCAAGGCGCTCAAGCTGTTTGAGAAGAAGCCGATGCCCAGCTGGGGTGCAGACCTCACCGGCATCCACTTCGACGACATCAAGTACTTCGTGCGCTCGACAGAGGGTCAGGCGACATCCTGGGAGGATCTGCCCGAGGACATCCGCAACACCTACGACAAGCTCGGCATCCCCGAAGCTGAGAAGCAGCGTCTCGTCGCAGGTGTGGCCGCTCAGTACGAGTCCGAGGTCGTCTACCACCAGATCAACGAAGAGCTCGAGAAGCAGGGTGTCATCTTCATGGACACCGACACCGGACTGCGCGAGTACCCGGAGATCTTCGAAGAGTACTTCGGCTCGATCATCCCCGCCGGAGACAACAAGTTCTCGGCGCTCAACACCGCAGTCTGGTCGGGCGGTTCCTTCGTCTACGTCCCCAAGGGCGTCCACGTCGAGATCCCTCTGCAGGCCTACTTCCGCATCAACACGGAGAACATGGGCCAGTTCGAGCGCACCCTCATCATCGCCGACGAAGGCTCGTCTGTGCACTACGTCGAGGGCTGCACCGCACCCATCTACAAGACCGATTCGCTGCACTCCGCAGTCGTCGAGATCGTGGCTAAGAAGGACGCGAAGGTTCGCTACACGACCATCCAGAACTGGTCGAACAACGTGTACAACCTCGTCACCAAGCGCGCGATCGCCGAAGAGGGCGCTTCCATGGAATGGGTCGACGGCAACATCGGCTCGAAGGTCACCATGAAGTACCCGGCCATCTGGCTGACCGGTGAGCACGCACGGGGCGAGACGCTGTCCGTGGCATTCGCCGGCGAGGGCCAGCACCAGGACACCGGTGCGAAGATGGTTCACGCCGCTCCGAACACCCACTCCTCGATCGTGGCGAAGTCCGTGGCCCGTGGCGGTGGACGTTCCGGTTACCGCGGACTCGTCCACGTGCACCCAGGAGCCAAGGGCTCGTCGAACAATGTCCTCTGTGACGCGCTTCTGGTCGACAACATCTCTCGCTCTGACACCTACCCGTACATCGACATCCGTGAGGACGATGTGACGCTGGGTCATGAGGCGACCGTGTCGAAGGTGAGTGAGGATCAGCTCTTCTACCTCATGAGCCGCGGCATGGAGGAGACCGAGGCAATGGCGATGATCGTGCGCGGATTCGTCGAGCCGATCGCTCGCGAGCTGCCGATGGAATACGCACTCGAGCTCAACCGCCTCATCGAAATCCAGATGGAAGGTGGCGTGGGCTGATCTGCGCCCACCGCCGACCACGACAAGGAGTTTTCTAAGTGACTGATACCACCAATCCGTTGGGCCTCGATGAGCATTCTCATGGCGCCGACGTCCAAGTCCCCGATTCGAAGCGGGATGCTCGCACACGCAGCTTCGACGTCTCCGACTTCTCCGTCCCGAACGGACGCGAGGAGGAATGGCGATTCTCGCCGGTGCGCAAGCTCAGTGATTTCTTCACCGACGCTGCCTCAGAGACGAAGCTGACCACGTCCGGCGACCTGCCTGAAGGCATCTCCGTGGAGGAGATCTCGCTCGAGGCCGCGCAGGAACTGGGCATCCTCGAACCCGAGGATCGGGCCGCTGCTGTGGCAGCCAACCGTGCCGCCACCGTCACCCACTACTCGGTTCCCGCGGGAACCGAGATCGACGGCGCAGTGATCATCCACGCCGACGGCACCGGCAACGACGTCTCCCATGGGCATGTCGTCGTCTCCGTCGGAGCGAATGCCAAGGCGACCATCGTCATCGAGCACGAAGGACTCGCTCGGCACTCCGAGCTCGTGTCCCTCGTCATCGGCGATGGCGCAAATGTGACCTTCGTGTCCCTTCAGCTCTGGGACGACGAGACGCAGCACCTGGGCCAGCACGACGCGATCGTGGGCAAGGATGCGAAGTTCAAGCACATCGTCATCAGCCTCGGCGGAGACATCGTGCGCCTGAACACGAATGTGCGCTACTCGGCAGCCGGGGGAGAGGCCGAACTGCTCGGACTCTACTTCGCCGATGCCGGCCAGCACTTCGAACACCGCACCTACGTCGACCACAACACGCCGAAGGCCACCTCGAACGTCCACTACAAGGGCGCTCTCCAGGGCAAGGACGCACGCAGCGTCTGGATCGGCGATGTGCTCATCCGCCCCGAGGCACTCGACATCGACACCTACGAGCTCAACCGCAACCTCATCCTCTCCGATGGGGCCAGGGCGGACTCGGTGCCGAACCTCGAGATCGAGACCGGCGACATCGCCGGCGCCGGACACGCTTCGTCGACCGGACGCTTCGACGAGGAGCACCTCTTCTACCTGATGAGCCGCGGCATCCCCGAGGACGTTGCCCGTCAGCTCGTTGTCCGCGGATTCTTCAACGAAGTGATCCAGAAGATCCAGGTGCCCGAGATCGAAGATGTCCTCAACGAACGAATCGAGGAAGAACTCTCCCGGAGCGTTCTGTGACCATGATCGACGTTGCGGCCGCCGACGAGGTGGCTGCGGGCGCGACGATGAGGATCGAAGTGGACAACCACGAGATCTGCATCGCCCGCGACTCCGACGGCACGATCCATGCCATCGACGATCTCTGCACTCACGGCGAGGTATCGCTGGCCGAGGGAGAAGTGGAAGGCTGCGCCATCGAATGCTGGCTGCACGGCTCCCAGTTCGACCTCAAGACCGGCCGTCCGCTGAGCCCACCGGCCTTCGAACCCGTCTCAGTCTATGACTGCAAGGAGATCGCCGGCCGCATCCTGCTTGACCCGAGCACAGTGGTCAATTGACCAGCACGCTCAACTGATCACCACGCTTACCTGAATTGAAAAGGATTGACATGTCCACTCTGAAAATCACTGACCTGCACGTCAGCGTCAACACCGAAACCGGTCCCAAGCCGATCCTCAACGGCATCAACCTGGAGATCAACTCCAACGAGACCCACGCCATCATGGGCCCCAACGGATCCGGCAAGTCCACACTGGCCTACTCCCTGGCCGGTCACCCGAAGTACCAGGTGACCTCGGGCTCCGTCACCCTCGACGGCGAGGACGTCCTCGAGATGTCCGTCGACGAGCGCGCCAAGGCCGGACTGTTCCTGGCCATGCAGTACCCCGTCGAGGTCCCCGGCGTGACCGTGACGAACTTCCTGCGTTCGGCCAAGACCGCCATCGACGGTGAAGCACCGAAGCTGCGCAACTGGACCAAGGACCTCAAGTCCGCGATGGAGAACCTCCGTGTGGATCCCGAGTTCGCCAGCCGCAACGTCAACGAGGGATTCTCCGGCGGCGAGAAGAAGCGTCACGAGATCCTGCAGATGGAGATGCTCAAGCCCAAGTTCTCCGTCCTCGACGAGACCGACTCCGGCCTTGACGTCGATGCTCTGCGCATCGTGTCCGAGGGCATCAACCGGGTGCGCGAGTCGACGGATGTCGGCGTCCTGCTCATCACGCACTACACCCGCATCCTCAGCTACATCAAGCCCGACCACGTGCACGTGATCATCAAGGGCAAGGTTGCCGAAGAGGGCGGACCCGAGCTGGCCGAGCGCCTCGAGAACGAGGGCTACGACCGCTTCCTGCAGGCCTCGGTCTGATGTTCTCCCGCCTGCGGAACGACTTCCCGATCCTGGACACCAGGGTCGGGGAGTCGTCTCTGAGCTATCTCGACTCTGGCGCGACTTCCCAGAAGCCGCAGTGCGTCATCGACACATTCACCGAGTACTACTCGCAGCGCAATGCCGCCGTCCACCGTGGAGCACACTCTCTTGCGGTGATGGCCACCGACGCGTTCGAGGCAGGCCGTGAGGCAGTGGCAGACCTCGTCGGCGGAGCACCCGAACAGGTGGTCTGGACGAAGAATGCCACCGAGGCACTCAACGTGGTCGCATTGGGCATCGACCGAGCCAGCCATGGCTTCGGGGGAGAGGCCGCTCAGCGTTTCGGTCTCGGACCGGCTGACTCCATCGTCGTCACCGAGATGGAACACCACGCGAACCTCGTCCCCTGGCAGCAGCTGGCCCAGTCCACGGGTGCTCAACTCCGTTGGCTGCCGGTCACGGACGCCGGGGAGCTCGATCTCAGCGATCTGGAATCCATCGTCGACGAGACGACGAAGGTCTTCGCCTTCACGCATGTCTCGAATGTGCTCGGCACCATCAACCCGGTCGCCACACTCGTCGCTCGGGCCCGGCAAGTGGGTGCGCTCGTCGTTCTCGACGCCTGCCAATCGGTCCCGCACATGCCCGTGAACTTCGTCGACCTCGATGTCGACTTCGCGGCGTTCTCCGCTCACAAGGCGCTGGGACCTACCGGTCTCGGCACCCTCTGGGGGAAGTCGGACCTGCTGAACTCGCTGCCACCGGTCTTGACCGGCGGATCCATGATCACCACAGTGACCATGGAAGACTCGGCGTTCATGGACGCACCACAGCGGTTCGAGGCCGGAACGCAGCCCGTGGCCGAGGTAGCCGCATTCACCACAGCGGTCAATTACCTCGCCGAGGTGGGCCTGGAGAAGATCTTCGACCATGAGCGAGAGCTCGCCAGAGTCCTCCTCGACGGCATCGCGAAGATTCCCGGCATCACCGTGCTCGGCGCCGCCGAAAACCGGATCGGAACCGTGGCCTTCGATGTCGACGGCGTCCACGCCCACGACGTGGGACAGTACCTCGACTCCCAGGGAGTTGCGGTGAGGGTCGGCCACCATTGCGCTCAGCCGCTGCACCGGCGCTTCGGCGTCACCGCCACGACGCGGGCGAGCACCTATCTGTACAACAACACCGAGGACTGCGAACAGTTCCTGGCCGCTCTGGCCGAGGTCCGCCCCTTCTTCGGAGTTCAGTGAGGATCGTGTCATGAGCACGCAGATGCAACAGCTCTACCAACAGGTCATCCTCGACCACTCCCGGTCGCGGATCGGCAACGCGGCTCTGCTGCGCGAGGGCGCAGCAGGACCTCACGGCTCCTCGCACCAGATCAATCCCACGTGCGGAGACGAGATCGAACTCGAGACTGAGATCAGCGATGACGGCGCAATCGCCGTGCGTTGGTCCGGCGACGGGTGCTCGATCTCGATGGCCTCGGCCTCAGTCCTCTCCGAGCTCGCTTCGGAGAACGGCGTGGAGGGCATGCTCGACATCGAAGCGAAGTTCCACGAGCTGATGCACTCTCGTGGGACAATTGTGGGAGATGAGGAAATACTCGGCGACGCTGCGGCGTTCAGCGGAGTGTCGAAGTTCCCCGCCAGGATCAAGTGCGCGCTCCTGTCCTGGGTCGCGTTCAAGGACGCACTCAACCAGGCCCAAACGTCTCTGAAGGAGTAGGAATGCCCGAAGTGATAGACGCACCGCAGAACGCCAGCATCGACGAAGTGCGCGAAGCGATGATGGACGTCGTCGACCCGGAGCTCGGCGTCAACATCGTCGATCTCGGACTCGTCTACGGACTC
>NZ_JBHFIH010000009.1:238834-239067 GCF_057334195.1 Brevibacterium sp. AGC70 | reverse complement strand
GTCGAGATGACCCTGACCTCTGCGGCCTGCCCGTTGACTGATGTCATCGAAGACCAGACCGCTCAGTGCCTCGAAGGCATCGTGCCGGCCTACCGGATCAACTGGGTCTGGATGCCGCCATGGGGTCCTGAGAAGATCACCGACGACGGTCGCGAACAGATGCGTGCCCTCGGCTTCAACATCTGAGTTCTGATACTGCAGACGTCCCCGCGGGGACGTCACACCCTCACCTC
>NZ_JBHFIH010000009.1:236308-238796 GCF_057334195.1 Brevibacterium sp. AGC70 | reverse complement strand
CCCCACCTCGGCGATATTCATGACCGGGTCGCAGCTGTGGCGTATCGGTCGGGCTGGAAGGGGTTGCGGACATCACCTGCCCTGAATGCAGGGGACCAGGCTCGGCATGAAAGAATGAAGACCGACTTTCCTAGGAGAACCATTGACGATCATCGCGGCCGCAGACGGGTCAGCTCTCGGCAACCCCGGACCCGCCGGCTGGGCCTGGTACGTCGACGATGACTGCTGGCACGCCGGCGGCTGGAAGGAATCGACGAACAACCGCGGCGAACTCATGGCCGTCCTCGACCTGCTGAACTCGACAGCGGAGGCCGAGGAGGATCTCAAGGTCTTCTGCGACTCGAAATACGTCATCAACGCACTGACGAAGTGGATGCCCGGCTGGAAGCGCAAAGGATGGAAGAAGGCTGACGGCAAGGACGTCCTCAACAAGGATCTCCTCGAACAGCTCGATTCCGCGCTGAAGGACCGCGAGGTCGAATTCGAATGGGTCAAGGGCCACAGCAACCACGCAATGAACGAAGCTGCAGACGACCGTGCGCGGGCAGCCGCCACTGCGTACCAGAAGGGCACCACGGTTCCAGCCGGACCCGGATACGTCCCCGCGGGGACGTCCCGGTCGATCACGGCGGCCTCAGGTGCTGACGCACCGGTCGCCGAGGAAGCTCCTGCCGACGGCGAGGCTCCGGTCGCCGACGACGCGTCGGGAGCAGAGACCACCACGCTCGTGTCCTGTCGAGTGCCCACTCACATTGCAGACGAACTCGTCTCCCGAGCACAGGCTCAGGGAATCCACCCGCAAGAATTCTTGGCCGATATCATCGGCCGCAGTTTGGAGAATGAATGATTTCCGCCTCTGGTCTCGAAGTCACCGTCGGTGCACGAACACTGATGTCCGAGGTGTCCTTCCGTGTGGACAAGGGCGACCGTGTCGGCCTTGTCGGACGCAACGGGGCAGGGAAGACCACCCTGACGAAGGTGATCATGGGAGGTCATCCCGCCTCGGCGGGCGATGTCTCCGTGTCTGGGACAGTGGGGTACCTGCCACAGGATCCCCGCAGCGGGGATCTGCAGGCCACAGGAATGGAGCGGATCCTGTCCGCCCGTGAACTCGACGTCCTGATCAAACGCCTGCGCAAGGCCGAACGCCAGATGGCCTCACCCGATGAGAACGTCTCGGCCAAGGCCATCGATCGCTACCCGCGCATTGAATCCGAATTCATGGCTGCCGGGGGCTATTCCGCAGAGTCAGAGGCCTATGCTATCGCTGCCAACCTCGGTCTCGACGAGGACCTCATCAGCCACGAGATCGGAACCCTCTCCGGTGGTCAGCGGCGTCGCGTGGAGCTCGCGCGGATCCTGTTCTCGGCTCCGGACACGATGATCCTCGACGAACCGACGAACCACCTCGATGCGGAATCCGTGCTGTGGCTGCGCGACTACCTCAAGGGATACTCCGGCGGTCTCATCGTCATCAGCCACGACCTCGACCTCATCGATGAAGTCGTCAACAAGGTGTTCTTCCTTGATGCAACTCGCCAGACCATCGACATCTACTCGATGGGCTACCGTCTCTACCTCAAGCAGCGCGAAGACGACGAGCGCCGACGCCGTCGCGAGCGTGCGAACGCGGAGAAGAAGGCATCGGCGCTGACTGCGCAGGCGAACAAGATGATGGCGAAGGCCACGAAGACCGTGGCCGCACAGCAGATGGCCAAACGCGCCGAACGCCTGTTGGCCGGACTCGATGACGAACGCAGTTCCGAAAAGGTCGCCAACCTGCGCTTCCCCGCCCCTGCCGACTGCGGGCGGGTGCCGCTGACAGCGGAGGGACTTTCGCGCAGCTTCGGCTCGACAGAGGTCTTCACCGGCGTCGACTTGGCCATCGACAAGGGCTCACGCGTGGTGATCCTCGGCTACAACGGTGCTGGCAAGACGACATTGCTGCGCCTGCTGGCCGGCCTCGACGAGCCGGACTCGGGTGAGGTCGTCCCCGGGTTCGGACTCAAGCTCGGCTACTATGCGCAGGAGCATGAGACGCTCGATCTCGATCGCAGCGTGTTGGAGAATATGAAGCGCAATTCCCCGCACCTCGATGACACCGCGGTGCGCAATGTGCTCGGTTCGTTCCTGTTCTCCGGCGATGACGTGCACAAGCCCTCAAAGGTGCTCTCCGGTGGTGAGAAGACCCGTCTGGCGCTGGCCACACTCGTGGTCTCCAGCGCTAACGTCCTCCTCCTCGATGAGCCGACGAACAACCTCGATCCGGCCTCTCGTGAAGAGATCCTCTCAGCCATCCGCCGCTATGAGGGCGCCATCATCCTCGTCACCCACGATGAGGGAGCCGTCTCCGCGCTCGACCCCGACCGTGTGCTGCTGCTGCCCGACGGCGACGAGGACCTGTGGAACGACACCTACCTGGATCTCGTCACACTGGCCTGAGGCTCGACCTCTTCGCCGGTGGTCCCAACGACGACCGGTTCAGGAG
>NZ_JBHFIH010000009.1:193657-236288 GCF_057334195.1 Brevibacterium sp. AGC70 | reverse complement strand
GTTCAGGAGTGCCTGAACCGGTCCTCGATGAATTCGTCCTCTTCGGCCTCGTCACGGCCGTGCACGCCCGGTGATCTCAACCGGTTGCGGCCATAGCGGTTGCCCGGCTGGGAGATCTTCGCTCCCGCTCCCAGTGCCTCCTTGTCCACGACGACGTATTCGACGTCGCCGGTGGATCTCTCAGCCGCCTCGGCGTCGGCTCTGCGTTCTCGTCTGGCAGAGATCGACACGGCGATGATGATCATGATGCCGAAGGTAAACCACTGAAGCATGTAGGACAGGTGGTTGCCCGGGTCGAGATCCGGTGCAGGCAGAGGCGTCAGCCCAGATTCGCCGGGCAGGCCGCCGCCGGTGTGGACGGTCTCCGCGTAGACGTATTCGTATGCCGAGTCCATACCGGGGATCCGGGCGGGATCGATGGCCTTGATCAGCCCATCCGGATTATTGTCCTCGGAGCCGTCCTGGGCCGGTTGGAGACGGGCAGCGATGGTCTGCTCCCCGGTGGGCGTCGGCGGGACCTGATCGGGTTCCGCGATCCATCCCCTGACGATTGCGATCGTGTCTCCGGAGGTGAGTTCGAACGGAACGACGACGTAGTAGCCGACCTTGTCATTGACCGTGCGGTTGCGCGCAAACACGGTATCGGACGTCCGGAAGTGTCCGGTCAGCGACACCTGTCGCCATTCATCGGACTCATCGAGCTTCGCCGAAGTGGAATCCAGGATGCTCGTGATGTCGACCGGTGCTGACGAATAGTTCGCGTTGATCGTAGCGATCTCGTACTGCCGTTGATCCTGTCGGTCCTTCTGCCACAGTGCCAGGAAGATGCAGGCAATGACGATGATGACGGTCATGGCGATGTATTTCAGCCACCGTGCGCTGAAGAGGAAGGAATAGCGTGACATCAACCGGCGTCCTCCGGGATGTCATCGACGGCAACGTCGCTTTGATAGAAGCTGCGCATAGTCAGGAACTCTCGCAGATAGTCGAGATGTTCGTCACAGGCCAGCCAGGTCTTGCGGCGTTTGGGCATGTGCAGGCGGGGATTGTTCCACAGAATTGCGCGGGTGGCTTCCGCCCGACATCCCTTCGCCGAGCACTGGAGCGTCTCGGTCATGCTTCATCACCTCGAGTCGGGTCTGCCGAGGTTTCACCATCGTCCGGCGCGGAGTCGTCGGATTCCCCGGCGATCGTCTCCCCGGCGATGGTCTCACCAGTTGCCGGTGGCAGCTCGGGCATCGGCGCGTTGTCCAGCAGCGCCGAATCGTCATTGGTGGTGCGCTCACGCCCGGCATTGGCGAAGATCACAGCCGGATAGGGGAGGAGCACGGCACCGGCCACGCAGACCCACATCAACACGGTCAGATCTGCCCGGAACATGAGATAGGCCGCCACGAAGCAGAGCGTGCGAATCGCCATGGTGATCGAGTATTTGATGATCCGCGACTTCATGTCGTCATCAAGGGCGGCGTCTGCCGTGGTGATCTGCTGGGGGTGCTTGGACATAGCCTTCTTCGTTCGATTACTGCTACAAAATCATACTCTTCGTTTGTGTGAGTCGTATCGACGCCTGCCGGTTCGCGATAGGTTAGTGACGGTAAGTTTGATCTCAAACGCTGATCAATCTGTATTGTCCACCAACAGGAGAGATTCGTGTCAGAACCACGCATAGTCCTCGTGACCGGAGGAAACCGCGGAATCGGCCGCACCATCGCCGAGGAATTCCTCGCCCAGGGCGACACGGTCGCCGTCACCTCCCGCAACGGAGACGCACCGGAAGGTGCTCTGGCCGTGTCCGCGGACGTCACCGATACTGCCTCCCTCGACGCGGCGTTCGCGCAGATCGAGGAGAAGCTGGGCCCAGTCGAGGTGGTCGTGGCGAACGCCGGCATCACCCGCGACAATCTGCTCATGCGGATGAGTGACGAGGAGTTCGAGGCCGTCGTCGACACCAATCTCACCGGCACCTTCCGCACCGTCAAACGTGCCATCACCGGAATGATTCGCGCGAAGAAGGGCCGCATTGTGCTCATTTCGTCCGTGTCGGGACTCTACGGGGTCCCCGGTCAGGCGAACTACTCGGCGTCGAAGGCCGGCCTCGTCGGTCTCGCCCGCTCGGTCACCCGTGAACTGGGTTCGCGCGGCATCACCGCCAACGTCGTCGCACCGGGCTTCATCCGCACCGACATGACGGATGAGCTGCCCGAGAAACAGCAGAAGGAATACCTCGCTACGATCCCCGCCAAGCGATTCGCCGAGGCGAGCGAGGTCGCGAAGGTCGTGCGCTGGGTGTCCTCAGACGAAGCCGCATACATCTCCGGCGCCGTCATTCCCGTCGACGGCGGACTGGGGATGGGGCACTGAGCCCCGTCAACATCTAGACTTCACATCAAGGACGCCGGCTCCTACGGCGTCGATCGCAACGACTTCAACCACGTTTGAACATTTCGAAAGGACCACAATGGGAATTCTTGACGGAAAGCGCATCCTCGTCACCGGCGTTCTGACCGAGGCATCCATCGCCTTCGCAGCCGCCCGCATCGCCCAGGAGCAGGGTGCCGAAGTCATCCTCTCCAGCTTCGGCCGCCAGATGAAGATCACCCAAGTGATCGCCGAGCGACTGCCCGAGACCCCGAAGGTCATCGAACTCGATGCCACCAACGACGATGACCTGGCAGCACTGCCTGAGCGCCTCGAGGGCAACATCGACGGCATCGTCCACGCCATCGCGTTTGCCCCCAAAGACGCACTCGGCGGCGTGTTCCTCGACACCCCCTGGGACTCCGTGTCCGCAGCGATCCATGTCTCGGCGTTCTCGCTCAAGGCCATCACCGTGGCCGCGAAGCCCGTGCTCAACAAGGGTGCCGGTGTCGTCGGGCTGACCTTCGACGCCACCATCTCCTGGCCGGTCTACGACTGGATGGGTGTGGCCAAGGCCGCCTTCGAGTCCACTGCTCGCTACCTCGCGAAGTACGTCGGCGAGGACGGTGTCCGCGTCAATCTCGTCTCGGCCGGACCGCTGAAGACAACCGCGGCCACCTCGATCCCCGGATTCGGGACCCTCGAAGACATGTGGGGCGACCGTGCGCCGCTGGGCTGGGACCAGAAGGACACCACTCCGGCAGGCAAAGCGATCGTCGCCCTCCTCTCGGACTGGTTCCCCGCCACAACCGGCGAGATGGTCCACGTCGACGGCGGATTCCACTCGACCGGCGCTTGAACCGGACCACCCGAGACCCACACTGATCCGGAGAACACGACGATGCCTGTGCTCATTCTCGCCCGCCATGCGAAGGCCGAAGCCGAGGGACCGACGGACTTCGAACGCTCGTTAAACGCCAAAGGTCTTGCTCAAGCCGTCGAAGCCGGAGCCGAGATCGCCGAGCGCTGGTCACCTGACGTGGCCATCGCCTCGGCGGCCAGGCGCACCGTCCAGACAGGGCAGGCCGTGGTCGAAGCCGTCAACCGGCACAACGGGGAACCTGAGACCGGTGCAGGCCTCGAACTGCGCCAGGACGAGTCCCTCTACAACGGGGGAGTCGACGATTGGATCGACGCGATCAATTCGATCCCGTCCGATTCCCAGTGCGCCTATATCGTGGGCCATCAGCCCACCGTCGCCGAGGTGGTCGGCCACCTGAACCCTGCCACCGGAGTCCCGGACGCGTTCCGTCCTTCCTCTCTTGCAGTGTTCGTCCTTGAGAGCTGGGACGTCGAACCCGGGAACTATCCCGCACCCGAACTCAGGGTCTTCCTCGGGGCCTGAGCCCTGCCGCTGACACGCAACCAGGCGTCTGAACGAGTTTCAGGCGCCTGAGTTCCATTCACCCGCGGTGACGTTCACCCCTGTGCGCGTGCCTCGATGAGGGTGAGCACCTCACGCAGATCACGATTCGTCACCGAAGCGTCGGCGGCGGCGACAAGTGCCGGCTTCGCACAGAAGGCGACACCCAGACCCGCGGCCTGGATCATGCCGATGTCATTGGCACCGTCGCCGATGGCCACTGTTCGGGCCCGATCACATCCGTACTTCGATGACAGCTGCGCGAAGATCTCCGCCTTCGCACTCGGATCGATGACACGACCGCTCGTGACGCCGGTCAGCAGTCCGTCGTCGGAGTCGAGACCATTGGCGTAGACCTCGGTGATGCCCATCGTCTCCGCGACCGGAGCGATGATCGGGGTGAAGCCACCGGAGACCAGGGCAACGACGCCGCCGCCCGACTGAACAGCCGCGACAAGTTCACGGGCACCTTCGGTCAGCGTGATCTGTGCCCGCACCTCGTGGAGGACGGAGACCGGCAGGCCTTTGAGCAGGGCCACTCGCTCGGCCAGCGATGCGGCGAAGTCCAACTGGCCCGCCATGGCACGTTCCGTGATGTCGGCAACCTGGGCGCCCACCTCGGCATGGACGGCGATGAGGTCGATGACCTCCTCATTGATGAACGTCGAATCGACGTCCATGACGAGGAGCTGGATGGCGTTGCCTGGCATCGGGGTTGCGGAGTCTGAGTCATTCACCCCTTCATCGTAGCGACCGCCATGATGTAGTCGGCGGCCGCGGGGTGGAGACGTGAGAGCAGATCACCGAAGGCGGGAGGTGCGACCGTGGCCGGAGCCAGCACTGTGCGCATCCGCTCATGGATGTCGAGGGCGGCATAGATGGCTCGAGCGTCGGCGACCGAGGGGATGAGCCTCGAGATCGGATGGCTCAGGCTCAGCTCCTCCTGCCAGTCCCGCCACGGCCCCTCTCGCCAGTCGGCGGGAACCTCGATCGACTCGATGAGGCTCAGTCCCTCCATCACAAGGAGCCGGAGTCGGCGCAGCGCCTCGGCGGGGGTAGCCACGGTGACCGGATGAAAGACTGTGTCACGGCAGGTGATGACCTCGACGTTCGCCTCGGCGCCCACGAGGACCACCGCAACTTGGTGGGAGCCGGAGTGGAGGACGATCGGCGCCGTATGCCGACCGACCTTGAGCCGATCGGCCTTGTCCACCGGCGGAGTCGTATGCGGCAGCGAAGGGTGGTGCAGTGCGAGCCGGGCATGTGTGATTCCAGCGGCGCCAGCCTCGGCGGTGAAGAGCAGAAGACCCGTCGGCGGCGAGCTGCCGAAGACCTCGTCGGCGACGATGAGAGGGACATCACGATCGTCGTCGAGGAATGCGGCACTGACCTCGTCAGGGGCGAGGCTGGAGTGCAGGCGATGGTTCATCGCCAGGGTCAGCAGCAGTGAGTCGGTAGTCAAGTCCATGTCGAACCAGAATAGACGCCGAGCCTGCGATAGAGTTGGCTGATATGAGTGATGTCCTGACTTTGGATTCTGTTTCCGTGCGCCGAGGAGAGAATTTCCTCCTCCAAGATTTTTCCCTGACCGTCTCCGAAGGTGAGCATTGGGCCGTTCTCGGGCCCAACGGCGCCGGGAAGACGACTCTGTTGGAACTGGCCGCAGGACGAATGCACCCGACGACAGGTTCGGTCGGAATCCTTCAGGAGCGCCTCGGGCGCGTCGACGTCTTCGAACTGCGCCCGCGCATCGGCTATTCCTCGACGGCCCTGGCCAACCGCATTCCTCTGTCCGAAGCCGTCCTCGACACCGTGCTGACCGCCGCCTATGGCGTCACCGGTCGCTGGGTAGAGGAATATGAGACCACCGACATCGAACGGGCCAAGGACCTCCTCGCGGCGTTCAACATCTCGCATCTGGCCGATCGCACCTTCGGCACCCTGTCCGAGGGCGAGCGCAAACGCGTGCAGATCGCCCGCTCGCTCATGACCGACCCGGAGCTGCTGCTGCTCGACGAGCCTGCCTCCGGACTCGACCTGGGAGGACGCGAAGAGCTGCTGGCCGCGTTGACAGAGATCCTGTCCTCGAAGTGGGCTCCGGCGACGATCATGGTCACGCACCATGTCGAGGAGATCCCGGTGGGCATCACACACGTGCTGCTGCTGGCCGAGGGAACTGATCTTGCCGCCGGTCCTATCGATGAGACCCTGACCGCCGACAATCTGTCGGCGACCTTCGGCATCGATGTGAAGCTCACCCGCGACGGGCAGCGGTTCCACGCCCGATCCCCTTACTGAGCATGGACCCAGTCCTCGGAATGGAACTGTGGCAGATTGCGCTGATCGTCCTCGCCGGAATCGGTGCTGGCGGCATCAACGCCGTTGTCGGTTCCGGTACCCTCATCACCTTCCCGGTTCTCGTGGCCTTCGGTGTGCCGCCGGTCGTGTCGACGATGAGCAATGCTGTCGGACTGATCCCCGGCAACATTGCGTCGTCCTTCGGCTATCGAGAGGAGCTGAAGGGCCAATGGCGACGGATCCTCGGCTTCGTGCCGGCTTCCATCTTGGGCTCGCTGACCGGTGCCTATCTGCTGCTCCACCTGCCAGAAGATGCTTTCGAGACGATCGTCCCGGTGCTCCTGGTGATCGCCCTCGTCATGGTCGTGGCCCAGCCGGCGCTCTCGCGTCATCTGAAGAGCCGAGCGGTTCGTCGTGCTGAAAGGGCAGGCAGAGAGCATGTGGCGGCCTCAGTCGGCGATAAGCTCTCCAGCGGTCGCTACATCCTGGTCCTGCTCGTCGTCTTCCTCACCGCGATCTACGGCGGCTACTTCGCCGCAGCCCAGGGAATCATCCTCATCGCTCTGCTCGGGCTGATCCTGCCCGATGACCTGCAGCGTCTCAACGGACTGAAGAACGTTCTGGTCCTCGTCGTCAACACGGTCTCGGCGAGCACCTACATCATCGTCGGTCACGACCGGATCAACTGGATCGCCGTGATCTGCATCGCGATCGGCTCGCTCATCGGCGGCTACTTCGGAGCCCGTGTCGGACGCAGGTTCTCACCTGTGCTGCTGCGCACCGTCATCGTCATCCTCGGCCTCGTCGCCATCTGGCGCATCCTCACACTGTGATCGCATGAACACTCCGGCCAAGGCACCACTGACAAGGCAGCAGATCATCGACCGTGCCGCCGACCTTGGGATCACTGCCGAGCGACTGCATTTCTTCGACGCGGAGACGGTCAACGGCGAGCAGGGCAGCGCCGACGGAGGTGTCTCTGCCACCGACCTGTATGACTACACTCAGCTGACGGATGTGGCTCTTCGCAGCATCCGTGAACCAGCCGAAGGGCTCTTCATCGCCGAGTCCTCGAAGATCATTCGCCGCGCCCACGCCGCAGGCATGGTTGCCCGGTCATACCTGACGAGCCCCAAATGGCTCTTCGACTTGGCCGACCTCATCGCCGCCAACGATGCTCCGATCTTCATCGGCACCGATGCCGCAGTCGAAGCCCTCACCGGCTTCCACCTGCACCGAGGTGCTCTGGCGGCCATGCATCGCCCGGAGATGGCCGATGTCGGCCAGCTCGTGGCCAAAGCCCGTCGCATCGTCGTCATCGAAGACGTCGTCGATCATACAAACGTGGGGTACTCCAAGAATCGAGAGCCGTCCTCGCAGGCCAACGGATCGCATCATCGCTCGCGGATCGCGATCCTGGACGGTTTGGTCGACCATACCAATGTTGGCGCGTGTTTTCGCTCTGCCGCAGCGATGGGGGTCGATGTTGTCCTGGTGACACCGACATGCGCGGATCCGCTCTACCGCAGGTCTATCCGCGTGTCGATGGGTACGGTCTTCCAAGTGCCGTGGACCCGCATCGTTCACTGGCCGAGTGACATCGATCAGCTCAAAGAGGCTGGATACGTCGTGGCGGGGATGACGTTGGGGGCGGGGTCGATCACGCTTGACGAGCTCGTGGCCGAGGACCACCGGAATCTTGCGCTCGTGTTCGGCACCGAGGGACACGGGCTCTCACCGCGGACAGAGGAATTGCTCGATCGAAAGGTGACGATCCCGATGATGGGCGGGGTGGACTCGCTGAACGTTGCGTCGAGCTCAGCGGTGGCGTTCTACGCCACTAAGTAGCGCTTTGCCATCGGGCGTAAAGGTACATAGCTCCGAGGCGTGGCCGATCCGGCAACACTGGCGCGGCGACGACGGCGACGGATTCACTCGTAGGGGCTCAAGCCTACTTTTGACGACTCCGCTGTGAACGCACGTATGCGTCAGGGACTGCTGCACAAACGGGAGATGTTGCTGCCCGACCTACGGTGGCCGGGGACATCGACGTGCCCGAAGGCCTGAGCTCGACCCGCCTGCCTCATGCGGAGAATCTGCAGGTCGCTGAGCAGTTCGCCTCGGGTCTCGCAGGGTTCTGGAGCTTGGAGCGCAGTATGGAGTGCTACGAGCGCCCGGACCTTGAGACTTTCACTTCCACCGCGAAGCAGCGCAATCTCGACAAGCAAGCTGGCCCGTACGTGGACCGGAACGGCGAGAGCATCGCCAGTCCGCTCACCATCACTGGAGATGAGATCGCGAACGCTATCCGGCAAACAGCCAAGGTGGTGCAGATGCACCTGATCCAGAACCACACTCGCCAGCAGGACGCGATAAACGGCGCGATGATCGATTCCGCCGAGGATCTGCACTGGGCAGTCATGCCGTACTCGGATCCTAAGCTGTATGGCGACTTCGTCTTCAGGCTCTCCCCAGAGGACGAGGAATAGTTCGGCAGCCCGCACCTGACACTGTCTCTTCGGGCGTCGTATCACCACAGATCCTTAAGAGGACGAGTCCGGGCTAAACACAACCGCGAGCGTCGGCCGATAGATCCGCAGGCATTTCACCAGCTCGCCGCTCGATAAGACTCAGACAGCCTCACCTTGCCTCAATATTGTTTGCCTTAAGCGGCGGCCGTCGGGATCCAAGACGCAGGGTGGGAGGTGCCCGGACACCGATCGTTCGGAAGAATAGAGACATGGATGCCAGCCTGCTCCCCACGCCCGACAGCGAACTCGGCCATTCCGAGCATCAGCACATCGGCATCTTCGGCGACCGTATGGCCGACTTCCACGAGTACATGATCATGAAGGCCTACGCGCACGGCGACCGGGGCTCTGTCTACTACCCGAGTGACGTGCGTTGCTACGTTGAGCACAGGCTGCCGCCTCGGTCGGCTCCGTTCTCTTGTGGTCAAGTCGCGGCTCTGCTCTCGACCCGTGATAAATCTTCGTCCTGACCGCTCAGAGACCGGCCGACGCACGGTTTCGTCGGAAGTCGAGCAATCAGGAGTACTTCTCGACCATCAGCATGCGGTCCTCGTGGTCGCCGCCGATCCGGTCAGAATCCAGACCAAGAGATCGGGCTGATTGCTCCCAGCTTGCGTTGGTCTCCGTGCGGGCCGGCGGAGTGTGGACTCCACATAAGGCCCGATCAGGAGGACCGAGGTTGAGTTCGAGCTATGCATGGTTGTCCGACCACCATCTGGCCGTGGCGGCGACGCTCGCGCATGCCGACGAGCTCATCGGAGAAGTCGCCAACCTCCTCTTCGACTATCAGAGGCTGCCGGAAGGAATCATCTAGTTGCGAGAGGTGGCGATGATCACCCACAGTCAGACTGTCGTGGTCTGCATGTCGCCGATCGCGGGCAAGGTCGTCCTCTTGGTCGCCGACGCCCTGGTCGTCCTGCGCAACGCGATCGAGCACACCCTGTTTGCCGAGGTTGAGTACCGCGATGGCACTCTCGACGAGAAGGCGACCAAGGCCGTCGAGACGTCGGCGGCGCAGACCTACTCTCTCTGCATTCGACGCATGGGTGGAGGGTTGCGCGAGGGTGGAGACCGTCGATTACCGGCGTCAGTTCGATGACCATGTCTATTCAGGAAAAGGCCCTTCCCGCACGACTCGGGCTTGCGTCACGCAAGTGGCGTGGCCTAGGAAAATGATCAGTCCGAAAGACCGAAGTCCGGGGACGAAGCGACGCGGCTGGCTCTGAATACCTGGGCCAGTGTCGAAAGTGCTTCGAAGACGCCGAAAGTCTCGCTCAGAAACTCGAGGTACGTCATACCGGAGTGATCATCGTCGCTGACTACACGCCCAGTCTGCAGGTCGTGATGTGCGGTCGCGTGGCCGATCGTATTGCGGCGGCGGCTATTGAGAAGACCCGCGAATGATTCCCAGCCCGGAACCTGGGTAACGTACGCGATCTTGCGTGCAGCTGACAGCCTGTCGTACTTCTCAAGGCTCGCGGGGCGGAACTTCGCGGGCACGATGTTGGGGTGATCGTCGCCGAAGTTGTCGGGGCTGCCTCGCTTCACGGTGTTCTGAGCCGCAACGAGCGGCCAGAGGCACTTGCACGCGACCTCGAATCCATGCTGGTACAGGTCCCTCACTGTCGAGAACTCGTCGCGGTACAGAACCAATTTGTCGAAGGCAACTTTCTCGTCGGGCCCGACGGACCTTCCGAGAAGCCCCATCTCCCAGGACTCGTGCTGCTCGACGAAACGGTTGAGCTCAGTGAAGAGATCCCGCTCTAGCGCGGCCGCCGCTTGACCCCGACGCCGAAAGGCCAGAAGGTGGTCCCTGTGCCGGTTCATCGCCGCGGTGTGCTTCCGCGAGAAACGACCGATCACTGTCTCGCTGGAAGTACCAGTCCTCCCCGTGATCAATGTGGTCGCCGTTCCCAGGGCCTGGTAGGCGACACTTGTCCGCTGATGGCTCGCACTCGGGTTCCAAGCAAGGCCGAATTTCTGTTTCGCGATGCGAGAAAACATCTGGGTGTTGCCTTGAAGGTAGTACTGAAACAGCATGCGGACGTTGGGCCACATGGCCCCGCCTGCCTCGAGCGCAGTATGCCGTTCGGACTCGAACTTGGTGAAGACGTCCTTGCCGAGGACCTGAACGAGGGTCAGCGTTGGAAAGGCACCGGTCGGAGCGAAGGAATCGGCTTCGTAGAGTGACGGCACGAACGGGTTGATGGTCACGACGCGTGCGCCGGGAAGCTCTAAATCGGAGCCGTTCATCACATCGCACTCGATGCTGATTCGGTGGTTTTCAAGTTCAGTGCCCGACATGGAGCCTCGGATCGGCAATCGGCAATGCGGACAAGGGAGATAGAAGCGCGTCCGGACGGTCGGTTCTACACCCAGCCGCGCGATAAAAACTTCCTCGCAACCGGTGCACTTGAGGTGGTAGCGAGAAATCATAGCCTCAGCCTAGCCGGGGTCTCGCTCGCGTTTGCTGTTACTGACGACGTCACCATAGTCTAAGCTCGCGCGTTTGCAACAGCCGCAGCCACTTGGAGTTCACGGGAATGCATGCAACGAGAATGCGTGTTGGCTATGGCCAACGGCAACGTTCCTGCCCAGCGTGTGCCCAGCACATTGCAACCACCACGAACTTTGGAGCGTGCTTCAGATCGGCCGCGGCCATGGGCCTCGACGCAGCCCTGGTCACCCCGCGCTGTGCTGACCCACTCGACCGACGTTGCCATGTAGTATAGATGTTGAACACCCCGGAACCGTCCCTGTAGCTCTCCTCGTAGAGCAGATCACACGGCCGGGGTTCTGCTTTTGCCCCCACGCCATCTGCGAAATCGTGATGGCAGGTTACCGCCACCCTCCCTCAGGGATCTTGACCACACTCGAACTGAGGTTCAGCATGAGGGCGTCGATATAGGCAACGATATGGTCTTTGAGTGCTTCCTGGGAGTGGACCGCGAGCGGCGACGATTCCTGCCTGAGCGCGAACCAGAACGTCACCGTGACGGTGGGCAGCAGCCATTCCTTCGCCGAGGAGGATGCAGCGGACCGCCTCGTGACCATCGACTGGATGTAGTCGAGGTGCTTGCGCCGGTCCTCGATCGGCGAGTTGGCAGAACTCGCGGAATTCGGTCACCACATGCGAACCCTAGATTTACCGCCCCGGATCGCAATGTGTTCGTCCCTATAGCCCATCCCCTCGCCCCTTTCGAGCCCACCCCGCTCCGGCCTTCATCAGTGCCTTGTCAAGGGTCTGTTGGTAGCGACTTGGCATTAGCTGGTCTCACCTAAGCGACGTTAGCGACGGTGCTGGCGGACACACCGACAGCCGTGGCAGTTGCCCGGATGGACTCACCACGCAACCGGAGCTCCAGGATGTGCGACCGAGTCTCGTCATCGACCACGCTCGGTCGCCCGATCAGTGTGCCCCGGGCGCGTGCCTTACGCTGGCCCTCCTGGATGGAGAGTCTGCGTAGCAAGCGTCGCGAGCAGTCGAGCGCTCGACCGTACTCGACCGTCTCGCGCAGGGGAGCACTACTGGCATACCCGGTGAGGATGCTCAGCCTCACGCCGCGGTCGTGGAGGCGGGCCAGAACGATGTGTGAGGTGGCGTGCTTCGTGCCAAGTGCGCTGACGTGCTCTATGACAAGGGCACCGTTGTGTCCTATGGCGTCGAGCGCAGCGCAGAGTGCTGGGCGATTGTCGATGACGAGTCTGCGATTGGCTCGCTCTTCGAAGACGCCATCGCACAAGGGATCGAGGAGAGCATGCTGGCGCGACGCGTCGACAGTGTCGTTGCGGTCGCGGACCAAACCGATGAGCACCAATACCGCCTACCTAGGAACGAGCCGACGACAGGTGCCGCGTCGAGATGGCGCGGAGCTGTCACAGGCTATGGGATGTAGATTGGTCAAGTAGTTGTTGGACACTCGGGTCATGCCGGGCGGCAGTGGGTTGCCGACCGGGCCTGTGAGGCCGCTTGGCAGCACGCCCAGCGCCTAGCAACACCCAACAGTGTGTGGGTTTCCAAAATGCGTATCGATTCCTCGCCGATCCAGCCGGCGAAGTCTCTCGCGCCGAGAGGCCGCTCCCAAGACACAAACACAAACCTTTCCACCATCTACTCGGAGGCATGGCAGACAATGGGCTGAACTCAGGTTACTCATAGCCTGGGGTTTGGCCATTGTCGATTGTCCTAGATCGGGATGATTTTGCGCGCTTCATGGGCAAGGCCATGGCTGTCTTGGTTCCCTTTTGAAGCGTCTCCTGGCGGCTGGTCGGAGCTTTACGGAGTCAGCAGTTGCGCCAGCTCCTTCGCCGTCTTTAGAAAGTTGCGACTACGATTCTCGAAAGTATCGGGGGCGGCCCCCGGCTGCTTTCTGGGAACATGACGCTATGGACGATTACAGGTGGCAGAAAACTATCGGCGAGATCGACATCGATTTTGCTGTGGAGGGCGATGAGTGGCTGGTCTTGTTCGGCGAGGTTCTAACCGATCTCGACCCGGACTTCGCTTTCATGGGGTGGGAATACAACTCGGACTCGGCTTGGGTAGTCGTGCGCTTGAATATGGGCGTGAGCATTCTTATATCTCATCGCAGCGAGCCAGTGGAAGTTCGGGTTGTAGCTCGCTCGGAACCTGAGAAGGTCATACTCGAAACGCTGAGAAGCACAATCAGTGGCGTTTCAGAGCGCATTGGCGGGGAGAGATTGGAGCACTCTTGGACCGCAGTATTGGTGCAAACTCCGCGATCACTGGCATCACCCGCAGAACGGCTCAGTGAAAACACAATCATTGGTAATTTATGCCTGGAGCCTCTTGACCTTATCTTCAAGGACCCGTTTTCGCCACTACCGACGGGTAGCATTTTCGGTAGCACTTGGGGAGTACGGCAGTCCATTCCAATACGGGTCCGTGGGTCGAGTGCTGGATATGCTTGGAGAGAAGATGCATCAGGTGTTGCGGCGCGTACATTGCGTAGCTTATGCGGATTGCTTTCGCTTTGCTGGGAACAAGTCTACGAAGTAGGTGAGCCCGCCGCACCATTGACCTGGGGGCAACGACAAGGTCGAGAGAGACGCGCTTGGCATCGAGAGCCAATAGACGATCTTGGCAATGACCCGCATTGGAGTGACCATGTTGTTCCGGACTGGCTGGATGCGGCTTGGGCCGCACTTCAGAATAGTACTTCCCTGTCTGCAGCAGTCGACGTCTTCCTAGAAGCCAAGTATGCGGAGGAGAGGCACCCGTCGTTGGCAGTGGTCGCTTATACATCGAGTATTGAGACGATTGCTAGCATGCTCTACAAGCACCAGCGGTGCCCCGAATGTAACGGGCAACAGAACATTGCCTACGGTTTTCGCTCCGCTCTACGTGAAGTGCTGAGTGAAGACGCCGCGAATGAACTGGATGCTCTATATCGTTCCCGCTCTAAGACTGTGCATGCCGGAAAATTGCACGGAGGTGAAACTACCCCGGGGCTTCTCAGCGCTGGTCTCTTTTCTGGCGATACCACAGAAGACTTTCGATCGAGGAAACTTCCACTGCTAAGACAAGTCGCGCGAGTCCTTTTGACACGTGCACTACTGGGTGAACTACCTCCACGCCGAGACCTTGTCGCAGGTCGAAATTTGTAGAACGAAAATTGCACGGTCTGGACTAAGTGCAAATCGCCTAGAGCTGAAGGAAAGGCGAGGAAGAGAGGCCGTGTTCGCTAGACAAACGCTCGTATCTCAAGGGAGGACATCAGTTTGAAGCGTCTATTGCCCTCGTCACCACTTTGTGCCCACGATCGATGGCCTCGCGTTGATCATGCGTAACCTCGTGCACGGGGTACTCGTCGAATGCCCAGACGAACGGGTCGGGAGTGAGTTCGGCAATGCCAGCAAGACTTTCGATCACCGCAAGCCCGCAGAACGGGACATAGGCGGGTGAGTAGCCTCCCTCATGCGAGAAGACAAGCTTTCCATCGCACAGCGAATCTGCCGCAGACATGAGGGTTCGCGTCATCTCCGCATAACCCGCAGCCGTGACACACATTCGGCCCAATGGATCGGCCATCGAAGCGTCGAAGCCGCAGCTGACGATGATCACTTCGGGTTGAAACGCTTCAAGAGCAGGGACGACGTTCTCCTCAATGGTGGCGACGTACGCGCCATTGCCGCATCCGGCTGGCAGCGGGAGATTGATAGTCGTTCTGTTGCCTCCGTCGCCGCCAGTCTCCTCTAGCATTCCGGAGTCAAGCGGGAACAGGCGGTCTTGGTGGACAGAGATCGTCAGCACCTCGGGATCGTCCCAGTAGACCTTCTGCGCTCCGTTCCCATGGTGGACGTCGATGTCGACGATGGCGATTCGTTCTGCCTTCTCTTGGCGTCTTGCTTCGTTGATCGCGATGCTGACGTTCGAGAAGATGCAGAATCCGCGGCCCTGGTCGGGTTCAGCGTGGTGGCCCGGGGGTCGAACGAGTGCATAGGAGTTGTCGACAGTGCCGTCGAGTACGTTGAGCAGCGCCGAGGTCGTTGCACCGGCTGCCATCTGAGCGATTTCGTAGCTGCCGGGTCCGAAGGGAGAGGTGCCATCGCCGGCGTCACCTCCTCGAGAATCGCTCTGCTCGATGATCTTGTCGACGTAGTCCTCCGAATGGACTGACAGGATCTGCTCTTTGGTAGCAGGAGTGAAGTCCAGATCGGTCAGACTCGCTCGAAGTCCGCTGACTTCAATGAGGCCTGCCATTCGCGTTTTAGATGCCGAGCTTTCGAAGTGCTCGAGAGGTTGGAGCAAGCCGCCCGCGGAGAGGAAGCCGACGTGTGTAGAAGTGTCGTGCCATCCGAATCTTTCGTGCCAAATGTAGCCGGTGTTGCGCGTAGTCGGGTGTTCTGCGTTTGTCATGATGCTTGCTTCTCGTCCTTCTGCTTCTGGTTGAGTTCGGCAAAGAGGTTGTCGACTCGGGTCTGTTCTTTTGCGCTATTGGGCAGGAGCAGGCTGACGGCCACCATAACGGCAGTGTTGATGATCAGCCCCGCTATGCCTGAGGTCATTCCGCCCAGCCACGGAACCGAAATGGGGTAGAAGATCTGCACGACTGCGGCGGTGCCGAATCCAAGGACCATTCCTAGGACGGCGCTGAGCGCAGTCGTTCGTCTCCAAAAGATGCCGAGGAACAGCGTCGGTGCGAGTTGGCAGATTCCTTGATATGAGACTTGTGCCCACAGCACCAGACCTGACGTAGTCGTAGCCGTTGCCAGCGCTCCGAGAGACGAAATGATCGTGACAGCTGCGACAGAAATCTTGCCGATTCGTGCGTTCTGAATCTCTTGCTTCTTCATCGGCCCGATGATGTCATTGGCGGTCATGGCTCCGATTGCCTGGAGGTTCGCGCCGACGTTGCCCATGGAGCCGCACAGTACGCAGATGCCGGCCAGGCCGAGGAGCAATGGGCCTCCGAATGAGGCCAGGACGAACCACACAGTGTCCGGTGCCGCGGCGACCTCTGGCACTGATGATGCCAGTAGTGCCAGCACGTTGAGTGCGGTGGCGAAGACGAGCAGGATCGGGACTGCTTGGACGGAGGTGCGACGGATGGTGCTGACACCATTCTGTGTGAAGAGGCGGACGAAGATGTCCGGCCAGCACCAGCCGCCCAATGCGCCGGTGAGGACCAGCGAAAACAGATAGAGAGGACCAAGCTCGCTTCCTGGCCCGGGCAGGATGAGGAGCGCCGGGTCGACTTGGTCGAATCCATGGTTGTTGGCGATGAGCCAGACAATAAGCCCGAAGATGACGAGGAATCCGATCAAGTAGGCAGCGATTCCCTGGATCAGATCCGAAATCATCACTCCTCGCATACCGAATTTCACGGTCCAGATTTGTCGGATCGTCAGGACGACGACGCCGAGGACGACAGCAAAGACGGGTCCGATGGCCCCGTCGGATGAGAAACTGAAGATGAGCGCCAGTGACTGCATTCCCAGAACGACCCATGGGATCGATGCGATGACCCCGATGATCGCTGCGATGACGCGGACTGTTGTCGAGCCGTAGCGGAGACCGAGTAAGTCAGCCTGGGTGCGGAGATCGTACCGTGTGCCCCAGAGGTAGGCTGGCTTGGCCAACAGGAACATGATGATGGCAGCGAAGACGCTGTACTGGACCAGATAGAACCCTGTCACTCCGCTGCCGGCGGTAAGTCCCGCGAACGATATGAACACGGTTCCAGGCAGCCAGGTGTTGATGAACGCGGCCGTTCCGTAGACGGAGTTGAACGACCGGCCGCCGGTCGCGTAGTCGGAGAAGGAAGCGTTCTTGGCAGTGGAGCGTTCCATGACGATGATGACGAAGATGAAGAAGGCAGCAATCATGCCGAATGTGATCCACATGCTCAGTCGCCTCCCTCGGCAGTGAGCGTAATCCTGTTGAGTGCGAGAATCATTGCCGCGACGAGTGTGGAACTGCCGACGATGTAGGCCAATGACCACCAGCCGTGGCCGAAGATCCAGTGTAGGGGAGGAAATAGTATGAGGACGGCGGAAATCGCAATGATTGCTCTGACTGTTCGAGTAGTATCTGTCTTCTTTGACATGAACAACAACCTTCGAAACGTTGGATTGCGTCTTGCCGGAACGTTCCGGCATTGAAAGAGTGTAGCCATATTCGTTGGTTCCGTGTCAAGGGGTCGGGCCTCCGTAATCGACTAAATGGGCAATGAACCCTCGACCCGGTCCCTTTCATTCGGGCTGGTACTGTTCCCGTATGAAACGACCGTCGCCCACGCTGCATGATCTCGCTGCTCACGTCGGATTGTCCGTGACAACGGTGTCCGATGCGTTGCGACGTCGGGGGAGAGTTGCCGAGGCTACGCGTGCCAAGGTTCTCGAGGGTGCAGCCGAGTTGGGTTACTCGCCGAACCGACCTGCGCAGTCGCTTCGCAGCGGGTCGAGCCTCAACGTCGGAATCTACATTCCCAGGCGGGTGCTCGGGATGGAGTTCTACATGGCGTTTGCGATGTCGGTCGCGGACGAGTTGGGACAATATGGTTATGACCTGACGATCATTTCCGATGCGAAAGATCCGCGTCAGTGGACGCAGTTCGCTGCAGTGATTGTTGTCGATGCGTGTCTGAACGATGGCCCTCTTCGCGAGAATCTAGATAATGGGTCAACAGTATTTACGGCCGGTCGAATTGAAGGGCTGCCGACCAGTCGATTGGCCGGCCTGATCGAGATCGACTACTGGAAGATGCTGACGGAGGCGCTCGACGGACTGGAACAGCAGCGTGCAGTTACATCACCGTTCCTCATCGCATTCGAACCTCTGGACAAGTATTCGTGGTCTCAGATGCTCATCAGCTCATTCGTCAATTGGTGCACAGTGAGAGGGTTGGAGCCTGACGTGCTCACTGTCTCTCCTGACCCGAATTCATGGTCATTCGCTGAAGACTTCTCACGACGAATCAGCGATCGGAAGTCGTACGATCTGATTGTTCACGGAGGAACACTGTTGTCGATGGCGGCACGCTCCCAGAAGCTATACACCGAACTCATCGAACTGGAATCAGTTCGAACAGCCGTACTGACAACGAATGAGATTGAAACCAGACTCATAGACTGCGACGTGGCTCTTAATATCCGTGCGAAAGAGTTCGGTGCGGCCATCGCCCGCTTGTGTCTCGAACGAGGGCTTAAAGGTGAGAGCGAATTTGCTCACGAATGGTTTGATCCGGAGATTCTCATGTCCAAATCCGACTGACGAAGTCTGACCGCAATGGCTGGGCAACGAGTGCTCCTGAAATTCAGGAAATGGTCTAGAAATTTGCGATCGATATCAACGGCTCGCTGAAAAGCGACACACGATCACGTTCCAAGTACAGTGCCACGCTCTTGTGCCATTTGGACCGACAGTTTCGATGTACCCAGCGAGGGATTCTAGTCCCTGCGTGAGGCGTTGATCATCTGCCCACGCGTCGGCTGCATGGCGCAGCGCCGCGGCGTCACTCTTCGCGGCTAGGTGTTGACCCGATAGGTTAGTGACGCGCCTGGCTGTTGGAAGCCCTGCATCGTTGCCGAACCCTCGTGGCGGTATCTGGACGTCCAACGGGAAGCAGTCGTGACAGACTCTTGGAAACGTTCGGCAGCACGTCGCAGTGGCCACCCATCATCGATGATGCATTTGGCCAGGAGCAGGCGACCTTTGGATGCGAGTACGGCGCTAGAATAGGACATGTAGAGTTCCGGATAGATGGGCTTTTAGACAAGCTCCACCTCGCCCGGGGGTCTACTTCATGTCACGCTGCCACGCCGTGTGTCACTAACCTCCATGGTTAATACAACTAGGCGGGGCTAAAAAGGGGAAACGGACACCCCGTTGATCATTACCCCGAAGAACACCGCCGAAGAATAATGAGGACCGGCCCTGGACCTACCGAAGTAGGCGGAACCGGTCGTGATGGATCAATACTATCGTGTGTAGGCATCTTGCCCTAAGTACACTGTCAATGCCTCAATGCTGATGATCGGTCCACCAGCGAACTATGTCCGCCAAAATACCGATCATGGCGTCTCATAGACACCACTTCAGCGAGACGAACTTGGAACATCGGTCACCGACCATAATCTGCATCTCGTAAGTCGGCCTCGCGCTATTACGCCCAGGAACTGGGAATTTTAAGACGCCTGTCCATCGTCACCGCGAAGTACAAAAGGAGCCCCTATTCGCACTCGGCGCAAGACCCAGTTGCAGACAATTCCATGAAGTGTTCCGGGCATATGGAGCGTTGCTTCTCGCCGCCTTTCGCGCGACGAGCCCGTGATTCGACGACTCTGGGAGTCAGAGTCGGGGCTCCTCCGTCGGCAGGAAGGTCAACGGAGTATCGCTGGTAGCAAAGCAACCGGTGCTGGGCCGCGAGATCATCGACATCAGTGCTGGGATCGCTGGAGACGGACTTCGGTGCCTGTCTGTATCCCGCGCCGATGGTCCCGTTCTGGTGGACGCACAAGGAGCTCAGCGGCGGTTCACCTACGGCGGCTGCACGTTCTGCCACCTGCTCGAGGAGCTTTCCGCTCCAATTCCCGATCAGCATCTTGGTGCGAATCCCTGAGCGCAACTGGACAGCCTCAGTGAGCTCCTTGTACGTTGTCGTCCGGTTGTAGTTGCTCGCAGTCTGAACGAGGGAATCGTGTGCGATGGGCACTCAAGCAGCCAAAGCATCGGCAAACTCTGCTTTGGCCCCATTTGCTTCAAAATACGTTCCATGCTCAGACAACATATTCACCATTGTATCGAGCGCGATGTTGTTCCTTGGCTACTTCCTGCCGCTAATCTGAGTTTTTCAAGTTCGTCGACCAAGCCGAGTGTCGCTGGACTCCACCGAGCACTTTACGTGGATCGCTGGGTCTTATAAATCAGGTCCCAATCTTCTTGGTAGTTGACACATACTTCAATCGGACCGTTACCACTAGGTGGAGCTAGCGCCAGTCCACGGATCCTCACCAGTTTCGTTCTATGCGAAGAATGCCGTTCTCGTTGATTCCCGCTTGTGTCCGGGAGATGGAAGGAGCGCAGCCTTTTCCTGGCCGCGGCGCGATTGCCTTGCGGCGATGACGAGTAGTGAACTATAACTCATTGGTTTCGGACCCCGCTGACTCGAATGACGAGGCGCGCCCTGAAGATGCCGCGTACACAGTTCGGTTCCCCATTTGCTTGCGGACAGCATGCGATTAGAGAGACTCGGTCCAGAAAAACGAAAGACTCCGTTCTTCAGCTCGACTAGAACGGGACTGTGACGATTGTGCATGGAGCCGGGGCGCTCCCTCGTAGTCGACGTGCCGCGTTGAGGATCGAAGATTGTTAGTTCGTACTACTTCTGGCTGAACAGCCCCGGCTGTGTCTTAGCTGGTTTTCGGTGGGTTTGATCTGTTGTTACTGCCACCGAGCCAGAACAGCGCGACGTCGACGTCGCGGGCAGACCATGATGATCCGTAGAAGGTAGCGTCTGACCGAATGCTCTCGACAAGGTCTATGTATCGCCCGTATCTCCCCGGTGCTGGTGACAGCGACAAGCCAAGTGTTTCCAGCCCTATCTGAGCACGTCTATCGTAGACAGCCATCCGATGAGGTGCCGCGGCTAATAGAAGTGCAGATGCCAACGCATCTCCAGTCTTGAAGCCAGGCAGGTAGCTCAGGTGCGATCGGCCAGTAGAAGCGGCTTCAGGCACAGTCAACGCTTCGTCATTGACCGAAGTTACAGCATTATGAGTATGACCTCGGACTTCGTCGTCAGGCATGATCATGAGTTCGCGAACCCACCGAGTGTCTGCGCGAAGTCGTTTCCAGAAGAGCAGCGCCCCGATATCAGCCTTGCCGATGCTTGAGCTGGTCTCTATCCAATCGTGGACTTCGTGCAGGACTTCGTCATAATTCTGGGAAGTTCCAGTCTGAAACTCGATGTGTGACCGGGAAAGGGTCTCCCATGCTTCGCGAGAAATCAAAGGAGGGTCGTCGATTGATGCGTTCATGGTTTGAGAATGGCAGAATTTGCAGCACCTAGATGGAGACACGCTGGTAGCGGGCGGAAGTCTCGTTGAAGGTTCTCGACCGACTTTAGTGTTGTGGAGTCGATCCACCCTATTGTCGCGAATCCAGGTCTCTCAACAGCTGAAGTGTTTGGTTGGCGAACCGCTCGATGTTGTGGGGTCTAGGTGCCAGCTCGCCCTTCTTGGCTGTTGCCACGGTCAGGGACCCTCCACGGTCTCGTCTTCGTCGAGCCATTCGAGGTCGGACCGGCCGAGTCCGGCAGCGACCGCCGTGGCCGTCTACTTCCAACTCGTCAGCTCAGCGATCGCCAGGTGCGGCTGGTCGGTGGAGAACGACGCGCGCGGCGTCGACGAGGTCCCGGGCGCAGGACTCCCGATCGGCGAGAGTGTGAGCATCCAGGGGAAGGCCTTGGACATGCGCTCGGCGAGCGTGCCGCTGTCGTCGAGGGTGACGGTGATGAGCTGCGCGGCGAAGTCCAGCAGGCGAGCGCGGCCCTCGGCCTCGCGCTGCGACATTAGGACCAGCGACTCGCCGTCGTGGCGCGTCGCAGTGACGGGGTGGTCCTCGGCCTCCGTGAAGACCTCTGCCGAGCGCTTGCTCAGGTCGGACGAGCGTCTGGTCGCCATGGGGAGGTCTGTTGCGATGGTCATGTATCCATCGTATTCGGAATTCCAGGGTGTGATTGCCGGGAGCTTCTTGTCGTGCCTGGCCAGCGGAGACTACCTGTTGTCTTACGCCACGGTCCTGCTCAGCGAGCTGCTCACGGAGCGTCGGGCGGCCCCAGATCGGCGGCCCTATGTGCCGAGTCAAGCTGCGAGGTCAGCCGGCGCGGGGGTCGGTGGCTGGTAGCAGTTGCCGTCGCGGAGCATCGCGAAAATGACGTTGCGGCGTGCTAGGCAGATGACGGCAGCGTTGTGGCGCTTGCCCTCTGCGTGTTTGCGATAGTAGTAGTGAAGTCAATATTCGCCTCGCTGGGGTCCATCGGTAGCGGACCTGAGAGCCAGTGCGCTCTTCGCCCGGTAGCGGTAGTGGAGGCAGCGGTAATAGTGTGTTCGGGAGCCACCCTGCTTACGCTCCTTCCACCGCGTGCATTGGGCACGCGGCGGAAGGCGCAATGGAATGGTGCGGAAGATCAGAGCGAATCTGATTCTGCAGCTACGCGCGGATGGCTTATCGGGCCGAGCAATAGCGTCGTCGCAGGGCATGTCGGACAAGAGTATCACTGCCGTGCTGGACGCCGCGGAGGCGGCGGCGATCGGCTGGGACGAGGTGGCCGAGCTCGAGGACGAGCCGGTCTACGCGAAGCTGTTCCCGGGTCGGAGTGAGCACGAGAGCGTGTACGCGCAGCCGGACCGGGAATGGGTTCATCGAGAGATGGCGACTAGTGCCATGGCTTGCTCCGTTCATCAAACGTGTGTAATTACTACTTTCAAACGCACCTATTGCTGAACGAGCAATTTAAAGATTTGGGCTCCCAAAAGACGTGCGATCGAGCACCTTTCAAACGCTCGTCCAATCGACCGAATTCTGAACGTTATGCGAGTCGCTCGAAGCTGCACCAAGCACTAATCTCAATCCGACGCTTTATGGACGCGGGCGGACCTTCGCCGACGATATGACCGTGTCGGTTCCATTGCCCGTAAAGTAGTCAATGTAAGAACTGCTATCACCCGATGGTGGTGCGAACTAAGCTTCTGATGCTCTCGATCGGCAACGCTATCTGGCCACGAGGTTCTTCCTCGCAGCGTGTTGAAGCAAGTGCGTATGTTGCAGCATTCTTGTTGCCTACGCCCTGGCCGCTCTTAACTAATTCCTGAAGGGTATCGCTCCAGCCTGGCCAATCACTATTTATGATTGTCTCGAGTGTGTCGTCGACAGCATGCAATTCCCGCGACAGCGCTCCAATCGGGTAATCGAGCTCGTCCAGGTTGAAGTAGCGTTGGAGAGCATGGTTGTTTTTGACATGGTTGCGCACAGCATGATTGATGGCCTTTGAGTTCTCTTTGATCTTGTCGGGATCCGACTCATGCTTCTTCTTCTCGGCCATCCGAGCTTCGCAGCCCGAATCATTGTCGAATACCACCAACGTCGGAATATTAAGTTCACTCAGGATTGCATGGGGGATGTACAGATGCCCTTTTCCTTGCGCCGCTGCGACAGCAATGCCATCTGCGGAAAGGTGCTTAGAACGCGCAGCAATGCCTTCGAACACCGCCTTGTCGTCATCACCCTCGACCAGCATTACGGCATCGGCAAAGAGTGCTTCGGATAGGTGTTGATTACAAACCATGTCCCACCGAGCGGTCACGACTTTCGGGTCGACGTAACTCGTCAATCTAGATGCAACTACAGTCAGCCTTGCATGTGAGATCGTGACCTCAGCGTGCTGACTTGGGGTAGCGATACTTCGCCGAACTCGCCGAATCTCATCGAAGTACCGTGCGTCCACAAAATAGGGTGAATGCGTCGCGTAGGTGATCTGCAGACCGTTGCCGAGATCGCTCGCAAGCGTCCGCAGAACGCTGGAAAACGCACGAGCTTGGGTGGGATGCTGGAAGAGCTCTGGCTCCTCAACGGCTAGGCAGATAACACTCTCTGATTCTTCGCTGGCGGACTTGCTTGCAAGCATTTTCAAGCTGGAGATCAATAGAGCGCGTTGGAATCCATGTCCTTGCCTGTCGACGTCGGTTTGAGTCAACTGGTCTTTGACGGTCACCCGGATTTTCGACATTTGAGGTTTGAGTTCAGGCTCTTCCGCCGATAATTGGATCTTGCGACCGGAGGTGAACGCCTCGATTTCACTGCTGAGGTCAGCACCGAGCGTCTCAAGTTGGGAGTTTAGGTACTCTTTGGAGATGGCCTTACGGCGCTTCGCCACCTCCTCGGCAAGGTCGGAATACGCTTCGTCGGCAGCTGCTCGATCAACCGTCTTTTCGAGTATTCGACTAATAATCGTTCCCCTGGTATCTTGGCTCTCCTCGTTTGCACGAAGATCAGCAGTGACCAGCACGAAATCAAAGATTCCAGAGAGGACGTTTTGCCCATTGAATCCAAATAGATGACGGCCACCTGATTCAGACTCTTCGAGATATTCAGGGTGAGTGTGTTCCCACTCATCCATGGCGGCTTCAATTTTGGCCGCGGACGTCCACTTGGGTAAATCCTGGTCTGGGTGGTCTTCGAGAATCTTCTGCCAGGCTTCTTTCTTGGGGCCAGCTCCAGTAGCAATTCGGACGCGCTCAAAAGGCGGGAAAGTTAAGGCGTTGCCGGTCATCTTGTCCTCGCCATTGGACCACGTGCGCCAAGCCGTAAACGTCTCAGTTCTTGCTGAAGCATACTTGTCGCCTAGAACGGCGCGATCTGTGTTGCTCAAGGTGTCGAAGGTGACTCTTACTCGTACTCTCTGCTGGTTACTTCCCGACCAGACATCCTTCTCGTCGATGACTCCACCATTGAAGAACCAGTCCAACGCACGAAGCACCGAGCTTTTCCCCGCCCCATTAGGGCCGATAAAGGTCGTGATCTGGTTAAAGTCGATCTCGACTTTGTTTAGGCATCGGAAATTCTCAATGCTGACTGACATAATACGCATCCAAACCGCCTTTGGTCTGTTCCACCGATTCGCTGGTAAGCCTTCCATTGAATTGGACCGGCTTCCACTTCTATCAGATTGCTTGTCCGGCAGACGCCCGGCTGGCTGATTCAAGGACAGAATACTTCAGTTGATGTGCGTATGTCGAGCTCGCCGTGGAGTCGCTGAGTGGCCCACTACCAGACGTATTCTAAAGTCGCGAGCTCAAGTTGTTCGTGGTTGTGGGTTTTGTAGTTGCTTGCTCGTCAGAGGACGACGTCTGGTAGGCCGCCGCGCATCCGGACGAACTGCTTCCCGATAGTCTGTGTCCAGCGCCGAGATCCCGGAATCCCACTCAAGCCAGTATCCGCCAGCCTCGCCATAGGGCTCGAGGAGTCTGCTGCACGTGTAGGTTAGGACAAACTGTTACCTATCCGTGCAGCAGTCCCGAACGTCGAGTGACTGAGGAGCACATTGGTTGTGATGGCAGCTCACCTCCGCTGGGTCACGATGATGCCTCTGTAGGGTTCTCGGCTATTAGCACATTGTGCACCGTCCCGACCGAAACGCTGAGTGACTGCGCGATGGAACGCAGGGTCTCTCCCTGGTCGCGCTGGTTGAAGATGGCGGCTCGCATGGCGCGATCGGTGACTTGCGGACGGCCCACGACAGCGCCACCTTCGCGACCTGCTTGCAGCCCGCACTTGATCCTGTCGCTCAGAATGGAGCGTCGGATCTCGGTGATGTCGCGTACCAGTACGCGAATGTCCGACAGCTCGTCGTAGTCACCCGCATCGGAGCCTTCGAGCACCCGGACCGCGACGCTGTGCTCGATCAGGTCGATCAGCACCTCCCAGCCTTCGACCATGCTCTGCGCCAGATCTCTGACCTTCCTGACCACGAGCCGGTCACCGGTGCCAAGCTGCTCCAGCGCAGCGAGAAGCTGCGGCCGGTTCTTGACCAGGCGTCGACGACACGACTGCTCTTCGAACACGTGCGCGCAGATGCGGTCCAGCACATCGCGTTGTCGCTGGACGTCGCGAGAGTCCTCGGTGACTCTCACCAGGCCTACGAGAGCCATGACGTGTGGCTCAGGATCTGGCCACCGGGGCTCGCGCTCGGCGGCGTCGACCCGATTGTAGGAGCTGAGGTTCGCATACGTTAATTGAACACGATGCAGCGATCGCCATGCATTGTCGAATTTTGAATTGTCTCCTGACCAGGAGAAAGAGACCGGTATGAGCTGCCTCCAGGACGTATCGCGCGTTGCATACAGAACAGCGGACGTCTCCACAGCAGACCACAACACCTCCCAACGTGGGCGCGATCTTCCGGTCCGCTGCCGCATTCGGCGTCGACGCTGTTCTGGTGACGCCGAGGTGCGCCGATCCTCTCTACCGACGTTCCATCCGAGTGTCCATGGGCACCGTGTTCCAGGTGCCGTGGACGCGAATAGAAGCGTGGCCCGCCGGAGTCGATGCCCTGCGTGAGCTCGGTTTCCATGTCGCGGCGCTGGCCCTCGACGAGGATTCCGTGGCGATCCGAGAGTTCGCCGCCGATGCGCCTGAGCGCACCGCAATCGTCTTCGGCACCGAGGGCGACGGTCTGCGACGCTCGACAATCGTCGCCTGTGATTCGACTGTGATGATCCCGATGTCCGGGGGAGTCGACTCACTCAACGTCGCGGCCGCCTCGGCGGTGGCCTGCTTCGCTCTGCAGACGGAGCCTGCGGCCGCTCTCTGAGTCGGAGCCTGACGCCGACGACGCGGTCCAAGAGATCCTGCGCGCCGACCAATGTCTCGACCGCTATGGCTCGGCTCTGGGACTCGTGCTTCCCCTCGGCCACAGCGAGGATTCGAGCAGGTGTCAGGCCAGGTAGGGGCGGAGTTTCTCGGTCAGTTTGCTGGGTTGCTCTTCGGGGAGGAAGTGGCCGCAGTCGACCAGCGGCGTGCCGAAGGCGTGTGGGGCGAAGGGCTTCCAGGCGGCGATGACATCGATACCAGAGACAAGTCCGTGATCGCCCCACAGCAGTTGTACCGGGATGTTCACTGTGGTGCCGGCATCGTGATCTGCGCCGTCGTGCAGCAGGTCGATGTCGGTGGCGCGGTAGTCGTCGAAGCCGGCCCGCAACGCGCCAGGCCGGGAGAAGGCTGTCACGTAGTCGGGGATGGCTGGCTCCACGGCATCTCGTTGCATTGTCCATCGCTCGAAGAAGAATCGCAGGTACGCCTCGATGTTCTCGCCGACGAGCAGCTCGGGCAGATCGTCCTTCATGTGGAACAGCCAGTGCCAATAGTTCTGCGCGGTCGAGGTCGTTCCCTTGCGGAATGTGTGCAGAGTGGGAGCCACGTCAAGGAGTGTGAGGTGTGTAAGCATGTCCGGATGGTCCAGTGCGAAGCGGTGCGCCACCCGTGCACCGCGGTCATGGCCGACTATGCGCACCGAGACGTGGCCGAGATGGTCGACCAGCTGACGGATGTCTTGCGCCATCGTTCTCTTGTCGTAGCCGATTCGGGGTTTGTCGGAATGTCCGTACCCGCGAAGATCCGGAGCGACGACGCGGAAGTCCTCGGCAAGCGCGGGAATCACCTGGTCCCAGCACTGCGATGTCTGCGGCCAGCCATGAAGGAGCACGAGCAGGGGCAGGTCTCCTCCGGTGTCGCGGTAACTCATGCGCAGGTTCGGCAGATCCACTGTCTTCATCATCATGCAATCATACTAACCTGTTTAACAGGTTAGAATTGAAAAATGAATGAGTGGCTATTCCACGGCGACGCGCAGAGTCTCGACTTCGTCAACACTCTGCGTGACCGGTGGTCAACGGACCCCCAGGAGACGCTGTCGGCTTCAAGTGACCTCGGTCGATGGGCAGTAATGGCCGGTATTGCCGATCAGGTGTTCCCCGCAACCGAGGGCGAACTGCTCACCGCACGGCGGCTCCGCCGCGCGGTCTACGAGCTTGTCAGGCCCGGTGCCCCGGCACCAGAACGCGCCCACGTAGAGCTGGTGAATCGCTGCCAGCGGCTGGTGCCTGATTCGGAGCTCGCCATCGATGAACGCACCGGCCAGGTGTCCGTCACGTCGCCGTCGAACTGGTCTGCTCAGCGTCTGTTGGGAGTGATTGCGGATGACTTCATCGGGATCGTTCGGGATGGGGGTCTGCTCGAGATCAAGGAATGCGCGCATCACCGGTGCGGGCTGTTGTTTCGCGACTCCTCCCGTGGCAGCAGGCGGCAATGGTGCTCGATGAGCCGGTGTGGAAACCGGGCCAAAGCTCAGCGACACGCGCAGAGATCACCTCGCCCAGGAGGCACGCTCCAGTCACGCAATTGATTGTGTTGGCAGAGCTCATCTACCCGATGTCATTGCGTTCGGCGACACGTTCGTCGTCGAGGTCGGAGCAGGAAAGCGCGAGACCATCGTCATGTTCCGCACGGCAACTGGGAGCACAGACCGCACTGCCGGTCCGCTGACCGGGGACGGAATCGGCTGTGCGAGACTGGTGGCAGGCATTTCGCCCGCAGTTTTCGTGACCTCGAACAACGTGACTCTGAATGAGGAGACCAGTGGATCGCACCACACTCGCCAACGCCCTCGAAACCGCTCGCATCACCGGCGAAGTCGCCACACCCAGAGAGAACAACCTCTCCCACATCCACCGATTCCTCGCACAGGAGAAGCAGTTCGACTTCGGCGTCGAACTCACCCGCGACTGGGATTTCGACTCCGTGTTCGCTCTCATGGTCGATCGTGCGGGCCTGCGTCCGGAGCCGGACTTCATCGAGGGTGTCGACACGATTTCGACCTCGCGCTGCATCGACGCACTCGAGCAGTTGGCAGCGGCAATCGGAGATGTCACTCGAGCCGGGGGAGAGATCCTCTTCGCCACCGGCCACCCCGCCGGGCTGCTTCCCGTGCACATGGCCATCGCCGCGGAAGCCGAAGCCCGCGGTGCCACAATCACCCAGCAGGCCAATGCCGTTCCCGTCTCCGGAATCGGCGGCGACTGCCGACAGATCAACCGTGTGTGGACCTGGCATCAGCACGGTGGCACCCCGCACACCCACCTCGCCGAACCCATGCACGCACTTCTCGACGACATCACCCGCCGAGGCGGCCGGACCCCGGATCTGATCGTGGCCGATCACGGGTGGGCCGGTGCGGCCTCGACCCGGGGTCTGCGCACTCTGGGTTATGCGGATTGCAACGATCCTGCCCTCTTTGTCGCCGAGGCGCAGGGAGCCATCGAGGTCACCGTTCCCCTCGATGACGATGTTGTGCCCTACCTCTACCAACCGCTCATCGACTTCGTCCTCGAACGAGCCGGGCTGAGCTGATCGACGTTCCTGACCAGCGGGTCAGTCGACTGAGCTCTGGTGCGCTCAGCTGATCTCGTTGGCGAGCCCCTCGACCACCTCGGCGGTGGGAAGTGATGCCAATGCCGCGCCAGAGAGCATGAGCTTGGACCCGCGGATGCCCGAGCCGATGATGAGCTCTTTGGCCTCGGCCACACGGGAGTCGATGAGGATCCGGTAGTTGGCGGGCAGACCGATCGGCCCGATGCCGCCGTACTCCATACCCGATTCGCCGACCGCACGATCCATAGGCAGGAATGACGCCTTGCGGACGTCGAGGAGTTTCTTCACGCGCTTGTTCACATCGGCGCGCGTGTTCGCGAGGACCATGCAGGCCGCGATCCTTTCCTCACCGGCGCGTGAACCTGCGACGAGGACGCAGTTGGCCGAAGTCTCAGGCCCGAGGCCGGTGGCGTCGAGCAGGGCCGAAGTGTCAGCGATCTGCGGGTCGATGGCGAAGGCGACGACACCGCCGGTGATCGACGGGATCGCCTCGGCGGTGGGCTCGGCCATGAGATCGGGAGCCGTTGCTGCGGGAATGAGGTCGAATTGCGCGGAGATGCGTTCCTTGGTGTTCATGGCCACAGTTTAGGAGACGGCAGGGGAATCGCTTTGGGCCGGTCCATCAGATAGACTGGACTGTCGCTTCGTGTCCGGTTCCTACGGTACGGGGCGTGTCCAGCAGACGAATTCGGGCACTGGCGGATGGGTCGACCCATACCAGGCGCCTGAGCGGATTCAGCAAAGGTAAGAATATGAAAAAGGACATCCACCCGGAATACGCACCGATCGTGTTCAACGATCTGTCGTCGGGAACCAAGATCCTCACCCGCTCGACCGCGAAGAGCGAAAAGACGATCGAATGGGAAGACGGCAACACCTACCCAGTCATCGACGTTGAGATCTCGAGCGCATCGCACCCGTTCTACACCGGAAAGCAGCGCATCCTCGACTCCGCAGGCCGCGTCGAGAAGTTCAAGGATCGCTACAAGGGCTTCGGCAAGCGCTGATCCCCTGTCGGTTTCGACCGATCAGACGGTTCCGACCGTCACGCATGAACCATGCGAACTGCCCCGCACACCTGAGACGGTGTGCGGGGCAGTTCTTTTGCTCTGTGCTCAGTTGTCAGTCCACGCTGACGCGGACGTCTGGCGACGGCTGAGTCCGTGCCGCAGGGTGGAACAGCGAGGCAACGCCGGTGGCATTGCCGAGGCAGTTCGCGATGCCGTGGGCGACCTTCTCCTTCGCCGAGACGACCGCGTCCTCAATGCTCAGCCCGGTGGCGATGCCAGCGGCGATGGATGAGGCGAACGAACAGCCTGCACCGTTGACGAGCTTCTCGTTGACCTTGCGTGAACGCAGCGTCGTGACGCTCTCGCCGTCGAAGAGGATGTCGATCGCGTCATCACCGGCTAGGCGTGCACCGCCTTTGACGACGACGTTTTCGGCACCCTGACCGTGGATGATCTTCGCGGCCTCGATCATTCCCTCAACCGAATCGATCGGATCGATGCCGGCCAGCGTCGCAGCCTCCTCGAGATTCGGGGTGATGACGGTGGCCAAGGGGACGAGATTGTCGACGAAGAGATCCTTGAGATCGACCATCGTGCCCGCTCCCTTGCACACGAGGACGGGGTCGAAGACATAGGGCAGCTCATTCGTCTTCAGCTTCTCCGCCAGGACGAGAGCGTTCTCCACGGACCCGAGCATGCCCGACTTGATCGCATCGAACGTGTGCACGGCCAGCGTCGATTCGAGCTGCCTCGTCACAACCTCGGGGTCGATGAATTCGATGACGTGACTGAAGCCGTCATTCGGATCGAAGGTGACGATGCAGGTCACGGCGGCGGTGCCGAACGCGCCGTACTCTTCGAACATCTTCAGGTCAGCTTCGAGCCCTGCTCCACCTGAGACATCGGAGCCGGCGATCGTGAGCACTTTGGAGGTCATAGTGGTCCTTTCGGGAATTGCTGTCGGGCAGAAGTCTACGCGCGTTCAGGCACCGGCGTATCCCTGCTGTCGCCAGGCCTCGTAGATCGCGATCGACGCAGAATTCGCGAGGTTGAGTGAGCGCCGCGACGGCAGCATCGGGATGCGCACGGACAGGTCCACATGCTCATCATCGACGACTGCATCGGGCAGGCCCGTCGACTCCTGACCGAAGAGGAGGACATCACCGTCACAGTAGTCCACCTCGGCGAAGGACTGCTCCGTATGGGTGGTGAATGCGATGACCCGACGCTCGCCGAGGTGGTTCCACAGATCCGACAGAGACGCGTGGACCGTGACGTGGGCGAGATCGTGATAATCGAGTCCCGCACGACGCAGCTTCGCATCAGAGAGGTCGAAGCCCAAGGGCTCGACGAGGTGGAGGTGGGCCCCCGTGACCGCGGCCAGGCGTATGGCGTTGCCGGTGTTGCCGGGGATCTCAGGTGTGTGGAAGACGATGTCGATGTTCATATGAGTTCCATTTTGTCACTGTTCGCAAGTCGTTTCTGCCGTCATTCCAGCCAGGTGGATTCGAATGCGGGGAAGAACGTCGCTCCACCTCGGCGGATGATGTCACTCCTTCGTAACTGTTGGTCCGGTCCCTTGTGACTGGAGTAGGCGATACGGGCTGATTCCTGGGGATGGGAGTCAGGCTGGCTGGCGGACGAGCAGGTAGCCCTGCCGCGTCGCCTCTGGGAATCGGCCCGCTTGGTCCGGTTCCCGTTCGAGCCGGGTCACGGGGACGAAGCCGTGGTCAGCGAGAACCGTGAGAACCTGATCGATCGAGCGACGGTGGAAGTCGAGATCGACCGTGAAGCCGGCGGCCTTCGCCTGATGGTCGATTCGATCGCCGAGCTGGAAGGCCAATTGGAACAGCCCGCCTGGCCGCAGCACTCGTGCCGCCTCAGCAAAGACTGTGTGCAGGGACTCATCGGGAACGTGGATGATGGAATACCACGCGAGGAGTCCGGAGAAGCTGTCGTCGCCGTAGGGCAGTGCTGTCATGGTTCCGGTGGTGAAGTCGAGGGTGGGGTAGTGGCGCGTTGCCAGGGCGATCATGGCGGGGGAGAGGTCGAGGCCCGACGGAGTCAGACCCAGGGCGGCAAGGAATGCGGTGATCCGACCGGGGCCGCACCCGATTTCCAGCGTCTGGGAATCTCCTGTGGCGAGCACGAGTTCCGAAAAGGCACCGAGAACTGCTCGATCGTGTGGCTTGGCCGTGAGCTCGTCTGCAATCCAGCCCGTATAGGTCTCGGCGATCGCATCGTAGGAGACTCGGGTGGCTGTCTCTCGGTCCGAATCCTGGGGGCTGCTATGGGAGAGGACCGCGCCGTCATTCGTCTCATCGCTCATGCGAACAGCCTACGGTGTGACGCTGCGATTGAGCCTGGTGCGTCCCCGCGGGGACGCATTCACATTCGGAGGATTCGTATCATCTAGAACATATACATTGAGATGTCGAATGAGATTAGAAGATGACAATCTTATTCATCAGAGTGGATCATGATGATCCGGACGTCATGTCAGTGGTGCCTCGTATGGTTAAAGTCTGGTTCGAGGTCATGGGGACTCGCGAACCGAACGGCCACAGGGGCCGAAGGGGAAAGGTGGGAACCATGGTCGAGAACACGGCGGCAGATCCATTTGCGGACTATCCGGACCCGTTCTCAGATTCAGAGATTCTCAAATCGATGAGCGTCGATCCCAGCGACTACAGCAGAGACTCGAGGGCGCAGGCAGAAGCTCCGCATGCCGAGCCGAGCCCTGGAGGTCGCGCTGGCGGTGAGACGGATGCGGATCCTCAGGCGGACACAGGGACTGGGCTCGGCGACCTCACCTCCGAAGAGCTGGTTGCCGACATTCGACGCAACATCTCGTGCATCGCCTTCTGCCATGCCCGTGTCATTGCACTCATCGACGAGGTCGAACGCCGAGGCCTGTGGGCACAGTGGGTGGGCGTGACATCGCTGCCTCAGTGGGTCATGCACATCGCTGCTGTCAGTGCACATACCGCACGTGAATACGTCCGCGTGATGATGGCGCTGCGCGAAATGCCCAAGGTCAAGGAGGGTCTGGGGGAGGGGAATGTCAGCTTCTCCAAGGTGCGCGAGGTCACCAGGCTGGTGGGGCGGATCCCTGATGAGGAGGCCTTGCGCTTAGCCGATGTCTCCACCGGGAGCCAGATCGGTGTGATAGCTCGCAACTACCTCCAGCTGTCCGACGCGAACGAGGCCGGTGGGCCACCTCGCTTCCTTCCACGCGACAGCGTGAGTATGCGGACCACCGAATCCGGGCGGACCCGCATCACGATCGACCTGGGCGAGGATGAAGCCGCTGAGTTCTCCTCGATGCTCGACGCTGCTCGGCATGTCCTCGAACAGCAGTCCGGCACGAATGGGCAGTCCGACACGGAAGAGGTCGACACGGACGAGCAGGTTGAGAAGCCGCCGTACGAGCCGATCTCGCAGGTCATGTGCCTGATGGAGATCGTGCATGCGTTTCCGCAGGCAGAGTCGTCCGGCACCGTTGACGTCGACCGCGCCCGCATGCTCGTGCATGCCTCCGCCGAGGTGGTGACCAGATTCGGTGCCCTCGATGCTGCAGACGCCGAGTACGAGACTACCGAGCACGAGACCACCGGTGCTGTCCTCGACGACGTCCCCGCGGGGACGCCTGTGGTCGGGAAGAGGGACCTGACCTGTCGTGTTGACGGCTTCGGAGGCGTCACCTCGGCGACGGCGGAACGGCTGAGCTGCGAAGCCCTGATCAGTGGGGCGATCAAGGACGCCGACGGAGACGTGCTCATGCTCGGCCGTTCGAAGAGGCTGGTGAGCAGACGCCAACGCCTGGCGCTGAGCGCACGGGACATGGGATGCCAGTTCCCGGGCTGCCGCGCCCGCAGGAGGTGTGACGCTCACCATGTCCGTCCGTGGTCACAGGGCGGAGCGACGGACCTGGACAATCTCATCCTGCTCTGCCGCACGCACCACACGGCGGTGCACAAATATGAGTTGAATATCTCACGGACCCCAGCACCATTCGCCGGAACGCTGGACGGACAGGCGGCATTCGCCTTCTTCCTGCCCGACGGCTCGCAGCTGCTTCCCCTCGAGGAGAGGAGGCGAGGGCGCCACGTCTTCGACACTGCGCGGCTGGTGAAAGTTGCCGAAAAGGCGGTAGCCGAAGCGGATCCGAGCACTCTCGGCGGTGGGTACGGCTTCAGCCTGGACTATTGCATTGCGTGGATGTTCGAAGCGGAATGGCGACACGCCCGGGCGAACAATGCCGCTGCGTAAATCTTGCCTATTTAGAACACTAGTTCGATAATGGATGTCATGTCTGCAGTACCACTCGTTGAACAGCTCAGCCGGGAGATGGGTATCTCCACGGCCACTGCTCTGTTCGATGGGCCTGCCCCCCGCGCTGTGGATCCGGTGCTGGCACCGATGTTTCGGCGAGGCGGTCTTCCCAGGGGTGAGATCGTGACACTGACCGGGGGCCAGTCCTTGAGCTGTGCCCTCGCTGCGATCGCCGTCGCAACCCAGGAGCAGAAATGGTGCGCCGGCATCGGACTCGGAGAACCGGCCGTGTCGTCCATTGCCGATCTGGGCGTTGACCTCGACCATTTCGTCAACCTCGTCACCCCCGCCGAAGACTGGCTGCGGGTGGCCTCCATCCTCATCGAGTCCTTCGATATCCTCGTCATCGACCCGGGATTTCTGCCCAGCGCTGGGGAACGCGCCCGGCTGCTGGCGAAGGTGCGCGAACGTAAGATCAGCCTCATCAGTCTGACGTCGATGCCTGGAAGCACGGAGCAGATCGAGATCACCGATACACAGTGGTCGGGCACGGAACACGGCCATGGACGTCTCCGCTCCTGCCTCGTGCAGGCCCGATCTCAGACCGGCGTCCACCGGTTCCTGTTGCCCGGACCGGACGGGACTCCTGCCGAGGCACCCGCACCTTCCCCATCTGAGGGTGTATTCGAACGGCCGGTGATCCGCAGTGTCAGCTGACGCCGCTGCTGAGCCCAGGGCTGTGCGCACCGGCACCGCTGACCGTCGCACGCTGGTTCTGACCGTCCCCGATTGGTCCGCGGTGGCGGCCGCGACCGAGCATGACCTCAGCCCTCGCACTCCGGTGGCGGTTCTCAGCGGGGGCAAGGTGATGGCAGCCAATGCGCCTGCGCGCGCAGCCGGAATCGCTCTGGGCAACAACAAACGTGCGGTCGGGTACCGCTGTCCCGAAGCACACGTGGTGGCCTGGGACGAGGAGGCAGACAACAGGCACTTCTCCGCAGGAGTCGGAGCGCTCGAAGAACTCGTGGCGCGGTTCACTCTGCTCAGCCCCGGCACGCTCGCCATTCCCCTCGACTCGCTCAAACACGGCTATGACGATGAGCCCACCGCCGTGGAGGCGCTGATCTCCGCACTCGTATCGGTCACCGGGTGGGAGTTCTTCCCCGGCATTGCTGACACCGTGTTCGCGGCAGTCCTCGCCGCGGGGCAGGCACGCCGGGTCGAGCCAGGGCAGACCACGGAGTTCTTGGCCGCTCAGCCGATCAGCACCCTCGAATATGCCGGGGCAGGCGCGACCGAACTCATCGACACCTTCACCCAGCTGGGTCTGCGGACCCTGGGGGACCTGGCCGACATCGACGCGCGGGACGTGAACTCACGATTCGGGGCACTGGGCAAACGCGCGCACGATCTGGCCACAGGAACCGAGTGGACGCCGTTGAATGATCATGTCCGGGAGGAACGACTCAATGTCGAACTCGGTCTGGACACACCGACCACCCGCAGTGACACTTTGGGATTCCTGACCCGCCAGCTCGCCGCCGACCTTCTGACCACAGTGCGGCGCCGAGGGCTCGTGTGCACGCAGATCACAATCGAGCTCATCGCTGTCTCAGGGCAGTCCTCGAAGCGGACTTGGCGGATCGAGGACATGAACGAGAACACCATCGCCGATCGTCTGCGGTGGCAGGCAGAGGGATGGTTGGCAGGGGCCGCTCGAAAGGGACCGGCCGCACCTCAGCTCGGGTCGACTCCCGAGTTCGAGTCGGCTCCCGACGAGCCCGGTCCCGACCCGGAAGACTTCTCCGAAGAGGGCATCATCGCTCTGGGCCTCGTGGCCGCGGAGCTGACCACCCCCATCGGTGCGACGAAGAGCCTGTTCGATGAGAACACCGGGCAGGTCACCCACACGCTGGAGCGGCTGCAGGGACTGTTCGGTCCCGATTCGGTCCTGGTCCCGGGGCTGCAGGGCGGATGGGATCCGGCCGAGACGAATCTGTGGACACCGTGGCAGCAAGCGGCATCACCTGTGCGCAGCCCCGGCGCACCCTGGCCCGGGGCGCTGCACGCACCCCGACCGACGACGGTCGAACGTCTGCCCGTCGACGTGATCGCCGCGGGAGGCCGACCGGTGGGAGCACGTCCCGCTGGCCTGGAATCGGTGCCGTATGCGATCCGCTTTCCAACCGGAACCGCCGAGGCGGTCATTGACTATTCGGGCTCCTGGCCTGTCGAATCCGGTTGGTGGGATCCGACGAAAGCCATCTACCGGACCCGGCTGCAGGTCGTCACCGACTCGGGGCAGGCACTGCTGCTGAGCAAAGAGAACGGCCAGTGGTACATCACCGGCCGGTACCGCTGATGGGCTTCTCGAATCCGCGCACCCCCTGGTCCCAGCTGGCTCAGAGGCTGGAGGGCAAACAGGCCAGCCGCAAACAGGTCGCCGACAGGCAGACGGTCAACAGGCAGGCGGTTGACGAACATGCCGACGGATCCGACGCGCCCGCCTTCTCCCGCCCCGACCGCCATCAGGTGTCGGTGGGACCCGGCGGCTCCGATGGCACCGGACGGTATTCGGGACCTGGCCAGGGGCCCATTCTGCGCACTTCGACCGTCGAGTGGGCCGAGCTGCATGTGCACTCCCAGTTCAGCTTCCTCGATGGGGCCTCCGACCCTGAGGAGCTCGTGGCCGTAGGTGCGGCCGCGGGGCTGAGGTCCTTAGCGCTGACCGATCACAATGGTCTCTACGGTGCGGTGCGGTTCGCCCATGCCGCCGCCGAGGTGGGGCTGCCTACCGTCTTCGGCGCGGAGCTGTCCGTGGGGTTGGAGGAGAAGATCCCCGGCCAGACCGATCCCGACGCCACCCACCTTTTAGTCCTTGCCCGCGGAGTCGAGGGGTATCACCGACTGTCGATGGCCATCACCGAGGCCAACCTGGCAGGGGAGAAGAACCGGCCGGTGTTCGGTCTCGAAGAGCTGGCCGCGATGAGCGGGGACTGGACGATCCTCACCGGCTGTCGCAAAGGTCCCCTGCGCCGAGCCCTGAATGATTCCGACGGTGGGCTCGGAGCCCTGCGTGAGCTCATCGCGCTCTTCGGAGCCGACCGGATCGCGGTCGAACTCAGCCGGGACGGAACCCCGGACGACGATGAACGGCTGCGCCACCTCGGCGAGCTTGCACAGCGGACCAATCTTCCGGTCGTAGCCAGCAACAGTGTGCACTTCGCTACCCGAGCGCAATGGAAGTCCGCGCAGGTGAGGGCCTCGGTGAGGTCTCGACTGTCCCTCGACGAGCTGGCCGGGTGGCTGCCGGCGACAGCGAATGCCCGGATCCATACGGGCGAGGAGATGGCCGCACGCTTCCCTCGGCAGGCCTTGGAGAACGCGGTGGCCATCGGCCAGGAATGCTCCTTCGTCCTCAACTCGGCTCGTCCGGATCTGCCGCGTGCTCCGATGCCCGATGACCGCGGGGCCGAAGAGTATCTGCGCGAGCTCATTGAAGACCGCGGTGCCAGACGCTACGGATCCCGGGCTGCGAACCCGAAGGCATGGGCGCAGCTCGATCGGGAGATGAACATGATCGCGACGCTGGGGTTCTGCGGATACTTCCTCATCGTCTACGACATCACCGAGTTCTGCCATCGGGTGGCCATCTTCTGCCAGGGCAGAGGTTCGGCTGCGAACTCCGCCGTCTGCTATGTCCTCGACATCACCGCCGTCGACGCGGTCAAGCATGAACTCCTCTTCGACCGTTTCCTCTCACCGGATCGCAAGGGCTATCCGGACATCGACATCGACATCGAATCGGGCAGGAGGGAGGAGGTCATCCAATACGTCTATGATCATTTCGGCCGTGAACGGGCCGCTCAGGTCGCGAACGTCATCACCTATCGGGCGAAGTCGGCGATCAGGGATGCGGCCTTCAGTCTGGGTTACGAACCGGGTCAGCAGGATGCGTTCTCAAAAGCCAGCAACCGCTGGTCGACTCTGCCCGAAGCCGAGGATTCCCCGGTCCCGGCCCCGGTGCTCAGAATCGCCGGTGACCTCCTGGGCTCACCCCGTCACCTGGGCATCCACTCCGGTGGCATGATCCTTGCCGACCGTCCCATCGGTGAGGTCGTCCCGATCGAGAAGGCCACGATGGGCCATCGCACCGTCGTCCAATGGGACAAGGACGACTGCGCCGCCATGGACCTGGTGAAGTTCGACCTGTTGGGGCTGGGCATGCTCACAGCACTGCACGAGATGGTCGATCTCGTCCACCGGCACACGGGTGAGCTCATCGAACGCGCCCACATCGACGACGAGGACAACCGTGTCTACGAGATGCTGCAGAAGGCCGATGCGGTGGGTGTCTTCCAGGTCGAATCGCGAGCCCAGCTGGCGACCCTTCCCCGTCTGCGTCCCGAGACGTTCTACGATCTCGCCGTCCAGGTCGCACTCATTAGGCCCGGCCCCATCCAGGGCGGGTCCGTCCACCCCTACATCCGCAGACGGCAGGGCCTCGACGAGGTCGAATACCTCCACCCGCTGCTGCAGAAGTCCCTGGCCAAGACCTACGGGGTACCGCTGTTCCAAGAGCAGCTCATGCAGATGGCCATCGACGTCGGCGGCTTCACCGGTGCCGACGCCGACCAGCTACGGCAGGCCATGGGATCACGGCGGTCAGAGAAGCGGATGACCGAACTGGCGCAGAAGTTCCAGACCGGTGCCGCAGCCAAGGGCGTCGACGAGGAGACCGCGGAGTCCATCTTCTCCACGATTGCCGCGTTCGCGAACTACGGGTTCCCCGAATCCCATGCGATCAGCTTCGCGAACCTCGTCTACCAGTCGGCCTGGTTCAAATATCATCACCATGCGGCGTTCACCGTGGGGCTGCTGCGCAGTCAGCCGATGGGCTTCTACTCACCGCAGTCCCTCGTTGCCGACGCCCGTCGCCACGGTGTGAAGATCCTGCCCGTGGACATTCGCCACTCGATGGCCGGCAGCGATCTGGAGCGCGTCGAGACCTCAGGCGAGTTCGGGATCCGGTTGGGTCTGGACTCGGTGGCCCATGTCGGCTCCTTCGCCGAGGTGATCGTGACCGAACGCGCGAACGCACCATTCACCTCGGTGACGGACCTGGCGGAGAGGACCGGAATCGGAAAGCAGGCACTCGAAGGGCTCGCCACCGCAGGGGCGCTGAGCAGCTTCGACCTCGACCGCAGACAGGCACTGTGGCTGGCCGGAGGCGTCGCGGGAGCACACCCGGGCGTGCTCCCGGGAACCGCCACGATCTCCTCGGCGCCGAGCCTGCCGACCATGGATGCCTTCGACACGACCCTGGCCGAACTCTTCTCCACCGGGATCACCGTCGACGGATACCCGACCGAGATCCTGCGAGCGTCCCTGCTCGAACGGGGTTATGCCTCGACGGCGGATGCCGCAGCGGCTGCGGACGGGACCCGGATGACGGTGGCCGCCATCGTCACACACCGACAGCGCCCGGCCACCGCTTCGGGGATCACATTCATCAACCTCGAGGACGAATTCGGGATGCTCAACGTCGTCGCCACTGCCGGGCTGATGAAACGCTTCCGGCCGATCGCGACCTCGCGCAACGCGCTCGTGGTCACCGGGCTGATCCAACGCGGGGGAGAGGTCGTGAGCCTCTACGCCCACAAGCTCATCCCGCTCGAGGTGCAGCTGCCGACCAAGGCCCGCAACTTCCGCTGATGATGTGTGACGGAACATGACGACACATGACACGAAGATGACGAGATCACATCGGGGAAGTCACAGAGTCCATGAGAGTAGAGCCATCACCACCACTCGCATCACCCGCATGAACCATTGCGGGCGAACCCGTCGCATCCGAAGGAGACATCATGGCTCAGTCATTCGAAACCCGCCAGATCCACGCCGGTCAGACACCCGATCCGGTCACCGGGGCCCGCGCGCTGCCCATCCACCAGACGACCTCGTTCGTCTTCGACAGCAATGAGACTGCCGCGAATCGCTTCGCACTCGCAGAGCTCGGCCCTATCTACACCCGCATCACCAACCCGACCACTGAGGTCGTGGAGAACCGCATCGCCGACCTCGAAGGCGGCGTCCACGCCGTACTCACAGCATCGGGACAGTCAGCAGCCCTGCTGGCGATCACGAACATCGCTGAGGCCGGTGACCACATTGTGGCCAGTTCCAGCCTCTACGGCGGAACCTACAACCTGCTTCACGTGACCCTGCGCAAGCTGGGCATCGAGACCACATTCGTCGACGTCGATGACCTCGATGGCTGGAAGTCAGCAGTGCAGGACAACACCAAGCTCTTCTTCGCCGAGGTTGTCTCCAACCCCCGCTCCGATGTCCTCGACATTGCCGCTGTAGCTGACGTCGCACACGAGGCCGGTGTTCCGCTCTTCACCGACAACACACTGGCCACCCCCTACCTGGTGCGCCCGATCGAGCACGGTGCCGACGTCGTCCTCCACTCGGCCACGAAATACCTCGGCGGACACGGCAACTCGATCGCCGGTGTCGTCATCGACAGCGGAAACTTCGACTACGGCACGCAGCCGGAGAAGTTCCCCGGCTTCAACACCCCGGATGAGTCCTACAACGGTCTGGTCTACGCTCGCGATCTCGGCGCGGATTCGCCGTTCGGCGCAAACGTCTCCTTCGGCCTCAAGGCCCGTGTGCAGGGTCTGCGCGACCTCGGACCGGCCGCCAGCCCGTTCAATGCATTCCTCATCGCCCAGGGAATCGAAACCCTGAGCCTGCGCATCGACCGCCATGTCGAGAACGCGAACAAGGTTGCCGCCTACCTCGAGAACCACGAACAGGTCAGCCGGGTCGCCTTCGCCGGACTCGAGTCCAGCCCCTGGCACGATAAAGCCAAGAGGTACCTGCCGAACGGTGTCGGATCGGTCCTTGGCTTCGACATCGCCGGAGGCTTCGACGCCGCTGTGGCATTCGTCGATGCCCTTGAACTGCACTCCCACGTGGCCAATATCGGCGACGTCCGCTCGCTGGTCATCCACCCGGCATCGACAACCCATGCCCAGCTGGACGAAGAAGCACAGATTGCCGCCGGCGTGAATCCCGCCTTCGTGCGTCTGTCCGTGGGACTCGAAGGCAGCGACGACATCATCGCCGACATCGACAAGGGCTTCGCCGCTGCCGCAGCGAAGGCATCGGCCGCCGCCTGACATGACTACCCAGAGCACTTCCGTCGAGCGAATTCTGGGCTTCGTCACAGAATCCGGACACACGTTCGGGACTGTCGAAGTCGCCTATGAGACCTTCGGCACACTCAACACGGACCGCAGCAATGCGATCCTGGTCGAACACGCCCTGACCGGCGATACCAGCGTCACCGAATGGTGGGCAGGAGTCGTCGGTCCGGGCGAGGCGATCGACACGAACGAATACTTCGTGGTGTGTGCGAATTCGCTCGGCGGGTGCTCGGGAACCACCGGTCCGCAGTCTGTCTATGACGACGGTCTGCCCTACGGATCACGATTCCCAGCGGTCACGATCCGCGATATGGCCCGACTGGAACACAATCTCGCACAGATCCTCGGCATCGACTCCTGGCATGCCGTCATCGGCGGATCGATGGGCGGAGCCAGAGCCCTCGAATTCGCACTTCTCGACAAACGCAAAGTGAAGAAGTGCGCGATCATCGCAGCACCGGCCTTCTGCGACGCCGATCAGATCGCCTGGGCGATGATGCAGGAACGCGCGATCGAACTCGACCCCGATTACTATTCCGGTGACTACACCGCGGTCGGCGCCTTCCCTGCACAAGGATTGGGCCTGGCCCGCCAGATCGCCCACCTGACCTACCGCAATGATGCGGAGCTCAACCACCGATTCTCCAGCCGGCGCAGATCGCCTGACTATCACGAAGTCACTTCGTACCTCGACTACCAGGCGAAGAAGCTCACCGCTCGATTCGACCCCCACAGCTACGTCGTGCTTTCTCGCGCCCTGCGCGATCACGACGTGCGCACCGGTCGCTCCCAGGACTTAGCGACTGCATTGGCCGATGCCTGCACCGACAACCTCGTCGTCTCAGTCTCCTCTGATCGGCTGTTCCCGACCGCACAGGTCGAACTGCTCGCGCAGAATCTGCCCGGAGCGGTCACCCATCATGTCATCGAATCCGAGGTCGGTCACGACGGTTTCCTCACGGAGACTGCGGCGGTCTCGGCGGCGCTGAAGGACTTTCTCCGCGCCTGAACGCGTTCAAATTCCTCCGATTGCGCTGAACACAGCCCCGGGCTCAACGTGAGAGGGC
>NZ_JBHFIH010000009.1:152753-193609 GCF_057334195.1 Brevibacterium sp. AGC70 | reverse complement strand
CCCCCCCCCCCCCCCCTCTCACTTACCTGTCAGGACTACTGCCCGTCAGGACTTCTACTTTCCAGCCTTCACCTTGCGGCCGTCCTTCTCAGCTGCCTTCCGCGCAGCCTTCTCTGCCTTGCGCAGCTGCTTCTCCGGCACCGCATAGTCCTCCTGCGCACGGGAGTGACGGTAGTAGTCGGCGGCCTCGTCCTGTCGCTCAGCCTCGACTCCGGTCGAGATCGTGGCACGGCGGTGATCGTCGCCGTAGCCGAATGCGTCCACCAGATCCAAGGCATTGGCAGACAGCTTCTCGCACAGGCGGTTCAGCGTCTCGTTGAGCTGACGAGCACGCAGCATCGGCAGACGACCGTACATGAGGTGCCAGCCAACATGCTTCTCGATGAGGCTGAGACCGTAGGTGTCGCGCAGACGTCGGAACAGCTTGTTCTGGTCCGGGTCCTGCTGCTCCCTCATCGCCTCATCGAGGGCCTTCCATTTCTCCAACTCGACGTAGGCGCGGGCCATTTCGATGAACTCATGCTGATTGGAGTTGAACAGGTCCGCGGCATCGGCGGCTGACATCTTCATCGCTGGACGCAGAGCCTGGGCCAGTCCGGAGACCATGACTTCGAGCCTGGTCTCGAGAAGCGAACGCTGCAGGCGTCCGGAGCGGATCCGCTTATCGCCGAGGTTGGGGGTGAATACGTCGGAGATGGCGAGTCCCGCATTGGCCAGTCCGGTGCGGTAGAGCGTGTGCTCGGCCGCCTGGGTGCCGATGTAGCGGGCGGCCCCGCCGACGTCGATGTTCGCGAATTCCTTTGCATAGTCGCCGAGGAGGCGCTTGGCTGCCAGCTGCAGGAGCACCGTGTTGTCGCCCTCGAATGTGGCGTAGATGTCGAGGTCGGCGCGCAGTCCCACGAGGCGGTTCTCGGCCATGTAGCCGGCGCCGCCGCAGGCTTCCCTGGCCTCTTGGATGACATCGAGGGCCATCCATGTCGTGTCGGCTTTGAACGCTGCGGCTCGGGTTTCGAGCAGAGCCCGATTCTCCTCACTCTCGTCGGCCCCGGAGAAGACTTCCTCGAACGAGGTGAGCAGCTTCTCGTGGGCGAAGGTCGAGGCGTAGACCGAGGCGATGGCCGGCATAAGGCGGCGCTGGTGCTGCTGATAGTCCAGCAGGGTGGTCTCGTTGATGTCGTCGACGGAGGTGAACTGCTTGCGTTCGAGTCCGTACCGCACGGCGATGTCGAGCGCCAGCTTCGAGGCCACGATGGCCGCACCGTCGAGGGAGACACGGCCCTGGACGAGGGTTCCGAGCATCGTGAAGAAGCGACGTCCGGGGGAGTCGATGGGGGAGGTGTAGTCGCCTGCGGGATTCACAGCGCCGTAGCGATCGAGAAGATTGAATCGAGGAATGCGGACCTGCTCGAAGACGATCCGGCCGTTGTCGACGCCCTTGAGCCCGCCCTTGTAGCCGTCATCTTCGATGCTGATGCCCGACAGGATAGTGCCGCTCTCATCTCGGATCGGCACGAAGAACGCATGGACACCATGGTTGACCCCATTGGTGATGAGCTGGGCGAAGACGACCGCGGCACGTGCATCACGGGCGGCATTTCCGATGTATTCCTTGGTCGCGGCACGGAAGGGCGTGTTGATGACGAACTCTTCCTTCTCGGCCTCATAGGTCGCCGTGGTGCCGACCGCGGCCACATCGGAGCCGTGTCCGATCTCCGTCATTGCGAAGGATCCCAGAAGTTCGCCCTTCTGTGCTGCGACCAACCACGCATCGTGCTGCTCGGGGTTGCCCAGGTGCAGGATCGCTCCGCCGAAGAGTCCGAACTGGACTCCTGCCTTGACCTGGAGACTGGGGGAGGCGGTGACGGTCTCCTCGAAGCTGGCGATATTGGTCGCATGCTTATTGCGTCCGCCGAGTGACGGTGGCAGGGCCACCATCGGCAGTCCGGTGTCAGCCATGAGCTTCACCCCGGCGAGCGTCTTCGCTCGTGTGGTCTCAAGGTCATCGGCCGGGTCTTCATGGGTGATCTCTTCGAGTGCCAGGGTGCGCCCCTGACGTCGAGCCTCGGCCCACTGTCCGTCGAGTGCGGTGTTGATCGCCTGTGGATCAAGGGAAAGCTTCATTCGTCTACTCCTAGTTTTGCGGGCAGCGAGGCCCAGAGCCATTGACTGATTGCGGTGGCGAATTCATCGGGGCGGCTGGGGTCGGTCAGCCAGTTTTCGGTTGCAGCGCGCACGAAGCCAATTGCACCCGCTGCCCACAGCTGCCCCTGTGATCCTCCGAGACCGAGCCGCTCGGCCAGAAGGCCGGCGATGGAATTGAAGAAGCCACCAGTCTCTGTGGGGGCGAAGCGATTGACCGCGGTATCGCAGAATCGGTAGATGTTCGGTGACTCTGCAGCGAGCGCGACGAAGGCGTGAATCATCTCCGTCAGTGCATCCTGCGCCGAGGCTGCTGTTGCGTCATCGAGTGATTTGGAGATGACATCCATCGCCCATTCGCCCATTGCCGCCTGCAGTCCGGCACGATCCGTGAAATACCGGTAGAGCACCGACTTCGTCGTTCCCGAGTATTCCGAAATCTGCTCCATCGACAGTTCGTCTCCGTGCTCGTCGACGACATGCCGGACCGCGCGCAGCAGTTCACGGCGTCTGAGGTCGCGATGCTGCTGCCACCGGGTGGAACGACCATCTGTGAGCGATTTCATATGACAGACAGTATCAGGTACTGTCGGTAGCAGTTAAATCCATATACCGGAGGTGCAAATGTCCACTCCCACCCAGCGCGCCGTCATCCTTGGCGGCAACCGCATTCCGTTCGCTCGCTCGAACAAGCAGTATTCGAAGGCCAGCAATCTCGATATGCTCACCAGCACCATTGATGGTCTCGTCGCTCGCTTCGGGCTCGCCGGAGAACGCATCGGCGAAGTCGCCGGAGGCGCAGTCCTCAAACACTCGAAGGACTTCAACCTGACTCGCGAGGCCGTTCTCGGTTCTGCCCTATCGCCGACTACCCCGGCCTTCGATGTCGGGCAGGCCTGCGCGACCGGTCTTGAGACCGTCGTCAGCCTCAACAACAAGATCAATGCGGGTCAGCTCGAGTCGGGTATCGCCTCGGGCGTCGACTCGACCTCGGATGCCCCCATCGTCGTCAATGATTCGATGCGTGAGATTCTGCTCGAACTCTCGCGGGCGAAGACGCTGGCCCAGAGGGCCAAGATCGCCGCTCAGATTCGTCCGGCATACCTTGCCCCGCAGGCTCCCTCAACGGGTGAACCTCGCACAGGTATGAGTATGGGCGAGCATCAGGCAATCACCACAGCCGAGTGGCAGATCACTCGCGAGGCTCAGGACGCACTCGCGGCGGCCTCGCACCGCAACCTGGCCCAGGCCTGGGACGAGGGCTTCTTCGATGATCTCTCGACTCCCTACCTCGGCGTGAGTCGCGATACGAACCTGCGCCCGGATTCGAGCGTCGAATCGCTGGCGAAGCTGGCGCCGGTCTTCGGTCGCAACCTGAAGACCCCGGCAACGATGACTGCGGGCAACTCGACTCCACTCACTGACGGCGCCTCCTCGGTGCTGTTGGGCAGTGAAGATTGGGCGAACGAACACGGATACACCCCGCTGGCTCGACTCGTCGATGCCGAAGTGGCCGCCGTCGACTTCGTTGACGGTTCCGAAGGGCTGCTCATGGCCCCCGCTTACGCGGTTCCTCGTCTGCTGGCCCGTAACGGTCTGACATTCGAAGACTTCGACGTCTTCGAAATCCACGAAGCCTTCGCCTCGACAGTGCTTGCTCATCTGGCAGCGTGGGAGTCTGAGGAGTTCTGCCGAAACAAGGCCGGTCTCGACGGGGCCCTGGGCAGCATCGACCGGGCCAAGCTCAATCCGCTCGGCTCAAGCCTCGCCGCCGGACACCCGTTCGCGGCGACCGGTGGGCGCATCATCGCCTCCACCGCGAAGTACCTCAAGCTCACCGGCAAGAAGAGGTCGCTGGTTTCGATCTGCGCTGCAGGCGGCCAGGGACTCACTGCGATTGTGGAGGCAGCATGAAAGACACCTACCTGGACTTGGTCAACGGCCCACTGAAACAGGTCGCGAAGACACTGGGCCTGCCGCAGCCGGTCGAACTGCACCGCTTCGACTCAACTCCGGCGGACTACCGTCGGAAGCCGGTGCTCGTACTCGGCGCCGGACCCGAGGCGCAGAAGCTGGCTGACCTGCTGTTGGACAACGGCCTCGAGGTTCGACGCCACGCAAACTCGGGGGAGTCCCTGCGAGCCATCATCGCAGTCTTCGACGAAGCCACCGCGCCCGCCGACCTGTCGGCGACCGTGCTCGAGGTCGGAACTGCGCTGCGTTCACTGGCCCGCTGCGGACGCGTCATCACGATCTCTGCTGCCCCGAACCCGCAGCAGCAGAGCCCGGAACTCGCAGCCGCGACTCAGGGGATCACCAGCCTGACACGGTCCCTAGCTCACGAGATGCGCAGAGGAGCCACCGCCAACGGGATCCTCCTCGACGGCGTCGACGTGCAGGCACCCTCGGTGTCCACCGCACTCTGGTTCCTCCTCTCTGGCAAATCAGCCTATGTCTCGGGCCAGTTCATCACCGTCTCGACGCAGGCCGGCACCCCGATGGGGATGAAGGAATTCCTCTCCACCGGTGAAGCGGGCCCGCTGGCAGGACGCACCGCAGTCGTGACCGGTGCCGCTCGTGGTATCGGTGCTGCGATTGCGCGCAACCTTGCCCGTGACGGTGCACAGCTCATCGGCGTCGACATGCCGCAGGCCGGGCAGGCTCTGGCTGAGGTGATGAACGAAGTCGGCGGCAGATCGCTCCAGCTCGACATCACCGCGGAGACCGCGGCGGAGAAGATCGCCGAGGCAGTCGGTGGCCCCGTCGACATCCTCGTCCACAATGCCGGAATCACCCGGGACAAGATGCTGGCGAATATGGATGCCTCCCGCTGGGATTCCGTCATCGCCGTCAACATCGCCTCCCAGGCCCGCATCAACGCCCACCTGCAGGCTGAGGGCCTCTTCGCCGAGGGCGCCCAGGTCGTGTCGCTGGCCTCGACCTCGGGGATCGCAGGCAACCGCGGGCAGACGAACTACGCAACTTCGAAAGCCGGAGTCATCGGACTCACCGCCGCCTCGGCGCCGGACTTCGCGCAGCGCGGAGGAACGATCAATGCTGTGGCTCCCGGCTTCATCGAAACCGATATGACGGCCAAGATGCCAGCCCTGACCAGGCAGGTTGCCCGCAGGCTATCCAGTCTTCAGCAGGGCGGACAGCCCGTCGACGTGGCCGAGACCATCGGATTCCTCGCCTCGGCGGGGGCTCGTGGGATCAATGGTCTGACGCTGCGGGTGTGCGGCCAGAACATGGTGGGTGCATGATGGCGAAGGATTCGATGCTTCCGCTCTATGCCAAGGCCGTGCTCAAGGCTCTGCCGCTGGGCACACGCACGAGCCCGGACCTGCCAAGCCGCGCCCTGGATCGCAGCATGCCGATCGAGGCCGATGCCTACGCCGGTTTCACCACCGTCATCGGTGCCGGGCTGGGCAACACCGTCCACCCGGGCTACCTTCACGTCCTCGCGTTCCCGCTGAGCATGCAACTGCTCGGCGACCCCGAGGTGCCGCTGCCGATGATGGGCATGGTCCACATCCACAACAGGATCGACAGCTTCGGCGCCGTGCATATCGGTGACAGCGTCGACTTCCATGTGGAGTTGGCCGGTCCCTACCAGCATGCGGCCGGAACCACGATCGAGGTCATCGTCGAGGCGAAGGTTGAGGGTGCGCTGCGCATGCGGGAGACCACGACCTATCTGGCTAAGGGCAAGAAGCTGCCCAATGCAGAAGCGAAGCCACAGCCGCCGCGGGAGGAGTTCACTGCTCCCACCCCGAGCGCACTGTGGCGACTCGACCCGATCATCGGCCAGCGCTATGCTCACGCCTCGGGTGACTACAACCCGATCCACCTCAACGGATTGGCGGCGAAGGGCTTCGGCTTCCCGCGCCTCATCGCCCACGGAATGTACGGTGCCTCGCGCGCCCTGTCCGCAGTCGATACGAGGCTCGGGTCCTACCGATGGGATGTGTCGTTCGCCAAGCCCGTGCTGCTGCCGTCGACCGTTGGCTTCGCCATCACCGAGGGCCAGAGGCGCGAGGCCGCGAAGTTCGCCGTCTTCGATCTCAAATCCGGCAAACCGCACATCCTCTCAGAGGTCTCAGAACTCGGTGAATGAGCCTGTGCAAGCGCCGGTGGGACCTCAGCAGAATCAGTTGAGTGCCGTGCGTCACAATCAGCCGATCTGATTTTGCGCGGCCGAAAGTCGCGTGTAAAGTAATCTCTGTTGCCAGCGCGAGTGGCGGAATTGGTAGACGCGCTAGCTTGAGGTGCTAGTGCCCAACTTATCGGGCGTGGGGGTTCAAGTCCCCCTTCGCGCACAACAGAGGAAATGGCCTCCGGATCTGATCCGGAGGCCATTTCTCATTCACTCCTGCTGTTGGCCCGGAAATCACGATCGGCGGACACCATGGGTCGGACTGCGACAGTTGTTATAACGTGGATCACGTCAGCATCTTTGCACCTATCCGACGGGAGACACCGTGTACGATTTCAGCGCCGCCGAGGCCGAGGTCACTTCTCTGTGCCAGCAGCTCATTCGCATCGACACACAGAATTGGGGAGGCAACAAGGCCAACCCCGAACGGCCGGCCGCGGATCTCATCGCAGGCTGGTTCGACGAGGTAGGACTGACGTCGACGATCGTCGAATCCGAACCGGGCAGGGCCTCCCTCGTCGCCCGGATCAAGGGAACTGATCCCGAGGCGGGCGCGCTCGTCGTCCATGGCCACACCGATGTGGTTCCGGCTGCGGCAGAGGACTGGAGCGTCGACCCCTTCGCCGGTGTCATCAAGGACGAGCTGCTCTGGGGGCGCGGAGCCGTCGACATGAAGGACATGGACGCGATGATCATCGCCGCCGTCCGCGATATGCTCCGCCAGGGTCTGCGTCCGCGCCGAGACCTCATCATCGCCTTCTTCGCCGACGAGGAGGCGGGTGGGAACTACGGCGCCCGCTATATGGTCCGCAACCACCCGGAGCTCTTCGCGGGAGCCACCGAGGCCATCTCCGAGGTCGGCGGCTATTCCGTCGATGTCCGCGGCCAGCGCGTGTACCTCGTCCAGACCGCAGAGAAAGGCCTCGCTTGGCTCAACCTCATCGCCCACGGCACGGCGGGTCACGGTTCCCAGCGCAATGATGACAACCCGGTCACCCGGCTTGCCGCAGCCATCGCCCGCATCGGCGAATATCCATGGCCGCAGGAGATCCCGGTCGCAACAAGGCAACTCCTCGAAGGAGTCGCGGAGATCACCGGCATCGAATTCCGGGCCGATACGATCGGTGAGCTCCTGGCCGAACTCGGCTCTGTCGAGAAGTTCGTCGCCCCGACCCTGCAGAACACCTCGAATCCGTCATTCCTCAATGCCGGGTACAAGCACAACGTCATCCCCGGCACGGCCACGGCCTACGTCGACTGCCGGACCCTGCCAGGTCAGCACGAGGATGTGATGCTCAAGATCAAGGAGCTCGCGGGGGAGGGCATCGACATCGAGGCCAATGACGAGGGAGATGCTTTGGAAGCGCCCTTCGACACGCCGCTGGTCGCACAGATGCGCAAGAGCCTGCTCGATGACGACCCCTCAGCGAAGGTTCTGCCGTATACGCTGTCGGGCGGAACGGACAATAAGTCCATGGCAGAACTGGGCATCACCGGCTACGGGTTTGCGCCGCTGCAGCTGACCGGTGACCTCGACTTCCCGGCGATGTTCCACGGCGTCGATGAGCGAGTGCCGATCTCCGCACTCAAGTTCGGGGCGAGGGTTCTGGGCGATTTCCTGATGAAGGCATAATCGTAATCGCGATCCCGAGGAGCACCAGGGCGGCACTGATGACCGTTGTGGTGCTCACCAGGGATCCGGGCAAGGGCAGCAGGAGATCGAGCAGGAGCGCGCCGAGGAGATTTCCGAACAGCGAGAACAGGCTGAGCAGCAGCACGCCGAGCTTCGCCACGGTCAGCGCTGTCAACCCGATGAAGATGACGCCGAAGGCCCCACCGAGCAGCATCCACCACTGAGTGGGCTCCGTCGGAAAACCTGCCCAGGTCACCCCGGAGAGCATGATGACCCCAGCCGCCGCGAGCAGAGCGAGGAAGCCGACGGCGAAGTTCACAGTGGTGGCGACGATGACCGAGCCTGTGGCGGCTTTGATCCGCCCGTTGAACGCCTGCTGGACGGAGGTCAGGGCACCAGAGACGAAGGGCAGCAGCAGGGCCCAGAGAGGCACTCCCAGGTTGAGTCGCTCTGACGCGCCGTAGACCAGGGCGGCGATGACGACGAGGACCCCGAAGACCCGGAGAAACGTCAGGCGCTGCCTCCCGCCCGGTGGCAGGCGTGTGGAATCGACGGCGAGACCACCGGTCACCTGGCCGGAGACGAAGGCCATGGTGAACATCGCGACACCCATGATCGGCACGGTGGATGCCTGAGCGATGACGACGAGGCCGCCGCTGAGACCGCCGAGCAGCATCCACCAGGGCATCGCGTGAGTGCGGAGAAGTCGGATCAGAATTCTGGCGCTGGCCCGAGACCGGGAGGAGCACAGCAGAGTCGTGCCCACGAGGATGAGCCCGATGATGAACGAGACGAGTGCGGCGAAGACAGAGTGACCCAGGATCGGACCGAGCAGGCCGTTGGCACGACCTTGGAGGGACATGGCACCGCCGGCCACGATGGTGACGAGGCCGGCGAAGAGGACAGGGAGGAGCGCAGCGGGTGACTTCACAGTGCCGGTGTCAGCTGCTCAACGTCAGAGGCATGATCTTACGACGCAGCCAGACGGTCTTGGTGCCTCCCACGGAGATCCGGGTCCGTGCGAGCTCCCATTTGCCGTACTCCGCCTCGTCATTGAGTTCCTGGAGACTGACAGATCGCGGTGTTTCTCTGGAGAACGAGACCTTGCGAAACTTATAGGCCATGCTGGGACGCTGACGCTTCATAGGCCCACTGTAAACGATCTGGGCTAGTGTTGGTCACATGCCCGTCATCGTTCTCCTCCGGCACGGCGTCTCCAGTGCGAATACGGCAGGGATCCTCGCCGGACGCGCTCCCGGCGTGTCGCTGACCGATCAGGGTGTCAGCGCCCTTCGCGACACCCTGCGGATGCTTCCCCAGCGACACTTCTCCCGCCTGCTGCATTCGCCCCTCATGCGATGTGAGCAGACGGCTCAGATCGCGGCGTCTGCGGTCACCGCCGATTCTGTTGCCGCCGTCGATGACCTCATCGAACTCGACTACGGCGAATGGACCGGTCGGAGCCTGAAGGAACTCGGCAGCGAAGAGCTGTGGAAGACCGTCGTCGAACGGGCATCGCAGGCGCGTTTCCCCGGTGGGGAATCCATCGCCGAGGCGGCCGACCGTGCCGTGTCACAAGTGAGAACCGTCGTCGACGAGCTCCGCACAGAAGAACGCAGCGACGAGGAAGAGCGCAGCCGCAGCACAGAGGATCGTGGGGGCAGAGCCGATCGTTGGGCGATGCTGGTCTCCCACGGCGACATCATCAAGGCGATCATTGCCGATGCGTTGGCGATGCCCCTCGATGATTTCCAGCGCATCAGCGTTGCCCCGGGCTCCTTCACCGTCATCGACTTCTCGGGGCCACGGCCGGTGCTGACGGCGATGTCGGTCACCGCCGCTGGGCTCTCCGAGGGGAGCGCACCCGGCGGCGGCGGACTGCGCTGACGCTCAACCGAGCCAGCCAGCGCCGATCACGTGGCGGCGAGGACTCCCGTGCCCAGCAGGATGTAGAGCACGATGCCCAGTGCCACGCGGTACCAGACGAAGATCGCGAAGGACTTGGTCTTCACGTAGCCGAGGAACCAGTGGATGACGAGGAGTCCCAGTCCGAAGGCGATGATGGTGGCCAGGATTGTCGGTCCCCAGCCGATGACCGTGTCCGTGCTGCCGAGCGTCTGGAAGACACTGTAGAAGCCGGACCCCAAGACCGCTGGAATGGCGAGCAGGAACGAGTAGCGGGCAGCGGCAGGACGGTCGAAGCCCATGAAGCGCCCGGCCATGATCGTACCGCCGGAGCGTGAGACACCCGGGATGAGCGCCAGCGCCTGGGCGAATCCGTAGGCGATGCCCTGGCCCCAGCTCATGTCCTCAAGGGTGCGTTCCCTCTTGCCCACCCAGTCGGCGAGGCCGATGACGAGTCCGAAGACGATGAGCATGGTTGCGGTGATCCACAAGCTGCGCAGTGCACCCTCGATGGCGTCCTGGAACAGCAGACCGAGGATGACGATCGGAATCGAACCGACGATGATCAGCCAGCCGAGCCGGACTTCAGGGTCCTTGCGGTCGTGCTTGCCGACCAGCGCCTTGCACCATTTGGAGATGATGGAGACGATGTCGCGCCAGAAGTACACGACGACAGCTGCCTCGGTGCCGATCTGGATGATCGCGGTGAAGAACGCGCCAGGATCCTGGCCCGGCAACATGAACTCACCGACGATGCGCACATGCGCTGAGGACGAGATCGGCAGAAATTCTGTCAGTGCCTGAACGATTCCAAGCACAGCTGCGACCAGCCAGTCGTACATGCGTCTCCTTGAGAAAGTGGGATGGGAACGAAACCACGGTAGTCGCCGAATCAGGTAACCTCAACAATCATGAAGCATCAACGCCTCGGCAGAACCGGTCTTGAAGTCAGCGATGTGGGTCTCGGCACATTCGAGTGGGGACACCGAGTCGACGCCGCAGTCGCACAGCGACTCGTCGATGAGTACGTCGGCGCTGGTGGGAACCTCATCGAGCTTCCCAGTTCGGGAGTCCACGCGGCTCAGGTGGTGTCTCAGCTGAGTCTTCCTGAGCAGATCGTGTTGCTTGCCCGAGTGGGCGTGTCCATGAGTGAGTCATCCCACATCGAGGTGGGTCTGGGCAGGGCTCGGATCCTCAATCAGGTCGATGCCCTGCTCAGTGCCACCGGACGTTCCCACATTGACATGCTCATCCTCGATGTCTTCGATGCTGAGGTGGACAGGGCAGAGACCGCCTCGGCGATCGATACCCTGCTGACGTTGGGCAAGATCCGCTACGTCGGCGTGTCCCACCATGCCGGCTGGGAGTTGGCGGAGATGCGCGGAGCAGGTCTGCCGATCTCCTGCGCGATCGCGGAATACTCCCTGCTCAACCGGGAGGCAGAGCACGATCTTCTGCCGGCTGCGAACTACGCAGGCGTGGGACTCATCGCCGGTGCCGGCCTGGGCAGGGGAGTGCTGAGCGACAAGTATCGGCGCGGCACCCCACAGGACTCACGCTTCGCGGTGGGTGAACTCACCGACTATGTCGGGGCCTATCTCGATGAACGAGCGACGCGGGTGCTGGCAGGAGTCCGCAAGGCGGCTGCGGCATTGGGAGTGACGACGACAGACATCGCGCTGGCGTTCAACAGGTACCAGGGAGTCGCCTCATCATTGGTCTCGGCCCGCACCCCTGAGCAGATGGCTCAGCTGCTCAGCAGTGAAATCGAACTCGAACCCGAGATCGCAGAGGTCCTCGACCAGATCTCCTGAGGTCGCGGCCGGTTCGTACCTGATTCAGTCGTCTTCGTCGTCCTCGTCGATGGCGAAGTCACCGTCGAGTTCGTTGTCCTCGTCATCCTCCTTGGCGTCTTCGACATCGTCGAAGAGCTCAAACGGAGTGACCTCGTCGTACGCGGTGTAGATCGCGTCCTCATAGATTTCGAAGGCGTCGGCCAAGGCCATGTAGGCGGCTTCGACACGGGGGTCTTGGTCTCCATTGCGGTGTGCGGATGCAGCGAAGTGTTCACCCACTGCTTCGAGGAATGCGTCCAGGGCCTCACGAGGATCAGTGCTCATGACTCAAATGTATCCCAGGGAAGTCGGACATGTAAGTCTTTGAACTAGGCTGAAGGCATGGCAGCTTTGTACGACCACCCCACCCCAGATCGATTCGTCGTCGGCACGATCGGTCTGCCCGGCGAGCGAACGTTCCTCTTACAGGCGAAATCCGGAACTTCGCTGACCACAGTGGTGGTCGAGAAGGAGCAGGTCGAAATCCTCGCCGATCGCGTCACCGAACTTCTCGATATGGTCATGGTCAAGGATCCCGCGGCGCGAGTGCCGCAGTCTGCGATCGACGAACGCATCGACAACGCCGGACTCAACGTCCCGATCGAACCTGAATTCCGGGTCGGCACCATGAGCCTGGGTTGGGACACGGTCGCCCATGAGCTTGTGGTCGAATGCTTCGAACTCACCGAGGAGGATGCTCAGACGGGCACCTCAGCAGAACCGGATGACGATGAGGTCGAGCGAGAGGTGCTGCGCATCGTTCTCGACGCCGCCGGCTCCCGCGAGTTCGCCCGCCGGGCCGACCAGGTCGTCTCCGCTGGTCGCGGCGACTGCCCCTTCTGCTCGCTGCCGCTGGAGCCCGAAGGGCACCTGTGCCCCCGTGCCAACGGCATCGCCCGCGTTTAAGAGACTCATGCACGAAGCCTTCGCCCGGCAGGCCCTGGAACAGGGCACCTGCACCGTTATGGGAGCGATCCCGCGGGCCAGCAACGACACCCGCCTCGTGGTCGTCGACCACGCAGGCACCCACTTCAAAGCCGTCTACAAGCCGGTATCGGGAGAGCGACCGCTGGCGGACTTCCCACCGCACACCCTCTCGCTGCGCGAAGTGGCGTCCTACCGGCTGAGCGCTCACCTCGACTTGAACGTGGTTCCGCCGACCGTCCTGCGGGGAGACCTGGGAGCGGGGCCAGGGTCGCTCCAGGCCTATGTCGAGGACTCCGGGGACGATGACGCCGTCGCCCTCACCGAAGTCGACGGCATCCCTGCCGAGCACACTCCGATGTTCGCCCTGCGAACCGAGGACGGCACCGATCTGGTGCTGTCCCATGACGCACGGGAGGGGCTGCGGGCGATCGCCTTCTTCGACCTCCTCGCGAACAACGCCGACCGGAAGGCCGGCCACATCATCACCGGCAGCTACCTGCCGGGCAGCGGTGCGGCCAGCATCGGCACCTACGGCATCGACAACGGTCTGACGTTCCACGCCGAGGAGAAGGTGCGCACCGTGCTGTGGGGTTTCTCTCATCAGTCATTCCGGGTCGAAGAGATCGACGCCCTCGACGAGGTGGTCCGAATGCCCACGGAGCTGCGGACCGTGTTGGATGAATCCTTGGAAGAGACAGAGATCGAGAGCCTGCGCGCCCGGGCGGAGCGTCTGGGAGAGGCCGGAACGTTCCCCGATCCGCCGCAGGATCGGACAGTCATTCCCTGGCCGCCGATCTAGAGACGGCACGGCCTGAGACCGGAGGTGCCGTTCTGCTATGACTCGGTTAGGCTGGTCTCCGTGAAGTCATGGTCCGAACCTCAGCTACCCCGCCTCACCAGCTCCGGAAAGGTGCCGACAGTCTTCGACACCGGCACCCGGAGCCCACGCAGACTCAAAGGGCGTGACCAGGCGGCCGGTCTCTATGTATGTGGAATCACCCCGTACGACGCCACCCATCTTGGTCACGCGGCGACCTATGTCGCCTTCGACCTCTTGAACAGGGTGTGGCGCGATGCGGGGCTCGACGTCGTCTATGTGCAGAACACCACCGATGTCGATGACCCTCTGCTCGAACGGGCCAACGCCACCGGAGTCGATTGGCGTGAACTCGCAGAGTCGCAGATCGAGCTGTTCCGCGAAGACATGACGGCGTTGCGCGTGCTTCCGCCGCAGAACTACATCGGCGTCGTGGAGTCGGTTGACCAGATCGTCGCAGCGGTCGAGGACCTCGTCGAGTCGCGGGCTGCATACACCCTCGACAACGGCGACGTGTACTACCGCGTCTCAACTCCGATCAATCCGCCCTTCGGCAGCGTCAGCCACGATGACCGGGCCACGATGGCCAAGCTCTCTGCCGAGCGCGGCGGCGACCCGGACACACCGGGCAAAGACAATCAGATCGATCCTCTGCTGTGGAAGGCCGCACGCGAGGGCGAACCGTCCTGGGACGGCGGGAAACTCGGGCCGGGACGACCGGGCTGGCACATCGAATGCACCGTCATCGCCAACAACTACGCGGGACTGCCCGTCGACGTTCAGGGCGGCGGCAGCGACCTGGTGTTTCCACATCACGAGATGAGCGCAGCTCACGCAGCGGCGTGGAAGCAGACACCGCTGGCTCGGACCTATATGCACACAGGCATGGTCGGCTACCAGGGCGAGAAGATGAGCAAGTCCAAGGGCAACCTGGTCCTCGTCTCGAAGCTGCGCGAACAGGGCGTCGACCCGATGGTCATTCGCACAGTGCTGCTGTCCAACCACTACCGCAGCGACTGGATCTTCACCGACGAGCTGCTCGAGTCCGCCTCGGCGCGACTGCGGGCGTGGAAGCATGCGGCAATGTGCGAAGCCGAATGCCGGGAGGGACTGCGCGGACACATCATCGGTCTGCTGCGTGAGTCTCTGGCCGATGATCTCGACAGCCCCCGTGCGTTGGGAATCCTCGACGAGTGGGCCGAGCACTATGCGGACTCACCCGCTGCCGAGACCGCACCGGTGTGCGGTGACCGGGTCGCGGACGCCGTCGATGCCCTGCTCGGCCTCGATCTGCACAGCTGAGCCTAAGCCCTCTACTTCTCGCGACCCCGTTTGCGCAGGTAGCGTTCGAACTCGGCGGCGATCGCATCGCCGCTGGCTTCGGGCAGCTCCGTGGAATCGTTGAGCTGTTCGAGTCCCTTGAGCAGCTCGACGAGGTGCGGGTTGTTGGCGACCAACTCATCGGCGCCGAGCTCCCATGCGCGGCTCTCCTCCTCGAGGATGGGAATATCGATCTCGAGTCCCGTGTACTTCTCCACCGCTGACGCCAGGGCCAATTCAGCCTTGGGCGAAGGGGAGTCGGTGAGATAGTCGGGCACACCGACCCATAGGTTGATCGCGTGGCGTCCACGCCTGTCGCATTCGACGCCGAGGAGGCCGAGGATGCCGATCGGTCCCGCATAGCCGTTGACGTCGATGTTCAGATCTGCGGCGAGCACTGCATCCTCTGTGTTCGCGACGACAGGCAGAGGACGCGTATGGGGGACCTCCGCGTGCAGACCTCCGAGCAGGACCACGCAATCCTCGGCGGTGACCTCGGACAGGATGAGCGAGAGGAATTCGCGCCACTTCAGTCCCGGCTCATGTCCCTGGATGACGGTGACCGGCGTGCCCAGATGCTGCCCCCGGTGGACTTCTATTCCCGGCCACGCGATCGTGGCGCGGCCCGTTTCGTCCCGAACGATCTCAGGCTCTGAGAATCTGAACTCGTAGAATCCGTCGGTGTCCAAGATCTCACTCTCGTCCAGTCGCCATGACTCGATGAGATCCTTGACCAGTGAACTGGCGGCCTCGGAGGCATCCGCGTCCTGTCCTTCGAAGGCGATGAACACGAGTGCCCCGGACCCTGATGGAAGAAAACTCATGCTTCAAGATTACGCTGGAATCATGACGAATCCTGCCGCAGTCCTCTGGGACATGGACGGAACTCTGGTTGATACGGAACCGTATTGGATCAGAGCCGAGACCGAACTGATGAACGCGCACGGCATCAGCTGGAGCGAAGAGCAGGGTCTGGAGTTCGTGGGCAACGACCTTCTCACCTCCGCCGCCATGATGCAGGATGCTGGACTCGACCTTCCGGCCGCCGTCATCGTCGACACCCTTCTCGACCAGGTCGTAGCGAAGATCGAGGAAGCAGTGCCGTTTCGTCCTGGAGCTCTCGAATTCCTCGCTGCGATCGTCACCGCTGGCATTCCCTGTGTGATGGTCACGATGTCCTACCGGCGACTCGCCGAGGCGGTCATCTCGGCATGCCCGGACGGCAGCTTCGTCGGCCTCATCTCCGGGGACGAGGTCACCGCCGGAAAACCCGATCCAGAGCCCTATCTCAAGGGAGCGGCGCTGCTTGAGCTCGACCCGGGAGCCTGTGTGGCGCTCGAGGATTCGAAACCCGGACTCGCCAGCGCAGAAGCAGCAGGCACAATCGCCATCGGCATTCCCCATCTGGTGGCGCTCGAGGAGCGTCCTGGCCGGATCCTGTGGTCGAGCCTCGAAGGGCGCGGAATTGCTGACCTGAGAGAACTCACGTCCCGACAATCCGTGTGATCTCCGGGGTCGGCGGGGGAGTGTTGCCCCACGCGGGGCACAGCGGTTTGAACGTGCACCAGTTACACAGTGGTGACTTCTTCGGGCGCCAGCGGTCGGCCTCGGCGGAGGCGATGATGTCCTTCCAGATCGACTCGATCTCGAACTGGGTGCGTTCGATGTCACTCATCGTGGGGTGAGACTTGAGGATGCTCTGCGACCCCAGGTACATGAGCTGGAGCGTGTGCACGAGCTCACCCGTGAGGCGATACTCGACGAGGGCGTAGAAGCCCATCTGGAAATGGGCCTCCCTGCCGTACTGGGGCTTGGGCTGCTTTCCGGTCTTGTAGTCGACCAGACGCTTCTCACCTCCCGGTGCGACATCGACGCGGTCGATGAAGCCCCGCAGCTCGAGGCCGTTGTCGAGCCGCGTGCGCACGTACTTCTCCGTCTCATCGGGCTCGAGGTGCTCCGGGAACTCGAGCCTGAAGTAAGACTGCAGCAGCTTGCCCGCAGTTGTGAAGAATGTCTCCTTCTCGCCTTCATCGCCGAAGATCTCGAGCACAGTTGGGTCCTTCTCGACGAGCTCGTCCCAGCTGGGACGAAGCAGGGCCTCGGCGACATCCTGCGTCCGCTGTGCCGCGGGAAGTTCGAAGAGCTTCTCAAGGACGGAATGGACGACGGTCCCTCTGAAAGCGGCCTGCGAAGGCGGTTCCGGAAGCTTGTCGATGCTGCGGAAACGAAATTTCAAGGGACATTGTACGAAGTCGTTGGCCCGTGAGGGCGAAAGACTGATCAGCTCGGCCATGTCACCACTGTAACGACTTGGTCTGACACGACGCGTGAGACCGCGGTGGCGAGCCTGTCGCTGATAGGCTGAGTGAACCCGACCCCAAGCTAGAGGAACTCCATCGATGGCCGCGAAAAAACACCAGACTGGTGCCTCTTCGGGCTTGCGCCTGGGCACTGTTCTCGGCGCCCCGGTGATCCTGGCCTGGTCATGGTTCCTCGCCGCTTTCGTGATCACGATTCTGTTCGCCCCGTGGGTGAATACCGTCCGGCCCGACCTCGGTGTCTGGGCCTGGTTCGTCGCGTTCGCGTATGCGGTTCTGCTGTTCGGTTCGGTCTTCCTCCACGAACTGGCGCACGGTGTCGCCGGACAGTTCTATGGACTCAAGGTCGCCGCGATCGAGCTCAATATCTGGGGCGGGTTCACCAGGTTCGAACCTCAGGCGGAGAATCCGCGTGACAAGGCCGCGCTGACCAGCTTCGTCATCTCCATCGTCGGTCCGATCGTCAACATAGTCTTGGCCCTGTTGGGCTGGTGGTGTCTGAGCGCGGTCTCGCCGACTTCGGTTCCATGGCTCCTGCTCATCGCAGTGACATTCGCGAACGTCGCACTCGGTGCCATCAACCTCCTGCCCGGAATTCCGCTGGACGGCGGGTGGGCGCTGCAAGCCCTGATGTGGCGCCTGACAGGCTCGCAGTACCTGGGAACGATCGTCGCCAGCTGGGTCGGTCGAGTCATCGCAGTCGGCTTCATCGGCTGGTCCGTCATCACACCGCTGCTGGCAGGTGAGCGCCCCGACCCGCTGACCGTGGCGTGGATGTCGCTCATCGCCATCATGCTGTGGTTCTCCGCAGGGGACGCCGCGACTCATGCGAAGCGAGCACGGAAGATGGAGACCTACGACCTCTCGCAGGTCATCCAGCCTGCCATCGCAGCAACCTGGGACGCGGATCTGGCCGACACACTCGACTATGCGAACACGCTGGGCAATGCAAAGGAACGCACCCTCATCGTCGTCCTCGACCAGAAGGGCCTGCCCTACGGGCTCGTCGACAGGCATGCGGCAGCCGGTCGTCTGGCCGAGTCGCTGGACCAGGTCCCAGCAGGCGAAGTGGCCAGGCCACTGGCCGGGTGGATCGGAGTCCCTAAGGACATCACGGCACCGCACCTGCTTGAGTCCCTGACTCATCGCCCCAAGGCGCAGTTCAGCCTGGTCATGGATGAGAACACTCTCGTCGGCGTCATCGATCTGCAGGAATTCTTCGACGAGCTGCTCGCAGCCTGAACCGGGTGTGCTGAGATACTTGTCATCAGCGTAGAGTGGACGCATCATGACTGAGGCAAGCCATACCGAACCCGACCGGGCCCTGAAGACCGGTGAGAAGATTCAGCTCACCGACCCCAAGGGCCGAATGCACACGATCGTGCTGGCTCCCGGAGAGCTGTTCCACACCCACAAGGGACTCATCGAACACGATGCCATCATCGGTCGCACCGAGGGAATCATCGTGGCGAACACCGGGGGCATCGACTTCCAGGTCTTCCGTCCGCGCTACGAGGACTTCGTCCTGTCCATGCCCCGCGGGGCAGCGGTGGTCTATCCCAAGGACTCGGGACTCATCGTCACCCTCGGCGATATCTTCCCCGGTGCAGTGGTCGTAGAAGCCGGCGTCGGTTCCGGGGCACTGTCGATGGCTCTGCTGCGGGCAGTCGGCCCCACAGGCAGGCTCCACTCGTTCGAACTCCGCGAGGAATTCGCCACCATCGCAGCCGGAAACATCGCAGACTTCTTCGATGGTCGACCCGAGAACTGGTCGGTCACGGTGGGAGATCTCTCCGATGAGCTGCCGCACTCCTACGAGGCGGGCACCGTCGACCGGGTCGTCCTCGACATGCTCACGCCATGGAACACACTGGATGCAGTCGCCACCGCGCTGGCACCCGGGGGAGTCGTCATCGCCTACGTTGCGACCGTCCCTCAGCTCTCCCGTTTCGTCGAAGCCCTGCGTGCCACAGACTGCTTCAGCGAACCGCAGTCCATGGAGGCCATGGTCCGAGGGTGGCATGTGGATGGGCTTGCAGTACGGCCCGACCACCGGATGATCGCGCATACCGGTTTCCTGGTCATCGCCCGCCGCATGGCACCAGGAGTGGCTCCGCTGGAGAAGAAGAAGCGACCACAGGGCACCCCGGCATCGACCGAAGACGTCGATGCCTGGACAAAGCCGGAAGTCACCGATGAAGCAGTCGGAGCCAGAGTCGCGCAGGGAAAGAAGCTGCGCCGCGTCATGCGTGAGGCGGGAAAACGGTTGAACCAAGAACCGACGACCCCCGAAGCCAACGACCGAGAGCCAGCCAGCCAAGCCTCGAACACCCCCGGGTCGAAGGAGGACCAATGACCGAAACCACGACCGAAGTCAAACGACTGCGCGAGGACACTGCGTCATTGCGCCAACAGCTCTTCAGCGCCGGGAAACGCAATGAAGCCCTGTCGAAGACCCTGCGTACAGCACGCGATGAGCTGAACCGGATCAAGGAGGAGGCCCGTCGACTGACGGAGCCGCCCAACAACTGGGGCACACTCATCGCTCTCGGTGAATCGGGGCTGAGCGCCGACGTCATCGTCGGCGGCCGCAGAATGCGCGTCGCCGTCGGACCCGAGGTGGAGCCGGCACACCTGCGCGCCGGTGCCGATGTTCTGCTCTCGGAAGGTCTTGTCATCATCGGGACCGGGTCCTTCGCCTCGGTCGGCTCCGTCGTCAATGTACGCGAATTCGTCGACGACACCCGGATCCTCGTCGGTGCTCCCGGCGACGACGAACAGGTCTTCATCCTCGGCGAGGACCTCGTCGATGCCGGCCTGCGCGTCGGCGATGCCGTGGTCGTCGATTCCCGCACACACTATGCCCTTGAGGTCGTTGAGAAGCCGGAGGTCTCTTCGCTTCTGCTCGAAGAGGTCCCGGACATCACCTACTCCGACATCGGTGGATTGGCCGATCAGATCGGCCAGATCAAGGACGCGGTGGAACTGCCCTTCGAGCACCCGCAGCTCTACACCGAGCATGGTCTCAAACCGCCGAAGGGCATCCTGCTCTACGGCCCTCCCGGCTGTGGCAAGACCCTGATCGCGAAGGCCGTGGCCAATTCTCTGGCCGACCGGACCGGTGCCGGTCAGTCCCGCAAGACCTACTTCCTCAACATCAAGGGCCCGGAGCTGCTAGACAAATACGTCGGCGAGACCGAACGTCAGCTTCGTCTCATCTTCGCCCGGGCCAGGGAGAAAGCGTCGGCAGGATTCCCCGTCGTCGTCTTCTTCGACGAAATGGAGTCGCTGTTCCGCACCCGCGGTACCGGCAAGTCCTCGGACGTCGAGACGACAATCGTGCCGCAGCTGCTGACCGAAATCGACGGTGTCGAACAGCTCGACAACGTCATCGTGATCGGCGCATCGAACCGCGAAGACCTCATCGACCCCGCAATCCTGCGTCCGGGACGCCTGGATGTGAAGATCCGCATCGAACGTCCCGATGCCGATGCGGCTCGCGACATCTTCGAGAAGTACCTCACCGCAGAACTGCCCCTGCATGCAAGCGTGCAGACCGGTCATGAGACCCCCGCCGAGGGGGTGTCGGCCCTGATCTCGTTCTGCGTCGACCGCATGTATGCACTGTCACCGGAGAACGAATTCGTCGAGGTCACCTATGCCGACGCTACGAAAGAAGTTCTCCACTTCGCGGACTTCGCCTCTGGAGCCATGATCCACAACATCGTGGACCGGGCCAAGAAGAGTGCGATCAAATCGCTTCTGGAGACCGGTGAGCGCGGTCTTCAGCCGAAGCACTTCGAAGAGGCCATCGCTGAGGAATTCAGCGAGCACGAGGATCTGCCCAATACGACGAACCCCGACGAGTGGGCGCGGATCTCCGGTCGCAAGGGCGAGCGGGTGACACATCTGCGGATGATGCATCTGGATACGACGCGTGGAGCGCCTGTGGTTCCGCTGGAGAGGGATATCGCCGAGGTGTACCCGAACTCAGACCTGGTCTGAACTGGTTCTCCGGTCCTTTCCGGTACGGATCAGCGGCGGTTACGGATCAGCGGCGGCGTCGGCGTGGGCTGGTGCTGCCGCCGGTCACGGCCGTGGCGATGAGCCGCCATCCGACCAGGGTGATGAGGTTGAGGGTGGCAGCGACGACGATGAATGCTCCTTGTGTTCCCGCGCCCGTGAGTGCACGGAGGACCATGCCTGCCAGCACAGTGATCGCCCACACTGCAGTTCCCGTCGCCAGTGGCGCAATCGGACGGTCCCAGACAGCCGACAGCAGCCAGGCGATGCCCAGTCCGGCCAGGAACGGCCACGCTGTGGTCAGGAGCCCCTGGGGATCGAAATTATGAGAATGTGTGTAATGACCGATGATGGTGAATAGGACAACCAGGATGAGGTCGACGATCAACGCGATCGGGAGATGAGATTTCTTCGCAGCCACGTCCCCGAGTCTAAACGTTAGAGGGAGTTCAGATGCTCAGTGTCCACCGTGTGATGGGTTCCGAAACCGAGTTCGGACTGAGCCGACCGGGCAATCCGGGAGCGAATCCGATGCGTGACTCGGCGCGTGTCGTCGACGCCTATGCGGGGCCGCGCGGACTGAAGTCCTCACAGAACTTCTGGGACTTCGCCACCGAATCGCCACTCGCGGACGCACGCGGCTTCTTCATGAACGTCGCCGACGCCGACATCTCCCAGCTCACCCACATGCCCCAGGAATCCGTGGAAGCACAATACCTCGCCAATGTCGTGACCGAGAACGGCGCCCGCTACTACGTGGACCATGCCCACCCCGAATACTCTTCACCGGAGGTGCTGACTCCGCGTGATCTCGTCACCTTCGATCGTGCGGGAGACATGGTGGCGTTGGCCTCGGTGCGCAGCCTGGAGGCCACGGACGAACCCGTCAACCTCTACAAGAACAACACCGATTCGAAGGGGTCCTCCTACGGCACCCACGAGAACTACCTCGTTGATCGGGCAGTGGATTTCGACGACCTCGTCTCCGGATTGATCCCGTTCTTCGTCAGCAGGCAGATTCTCTGCGGGTCCGGACGCGTGGGCATCGGACGCGAAGGTGAGACTGCGGGCTTCCAGATCTCCTCCCGCGCTGACTTCTTCGAAGCGCAGGTGGGACTCGAGACCACCCTGCGCAGGCCCATCGTCAACACCCGCGACGAACCCCACGCCGATCCGGCCAAATATCGTCGGCTGCACGTCATCATCGGCGATGCCACAATGGCCGAGCCGGCCACGCTGGTCAGATTCGGGTCGACCTCCCTCGTGCTCGGCCTCATCGAGGCAGGACTCGTCCCCAAGCTCGAACTCGCAGATCCGATGCAGGCCCTGTGGGATGTCAGCCATGATCTGAGTCTGAGCACGAAGCTGCCCATGTCCGACGGCACCTCGATGACGGCTCTCGAGATCCAGGACACCTACTACTCGGCCTGCTTCGAACACGCCGGCGATGACGCGGACACCACCGAGGTTCTCAGCGAATGGAAGCGATTCCTCGACGGCTTGGCCAACGACCCACGCAGCCTGTCCGACTCCATCGACTGGATTGCCAAATGGGTGCTGCTCGAAGGCTACCGGAAGAAGGAGAACCTTGACTGGGACCATCCGAAGCTCGCGCTCATCGACGTCCAGTACCACGACGTTAGGCCCGAGAAGGGTCTGTTCTACAAGCTTGAGAAAGCCGGACGGATCCGCCGGCTGACGACCGATGGTGAAGTCGAGAAGGCCGTAGTCTCCGCGCCCGACGGAACCCGGGCCTACCTGAGATCACTGGCCGTGACTCGATTCTCGGACTCGCTGGTGGCAGCGAGCTGGGACTCGCTCGTCCTCGACGCCGGAGAGTACGGAATCGTGCGTCTGCCGATGAGCGAACCACTCAAAGGCAACCGTGAACTCCTCGAGGTCAGACTGGCTGAAGTGCACGACTCACAGGCACTGCTGCAGGCACTGGGAGTGGATAGACTGAAAACGACGAACGATGAAAGAGGTGCGAAATGAGTTCGCAGGAACAGGTTCAGAGAGACCATTCGGCCGGCGGGGGAGAACCACCCGCCGAACCGCCGGAGGCCGTGCAAGGTCAGATCAACACACAGAACGTGGATTCGATCCTCGATGAGATCGACGGAGTCCTCGAATCGAACGCAGAGGAGTTCGTGCGCAACTTCGTCCAGAAGGGCGGCCAATGAGATGTCAGGATTCTCTCCTGCATTTCTGAGTTCGACGAGCAATTCGTTCATCGAACTCGCCCGAGCCGTGGCACCCGAAGCGCTGCCGACCACGGTCGGGCATGATCTGGGGCATCTGGCTCCGGAGGGCACGACGATCATCTGCTTCCGCACCGCCACGGGCATCCTCATGGCAGGAGATCGGCGCGCGACGATCGGGAACATGATCGCCTCCCACTCCATGGAGAAGGTGCGACCAGCCGACGATTTCTCGGTCATCGGCATCGCCGGAACCGCGGGACTCGCGCTCGATCTCATCCGTCTCTACCAGCTCGAACTCGAACACTACGAGAAGATCGAAGGTGCACGCCTGTCGTTGGGAGGCAAGGCCAACCGTCTGGCATCGATGCTGCGCGGAAACCTGAGCTTGGCCATGCAGGGGTTGTCTGTTGTTCCGCTCTTCGCCGGCGTCGACGAAGCGACTCCCGCCGGGCAGATCTTCAGCTTCGACGTCACCGGCGGCAAATACGAAGAGCATCGATTCCATTCGATCGGCTCCGGATCCGGCTACGCACGTGGGGCGCTGAAGAAGCTGTGGCGGCCCGACCTTCATACCGATGCTGCGATCTCGGTGGCTGTTGAAGCCCTCTTCGATGCCTCTGATGATGACTCGGCCACCGGTGGCCCTGATTTCGTCAGGCAGATCGCTCCGACGATCTTCACCGTCGACCTTGAGCACGGGATCGTCGAGATCCCTTCGGCCGACGTGATGTCGATTGCCACTGAGGTCAGCGATCGTCGGACCAGAAAGGCACAGTCATGAATGAGGCACGCCCATGAGCCAGGCACCGTTCTACGTCTCACCCGAGCAGCTGATGAAGGACCGGGCCGACTTCGCCCGCAAGGGCATTGCCCGGGGTCGGTCGGTCGTGGTGCTGCGCTACGACGAAGGCATCCTCCTTTTGGCAGAGAATCCTTCTCCGACGCTGCACAAGATCGCCGAGATCTACGACCGCATCGGCTTCGCCGCAGTCGGCAAATACAACGAGTTCGAGACGATGCGCCAAGCCGGTGTGAGGTACGCGGACCTGCGAGGATATTCCTACCACCGCAGCGATGTCACCGCGCGGGGGCTGACGAACGCATACGCGCAGACGCTGGCCGGGGTCTTCACGACGGAGTCGAAGCCCTTCGAAGTCGAACTCGTCGTCGCTGAACTCGGACTCACCGCCGAGACCGATCAGCTCTACCGGCTCAGCTACGACGGCTCCGTGATCGATGAGACCGAACATGTGGCGATCGGGGGACAGGCCGATGACATCACAGCAACGCTGAAGGACCTGTCCACCTCGGTGCTGCCGCTGCGAGAGGTCTTCGACCATGGTGTGCGCGCTCTTGCCACCGCAGCATCCGGCACAGTGCCGACCCAGGACCTCGAGGCAGCCGTGCTCGACCGGAATGCGAGTGGACACCGTACATTCAAGCGACTCAGTGACGCCATGATGGCGCAGCTGCGGGAGGACTGATGGCCAGAATCTACGGACTCGAGACCGAATACGGGCTTGCCCATTCGGCAGGAGAGGGTGACCGACGCATCGGTCCGGAGGAGATCGCACGCTATCTGTTTCGACCCATCGTCGAATGGGGACGTTCCTCGAACGTGTTCCTGCCCAACGGTTCCCGGCTCTACCTCGACGTCGGCTCCCACCCCGAATATGCCACCGCCGAATGCGATAATCTCAGCGATCTGCTCACACAGGACCGCGCGGGTGAGTCCTTGATGATCGACCTGCTGAATCAGGCACAGACGAGCATCGAAGCCGATGGACTCGGCGGCCGCATCCACATGGTCAAGAACAACACAGATGCGGCGGGGAACTCCTACGGCTCCCATGAGAACTTCCTCATCCGCCGCAATCTCGATTTCAACCGTCTGACCACGGTGCTGCTTCCCTTCCTCGTCTCCAGACAGCTGCTGGTGGGCGCCGGTGCCATCATCCCCGCACAGTCGTCCTTCCAGCCCGACGTCGAGGCGAACCGAGCAGACATGATGTTCGGACTCTCGGCACGTTCTGATGTGATGTGGGAGGGACTGTCCTCGGCCACGACCCGTTCACGCCCGATCATCAACGCTCGAGACGAACCGCACGCAGATGCGGAGAAATATCGTCGTCTCCATGTCATCGTCGGTGATTCCTCGATGTCGACAGCCACCTCGGCGCTCAAGATCGGCTCGGCCGTGCTCATGCTCGACCTCATCGAACAGGGTGCACGCATCCCGGAACACGGTCTGCGCCACGCCGTGCGCGACATCCGCCTCGTTGCCAGGGACCTCACCGGGTCGGTGCAGCTCGAGCGCACGGACGGGACGACGATCACACCGCTGAACCTGCTCACCGACTACCGCGACCGTGCTCAGGTCCTCGTGCAGAAGGGAGACCACAGCCTCGGCGACGATGGGATGGCCGAATACGTCATCGACCTGTGGACCCGGATGCTCGAGGCGATTGCAGCCCAGGACTTCTCCGCAGTCGACCACGAGATCGATTGGGTGATGAAGAAGACGCTCATCGACCGGGCGATGGCCCGCGGCATCGACGATCTCACGGATCCGCGGATCACTCGCCTCGACATCGCCTATCACGACATCACACCCGACACCGGTCTGTTTCCCAAGCTGGAACGCACAGGTTTGGCGAAGAACCTGGTCACGCCCGAAGCACGCGAAAAGGCGAAAGACGTCCCTCCGGCGTCCACCCGGGCAGCCATCCGCGGAGAATTCGTCCGTGCCGCCCATGCCGCACGCCGTGACTACACCGTCGACTGGGTGCATCTGCGACTCAACGACGAATCCGGCCGTGCCGTGGCGCTGAAGAACCCCTTCGAGTCCACGCACCCACAGGCTGAAGCTCTCATCGCGGGCCTGTAAGATCTCAGTGATCTGGTCTTGAACGAAAGGAACCACGTGCGCACCAAAGTGCTCGCCGTCATCGCGGCCGCCACACTTCTGCTGTCCGCCTGCGGACAGGGCGAGGAGGCGGAGGACACGACAAGCGCCCCACCCTCAGTCTCGGCCGAGGACGCGAAGTCGACCAGCCTCGACGACATCACGGTCGAAGGCAAAGTAGGTGAGAAGCCGAAGGTCAGCTTCGACGCACCCCTGGTCGTCGACAAGACCGGAGACACCGTCATCAGCGAGGGCAAGGGCGACAAGGTCGCAGACGGTGAGCAGGTAACCGCACAGATGACCCTGGTCTCGGGCACGACCGGAAAGCAGATCGAGTCGAGCTACGATTCGAAGTCACCGGCCGGGTTCCCGATGGACAAGAGCCAGATCTCGGAGCAGCTCTACAGTGCACTCTTGGACACGAAGGTCGGATCGCGCGTGCTCATGTCGCTCAACGGCAGTGCGCAGGAGGGCCAGCCGGCGCAGACCCTTGTCTACGTCATCGACATTGAGAAGACGACTAAGCCCCTGACCCGCGCCGAAGGCAAGAAGGTCGATCAGTCGAAGAACCCCGTGACGGTGAAATGGGCCGACAACGGTGAACCCTCGATCTCGAAGCCGAAGGGCAAGGCTCCGAAGGAACTCGAATCGTATACGACGATCGAAGGTGAAGGACCGAAGGTCAAGGAGGGCCAGAGCGTGGCCGTGCACTACTCCGGTTGGCTCTGGGACGACAATTCGAAGTACTTCGACTCAAGCTGGCAGGATGGACGCGGACCCTTCGCCGTCGACCCCGTCGGCCAGGCTCAGGTCATCGATGGTTGGAACGAAGGCCTTGTCGGTGCAAAGGTCGGCAGCCAGATCGTCCTCGTCATCCCACCCGACAAGGGATACGGAGAACAGGGCAGCCCGCCGAACATTCCGGGCAATGCCTCCCTCGTATTCGTCATCGACGTCCTCTCGGCCCAAGGCTGAGGACGTCTCGGCTCACGGCTGAGAACACAGACACCACAGAACTACGACTTAAGGAGACACCATGAGCAAGCAGAAACCAGTCGTCGATTTCCCCGGGACTGAGGCTCCGACCGAGCTGGTCATCGTCGATGACATCATCGGTGACGGCGCCGAGGCTGGTCCCGGCAACACCGTGAGCGTGAACTACGTCGGCATCGCCCATTCGACCGGTGAAGAGTTCGACGCCTCCTACAACCGCGGCACCCCGCTCGAGTTCCGCCTCGGCTCCGGCATGGTCATCTCCGGTTGGGACCAGGGCATCCAGGGCATGAAGGTCGGAGGCAGGCGCACCCTGCAGATTCCTCCGCACCTGGCCTACGGCGACCAGGGCGCCGGCGGCGTCATCAAGCCCGGCGAATCCCTGATCTTCGTCTGCGATCTGGAGAACGTGCGCTGAGACGCCAGCAGTGAATCGGCTGCCGAGGCTCAGCTCTCGGCAGCCAATCTGCCCGCCGCGGCAGCAGCGAGAAATGCTGCTGCATCGGCGGGCAGTTTTCGTCCCATCGTCGACAGGCCCACCGGCGAGGACTTGAGGCCTACCCACAGGCCCTCCAGGCTGACACTGACCTGATCATGCATGTGCAGCATCGGCAACTGTGCGGCTGCGACCTCGGCCACGACGGAAGGGTCGGTGTCCATCTCACGACGGTCAGCCTCGGCGAGGGTGGAGAAGTCCGGGACCGGAATCGTCATCCCGGGGCGGGCGATCTCGGCCAGAGAGGTCAGAGAATGATGGGAGACTCCGAAATGCCTGCCGCGGGCATCTGCATTGGACATGCGCAGGACACCGACAGGGGTCCCATTCAGCAGAGCGGCCGCATTGAGGTGCTCACCGGTGACGAGGCCGGAATATCCGTATTTGGTTCCGGTTCCCAGATTTCCCGGTCCCTGCGCGACGATGGCGATATCTGCACCGAGGACATGCCTGGCGGCGAGCAGACCCGTGTGAATCGTCACAGCCTCAAGATCGGCGCCCCAGGATTGGCCGGTGCTGATGGTTCCGTGCAGCCAGCCTGCGTCCTTCAGCCCGGCCGCGGCCTGGGAGAAGCTGGCGGGCAGAGCCGCACCGTCGCTGAGGACATAGGCGATGCGAAGTTCGGGATTGACCGTGCGGATGCCGGCGATGATGGCGGGAAGTGCCGAATGCAGATCCGCGACGAGCACAGGCATCCCACCCAGAGACTCTTCCCTGGCCAGGGTCTCATGGTGTTCAGATTCCTGATCGTCGACGCCGAGGACCATCGTCTGCAGGGGGGAGTAGCGGTCCTTGACCAGATGCCCTGGCCTCTCGGGCGGGTCGGTCGGCAGTGCATCGGGCAGAGCCACGACGAGACCGAAACCTCCGGTGCCCAAGCGTTTGGCCAGAGCCGAGACATTGAGCAGGACCGTGTCCCCGACCTGCGGATGTCCGACGGCCTCGGTATAGGCGACCGCCTTGATGCTGGTGATCGTCGTGCCCGGCAGCGCCTGGTCAATATCGGCCTCGACCTCTGTGTATCCTGGCCGGGTGGAGCGAATCGTGGTCACGGTTCCTCTGCGCCAATGAATCATGGTCTTAAGACTATCGCCCGCATTAGGTTACGGTGGAATCGTGAATACACCCCGCCCCAGCAGACAGAGGCAGCAGACGGAACGTCTGATGAACCTGCTGATCGCTCTGAGAGCCGCCCGCGGATGGGTCTCGCGGAAGACCCTGATGAGTGCCATCGACGGCTACGCGGGACTTGATGACATCGCCTTCGACCGCAAGTTCTCCCGCGACAAGGAGCTTCTGCGGCATATGGGGATCACGATCGCCACTCGCGCCGAACATGACGCCTATTCAGATGTGGGAGAGACGGGCTACCGGATCTCCGCCGATGACTACGCGATGGATGACGTAGAGCTCACTCCCTCCGAAGCGGCTGCTGTGGCGGTTGCCGCACAGTTCTGGTCCGACACCGAACTCGGTGAGTCCAGTGCGCAGGCGCTGACGAAGCTGCGCGCCCTGGGCATCGACCTCACCGAGGCAGGACCTGGGCATGTCGAAGCCAATCAGGGGCCTGCGGCACGAAAGCTGGGCAGTGCGAACTTCGCCACAGCCCTCCACCACATAAACGCCCGTGAGGCGATCAGCTTCAAGTACCACAAGCCCGGGCAGAGCCCTCGTAAGGTCAAGCTCGAACCCTACGCGCTGCTCAGCCGCGGTGACCGGGTCTACCTGCTGGGCCACGACATCGACCGGCAGGCCCAGCGCACGTTCCGACTCTCCCGGGTCGAGGGCAAACTGGCGAAGCTCGGCGGACGGGACCCTGGCGACTATGACATCCCCGCTGACTTCGCCCCACATGTGGCACTGAGCTCGAGCACGGAGATGGCGGTCGTCGCCGAGGCGAAGCTGCGCATCCGCGCCCACCGTGCGGACCCGCTGCGCCGACGACAGGTGCGCACGGAGGATGATGCCGTGATCATCGAGTTCACCGATGCCGTATCCCTGGCCGCAGAGATCGTGAGTTTCGGCACCGCCGTCGAGGTGCTCTCCCCGGTCGAACTGGCCCAGGCTGTCGAGGACCGACGGCACGCAGTCAGAGAGTCCCTCGAACGACTCGGAGGTCGTAATGTCCTCAGCGCGTGAACGACTCACCCGGCTGCTCAGCCTGGTCCCGTATCTCGATGCCCATCCGGGGGCCGACCTTGAGGAGACGGCGGACTATTTCAACATCGATTCGGACACTCTCATCGATGACCTGCAGCTCCTGTTCGTGACAGGTCGCCCCGGCCACATGCCCGATGACCTCATCGACGCCAGCTGGGAGGGCGGGAAGATCTACATCTCCAATGCTGAAGAGGTCTCCGTCCCTGTCCGACTCAGCGCCGAAGAGGCGGGAGTCCTCGTCCTGGCCCTCGAACTCATCGACACCCTGCCCGGGCTCGACACCGAGGCGGTGCGCACGGCAGCGTCGAAGCTGCGCCTGGCTGCGGGGGAGAACCTCCACACACCTGTCGAGGTCAGCCCGATCCCCGCGGACGAAGAGCTCATGGCGTTCCTCAAACAGGCGATCGCTACGGAAGCGGCGGTCGAGATCGACTACTACGTCGGTTCCCGAGATGAACTGACCCGGCGGATCATCGCCCCCAGCAGGCTGGTGCCCGGGGCGGACTGGTACCTGGATGCCTGGTGCTATGCCGCTCAGGCTCCTCGCCGTTTTGCCCTGAGCAGCATTCGCTCCTGGATTCCGGCTGCACATCCGCCGCTGACCGTCAGCACCGCGCAGTCGAGTCCACGGGAAGTCACCATGACGCTGTCGGCAGCGGGCGCATGGCTCGCGGATGAACTCGAGTTGAGCGAGCGTGAATACTTCGCCAATGGTGAGCCTAGTGTGCGAATCAGATTCCTGGTCCACTCCGTGGACTGGTTGAGTCGATTCCTGCTGTGCCATGCCGACGTCATCACCGACATCGACGACAGTGAAGCAGTGGACGCCGCACTGACGCGGCTGGGCTGAGGCCGGTCGTGACACATCGCCCCAGCCGTGCGGCGAGGATGAAAGGCACAGCCACACGGCGTAGAATCTTTCAGAGCAGACAATAGTCAAGGAGTCCCCATGAAACCGAGTTTCGTGCAGATCGCGATCGTGATCCTCATCATCGTGATCATTTTCGGCGCACCCAAGCTGCCGGCGCTGGCCAGAAGCCTGGGTCAGTCGATGAAGATCTTCAAGTCAGAGGTCAAGGACCTCCGTGATGATGACGAGCCCAAGAAGACCGAACCTGGCGAGCTCAACCGCGAGGCAGGGGAGAACGACACCTCGTCGACCGCGGAGGCTGCCCGAAAGCCTGAGCACCCTGCACAGGAAAAGCAGGATCCGCAGTCTCGCGAGACGTGAAAGAGCAGCACGACCGGCGATCGTCTTCGGCACGTAAGAAGAACCCTGAGCGGAAGATGCCCGTTGTCGGGCACCTCATCGAGCTCCGGAATCGTCTCCTTGTCGCGGCGATCGCGATCGCCCTCGGTGCCGTCGCCGGATGGTTCCTCTACGATCCGGTCCTCGACATTCTGCAGGAGCCGATTCGTGGCATCCGTGCCTCGGGCGACCGGACGGCTGAGATCAACTTCGCAGGAGTCGCCTCCCCGTTCGATCTGAAGATCAAACTGTCGTTCTTCATCGGCATCTTCCTGTCCTGCCCGATCTGGCTCTACGAAGTCTGGGCATTCATCGTTCCGGGGCTGACGAAGAAGGAGAAGCTCTACTCGCTCGGCTTCCTCGGTGCTGCGATTCCACTGTTCCTCGCGGGATCGACCATGGCCTTCTTCGCCCTTCCCAATGCAGTCAAGGCGCTGACATCGTTCACCCCGGCTGGTGGTACGAACATCATCCCGGCGCAGGACTACCTGAGCTTCGTGATGGTCATCATCGTGGTCTTCGGTCTGGCGTTCGTTCTTCCGGTGCTCATGGTCGGACTCAACATGATGGGCATCCTCTCGGCCGCACGGATCCAGAAATCCTGGCGGGTGATCGTGATGATCGTGTTCCTGTTCGCGGCCATCGCCACCCCCACTCCCGACGCAATGTCGATGTTCTTCCTCGTGATTCCGATGATGACGCTGTTCTGTGCGGCATGGGTGATCTGCGTGTTCAGCGACCGGAGACGTAAGAAGAGGCTCATCGCGCAGGGCCTGTGGGTCGACCCCGACGAACCGATTGACTGAGAGAAGCATGACTGAATCCGTGAGCCCGCTCGACCCCTCGGCAGATACTGAGCCATTGAGTCCTGCGGCGGCCTATGCCGACTATCGAGATAGGACGAAGAAGGCGCAGACCCCCTTGGGGCGGTTCGCGGCCAGGACCGACTTCGAACTCGACGACTTCCAGCTCGAGGCGTGCACGCAACTGCAGGAAGGCAAGGACGTCCTCGTCACTGCGCCCACCGGTGCCGGCAAGACTCTGATTGCGGAATTCGCTGTCGAGCTGGCTAGGGACGAAGGCAAACGGGTCTTCTACACCACCCCGATCAAGGCGCTGAGCAACCAGAAGTTCAACGACCTCATGGAAGTCCATGGTGTCGACAACGTCGGGCTGCTCACTGGTGACACCTCGATCCGGCGTGATGCGCCGATCATCGTCATGACCACAGAAGTCCTGCGCAATATGCTCTACAACGACCTGTCGGGACTCTCCGACCTCGGATTCGTCGTCCTCGACGAGGTTCACTACCTCGCCGATCGTTTCCGCGGACCCGTGTGGGAAGAGGTGATCATCCACCTGCCGGACCGGGTGCAGATGGTATCGCTGTCGGCGACCGTGTCCAACGTCGAGGAGTTCGGTGCATGGCTGCGTGAGGTGCGTGGGCCCACAACCGTCATCTCCACCTCTCACCGTCCGGTGCCGCTGGTCAATCATGTCCTCGTCGGCCACCGTATGTATGATCTGTTCACTCACCACGACTCCGACCGGATCGATCCCGCCCTCAACCATGCCACCCGGACCCATGGTGGGCCCCGCTCGAGGCGCGAACGAGCCACCCGTGCCCGGTTCCGCAGGCCCAGCCGAACCCAGGTCGTGTCCTCTCTGGCAGAGACCGGGATGCTGCCGGCGATCATGTTCATCTTCTCCCGAAATGCCTGCGACGAGGCGGTGGAGCAGTACCTGGCCTCGGGATTCGACCTGAACTCCCGTGAAGAGAAGGTCATCGTCAATGCCGCACTGGAAAAGCTGCGCGATGAGCTGGCCAGCGAGGACCTTGGCATCCTCGGATTCCACTCATTCAGGGAAGGTCTTCTGCTGGGAGTCGCCGCCCACCACGCGGGGATGATCCCACAGTTCAAACAGCTCGTCGAGGAACTCTTCTCCCAGGGCATCATCAAGGTCGTCTTCGCCACCGAAACCCTGGCACTGGGCATCAACATGCCTGCACGCACGGTCGTCCTCGAGAAGCTCGTGAAATTCAACGGTGAGGCCCACGTCTCGATCACACCGGGGGAGTACACCCAGCTGACCGGACGTGCCGGGCGCCGCGGCATCGACAAGATCGGCCACTCCGTCGTCATCTGGCACCCCAGCTTCGAAGTCAATGAGATCGCAGGACTCGCCTCCAACCGCTCCTACGCGCTCAATTCTGCGTTCGGACCCACCTACAACATGACGGCGAACCTGCTGTCGCGGATGAGCTCGGCGGAGGCAGCGAAGGTCCTTGAGACCTCGTTCGCACAGTTCCAGGCCGACAAGGCCGTCGTGGGCCTGGCGAAGAAGGTGCGGAAGAACGAAGCGACGATCGGAGCCTATGAGAAGTCGATGCAGTGCGAGCTCGGGGACTTCGCCGAGTATGCGCGTCTGCGGCAGGCCATCAGCGATACCGAGAAGCAGGAGACTCGCACCAAGTCGAAGAACCGGCAACGTGAGATCGTCGAGTCGCTGAGTACACTCAAGGTCGGCGACGTCGTCACCCTGCCCGCGAAGCGAGTTGAGGGCACTGCCGTCATCATCGCGCCCATGAGCTCCCGCGACGGAGGTTCGCGGCTGCCGACGGTCCTGACCGAACAGGGCAAAGTCTGGCACCTGCGCCCCCACGAGGTGACCGAACCGCTGGCGGCGCAGGGCCGGGTCCGTGTGCCGAAGAAGTTCAATCACCGGCAGGCGGGGGATCGGAGGCAGCTGTTGGGCATCCTCAACGATGCCAAACACGATGGCAAGGTCGATCCAGGGGCCCGATGGGAATCCTCACCCGGTGCTTCTGGTGTCAGCTCGAGTGTGTCGGAGATGACCGCGCAGCTGCGAGCCCATCCCTGCCACGAGTGCCCGGACCGCGAGATGCACGCCCGGTGGGCCAACCGAGCAGCCAAACTGGTCAAGGAGAACGATTCGCTCATCGCCCGGATCGAAGGCCGAACGACGTCGATCGCTCTCGTGTTCGAACGAGTTCAGGATGTCCTGCGCACGCTGGGCTTTGATCCCGAACAGTCCGATATGCTGCGTCGGATCTACGGGGAGCGCGACCTGCTGGTGGCGCTGACCATTCGCTCGGGACTGTGGGACAACCTCGTCGAACCTGAACTTGCAGCATTCGCCTCGTGCTTCGTCTTCCAATCCCGGCGCGGTGACACCCTCCATCCGGAGCGTGCCCCGAGCCGCGACCTCAAGGTCAACGGAGATGAAGCAGTGACGATCTGGCGCAAGCTGTTCCAACTTGAGGAGCAGCACGCCCTGTCCACGACGCAGGAACCCGACAGAGGACTATTCAAGCCGATGTACCGCTGGACTGAAGGCAAGAACCTTGCCGACTCCCTGCGCGGCACGGACATCGCAGCCGGAGACTTCGTCCGATGGGCCAAGCAGAGCCTTGACCTGCTCGGTCAGGTCGCGGAGGTGGCCGAACCGGAGACTGCGGTGCGCATTCGTCGGACAATCGAAGCGATCCGCCGTGGAGTCGTCGCCGACTCCTGATCGGCAGATCGGTCCGGACTCAGCAGCGAGATCTGGTTGAGCAACAGAATCTGGTTCAGCAGCAGGATCTGGTTCAGCGCTTGACCTTCTTGACGATGTTCTCGATGTCGGAGCCGAACGCGCTCTCCGTGGTCAGGTAGGTCCACGTCGACGACGGACGCTTGAGCCCGTGCGATTCCAGATCGATTCCGGTCTCCGTGAACTCTGCCTCTTCGACCGTCGACGCTGAATCCTCGATGACGTCGGACCAGAACGAGGAGAAGACGCGGATGGACTCCGTGTTGAACGCCTCATGCGGCTTTTCACGTGCAAAGGTGCGCAGATGGATGCCCTCACGCAGATCGTTGAGGAAGGCGAGGTGGTCGACCCAGCGTGCGTCGAGATGGAACAGCATCACTTCGCGCAGCGTCGCGTCGACGAGCTCCTGCGAATGCTCGTCCGCCAGATCCTCCGCCACATCGCCGAGGCGCCCCTTGAGTTCGTTGATGGCCTCATCATCGACGCGCAGCTCTTGGCGTCGAGCGAGGACGAGGTCACGCTGCTTGGCCATGAGCTCATTGAACTTCCAGGTGTCGCGATGCAGTGCCGTGTTCTGACCTTCAGCGACGCGCTGGGCGTGTTCGACGAGACTCAGCGCCCGCTTCGACTCGATCCACCCGGTCTCATCTCCTTCGGAGACGAAACGTTGGATCTCCGGGACACGGGTCAGCAGCTCATCTTCAAGGCTGGTGAAGAACACGGATGTTCCCGGATCGCCTTGACGTCCGGCGCGACCGCGCAGCTGATCATCAAGACGTGAGGACAGGTATCGTCCGGCACCGATGACCAAGAGCCCGCCGGCATCGGCAACGCTGTCATCGGCCAGGCGGATATCGGTGCCGCGTCCGGCCATCTGGGTCGACACCGTCACCGCACCGGGGGCACCGGCAGCCGCGATGACCTCAGCCTCGAGCGAATCGTCCTTGGCATTGAGAACCGCAACATCGATCCCGCGTTCGGTCAGCCGAGCCGCCAGCGATTCGCTTTCCGCCACCGAGGAGGTGCCGATGAGCACGGGACGATCCTTGGCATGGTTGTCGGCGACCTCGTCGACGATCGCGCGTTCCTTCGACTCCTGATACGTGTAGAGCCTGTCAGGTTCGTCGTTGCGGATGACGGGCAGGTGCGTGTCGACGGGGACGATCTCAAGGTTGTAGAACTCGCGCAGGTCATCGCCGACAGCCAACGCGGTTCCCGTCATACCGCAGACGGTCTCGTAGCCGTGGATGAGCTCTTCGACGGTCATCTGGTCGAGGATCTCACCGCTTTCAGTGGTGCCGACGCCTTCCTTGGCCTCGACCGCTGCCTGCAGTCCGTCTGGCCAACGCTGCAGTTCGGCCACACGCCCACGGGAAGCCGAGATGAGTTTGACCCGTCCGTCGACGACGAGATAGTCGACATCACGCTTGACCAGGGACTTCGCATACAAGGCCAGGTTGACCGCGGCGAGATCGGACGCGTCTTCACCGAAGAGCTCGACATCGAGTTCAGCTTCGACGCGATTGATTCCCTCGTCTGTGAGCGAGACCGCCTGATGATCCGGGCTGATCTCGTAATCGACGCCGGGCTCGAGGGTCTCGACGAGTGCCGCGATCGCAGCGTTGGCGTCTTCGACACTGGCCGATCCGGCGAGGACGAGGGGGACACGTGCTTCGTCGATGAGCACAGAGTCAGCTTCGTCGACGATGACGACATCACGATCCGGGACGCGAATCTGGTCGTCATCGGTGACGAAACGATCGCGCAGCACGTCGAAGCCGACCTCCGTCACGGAAGCATAGAGAACCTCAGCACCATAGCTCTCGCGTCGCTCGGACTCACTCTGAGTACCGGAGATCGATGCTGACTGAACACCGAGGAGGTCGAAGAGGGGCTTCATCCAGGTCCGGTCGCGAACAGCGAGGTAGTCGTTGACGCTGACTACGTGTACTCGACGACCCTGCAGAGCATAACCGGCCGCAGCGAGAGCGCCGACGAGGGTCTTGCCCTCACCGGTGGCCATCTGCACGATATTCGCCTGCAGCAGTCCCACCAGGCCCTTGATCTGCGTGTCATAGGCGCGCTCGTCGAGAGACCGTTCGGCAGCCTCACGAGCCAACGCACAATAGCGAATGAGGTTGTCCTGCGTGGAGCCTGAGGTGAAGATGTCGGCAGCGGCCTCTGTCAGCTCGCTATCATCCATCTTCGCGCACTCACGACTCGCGGCCGCCATATCGTCAGCGGCCTTATCGAACCATCCCGTGGCTTTGTCGGCCTGTGCGCCGGGTCGGTTGAGCAGTCGTGAAAAGAAACCCATTATCGTCCTTCGTCGAGTGATGGTCGCAATTGATTCTATCGTTCAGGCCATGGGCCAGGAGCCATCGACGACGGCCTCGGCGTTGCCCTTTCTGCGCAACCAAGACTGCAGGTCAGCGGCCTGAGCGCGTTTCCAGTCGCCCTGGGCGGTCATGATATCGGCCCGAGTGAGATTCGCGATTTCCTCCGAGCTCTCGGCCAACGCTCGGGAAATGTCCAGGGCGGCAAGGGCATCCGCTGCGGCATCGTGGGCGTCGAGCAGGGTTACCTTCCAACGTTTGGCCGTCTCCGTGAGAGTCCGTTTGCCACGACGGAACTGCTCGATGCGCTTGTCCAGGACAAATGTATCGACGATCGTCGGCAGCAGTGCCGCGAAGTCGATATGGGGCTGATGGCGTTTGACTTCGGCCGCCATGACGCTGAGGTCATAGACGATATTGTGGCCGACGACGACGGCGCCTTCAGATCTGAGATCCGACAAGACCGTGCAGAGCTCGGCGATCACCTCTGACACCGGAGCGCCGTTGGCTTGGGCGAATTCGGTGGTGATTCCATGAACAGCTCGCGCCGGTTCGGGAATTTCGACGCCGGGGTCGGCGAGCCAGGTGCGTGAATTGTCGACGGATTCGACGAATGCAGCAGTCACGATCCTGGCAGTCGACGGGTCGACACCAGTCGTCTCGAGATCGAAACCGACCAGCCGCGACTGCGACCAGGAATCAGCGGCGGATAAGCTCGGAACCGGCGCGGCCGCAGGCTGAGCAGCAGGCGCCTGGATCGGAGTGATCGTGCTTGTGCCGGTGGCCATGGGGAAGGATTGTCCCGATGCCTTCGGGCCGGATTCTGTGTCGGCGCTGCCGAGGGCGGCGATGAGATTGTCGACCGAACGGCGGATATTCTGACCACGGGCTGCTGTCTCCACCGCAGGGCGATCGAGCTCGCCGGGTATGGAGTCGAGATCGAGCCCATGCGCGACGTCGGTCAGGCACCGCATGACCTCAACGGTCTTGTAGAGCGTGTCCTCCTCTTCGATCAGCGTGGCCGCTCGTTTGGGGCTGAGACCACCGGTCTTCACACCGGCCTTTGCGGCCTTGATGACCGATGCGAGGGAACCGAAGTTCGCGAGCAGCGTCGCGGCGGTCTTCTCTCCGATCCCCGGTGCGCCAGGCAGACCGTCCGAGGGATCGCCGCGCAACGCGGCGAGCTCACGGTATCGGGTTCCATCGGGCACACCATAGGCCTCGGGCAGATCTGCCTGGGTGATGGCCTCCCACTCTCCGCCCTTACGCGGTCGAAGCACACTGACGTCTGCGGCCTCATCGATGAGTGCGAGCAGATCACGATCGGGGGAGACGATGACCACAGGGGTGCGCGACTGGGCGGCCATAGTCGCGATCACGTCATCGGCTTCGGTCCCGTCCACCTCGGCGATGGGGATTCCTGCGGACTGAAGAACGCGAGTCATGATCGGCAGCTGCACAGCCAGCTCGGGTGGGATCTCAGTGCCTGCTTCGGCATCTTTGACCCGGGCCGCTTTGTATTCGGGCATGATCGCGGTTCGGAAGGCGGGTCGCCAATCCGCGTCCATGGTCGCCACAACTCGCGGGGAGTCGAATCGGCGAATCATCTGGGCGATCGCGTCGAGGACGCCGCGCACGGCGTTGACCGGCTGGCCGTCGTCGTTGACGATCGAATCGGGGACCGAGTAGAAGGCACGGTAGTACAGGGCGGGCGTATCGATCAGGACCAAGGGCTTCACACTCGCTGACGATACCCGACACTCCTGACTCGAGTGCAAAGACGCGGACACAGAGGTGTAGCCTATCGGCTGTGACTATGTACTTTGGTGGAGATGTATACAGCAGTGTCGACCCGTTTGCGACCGCCTTGGGCACGAAGGACGGAAAGGTCTCGTTCATCGGCTCCGATGAGGCAGCGCTTGCATCGGAGCCCGACGCAATCAATCTCGACGGGGACTTCCTCACCCCCGGTTTCGTTCACGCGGGGCTGACTCTTCGCGAGGGCGCTCCCGACGGTGACCGGCTCGTCGAGTCCGGTTTCACCCATGTGCACGTCCTCGGGACCGCTGAGGCCGTGCGGGACTTCAGTGAACGCGCGCCCAGTACTCTGAGGATCGTCGCGTATCCCGAGATCAGCGCCGAGACCGCTCCAGCGGCGGACCCGACCGCGGACAGAGCGAGCATCGCTGCGCTCGACTTCCTCCGCCTTGATACGTTGCCGGAGACGGCACTGTACATCCAGGTCGAATCGAACCAGCGCCTCGGCGAGGTCCTTGACCGTGTGCGCGACCATGCCGCACTGGCACAGCGCAACGGATACCGTCTGCTGCTGAACTTCAGCGTCACTGAGGACTTCATCACGCCGCTGGGCTACTCAGGCATCGCGATCACTCTCGATCCCGCGCAGCCGCAGCCTTTGGCGCAGCTGCTGTCGGCAGGTGCCCAGGTGTCGTGGACGGACTCACAGGGCTCACCGTGGGCTGCTGTGCGCTCGGCCGTTGTCGGCGAGAACGGAATCGGAGCACGCGCAGCGTTCAACGCAGCCACCCGGTTCGCTCACCGTGCCGCTGGCAACCCAGACGGTGGAGTCCTCGCCCCCGGAGCCGACGCTGACTTCGTACGCTGGCAGGTCGAACGACTCGTCGTTCAGGTCGCAGATGCACGCGTTGCCGCGTGGAGCACCGATCCGCGTTCGGGCACACCCGGACTGCCGGAACTCTCACCCGACGTCGTGCTGCCGACTCGCATCGCACTCCGCGAGGATGCATAGAACCCGTCGACGCGGTGACGGTCGACCCTGATCGCCAGATTCAAGACGACACGCCGAGAAGCGAAGTATTTTTATCATTCTGCCTTGCGTCTGACCTGGAGATTTGAACGTAACCCCAGGTCAGAGAGATTTTGCAAAGATCACGACAGCCACTAGATTCGTTGTTGACATTCCACAGCAGCTGGGATGGAGTCGGCACTCTCGTCATTAGATAACTCGTTTCCCAACGTGGTCCGAAGGCGAGAGTGTCGACTCATATATTCCGCCACGCTCGGCGTATCGTTGTGGCCGTGGTTTCTAAGACTCTGGTCGTCATTCCGACCTACAACGAACGACTCGCTCTTCCCGTGACACTGGCCGGTCTGTTCGAGAATCAGCCCGACGTCGACGTTCTCGTCGTCGATGACGGCTCACCCGACGGCACCGGTGACTGGGTCGATGACCAGGCACGCGCCGATCCACGGCTGCACGTCCTGCATCGCAGTGAGAAGTCCGGTCTGGGGATGGCCTACATCGCCGGATTCGAATGGGCGCTGGAGCGCGATTACGACATCATCTGCGAGTTCGACGCCGACGGATCTCACCGCCCTCTGGACCTCGGGCAACTTCTGGCTGTGGCCCAGGCGGGACATGCCGACCTCGTCATCGGCTCGAGGTGGGTTCGGGGTGGGGTGATCGTCGACTGGCCTCGCTCCCGCTTCTTCCTCTCCCGCGGAGCCAACATCTACGTCAATGCGGTCATGGGTCTCGGGGTCAAGGACGCGACAGCAGGGTTCCGTGCATATTCGCGAGAGGTGCTGCAGAGTCTTGATCTCTCCGGAGTGCAGTCCCAGGGGTACTGCTTCCAGATCGACATGACCTACCGCACGGTCGAGGCCGGATTCCGCGTGGCCGAGGTTCCCATCGTCTTCGTCGAACGCGAACTGGGCGAATCGAAGATGAGCGGATCGATCATCTCCGAGGCATTCACCAAGGTAGCCGGTTGGGGGCTGACGCGCCGCAGACGTCAGGCTCGAGACTTCATCGAGCGAATCGCTGCTCGCAGGACGACTTCCTGGGGGCGCTGAGGCGGCTCCTGGCAGTCAAGAAGGGGGGGGGGGGGGGGGGGGGGGGGG
>NZ_JBHFIH010000009.1:141033-152686 GCF_057334195.1 Brevibacterium sp. AGC70 | reverse complement strand
CCCCCCCCCCCCCCCCCCCCCCCCCCCCCCTTCTTGCTCAGGTGTGCTCGTGCGATTCAGTGCAGAGGCCCTCAGGCCTGCGCAGGCACCTCACCGCGGCGCACAGCAAGTCGCTCATCGAGCAGAACCTGAAGTTCGTCGAAGGAGCGGCGCTCGAGCAGCATGTCCCAGTGGGAGCGCACGTGCTTGCCCGGCTCGCCATCGGGCTCGTTCACGCCGACACGGGTGCCGACGCCGTGGATGCCCGAATCCCAGGTGGAGGGAACTTCGGCTTCGATCGAGAAGGGAACCTTGAACCTGGTTCCATCTTCGCACTCGAATTCGACCATCTGGCGAGGCGCTGGTTCGACGCCCTCTTCCGTTTCCAGGCTGCGTGAGCCCAACTGTGTACCGCGGAGACTGCGTTCGCTCATATCTCTCTCACCTTCCGACTCGACTGCAGACGTCTCATACGAAAGAACAGTCTACCGTCCGCGCCTATTCCCAGCACTCAGGTCCGAGCCGCGAGCTCGCGCAGCCCGGCCTCAACGTCGTCGGTGACGATTCCATCGACATCGAGGTCGAGGAGGACACGCATCGAAGCAGGGTCATTGATGGTCCATACATGGACCTGCAGACCCGAGTGGTGAGCCCGAGACACGAAATCCTCGGTGATGACGGGCACGCCCTTGAATGACATCGGCACCTGCAGCGAATCGAGGCCGGCCGGCAGGGGACAGGGGCCGGACTCGGCCACTCCGGGCAGTCCTCCCGCTGCGAACATCGCGGACTCCACGACTCCTGCTGAGGATCGGACCCCAGGCAGGGCCTCTCGCAGAACGCGCAGGGTCGACGACGAGAATGAAGCAAGCCGGATCCTCCCTTCGGCGTTGAGTCTGCGGACGAATCGAACCATCGGGGCGATGCTGACGGCAGCCTTGACATCGATGTTCCACGCCGCCTCCGGAATCGACTCGAGGAGAGAAGACAGCCGGGGAAGACGACCTCCGGCCAGGAGTTCGACGGAGTCGAGTTCGGTGGCGGTGAGGTCGCGGATGCGGTGCGGGCGATCGGCAATGCGGTCCAGGTCGGCATCATGGGCTGCGAACAGGACGCCGTCGGCCGAGGCGTGGACGTCGGTCTCCATCCACCGCACACCTGCCCGATGGGCGGCGGTGAATGCCTCAAGAGTGTTCTCACTCATGCCGGGCCACTGCCCGCCTCTGTGGGCGATGATCTCTGCCTGAGAATTCATGGTCCAATCCTATGTTGCTGTTGACCTTGGAGTCGGGGTCGACAACTATGGAGACATGAGCCGAACACAAGATCCGATCGAACCTGATTACGTCATCGATTCCACCAAGCGGACACCGACCGAGAAGGCGCGTTCGGCCGCCACCAGAGCCTACGGTGCGGCCACCAGCAGCGTGAGGAATGCTCGCGAGGCGACGTCGGGTTCCCGCCTCATCGAAACGACCGAGGCGAACGTGAAGAAGGCGCTGGGCAATGTCTCCCAGGCGATCGACGACGCCGTGCGCAGCGGGAAGGTCGAACGCGCATTCGACAAAGCACAGGAAACAGTGACTACCGGCGCCGATGGCATGCGCAGACTGGTGACGCGCAAGTCGAAGTGACCTGATACCTATCAATGCGGCACGCTCGTCGAGCGTGCCGCATTGCTTTTGTAACAGTTTCTTAATTACACTGTCTTCAGGTAACGATCCGATAACTTGGAGCCAGTGTTGAGGTGCACTCGATCATTGAGTCTCCCGGTTGCCGAAACACCGGCCAATGACTACGAGGACTCACTGTGGGAAAACACTCTTCGCCCCGTTCGACAACGACGGGCTCGCTCTTCTCTGCGCTGAAAGCACCTAAGAGGAAGTCCGGAAGGCATTCGCCGCAACAAGCCGATAGCGCTGGAAACACCGCAGGGGGAGTACTGGCATCAGTGCGGTCTCGCCCGGTTCTCTCAGCATTCATCGTTCCCACCGTGGCGACCGCAGCAGTCATCGCCTCCAGCTTGGCGATGGTCCCCGACAACGCGAGCGGCGGCCAGCAGGTCGTTGCTGAGGCCCCAGTCGTCGCAGCAGCCGAAGCGACGCAAATCCCCGACGAGTCCCTGGCCAAAGCGAAGAAGCAGGCCGAAGAGAAGCCGGGCAAGATCTCTCTCGAGTCCAAGATCGAGACACCGAGCCCGACCCCGACCGAGTCCGCAACCAAGGACTCGACAAGCAATGATTCGACGAGCGAGGATGCCGCCACCGGCGGCTCAGACTCGAAGGAGCCGACGCCCGATGCCAACGACGATCCGTCCAAGTCCGGCGACTCCGCAGGTCAGTCCGGTACCTGTCCAATGTCGTACTACGGTGGAGGCGACGGATTCGATGGTCAAAAGACAGCCAGCGGCGAACTGTTCGATACCAACAAGCTGACCGCAGCGCATAAGTCACTGCCGTTCGGCTCGCAGGTGAAGATCACCAACACAGCCAACGGAAAGTCCGTGACGGTGCGCATCAACGACCGTGGCCCCTATCACGGCAGTCGCTGCATCGACCTGTCCAAAGCGGCCATGGAAGCGGTCGGCGGAGTCGGAGCCGGGCAGATCAACGGCAAGTACGAGGTTCAGTAAACGTCGTTCTGATTCCTCAGAGGCCGTTGCATTCAGCTGTGTGACGTGCCTGCTCGCGCAGCGCCGTACGGAGTTCCAGAGGTGATATCACCTCGACCCCGCGAATGGTGATCAGCTGCGAAACAGCGACATCCAATGGCTCCATCGGCAGGTCGACGACAATTGCTTCCTCTGCTGGGGAGGTACCATCTGCCGTCGAGGCGGACTCGATCGCCTCATCCGTGATTCGCCCGGGAACCGCACGTCGCAGATCGCCGAGGCTTTCGCTGGGTACTCGCAGCTTCACCGTCGCAGATCGGATCGCACGGTCGAATTCGATCTGAGACCTCGCCCAGTAGTCGCCGAGGTGGAAGCCCGGCGGGCGTGAGGCGGAGACGAAGTGCAGTCTGATCTCAGTGATGCGCGAGACCCGGTAGGTCCGTGGCCTGCCACCAGGTGGCTGCGCGGCCAGATACCATCGCCCTGCCTTGACGACGAGTCCCAATGGTATGACGGTGCGAATCAGGCAATCACTGCCGCTTGCGTAGTCGAATCGCAGACCCCGGTGCGAACGCAGCGCCGCCGCAATGACCGAAAGCTCATCCGGGCGCTCGTGTGTCCTGAACCAATCTGGCCCGTCGATGAGCACATCCGATGAGAAGACTGAATCCGTCTCGGAGAGGATCTTCTCCCGTGCGGTCGCCAGCTCCCCGGAGTACCCGAGATCAGCCGCAGCGAAACCACCGATGAGCACGGAATCCAGCTCATCACGAGTCATCCCCGACAGGGGAGAGGTCCAGGACCCGAGCAGACTGATACCACCGCCCGGCCCGGACTCCGTCACGACGGGGACCCCCATACGAGACAGGTCACCGAGATCACGATAGACAGTGCGCTGCGTGACCTCGAGGCGAGCCGCCAGACCCGCAGCAGTGATGGGCACCGTCCGCGCGCTGAGGATGACGATCTCCGACACCAGCCGTGCTGCCTTCATACCCACCAAGAATAATCATGGTCACTGACATAGCGTGTCAGCGATTGCACGAGAAGGTGTCACCATGACTTCTCACCACGAATCTACAGCGTCCCAGTTCGCTCCTCCCAACCAGCGGTCACTCACCGACCGAGTCGCTCTGGTCGCCGGCGCCACACGCGGTGCCGGACGCGCCATCGCCCGGGAACTCGCCCGAGCCGGTGCCTTCGTGTACTGCACTGGTCGGTCAACCTCGATGCGGCCCTCCGACTACGGCCGGAGCGAGACCATCGAGGGCACTGCCGAACTGATACGTGCAGAGGGCGGCCGCGCCGAGGCGATCGTCTGCGATCATCTGCAACCGCCACTGATCGACGAGGTGATCCGGAGGATCGATGGGCAGCACGGACGACTCGACATTCTGCTCAACGACATCGGGGGAGAGGCCTATGTCTCCTGGGGCGAAAAATTCTGGAACACCGACTTCGAATCCGGGATGAGGCTGGTGAATGCAGGACTGATCACGCATCTGAACACAGCGCACGCCGCCCTGCCACTGCTCACTCGCAGACCCGGAGGTCTGCACATCGAGATCACCGATGGAACGTATGAGTTCAATGCTTCGCACTACCGGGAGAGCATCTATCTCGATCTGACGAAGACCGGAGTCAGCCGACTGGCATTCGGGCTCGGTCACGAACTGGAGGAATCTGGGTGCACGGCCGCAGCGATCACCCCCGGCTGGTTGAGATCGGAGATGATGCTCGATCTCTTCGACACGACCGAGCAGAGCTGGCTCGAGGATTCCCTCGACCCGACTCGTGAGCTGCCGCCTGCAGATTTCGCGATCTCGGAGACTCCGCAATTTCTGGGACGAACGCTCGTGGCACTCGCATCCGATCCCGACCGACACCGCTTCAATACGAGAACCCTCAATAGCTGCGAATTGGGCGATCTCTATGACATCGACGATATCGATGGTTCCCGGCCGGATTCTTGGGCGTTCATGGCAGCCAAGGAGGCCGACTCGGGCGCGGACGCACGTGACTACCGCTGAAACCGATTTCGCACCGCAGCAGTCGATCCTGAACCCGCCTTGGCAGGGTGATGTTCCCTGGTTACTGTGAGCACATAAGCGGAACTGTCGAAGGAGTGCGGATTGTCGGATCGAACATGCGATGTGGTCATCGTCGGAGCCGGTCCGACCGGCCTGAACGCGGCCAGAACGCTGCAGGCTGCAGGCAAAGACGTTGTCGTCCTCGAAGCAAGAGACAGGGTGGGCGGTCGAACTTGGACCGATCACATCGACGGGCAGATGTACGAAATCGGTGGTCAGTGGATCTCACCGGACCAGACGGCGCTGCTTCAACTCGTCGCTGAGCTGGGCAAGGATACCTACCAGCGCTACCGGGAGGGCGACAGCGTCTACATCGCACCCGATGGCACACGTACCGTCTACAGCGGTGATATGTTCCCGGTGGGGGAGTCCACCCAAGCGGAGATGGAACGTCTGATCGCGAAGTTGGACGAGCTCGCCGCCCGCATCGGGCCCGCCGCCCCGTGGGAAGCCGAAGACGCGGCCGAACTCGATTCGGTGTCCTTCCACCATTGGCTCCGGAACCAATCCGACGATGAGACCGCGTGCGCGAACATCGGCATGTTCATCGCCGGGGGAATGCTGACCAAGCCCGCCACAGCATTCTCCGCACTGCAGGCGATCCTCATGGCCGCCTCGGCGGGGTCGTTCACTCATCTCGTTGATGACCACTTCATTCTCGACCGCCGTGTCGTGGGAGGAATGCAGTCGGTCTCCGAGCAGATGGCGGCCGAACTCGGCGAGGGTGTCGTCCACCTGGACAGCCCCGTTCGGACGGTCGAATGGACCGACGAGTCCGTGAGAGTCGGCACCGATGCGATGAACGTCTCGGCCGCTCGTGCCATTGTGGCCGTCCCGCCGAACCTGTACTCGCGCATCAGCTACACCCCGCATCTGCCCCGGCTCCAGCAGGTCTTTCACCAGCACCAGTCGATGGGGCTGGTGATCAAGGTCCACGCCACTTATCAGACACCGTTCTGGCGTGAAGACGGCCTGTGCGGAACCGGATTCGGTGCCGGGCAGCTGGTGCAGGAGGTCTATGACAACACCAATCACGGTGAAGAGCAGGGAACGCTCGTCGGATTCATCTCCGACATCAATGCCGATGCGATGTTCGCCCTCGACGAGGACACCCGCAAGCAGCGCATCCTCGAATCACTGGCTGCCTTCCTGGGCCCGCAGGCTCTGGAGCCCGAGGTGTTCTACCTGTCTGACTTCGGAGCCGAGGAGTGGACTCGAGGCGCCTATGCCACGAGCTACGATCTCGGGGGACTGCACCGGTGGGGACGGTTCCAGAACGATCCAGTCGGCCCTATCCATTTCGCGAGTTCGGACATCGCCGCACACGGATACCAGCACGTCGACGGTGCGGTCAGAATCGGGCAGGACACTGCCGAAAAGATCCTGAGCACCTGACATCATCCCTGAAAGGTTGAGCTGATGACCTCGGCACCTCCAAATCCCAGCCCGCCCGGTAGCCCGCCCGTCGGCTCCGACTCGGGCCTGAGCTCCAAGGGGCTGTCCGCAGGCAAGGTCGGCGCCATCGGCGGTGCCATCATCGGCATCTCCTGCATTGCCCCTGCCTACACACTGACCTCGGGTCTTGGTCCAACGATTTCTCAGGTCGGAGTCCACACTCCGGCGATTCTGCTGATCGGCTTCGTTCCGATGCTGCTCGTCGTCTTCGGCTACCGCGAGCTCAACACCGCCATGCCCGATTCCGGCACCACCTTCACCTGGGCGACACGTGCCTTCGGACCTTGGCTGGGCTGGATGGGAGGGTGGGGGCTGATCTCGGCCACAGTCCTCGTGCTCTCGAACTTGGCTGCAGTAGCCGTGGATTTCCTATTCCTGCTGCTGGCTCAGATCTTCTCCGACCCCGGGATCGCCGATCTCACCCGGGCGCTGTGGATCAACATTCCCGTCACCATCCTCCTGACTGCGGGTGCCGCATGGATCTCCTACCGGGGCGTCGAAGCAACCCAGAAGATCCAGGTCTGGCTGGTGGCTTTTCAGGTCCTTGCCCTCGGCTGGTTCGTCATTGCGGCGTTCGTCCACGTGTCCAACGGCACCGCCTTCGACGCGACACCGGTCGAACTCGGCTGGTTCAACCCCGCCGAGGCCGGCGACTTCTCGACCGTCGCGGCGGCAGTGTCCCTGTCGATTTTCCTCTTCTGGGGCTGGGACACCGTCATCACCATGAACGAAGAGGCGAAGGACCCACAGAAGACTCCCGCCCGCGCAGCAATGCTCACGATTGTGGCCATCGTCATCATCTACCTCGCCTGCACCGTCGCCGTCATCTCCTTCGCCGGAGTCGGCACAGTCGGATTGGGCGCAGGGAATCCGGAGAATCAGGAATCCATCTTCGCGGCCATCGCCGGACCAGTGATGGGACCCTTCGCGGTCCTCATCTCGATCGCCGTCCTCTCCAGCTCCTTGGCCTCGCTGCAGTCGACGATGGTCTCACCCTCACGCACGATCCTGGCCATGGGCCACTACGGTGCTCTGCCGAAGAAGTACGGCAACATCTCACCCAGGTACAAGTCACCATCGGTGGCCACTGTCACCTCGGCGGGCGCCGCGATCATCTTCTACGTCGTCATGCGGCTGCTGTCGGAAAACGCTTTGTGGGACACGATCACTGCACTGGGCCTCATGGTCTGCTTCTACTACGGTGTGACCGGTCTGGCCTGCATCTGGTACTTCCGCCGGTCGTTGTTTGCCGGGGTCAAGAACTTCTTCTTCAGGTTCCTCTTCCCACTGGTCGGGGGAGTGACTCTGCTGGTGATCTTCGTGACCACCGCGATCGACTCCCTCGACCCCGGCTACGGCTCAGGGTCATCGGTCTTCGGCATCGGACTGGTCTTCGTGCTGGGCATCGGAGTCCTGCTCTTGGGCGTAGTCATCATGATCATCCAATCCCGCAGGCATCCCGGCTACTTCCGTGGTGAGACCCTGAGCCAGGGAGTCCATGAGGAGTGAACACGTTCAGCAACGACCGCGTGCCTGTGCATCAGCTGGTCCTGCTGCGACGCGTGCGTGATCGGATCGACAGAGAGTTCGACCGTCCCCTCAATGTTGAGGAGCTCGCATCCGGGGTGCACATGTCAGCCGGTCACCTCAGCCGCCAGTTCAGAGCCGCGTATGGTGAATCGCCCTATTCGTATCTCATGACGCGTCGGATCGAACGGTCCATGGCGCTGATCCGGCGCGGTGACCTGTCTATCACGGATATCTGCTTTGCCGTCGGATTCTCGTCGTTGGGCACTTTCAGCACTCGGTTCAGCGAACTCGTAGGGCTCTCACCGTCTCGATATCGTGCCGGCCTCGCCCAAGGTGATCACGACTTGCCCACGTTCATCGTCAAGAATGTTCTTCGCCCCGTCAGGAATCGAGAAGTGCCGCCCGGCGACCCGAACTAGGATGTCGATCATGAATATCTCGATCAACGCCAGTTTCCTGCCCCACACCGATGCCGAGGCATCATTGATCTTCTACCGCGACGTTCTGGGTTTCGAGGTCCGCCTCGATGTCGGATCCGGACAGATGCGGTGGCTGACAGTGGGCCCCGAAGGCCAGCCTGACACCTCGATCGTGCTCACCCCCGCGATCACAGACCCGACCATCAGCGATGCCGAGCGCGAGGTCATTGAGTCCCTCATGGCCAAGGGCAGCTATGCGGCCATCGTGTTGGCCAGCACGAACGTCGATGAAGCCTTCGCCGAGGTGGAGGCCAGGGGAGCAGACATCGTGCAGGAGCCGATGGACCAGCCATACGGTCTGCGGGATTTCGCACTGCGTGACCCGGCCGGCAACATGATCCGCGTCCAGCAGCGCGGCTGACCGGCATGCAGCATCAAGCCGACAACCATGAGCTGATTCGAGTCCAGGGTGCCCGTGAGAACAATCTCAAGGACATCTCCGTCGACATTCCCAAACGACGACTCACCGTATTCACCGGTGTCTCCGGGTCGGGCAAGTCGTCTCTGGTCTTCTCGACGATCGCCGCCGAATCCCAACGCCTGATCAATGAGACCTACAGTGCCTTCGTCCAGGGGTTCATGCCCGCGATGGCTCGACCCGAAGTGGATGTGCTGGACGGCCTGACCACCGCCATCATCGTCGATCAGGAACGCATCGGAGCCAATCCGCGCTCGACCGTGGGCACGGTCAGCGACATCAATGCGAAGCTGAGAACGCTGTTCTCCAGGTTGGCTCAACCGAATCTCGGGTCGACTAATGCCTACTCGTTCAACGTGGCCTCGATCAGCGGCAAGGGCGCCGTGACCATCGACAAAGGCACCGACAAACAGGTCGAGCGACGGACATTCACCGTCAACGGCGGCATGTGCCCGCACTGCGAGGGAATGGGCACAGCCACAGACATCGACATCGCCGAGGTGGTCGACGAGGCGAAATCTCTCAACGAGGGGGCGATCACGATACCGGGATACAAACCCGGTGGGTGGTCTGTGCGGTTCTACTCCGAGTCGGGCTATTTCGACCCAGACAAGGCGATCGCCGACTACTCAGAGGACGAACGGCACTATCTTCTCTATGCCGAGGGCGAGAAGATCGTCATCAACGGCACCAACATGACCTTTGACGGTCTCATTCCGCGGATCAGGCGTTCGTTTCTGTCCAAGGACCGCGACGCGATGCAGAAGCATGTGCGGGAGTTCGTCGACCGGGCAGTCGTGTACACGCAGTGTCCCGAGTGCGCTGGCACAAGGCTGAACGCTGCGGCTCGGGGATCTTCGCTGGCAGGACTCTCCATCGCCGAAGTGTGTGCTCTGCAGATCTCTGACCTCCTCGACTGGCTGGCTCGGATCGATGATGGGGGAGTGGGTCCTCTTGTGAGGTCGCTGACGGCAGATGTGCAGGCCTTCGTCGACATCGGACTCGGGTACCTCTCCCTTGATCGTTCGGCTGGTTCACTGTCCGGGGGAGAGGCTCAGCGGATCAAGCTTGTGCGTCACCTCGGATCCTCGCTGACGGATGTCACCTATATCTTCGACGAGCCAACGATCGGGCTGCACCCTCACGACATCGCCGCGATGAACGGGCTGCTCATCGCATTGCGCGACAAGGGCAACACCGTCCTGGTCGTCGAACACAAGCCCGAGACCATCAGAATCGCCGATCACATCGTCGATCTCGGGCCAGGGGCAGGAACGGTCGGAGGAGAGATCTGCTTCATCGGAAGCCTCGATCAGCTCACAGCCAGCGACACGCTCACCGGCAGGCACCTGAACGACCGCTCCCAGGTGAAGAAGACAACTCGCGAACCCACCGGGCATCTCGAGATCAGGGGAGCGACGACCCATAACCTGCGCGACGTCGATGTCGATGTGCCGATGGGCGTGATCACCGCCATCACGGGAGTGGCCGGTTCCGGCAAGAGCACCCTCATTGCAGGATCCCTGCGTCGCCGGGACGGCGTGATCATGATCGATCAGGCGGCGATCAAGGGCTCGCGTCGCAGCAACCCGGCCACCTACACTGGCATGCTCGAGCCGATCCGCAAGGCCTTCGCCAAGGTCAACGGCGTCAAGCCTGCACTGTTCAGTGCCAACTCGGAAGGGGCCTGTCCGGTCTGCAACGGTGCTGGAATCATCTACTCAGACCTCGGAATGATGGCGGGAATGTCGGCTCCCTGTGATGTGTGTGAGGGCAAGGGATTTCAGGCAGAAGTCCTCGACTACACCCTGGCCGGCAAGAACATTCGTGAGGTGCTCGATCTGCCGGTGACTGCGGCGATCGATTACTTTGCCGCAGGGGAGGCACGAATACCTGCTGTCAGCAAGATCATCGGGCACCTCGACGACGTGGGTCTCGGGTATGTCAGTCTGGGACAGCCGCTGACGACCCTTTCAGGTGGCGAGCGGCAGCGCCTCAAACTGGCTGCGCATCTATCGGCCAAAGCTGCGGACTCTGCACCTGTCATCATCCTCGACGAACCGACGACGGGCCTGCATCTTGCCGATGTGGAGAACCTGCTGGACATGCTGGATCGTCTCGCGGATGCAGGGAAGACGGTCATCGTCATCGAACACCATCAGGCCGTCATGGCCCACTCCGATTGGGTCATCGATCTGGGTCCCGGTGCTGGTCACGATGGTGGTCGGGTTGTATTCGAAGGCACTCCGGAACAGCTCGTCGCCTCTGTTTCACGGCCGAACGCAACATTGACCGCGCAGCACCTTGCAGCCTATGTCTCAGGTGTATGAGTGTCTCAGGTGTATGAGCCTGACAACAGGGGAGTCGAACGCAGTCAGGGGAGTCGACCATAGGCGCTGCGCGTTCAGTTCGCGTTGTGGCTTCTGTGCGTCGATTCTGAGGGCGGAGGAGTGGATTCCAGTTCAATCCTTGCGTCATATCCGTTACGGTGTATAACGACTCGGTAACGACCGGGTTACAAAACCGAAATGCAGTCGTATTACGGAGATGACACAGTGAACCTCTACAGCACAAGCCTCCGCAAGGTCGCCCTCGTTGCAGGAGCCGGCGCGGTTGCCGCCGCCGGACTGACGGGAATGAGCGGTCCAGCCCAGGCCTCCACGGGGGCTCAGTCTTCGGGCGGCGTCTGGGACAAGGTCGCCGAGTGCGAGTCCGGCGGCGACTGGCACATCAACAGCGGTAATGGCTATTACGGTGGTCTGCAGTTCTCGGAGCAGACCTGGAACGCGTTCGGCGGTGAGGGCATGCCTCATAAGGCCAGCAAGGCTGAGCAGATCGACGTTGCTCAGAAGACTCTCAAGGAGCAGGGTCCGGGTGCATGGCCGGTCTGCGGTGAAGAGGCCGGCTTGACGAAGGCCAACGGCGCAGCAGATGACGGCGGCGGATCTGAGGACGATGGTGGGTCCAAGGATGACGGAAAGGTCGGACTCGGCGGCAGCTGAGTCACCCGCTGATACAGGCGCAGTTCGCTGACGCACGATCAGCACTGACGCACGATCAGCACAACGACGGGGACGGATGGCATTTAAGC
>NZ_JBHFIH010000009.1:132064-140994 GCF_057334195.1 Brevibacterium sp. AGC70 | reverse complement strand
CCCCGTCGCTGTTGGTGCTCCATGAATGATTGTCGGATATGGGCTCAGGTATTCGTGTGCGCACGCCGTGTGACGACTCGGCTTGGACGTGTGGGTAACGCCGATAATATACATTATGTTAAGTAAACGTACTCGGGACCACTCCTCTTGGGTTCTGTCATGTGCATTGGGTTCTGCCGTGTGTGCTTTTCGTCAACCACTGGTGACCGCGCCTTCCACTGGTGACCCCTTCTTCGGAGACGGAGCGGTGAGCCTCCGAATCTTCCGATGCGAGGCAAGCGACAGACGCGAAGACGTGAAGTCGCGCCGGTCGACTGAGAATTGTCGTGGTAGGCAAATTCGAGGAGGTGTCGCTGCGGGTAAATAGGATGCGACCATGACATCGACGTGCGTATTGTGTGACGTGGCCGATGGCACAGAGCCCGCTGAGATCCTCTGCGATGACGGCGAACGCGTCGCCATTACTCCCCTGCGCGTACTCTCCAGCGCGCAACGGCACCAATTCACACCCTGTTTTTCCCCCGAGTCCACTACGGCGGTCGTCCTGGTTGTCTCGACTCTGAGCGAACTGGGCTGTTCATCCTGACCGGCTCGTCATTCAGACACTCAAAGACGGACCTGGCATCAGCGCCGGTCGGAGTCGTCGATGAGCGGAGACTCCCCCAATCCGTTACTGTGGAGTAACCGAGCTCATGGCTAGTAGGGAGCGATCCGAGGTGGCCCCGATGTCACAGAATCCGCCAGGGCGCACGACCGAAAGGACGATTCCATGACCGTCGACACCGCATCTCCCGGAAAGATCTTCACGATCTGGAAGACGTTGGAGAAGCTGCCATTCGGCAACTGGCTCTTCACTCGAGCAGTGTGCTTCAAGGTCCCCTATTTCCGCACCGTTCATCCACTCATCCGCGAGCTGGCGCCCGGACTATGCCGTGTGAGCGCCCCCAATCGTCGCGGAGTGCGCAATCACCTCGGCACATACCACGCGATCGCATCATGCAACATGGCGGAGATCGCCGGTGGCATCATGACCGACGCGACGGTACCGTCCACGCATCGCTGGATTCCCGCCGGAATGGCCGTCGAATACAAGGACAGAGCCACCACGGGCGTCACTTCGATCGCACGGCTCGACCCGATCCCAGAGTTCGGCGAGGAGCCGATGGATCTGGTCGTGCCGGTCGACGTCCTGGACGCTGACGGGAATGTGTTCGTCTCTGCAGAGATCACCATGTACGTCTCCAGGAAGAAGGCGCGGTAGTCACGAGTCGAAGGGTGCGCCGGTCAGCGACCTGAGATGTTCAGAACTCGCTGCGCGTGTGAGGCTCCGGCGTCCGGCTCCGGCCTGGGCGCAGCGTATCCCCCTGCAGAACCCAAATCAGCAATGAGTTCGCCGAGATGTGTGGAGATGTACTCGGCAAGATCGTCATCGATCGGCCACACATCACCGGTTCCGATTGACAGATCGGCTGCATGGAGCGCCAGCTCGAGTATGCGCATATTCACGAGCTGGTGGCCGGAGATCAGTCCGATGCGATGGTGCACCTCTCTATCGAGGTCGCTCTCCCCCGCGATCCTTCGGAACGCCCGTTCATGCGTCCAGAACGACGCAACCAGATTCTCGCCGAGGTGGTCCTGTCCCCGAGTGGCCTCCACCTCCGCAGGCGGGGCCTGAGCGAGCAGCTTCTGATAGCGCAGCCCACCCCCGATGAGATGGTTGATCAACTGTTCATTGGTCCACTCACGACACCCGCTCGGCGAGTGAAGGTTCGCCTTCGAGACTCTCCTCAGCGCTGTGACCCAGCAAACCTCCGCCTGGTCGAGGTAGTTGTCGATGAGAGGATCGTCCATTGTTCGAGTCTTCCTGATCGCGGATTGGTATGGTCCTGACGGTACACATTGAATTCATTGATGGTCGGCATTGAGAAGTCAGTTCTCGCCAATCGGGAAGTCTCATCAAAGATGATCTATCCGGGTCCGTCTCGGTATACATTACTGACACTAGTGATGCGGACCACAACGACGTGGTTCGGTCACTGTGAGCAACTCCGACAAGGAAGTGAGGAGCCCCGCTATGGTTATGGCAAGTGGATCGGCCGACTATCTCGGTCTCGCGAACGCCCCTGTTCTCTGGATTCTGGCAATGGCAGTCATGGGTGTCGTCGTCGTCCAGTCACTCATCTATATGAATGCGGTGAAGAAGAACGCAGAATCGGCGGGAATGAGCCAACAGGAGGTCAAGTCGGCTTTCCGTGCCGGTGGTGTTGCGGCGATCGGGCCCTCGTTGTCTGTGGTCCTCGTCGCCATTGCACTCCTCCCCCTCTTCGGTACTCCCCCGGTCATCGTCCGCGTTGGTCTCATCGGCTCCGCAGCCACGGAGGTCGCGTCCGCATCGATTGCGGCAGGCACGATGGGTTCAAGCCTCGGTGATGAGACATTCACTCGCGGCGTCTTCATCGTCGCACTCATGGCCATGAGCCTCTCGGGCGCCGGCTGGATGATCTCCACCCTGCTCCTGACTCCGGTGTTCAAACGCAGCTCCCACAAGCTCGAGAAGGTCAACCCCGCGCTGATGTCCATCATTCCCGGTGCGGCGCTGCTCGCGGCCTTTGCGGCCCTGACGTTTCGGGAGCTCCCGAAGTCCCCGACGCACGTCGTCGCGATCCTCGTCTCAGCCGTGGTGATGTCGATCTGCCTCTTCCTCGCCAAGACCTTGAAACAGCCGTGGCTCAAGGAATGGGGACTTGGAATCTCCCTGCTTGTGGGCCTGATTGCGTCCTATTTCGCCCACTATGCCGGTCTCGGCGCACCCGAAGCCTGAGGAGAACATCATGTCGAACATCATCACGTCACCCTCACACGCGGCCTTCGAGCGGACGACGACGAAGTGGGGCTCTCTCACGCTGTTCATCGGCTTCCTCATCGCCACCTCGGTGCCGTTCTACCTCCTGTTCGTTGCGGATGCGAACGTCAACCTCGGTGAGATCCTCAAGGGGTTTCTGGCCGTATTCGCCGTCTACGGTGTCTTCTACATCGTCGAACCGCTGACCTACTTCCCGATCCTGGGACCGGCCGGCATGTACCAGGCATTTCTGATCGGCAACATCTCAAACAAGCTGCTGCCGTCGGCGATCGTCGCCCAGGACACCATCGGAGTGAAACCGGGCACACGCAAGGGCGAATATGCCGCGACCATGGCCATCTGCGGCGCAGCGTTGATCCACGTGGCGTCCATGGTGCTCTTCGTCGGAATCCTCGGCACGTGGCTGGTCTCGATCATCCCCGAGCCGGCGACACTCGTGGCCAAGCTCTACATCCTCCCTGCGATCCTCGGCGGAGTCACGGTCCAGCTCATCGCCTCTCTCAGACAGGTCAAATCCACACTCATCGCATTGGGCGCGGCTGCGCTCGTCATCCTCGTCCTCATTCCGCTCGTCCCGGTACTGGCCTCAGGCGATGTTGCCATCGTCGTCATCGTGACGATCGCCATCACCTGGTTCACACGCAACAAGGCCATGACCGACAAGACGGGGCCGAGCGACGGCGACAACGTCGGGATCAACTGACGATCACCTCGGCGCTCAGCCCCGAATACCTGAGATCATCGAAGACACCCACAGTGAAAGGACATCATGTCGCTCAATACCTCCCTCAGGGACGCCATTTCGGCCAACCTCGCTCAGACAGTCGCTGACTACAAGGACTTCCATCGGACGCCTGAGCTGTCCATGCAGGAGACTCAGACAGCCGCCACCATTCGTTCCACGCTCGAAGCACTGGGACTTGAGACGCACACCTTCGGCGGCACCGGCATCGTCAGCGTCATCGAGAACGGCGAAGGACCTGTCGTGGCCTATCGGGCCGACACCGACGGACTGCCGATCGCCGAAGACACCGGATACGACTACGCATCGACCGCGGAGGGAACACTTCCCGACGGGTCGACAACAAAGGTCATGCACGGCTGCGGCCACGACACGCATATCACCGTTGGACTGTATGTGGCCCGCTACCTCGTCGAGCACAAGGACCTGTGGTCAGGAAGTGTGGTCATGATCTTCCAGCCGGGCGAGGAGACCGGCGAGGGTGCGCGGGCAATGCTCGACGATGGTCTCTGGAACTCGATCGTCAGACCGGAGGTCATCTACGGACAGCACGTGTGGCCCGGCAAGGCCGGACACATCTACGTGGCGAAGGAGACCGCCATGGCGATGTCCGACTGTCTCAAAGTCACAGTCAGGGGCAAGCAGGCTCATGGCTCACAGCCCGAGAGCTCAATCGACCCGATCGTCCTCGGCGCCTACATGATCACTCGGCTGCAGTCCATCGTGTCGCGAGAGATCTCAGGTCGGGACATGGCTGTAGTCACAGTGGGCACCTTCCACGGCGGTCTGAAGGAGAACATCATTCCCGACTCCGCCGAATTCAAACTCAACATCCGCACCTTCAACGAGGAGGTGCGTGAGGTCGTCCTCAACCGCGTCGAACGGGTCATCCGCGCAGAAGCTCAGGCCTCCGGAGCTCCCGAGCCGATCATCGAAGAGATGTACCGCTTCCCGCGCTGCTACAACGACCCCGCGGCCACGGACCAGTTCCTCGACGTCGTCGGAGCCGAACTCGGCGAGGAACAGGTGCACCTGGACCGGGCCGTGACAGGCAGCGAGGACTTCGGAGCCTTCGGTGACGACATCGACGTGCCATACGTGTACTGGTTCTTCGGAGGGTACTCCCCCGCCAAGTTCGATGGTGACGAACCACCAGCAGGAAATCACTCCCCGTTCTTCGCCCCCGATGATGTCGAAACCACTCTGAAGACCGGTATTCGTGCGGGTCTGAGTGCCGTTCTCAGCACAGTTGGGAAGTGAGCCGGTGAGCGAGGAACTGCGCTGGTTGTCCACCCGTGAGCTGGCAGCCAAGATCGCGACGAAGGAGATCTCCGCCCGGGAGGCTCTCGACGATCATCTGGCCCGTATCGATGCGCTCAACCCGGCCATCAATGCGGTTGTCACCCGTGATGACGAAGCTGCGCTGGCACGTGCCGGCGCGGCTGACGAGGCGGTGGCAAAAGGCGAGCCGATCGGACCGCTGCACGGAGTGCCGATGACGCACAAGGACACACACGATACCGCGGGGCTGCGCACCACCTGGGGCTCGCCCATCATGGCTGATCGCATTCCGGACTCGGACTCGCTGATCATCTCTCGTCTCAAGGCTGCCGGTGTCAACACGACGGGCAAGACCAATGTTCCGGAATTCGCAGCGGGTTCCCACACCTTCAACCCGGTCTTCGGCACCACGGTCAACCCCTATGACACGTCCAAATCCGCGTCGGGTTCATCCGGAGGAGTCGGCGCAGTCTTAGCCGCGGGCATCCAGGCCTCTGGAGATGGCTCGGACATGGGAGGTTCGCTGCGCTCCCCTGCCTCGTTCAACAATGTCGTGGGCTTCCGCCCCTCGAATGGGCGAATCCCGCACACACTTCCCGGTAACCCGTTCGCATGGCTGGCACAGAGCGGTTTCATGGCGCGCACGGTCTCCGATGTGGCGCTTGCGATGAGTGCGGCGTCCGGACCAGAGCCTGGCGGACCTCGTTCGGTCGGCGAGCCGGGCAGCGTCTTCGATCTGCCCGAATTCGGCCTCGGAGCCGACATCGAACCCGACCTCAGCGGTGTGAAGATCGGATTCAGCCCGGACCTGAATGGGCTGCTTCCCGTTGAGAGCGAGGTGCACGAGATCGTGGCAGGCACGGCTGACGTGCTCTCCTCACTCGGGGCAGTCGTCGTCGACACGATCCCCAACCTCGGCGATGCCGATGAGGTCTTCAACGTTCGTCGTGCGCTGGACTTCGTCCATTCCTGGGGTCCTCTGCTCGAGAAGCATCCGGATCAGATCAAGGACTCCGTGGTCTGGAACATTGAGATGGGACTCAAGCTCACCGGTGCCGACGTGGTCTCCGCCGACCGTGCTCGTGCGCGTCTGCATGGAGAGATCGAGCGGTTCTTCGGAGAGCACGATCTCCTGGTGCTCACCACCTGCCAAGTACTTCCGTTCGACGCGACGATCGAATATCCCACGGAGATCAACGGGGTCGGGCTCGAGAACTATCTCGATTGGATGCGGGCCCTGTGTCTCATCTCGGCCACCGGGTGCCCGGCGATCTCCGTGCCTGCCGGCTTTTCGGCCTCAGGGCTGCCGGTAGGCGTCCAGCTCGTCGCGAAGCCGGGTGCTGACGTGGATCTGCTGCGCATGGCGCATGCCTTCGAAGCAGCGACGCAGATCTATCGCCGCCATCCTCAGCTCTCGGCGCCGATGCCCTGAGCCTGTGCGATCTGGGAGATCTCAGCAGCCAGATCGATGTCCTTGTCGGTGATCGACCCGGCATCATGGGTGGTCAGGGAGATGTCCACGTGCGGGAACCGCAGGTCCACATCCGGGTGGTGGCCTGCGGCTTCCGCCACGTCGGCGATCGCGTTGATGAACGTGACTCCGCTGATGAAGGATCCTGTCAGGAATCGTGCATGGAGTGCGTCGTCGGCTGATTGCCATTGCGTGAGTTCGTCAATTCGGTTCTGCATGGAACCAGCTTGGCACCGGCCAGAGTTGCAAGTCCATAGTCACGGCATCGACAAACTCGCCGAATCTGCTGGGTCAGGTATGCCATGCCTCATCATTGTTTGCCGAGCCTTCCCACACTGGAACCATTCTAGAAAAGGTGTCAGGCTATGGAACATGAGGACGGAACGAATCCGTCTCGTATCGCGAAGGAGAAACATATGCAGTTGAGCCCCGCTATGCAGAAGGTCCTCGGCGAGCAGGTCACTCTCGAGCTCGAAGCGTCGATGGTCTACCTGCAGCTGTCCATCCAACTCGACGATCTCGATCTTCCCGGCATGACACGCTGGATGCGTGCGCAGGCCGAAGAGGAGCAGGTTCACGCCGCGAAGTTCATCCAGCACTGCCAAGATCGCGACTTCGCTCCCCAGATCGGTGACATCGCTGCACCGAAGGTCTCGGGCTCACAGCCCATCGACTACTTCAAGGCAGCCTTGGCACATGAGGAGAAGGTCTCCGAGTCGATCCGCAATCTGTACCGTACCGCGCAGTCGGAGGGCGACCTCGACGTCCTGCCTCTTCTGCACTGGTTCATCGACGAGCAGGTCGAAGAGGAATCGACCATCTCGGAGATCATCGGTCGCCTGGATCGCGTGGCCGACAGCGGTTCCGGACTGCTCCGGATCGATTCCGAGCTCGGATCACGTCACCCTGAAATCAAGGCTGACAACGAGTGATCGACCGATGCTGATCATGGACGAGTGACCGCTGGTCACAGTCGGACCGACTGAGAGCGGCCGGACCTCATTGTGAGGTTCGGCCGCACTCAGTTCTCGTCGCTCTCAGCTCTGCAGGTACGAAGTCGGTGTCCTCAGGTTTCGAGCACAGCTTGGGAGACGAGCAGGACACAGGGAAGAGTCAGAAGCATGAGAACGGTCTGCATCGCGATGAGGGCGGCCATCAGCTCCGAATTTCCACCCAACTGACGGGCCATGACATAACCGGAACTTGCCGTCGCGATCGACTGGAAGATCATGGCGACCAGGGCAGGCGTGGTGGGAACGTCGAGCAGAACCAAGACGAGCAAGGTCAGCGCAGGTAAGATGATGAGCTTGGTCACGGTGGAATTAGCCATGGCGGCCACCTGCGCCCGCAACGGGAACCGCTGCAGACCCGCGCCGACGCACAGGAGTCCGATCGGCAGAGCCGAAGCCGCCAGCGGGGACAGGGCCGAGTCGACGACATCCGGAACTTGTACGCCGGTGAGATTGAACAGTCCGCCGGCCACACACCCGATGACCAGCGGATTCGTCACGACGACGCGGAGGATTCCGACAATGGAGCTGGGGCCGGTACGCAGAAACTCGAATCCGAGACTGGATACGATATTCACCGTGGGCACGAGAATGGCCGCGACGATGGCAGCCAGGGCGCTGCCTTCGGCCCCGAACAGACTTGCCGATATCGACAGTCCTATATACGTGTTGAATCGAATCCCACCCTGCAGCACCGAGGTGAAGGACGGCAGGTCACGAGCCACGAACCGGCGCAGCACAATGATGAGGATTGACACGAGCACTGTCGGGGCGATGAGGCCTGCTGCCAGCCGCCCGAGCGGAACATGTGCGACGCTGACCTCGGCGACAGAGGAGAACAGCAGCACGGGCAGCAGAACATAGTAGGAGAGTTTCTCCGCTCCCGACCAGAATTCGGAATTCGTGAAACCTGGGAGTCGTTTGAGTCCGCTGCCGCCGATGATCAAGACTGCGACGGGAACAAGGGCGAGAAGAACCGGAACGAGACTCACATGACTGAGAGTTTCATGAGATGGGAATCATTTCAAAGTTGAGTGTGTTTGACTCAATGTAACGACCTAACGAAACGAAAGGAAGCTCATGGCTACACGTTTTGACCCCATCCGTGACCTCGATCGATTCTTCTCGGAAGTGACTCGCACCCCGAACTCCACTTCGCTTCCCATGGATCTCTACCGTGACGGAGAGGTCTTCGTCGCACGTATCGACATGCCGGGCGTGGACCCGTCGAGCATCGATGTCGACGTCGAGGATCGTACGCTGACGGTTCGCGCTCAGCGACAGTCCGAGGTCGCGGACAAGGATGTGAAATGGCTGACCCGGGAACGTACGACCGGCACCTATGCCCGTCAGCTCACCCTCGGCAACAGGGTCGCACTTGACCGAATCCAGGCTGACTACCAGGACGGCGTGCTCTCGCTGACGATCCCCGTGGCAGAGGAAGCCCGACCACGTAAGATCAACGTCTCACACTCCAACCCCACCAGAGTCACCGAGGTCGTCGAAACCTCCCCAGCACAGGATGAGAATCCGGCCGGCGCCTGATCGACAGACACAACCCTT
>NZ_JBHFIH010000009.1:121450-132021 GCF_057334195.1 Brevibacterium sp. AGC70 | reverse complement strand
GTGCGGCCCGCTTTCAACGGTTGTGTCTGTGCCTTGAAGGGGTCCCCTTGGCCTCCAGCGCACAATCAAGGATTAAGTCTGGTCCGGCTGACCGCGGAGCCAGTACGTTTCTCGGGTCTGTGACATCGAGGTGAAGGTGGCAGGTCGGTGGCGACGAATTCTCGCAAGAGGAGCCGGACCAGCTTCGAGAGTTCCCGGAGGTCGGGCTGGCGGAGTTGCTCCCGTATTTCACGTGCGAGGAGTGGTCGCATACCTGCGGTGGCGGACCTTCAACACGGCCGAGTGGGAGAGTCTGTACGGATTCCAGTTCGCTCGTGCGATGGAGCACGAGGCCCCGAAGCTGGTGTTCCGGGCAGCCTGTGAATACCTGTCGACGTCGCGGCTTGTGCGCCCCGGCGTAGTCAACGTCCTCGAACACGTGGCGACGGCTCGTGTCCGAGCTCGCGAGGAGACCTCGCTGAACCTGGCGCTGTTGCTCACCGGCCGGGTTCGTGCCGACGAAATAGGCTGGCTATCTGACCAGCGTTGAGCAGGCCGGCGATGTCACCGCGTACCGGCATTACTGGGCGCAAGTGACGGAGGGGTAGCCCACGTCGGTGTGAGCTGGGTTACACTAGCGCTTTAGGTTCCAGGGTCATGCGGGACAAGATAGGGACACGTCAAGGAGAGACGATGAGCGAGTTGACCACCACGCAGCCGGCTGGCACGCCGACGTGGATCGACCTGGGCATCCCGGATCTCGACCGCGCGATGACCTTCTACGGCGCGTTGTTCGGTTGGGAGTTCGATGTGGGACCGGCGGAGTTCGGCCACTACACCCAGTGCTTGCTACGGGGCAGGCCCGTCGCGGCCATCAGGCCGAACCCCGATCCCGACGCCACGGAATTCTGGTGGAACGTCTTCTTCGCGACGGATGACTGTGACGCCGCGGCCGCCCGAGCACGGGACGCGGGCGGCTCGATTATCACCGGTCCGATGGACGTGCTGGACCAGGGCCGGACAGCGATCATCAAGGACACCACCGGTGCGCAGTGCGGACTGTGGCAGGCTGGTGCCCACATCGGCTGCGAGATCGTCAACGAGCCGAACACCCTGCTCCGCAACGACCTCGTCACCGCAGAATCCGGACCCGCGCGCGACTTCTACGCCGCGGTCTTCGGCTACACGTTGGATGCCAACCCGGACATGCCCGAGCTCGACTTCACGTTCCTCCGCAGACCGGATGGCCACGAGATCGGCGGCATCGCCGGTGACCCAAAGGCCACGAAGTCCCGTTGGGGGACCTTGTTCCAGGTGGACGACGCCGATGCGGCGGCGCGGCGAGCGGTCGACGCGGGTGGGACCTCGGCCGAGCCCTACGACATGATCTACGGGCGGGTCGCGAACATCACGGACCCGTTCGGCACGGAATTCGATGTCGGTGCGCCGATGACGAGCTGAACCGCCGGTCAGCTGGCGAAGTGGTCCAGCTCGGCAAGACGCGCGTGGATGTCGTCGGTGTGGACCTCCTCGACAAAGTGAGACCGAGGTCGGCTAAGTACCATAATCAAGGTGGACGTGCCTGCGCCGCCGATCGGCATCGCCTGCTTCAATCAAACGGGTGATCACCGCCGTGGTCCCGGATCGTCGCCGTACCCGACACGACGCTGTGATCATCGTCACCACGAGAATCATGTTGCTGTCCCTTGCGACGGTCTTGTTGCGGCCAGGTAATGCCCGATGGTCTCGATGTGGATGACGGCGCCGACGTAGGGGCGTTTGATCATCTGTGTGCTGGAGTGGTCGGCACAGGACCAGGTCGCGTCGTGGACGCTGTTGGCAACAAGACCGGTGCGACGCGGCCTGGCTTCGCGGTCTTGTTGAAGTTCTTCGAGATCGCGGCGCAGTTCCCGAGCGTGACGAGTGAGGCCGCCGGCCGCGGTGGGGTACTTGGCCAAACAGCTGCACGTCATCGCGGACGCATTTCGCGTCGACCGCTTCTTCGGCGTCCTCTCGGACGGCGCCCCGCGGCCGTCGCCACGCGGCCGTCGCCGCGCTCACCGAGCAAGAACAGGCGTGCTTCCCGTCGAATTGGCGGGAGATTCGGCACCATGTGGGACTAAACCGCAGCTCGATCAACTACCTGGTGATCCGTAGTCAGTTTCTCGGTGGCCTTCCCGACACACAGGTTCCTCGACCTGCGTCTCGCGGAGCAACCTATCTGCCAAGACCACGGCCTCACCGGCACCAACCGCAGCCGCCCCGGCCTCGACCAGGCCCCGCCGCCGACTCACCGGCTCCTAAGCGTTGGTTATGCGCTGGATACTACCGTGGGCCCTGAAATTCGCTGTGGCTCAGTCGTGAGACCTGAGAACGTAGGCCAGGCACATGTAGGGCAGGTCAAGCTCACCGTCGAATGGATGTTCGAGGGAGAAGTACTCACGGAGATTCGACTCGACCCGTGACCTCGTCGTCTGGTTCGAACGCAGCCAATAGGAACGGGTCCTCGCCAGATCGACGATGCCCTCGAACGAGAGCGGCGTGGTGAACTCGACCAACTCATGGTCGATGAGGTCGAAGCCTGCAGGGCTCGGACGGTAGGCGGGACGGTACACGTCGCCGGCGTGCATGATCCGACTCAGACGCAGCACCCAATCGATACGCACATCGAGCTGATTGATGAGGATGATCAGCTGCCCATGGGGCCGTAGGATTCGATTGATCTCGGTCGCAGCCGCGGCTTCGTCGAACCAGTGCCATGCCTGTGCCACGGTGACGATATCGACGCAGGCGTCCGGCAGACCCGTATCCTCTGCACTGCCCACGAGACTTCGTGCGGGATTGTTGGCCAACGCCACCTCGTCGGGATCGATGGCGATCACATTCGCACCACGGTCGAGCAGCGCACTGCTGAGAATGCCTGTCCCGGCGCCCAGGTCACAGATCTCAAGAGTGCTCCAGTCACTGCTCACCAGGTTGATGGCGGCATCGGGATACCGGGGACGCACTTCGTCGTAGACGCCCGCCAGCTGGCCGAAGCTGCGTCCATGAGCTGCTTGCGCGCGTGGTCTCACAGTTCGCCCACCCTGACTCGTGAAGTTGATCGATCGTGGTCAACTCTAACTCGTCGTCAAAACCCGTTCCGCCCGCGGTGCTGGCCCGCACCCGGACCGGGAAGTGACTAGGATGGTTGTACCGGTCAAACAAACAGTGACAAGGAGCATCGATGTCCCCCACGTCCGAGCTGCAGGCAGAGCTGGAGAGCGCTTCTGGCGCCTATGAGGAATTCGCTTCCCGCGGGTTGAAACTTGATATCACCCGAGGCAAGCCGGCAAGCGCGCAACTCGACCTGGCGGCAGAGCTTCTGACAGCGGTGACACCCGATGACGTCTTGACGCCCAGCGGAGTCGATACCCGCAACTATGGCGGTCTGGACGGAATCGTCGAGCTGCGTGAACTCTTCTCCCCATTGCTCAAGATCCCTGCGAGCCAATTGCTGGCTGGCGGCAACGCCTCACTGACTCTCATGGCCCAGACACTGACCTTTGCTCTCCTGCACGGCACCGTCGGTGATTCACGACCCTGGGGCCAGGGACCTCACAAACTCATCTGCCCGGTCCCCGGCTACGACAGACACTTCACGCTGGCCGAGTCACTGGGATTCGAACTCCTCAGCATTCCCATGGACTCCGAAGGTCCAGTCGTCGCAGAGGCTCAACGTCTGGCAGAGGACGAGACGGTCAAAGGCATGTGGTTGGTGCCCATGTACTCGAACCCGACAGGCATCACCATCACTGAAGAACGAGCGAAAGAGCTCGCGGCGATGCCGGCAGCGGCACCCGACTTCACGCTGCTGTGGGACAACGCATACGGACTCCACCACCTCCGGGACGAGCATCCCGAGGTTCTCGACATCCTCGACATCTGTGCCAAGGCTGGACACCCGGAACGCCCGTGGATCTTCGCTTCGACGTCGAAGATCACCCACGCGGGAGCCGGTGTCTCCTTCTTCGGTGCGGGTCCGGAGACGATTGACTGGATCCGGGCGAATCTGTCGAAGATCTCGATCGGTCCCGATAAGGTCAACCAGCTGCGTCATCTGCGCTTCTTCTCCGATCCTGCGGGCGTGGAGGAGCACATGCGCCGGCACGCGAAGATCATCGCACCGAAATTCGACGCTGTACTGGACACCTTGGAACGGGAACTGGGCGGCAAGGACCTGGCGCAGTGGACTGAGCCGGACGGTGGTTACTTCATCACCCTGACGACGCTGGAAGGCACCGCGGACCGGATCGTCAAATTGGCCGCCGAGGCTGGGGTCAAGCTGACCCCGGCCGGTGCTACCCATCCCTATGGTCTGGATCCACACAACAACGTCATCCGCATCGCTCCGACCATGCCGACCGTCGAAGACGTGGAACTGGCGGCGCAGGGGCTCGTGGCCTGTGTGAAGCTTGCCAGCTATGAGAAGCTCCTCGCCGGCTGAAGCCTCCGGCTCGCGGTCAGCAGCCTGAATACACGAACTCCTGGTCGGTGCAATCACCGACCAGGAGTTCTTTGTCTGTGCTGGTGCCTCTGGCCTCAGTACTCGTAGAAGCCGCGTCCGGATTTGACTCCGAGCAGGCCGGCATCGACCATGCGTGAGAGCAGCACCGGAGGTTTGGCTGCAGGATCGCCGGTCTCCGAATAGATGCTCTCGGCCGCGTACAGGCATGTGTCAAGACCCACCATGTCGGCAAGTTTGATCGGGCCCATCGGGTGCGCGCAGCCGCCCACCATTCCGGCATCGATGTCTTCCTTGGTGGCGAACCCGGACTCGAGCATGCGAATTGCGCTGCAGAGGTAAGGGATGAGCAGCGCGTTGACGATGAACCCGGGACGGTCCTGGGCCTGGACCGGATTCTTGCCGAGCACCTCGGCGACGAACTCCGTGACCGAGTCACGCACCGAATCGGCGGTGAGCACGGAGGAGACGATCTCGACGAGTGGCTGGACCGAGGCCGGATTGAAGAAATGAACCCCGAGAACACGCTCCGGACGTGAGGTCGACTGCGCGAACCGGACGATCGGCATCGACGACGTATTCGAAGCGAGGATCGCCTCAGGATCAGTCACGACCTTGTCGAGTTCGGCGAAGATCGATTTCTTAATGTCCTCGTTCTCACTCGCGGCCTCAATGACCAGCTGACGATCGGCGAGTTCGCCGATGTCGGTGGTGAATCTCAGCCTGCCGAGGGCCGCGTCACGAGCCTCGGAATCGAGTTTCCCCTTTTCGACTGCGCGGGCCAGTGACTTCTCGATGCGAGCACGGCCGGCTGCGGAGGCTTCATCGTTGATCTCGCGGACGATGACGTCGAGACCCGACTTCGCGAGCACCTCGGCGATGCCGGCTCCCATGAGTCCGCTTCCGATGACTGCGGTGCGTTGAATGCTCATCTGCTGCTCCTTGTGTTGAAGTGTCTGTTCGTCATGTGTGTCACGGCTGCCTGGCGAGGAACCAATCGGAACCGCGAATGGCCTTCATCGCCTCTCGCCGACGTTCCTTAGGCAGGGTCTGAACATAGACCTGACCGTCGAGGTGCGCGACCTCGTGTTGGAGCATCTGCGCGAACACCTCCGTGCCGGAGAGCTCCACCGGTGAGTTCTCCGCGTCCACACCGCGCACACGAGCGAACTCGTAGCGAGGTGTGGGGAAGAACAGACCCGGAACCGAGAGACAGCCTTCCTCGATGTCGCGCAGCTCTCCTGCGACCTCGACGACCTCGGGGTTGATGACATACCCCGTGCGACCGTCGAGGTCATACCCGAATGCCCGCACGCCCACACCGATCTGCGGCGCCGCCACGGCGGCCCGCCCCTCCGGCAGAGACGTGTCCACGAGGTCTTGGGCCAAAGCCTTGAGCCCCTCGTCGAAGACGGTGACCGGTGCGCACGGACTGCGCAGCACCGGATCACCCCACAGGCGGATATCGCGCTCAGCCATCGATGACCACGACGAGGTCGCCGCCTTCAAGCTGCTGGACGTTGCCGATGGCGATGCGGGAGACAGTCCCGGCCGTCTGTGTGGTGATGGAGGCCTCCATCTTCATGGCCTCAATCGTCGCGACTGTTGCGCCGGCTTCGACCTGGTCCCCCTGTGCGACCTGGAGTGTGACTACGCCGGCGAACGGGCTGGCCACGTGGCCGGAGTTTGACGGATCGGCCTTCTCCGCGGTCTTGACGTCGCTTTCGACCGCCCGGTCGCGAACCTGCAGCGGGCGCAGCTGACCGTTGAGGGTGAACATCACCGATCGCATGCCGCGCTCGTCTGTTCCGCTGATTGCCTGCACCCCGATGAGGAGGTCCTTGCCTTTCGACAGCTCAACCGCGTGCTCCTCGCCTGCAGTCAGACCGTAGAGGTATTCCGAGGTCTCAACGACGGACAGGTCGCCGTAGTTGGCTCGCATCTGCTCGAACTCCCTGGTCGGTCCGGGGAACAGGAGCGAATTGAGCTTGGCCTGACGTGCAGCGCCCGGCGTCTCCAGAGCAGCAGCATCCTCTGCCGCGAGATCCTCGGACACAGCCTTGTGTTTGCGCCCTGCCAGGGCCTTCGTGCGGAACGGCTCGGGCCATCCGCCTGGAGGATCACCGAGGTCGCCGCTGAGGAAACCGATCACCGAGTCCGGAATGTCGAACTTGTCCGGATTCTCTGCGAACTCCTTAGGATCGACGCCGGCGCCCACGAGGTGAAGCGCGAGGTCGCCGACGACCTTGGACGAGGGCGTGACCTTGACGAGGTGGCCGAGGATCGCGTCCGCTGCCGCATACATGCGTTCGATGTCCTCGAACCGCTCCCCCAGACCCAGCGCTACGGCCTGCTGGCGCAGGTTGGACAGCTGTCCGCCCGGGATCTCGTGGCGGTAGACACGGCCGGTCGGTCCGGCCAGTCCGGATTCGAACGGGGCATAGACCTTGCGGACGGACTCCCAGTATGGTTCGAGGTCGCTGACCGCGTTCAGGCTGATCTTGGTGTCGCGTTCGGTGTTCTCAAATGCTGCCACCAGAGCCGACAGGCTCGGCTGACTGGTGGTTCCGGCCATCGAGGCAGATGCCGCATCGACCGCGTCGGCTCCGGCTGCGGCCGCAGCGCAGAGCGTGGCCAACTGGCCACCGGCGGTGTCGTGGGTGTGGACGTGGACAGGCAGGTCGAAGTTCTCCCGCAGCGCCGTGACGAGCTTCGTCGCAGCGGCAGGGCGAAGGAGTCCGGCCATGTCCTTGATAGCGAGCACATGGGCACCGGCCGCGACGATCTCTTCTGCGAGCTTCAGGTAGTAGTCGAGCGTGTAGAGCTCTTCTCGCGGATCGAGGATGTCGGAGGTATAGCACAGGGCAACCTCGGCGACGGTGGTGTTCGTGGCCCGAACTGCCTCGATGGCAGGACGCATCTGTTCGACGTCGTTGAGGGCGTCGAAGATGCGGAAGATGTCGATGCCGGTGCGCGCGGCCTCATCGACGAAGGCATCGGTGACCTGGGTCGGGTACGGAGTGTAGCCGACGGTGTTGCGACCGCGCAGCAGCATCTGGAGATTGATGTTGGGAACAGCCGAGCGCAGTGCGGCCAAGCGCTCCCAGGGATCCTCGCCGAGGAAGCGCAGCGCCACATCATAGGTCGCACCTCCCCAGGCTTCGATGCTGAGCAGCTCCGGCGTCATCCGGGACACATGCCCGGCGACGGCCAACAGATCGCGGGTGCGCACTCGGGTCGCCAGCAGCGACTGGTGAGCGTCGCGGAATGTGGTGTCCGTGACCGCCAATGGAGTCTGGCTTCGCAGTGCCTGAGCGAAACCGGTCGGGCCGACCTCGAGGAGTCGATCGCGGCTTCCAGGTGTCGGATCCGTGTCGAGATCGATATCGGGAAGCTTCTCCCCCGGGCGGATGCGCACGCGGGGCTCACCGTTGGGACGGTTGACGGTGACATCGGCCAGGTAGTCGAGGATCTTCGAACCGCGATCCGCACTGACACGAGCGTCGAGCAGATGTGGGCGCTCTTCGATGAATGAGGTTGCGAGATCTCCGGCGATGAATGACTCATCTTCCAGCACGGCCCGCAGAAATCCGATGTTCGACGATACACCGCGGATTCGGAACTCGGCCAGGGCACGTCGTGCACGAGAGATTGCCTGCTCGAAATCGCGACCACGGCAAGTGAGTTTGACCAGCATCGAGTCGAAGTGCGCGCTGACTACTGCTCCTGCGTGGACTGTTCCACCGTCGAGCCGGACACCGGCGCCGCCGGCAGATCGGTAGGCAGTGATGGTTCCAGTGTCGGGACGGAAGGCGTTTGCCGGGTCCTCGGTGGTGATGCGGCACTGGAGGGCGGAGCCCTTGATTCGCATGTCGTCCTGAGCCAGGCCGATCTCTGCCAGGGTCTCCCCCGATGCGACGCGCATCTGTGACGCGACCAGATCGACGTCAGTGATCTCTTCGGTCACCGTGTGTTCGACCTGAATGCGCGGGTTCATCTCGATGAAGACGTGCTTACCCTTGCGCGGGCCGTCGGTTTCGAGGAGGAACTCGACGGTTCCGGCGTTCTGGTAGCCCAGCGCCGCAGCGAATTTCAGAGCATCTGCGTGCAGTGCGTCGGCGATGGCCGGATCCAGGTTCGGCGCCGGTGCGATCTCGACGACCTTCTGATGACGACGTTGGACAGAGCAGTCGCGTTCGAAGAGGTGAATAGCATTCGAGTCGTTGTCGGCAAGGACCTGGACCTCGATGTGACGCGGTCGCTGCACGGCCTGTTCGATGAAGACCGTGGGATCTCCGAAAGCGCCTTCGGCTTCGCGCATCGCCGCCTTGAGCGCGTCCTCCAGCTGTGAGGACTCGGCAACTCGGCGCATTCCGCGTCCGCCGCCACCTGCCACAGCCTTGACGAAGAGCGGGTATTCCATGGAGTCCGCATCGGCCAGCAGCTGAGCTATATCGGCGGAGGGACGAGCCGAATCGAGTACTGGAATACCGGCATTGCGTGCCGCCGTCAGAGCCTGCACCTTGTTGCCGGCAAGTTCGAGAACGTCGGCTTTGGGGCCGATGAACGTGATTCCTGCCTCCTGACAGGCTCGCGCCAAGTCGGGGTTCTCCGACAGGAAACCGTAGCCGGGGTATATCGCGTCGGCCCCCGATTCCTTGGCGACGCGCAGCATCTCTTCGACGCTGAGATACGCGCGAACGGGGTGACCTTCTTGGCCGATCATGTAGGCCTCATCGGCCTTCATTCGGTGTTCGGAGTTCCGATCCTCATAGGGAAAAACAGCGACAGTGGAGGCGCCGAGTTCGTACGCTGCACGGAATGCGCGAACGGCGATCTCTCCACGATTTGCCACAAGAACTTTAGAGAACATCTGTGTCTCTCACTTCTGTATCGATCGCCTAGAGGCGATAGTCGACGGGCTGTCGAGGAACAACTCTACTAAGTGACCCAGAGCACTCGAATACAGGGGGTCTGATTTCGACTCTGCTGCCACGCCCGGCGTGGTCGTGACTGCTCGGCCCGGTTGGATACGTTAACGTAGGAGGGTGCTTGTCCTAAGTATCAGCAGCCTCAAAGGCGGAGTCGGTAAGACGTCCGTGACACTCGGTCTTGCCTCGGCCGCTTACAACCGAGGAATTCCGACCTTGGTCGTCGACATGGATCCGCAAGCGGACTCATCGACCGGCCTTGATGTCCCGACGTCGACACGTGTCGATATCGCCGATGTGCTCGCTGCTCCCAAGTCCCAGAAAATCCTGTCCGAGGCGATCATCCCCTCCGGGTGGGTGGGTGACAAGCTCGGCCAGCTTGACGTGATCTCCGGCTCCCCCAGAGCTGCGGAGTTCGATCGACCCTCATTGTCGGAGAAGTACCTCCGGCGCCTTGAAGACGCACTGAGTCGCGTCGCCAAAGGGTACCGACTGGTTCTCATCGACTGTCCGCCGAGTCTCAACGGGCTCACACGCACCGCGTGGACGGCCAGCAACCGGGTTGCAGTGGTGACCGAGCCCAGCCTGTTCTCAGTAGCAGCCGCGGATCGCGCGCTGCGGGCGGCAGACGAACTGCGCCAACGTGGAACCTCGGACATTCAGCCGCTGGGTCTCGTAGTGAACCGGGTTCGCGCCGGTTCGAACGAACATGACTATCGCATCACTGAGATGCGGGAGATGTTCGGACCGTTGGTGCTCAATCCGCCATTGGCCGAACGTGCCGTGATGCAGCAGGCACAGGGTTCTGCCCGCCCAATTCACACGTGGCCCGGGAAGCCAGCCGAGGAAGTTGCGACTTCATTCGACACCTTGCTGGAACGCGCTCTGCGCTCGGAGAACATCCGTTCGCGCAACACCCCGAAGCAGTAGGACCGAAGCAGCAGTAGGCATCGAACGCCACGTCCTGTGGCAGCTGGCTTGTCCGTGAGGCTTCCTGCTCGTTCCCTTCAGGCTCGAACTCTTGAGCCAGTGGACTCTGGGGTTGTTCAGATTGCGGGCATTGCTGAAGTGAGGGTGCCGTACCTGTTGTCATGCCGAGATGCCTCGCCGCGAGGCTTGATTCTTCTTGATGAAGATGAGTGTGGGGGGGGGGGGGG
>NZ_JBHFIH010000009.1:110174-121405 GCF_057334195.1 Brevibacterium sp. AGC70 | reverse complement strand
CCCCACACTCATCAATCCCCCATAGTGTCCCGGTCAGGGACTGCCCGGTATCCGGGCGACAAGCTGCTCAGCCGAGCTTCTGTGCTCTTCGCTGTGCGAGCTCATCCATTTCGACGACTGCGGAATCATCTTCGGGAAGACGCTCGCTCGGCAGTTCGGAGAGGCTGCCTTCAACTTCATTCCAGACACGCCCGACGGCAATGCCGAAGACGCCCTGTCCGCCCTGCAGAAGATCAACGACCTCGTCGGGTGAGGTGCATTCGAAGACGCTGGCACCATCGGACATCAGAGTGATCTGGGAGAGGTCCCGAACACCGCGCGAACGCAGGTGGTCGACCGCAGTACGGATCGACTGCAGTCCGACGCCGGTGTCGAGAAGCCGCTTGACGATCTTGAGGACGAGGATGTCACGGAAGCTGTAGAGCCGCTGGCTGCCCGATCCCGTGGCGTTGCGGATCGACGGGGTCACCAGGTCGGTGCGCGCCCAATAGTCGAGCCGGCGGTAGCTGATGCCGACGACTTTGCACACAGTCGGACCGCGGTAGCCGGCCTCTTCATCGAGGACTGGCAGATCGTCGTCGAACAACAGTCCTTGGGCGGCTGGTGGTATTGGCGTCGGCTCGACGCTTTCATGACTTGAGCGGTTCACACCGACTCCTCCTTATAGTCCCTGGGGGAAGCGAGGTCGCTTTGAAGAGCAGAGAACATAACTATTCTAGCTCTCTTCTCAGCGAACCTACAGTGGGATTCAACATCTCCAAGCTATTCTCCCGGGCCTTCCAGGACAAACACCTCAAGGTAACAATTTCTGCGTGTCGCCGTTATCGCAGTATTCGAACACGTGATTCACACACAGATGGACTGTTCTGTGCCGCTCTGGGAGCCCGCTCACTCGGTCTCGGGCTGCGCTTGGTCGTCCTTGGCGCCAGTGGATCCCTGCGGCCTGTCACCCTCGGACTTTTGATCCTCGGCCTTCTTGGGTTTGGCGCTGGTCAGGAGCTTCGTTTTGACGGTCGACGCGTACTTGTCAACGTACTCCTGGCCGGAGAGCCGCATGATCTCGTACATGATCTCGTCGGTGACGGATCGCAACAGGAACCTGTCGTGGGGAAGGCCCTCATACTTCGAGAAATCCATGGAGGAACCGAAGACTATTCCGACGCGTCGGAACTTCGGGATCAGGCGTCCAGGAGGCTGAATCTTGTCGGTGCCGATGATAGCGACGGGAATCACCGGGGCGCCTGATTCGAGGACCAGGCGGGCGACGCCCGTGCGGCCGCGGTAGAGCTTGCCGTCCGGTGAACGGGTGCCCTCCGGATAGATGCCCAGAGAGTTCCCCTCTCTCAGAACCTTGAGCCCGGATTCCAGTGAGGCCTGAGAACCAGAGCCCCCGGCTCGATCCATCGGCAGCTGGTTGTTGAGTTTGAAGAACCACCGGGTGACCGCGCCCTTGAGGCCGCGACCGGTGAAATAGTCCTTCTTCGCCAGATAGACGACAGGCCGGGGTGCTAGGAGAGGGACGAAGATCGAATCCATGAAGTGATTGTGGTTTCCTGCGATGATCGCAGGTCCATCAGACGGGAGATTGTCCAACCCGCGCACCCAGGGACGGAAGAGGATCCGCAGAATGGGTCCGGCCACGACTCGCTTGAGAAACCAGTAGAACACGAGCACCCTTCCCTGTCACGACTCTTTGTCGTCCTCGGACATCATATATCGACACCATCAACGCACATTCATGCCATGCTGAACCTATGGAGATCGACTACACACCTCAATCGGTGCCGACTGCACCTTACCGGCAGATTGTCCCGGACTCTGAGTCTGCGGTGCTGTTTCTCCATGGGATCACCGGTTCTCCGGCCGCGTGGTTCCCCATCGCCCGGAGCTTGGGCCATCATGGAATCAGCGTCAGCGTGCCGTTGCTTCCGGGCCACGGCACTCGGTGGCAGGACCTCAATTCCACGCCCTGGTCCGAATGGCTCGACGCAGCGAAGGCGGAGCTTCAGGCACTGTCTCGAACTCACTCCCGGGTGGTGGTGGCCGGTCTGTCAATGGGCGGTGCCCTGGCATTGGCACTGGGCGCCGGGGATTCCCCTCCTGACGAGCTCGTTCTGATCAATCCTGCCCTTCACATCGATTCCCCGCTGACGCCGTTTCTGCCCGTCCTCAAGCACGTGGTCACCTCTGTGCCGGCGATCGCCGGCGACATCGCACATCCGGATCGCTGCGAATATGCTTACGATCGCACCCCCGTCGCGGCTATCGCCTCGTTCGCTTCGGCACAGAGAGCTCTTCGCGAGGACCTCTGGCGGATCGAATGCCCAGTCACCCTCTTCGTCTCCGGCCGCGACGGAGTGGTCGGGCCGCGGACCCTGCGAACCTTGCGATCGCGTCTGCCCCAGCGACCGACGATCCTATCTCTGCGTCGATCCCAGCACGTAGCCACCTTGGACAATGATGCGGACATCATCGCCGAGGCGATTCTGGACAAGGCGACATCCGCCGATCGTTTCCCGGCAGGGAACCCCGTAACCGGGGAATAGAGACACCAAGAAGATTGCTGATAGAGGACATGGACGACGAGAAGAACGAGAACTGGCGTGATGAGGTTCCCGAGTCAGAGCGGCTCGGTGATTCTTCGCGCATCAGTGACAGTCACTGGGAGGATCTCGTCAACCAGATAGCAGAGCCCAGCGCCATGATGGGTGATATGCCTGTTGAAGAGGTCAGGGAGAGACTCGAAGAGGAAGAGGGCTGGGAGCCCGGGCCAGCGGAACCCATCGGCTGGCGCACCGCCTCCCCGACTCTGATGCTCTCTGTGGTCGCGACGTTCGGCGCTGTCCTGCTGTTGGTCCTCGGTGCGATCTTCTTCCGCCCACTGCCCGGCTGGTTTCTGTTGATCGGCATTGCAGTCGGCCTCGGTGGAGCAGTCGGCCTGTTCTTTCATCTCCCGACTAACCGTTCGCCCGACGAGGACAACGGCGCCTCAGTCTGATGCCGCGGGAGAACGTCGGGCCTTCTCCTGTGTCAGGGGCGAGTGAAAGACTGGGGCGCATGTCCACCCCATTCGACCGAGCGCCGTCAGCAACCGCCTCCTCTCAGTTGTCGTTCGACAGTCTTGGCACTCCGCTCCACGAGGTCACTTTCGTGATAGTCGACCTTGAGACAACCGGCACAACTGCCGGAAAATCGGAGATCACGGAGATCGGTGCGGTCAAAATGCGCGGCGGCGAGGTGCTCGGAGAGTTTCAATCTCTGGTCAAGCCCGAGGAATCGGTGATCAGCCCGTTCGTGGCGCGACTGACCGGCATCACACACGCCATGGTCGATGATGCTCCCTCGATTCGCTCTGTGCTGCCGAGCTTTCTGGAGTTCTCCGTCGGCGCCGTCCTGGTTGCGCACAATGCTCCCTTCGACATCGGCTTCCTCCGCTCCGCGTGTGAAAAGCTCGACTATCACTGGCCTCAGCCGACTGTCCTCGACACCGTCACCCTGTCTCGGCGAGTAGTGAGTCGCGATGAGGTCCGCAATCACAAACTGTCGACTCTCGCCGCTCATTTCGGAACCGAGGTATCCCCCGATCACCGAGCACTCTCCGATGCAAAGGCCACCGGAGAGCTGCTGCACCGGGTGCTGGAGCGATTCGGCGGCTATGGCATCACAACTCTCGAAGAGCTGGCCACGGTGCGCCAGGCCGGTTGGGCGAAGCGCCAAGCCAAATCTCATCTGGCCAAAGGGGTTCCGGCCGAGCCTGGCGTCTACATGTTCCTGGATGGAACTCGACGAGTCCTCTACATCGGCAAATCCGGCAATATGGCGCGCCGAGTCCGGGGCTATTTCAACGCTTCGGAGAACCGCGGTCGGATGGCTGAGATGATCACAGCAGCTCAGGAGGTCAGCTGCCTGCCGTGCGCGCACGCGCTCGAGGCCGAGGTCAGGGAGATTCGCCTGATCGGAGAACTCGCCCCGCCGTATAACCGTCGGTCGAAGAACCCCGAACGCAATTCCTGGATCGTTCTCAGCGATGAGGCTTATCCGAGGTTGTCAGTCGTCCGTTCGAATATCGCATTGGAGAAGTCGCCCGCAACGCCCATGGGCCCGTTCCGGTCGCGCAAGACGGCCCAGGCGGTGAAGGAGCTTCTCGACACCCTCTATCCCGTCAAACGATGCACGGCGAAGATCACCTCCGCCAATCTCGGATCGCACCGCCCGTGTGTGAGTTCTCAGGTCGGTCAGTGCGGAGGTCCCTGCGCCGGCGTGATCGACAGGCAGGAGTACCTGGCTGACATCAGCGATCTGGTCGCGGTTATGGACGGTGACTACTCAACGCTGCGTGATCTGTGCACGCAGAGAATGTCGAGATTGGCCACCGAAGCCAGGTATGAGACAGCCGCCGAGGTGCGCGATTCCATGCGCTCGGGACTGGCAAACGCCGCACGTGCCGAGTCCGTTCGTGCCCTGCGAGATATCCCTGAGATCCTTGCGTACTCACCTGGGCCCGAAGGAGGATTCGATCTCGCAGTCATCCGGCATGGGAAGCTGGCCGCCGCTGCACATTCCCGTGGCTCGCGGGGAATCGACGAGGCCTTCGTTGCCATTCGCGCGAGCGCGGAATGGGTTCCTGCGCCAGGGAAGCTTCCAACAGCATCCGACTCGCTGGCGGAAGAGACAAGGCTCTTGTCCCAATGGCTGCAGTCAGCGACGCTGACCTCGATGCGGGGAGCTTGGTCGCTCCCCCGCACCGGGGCCAACTTCCACGCGCAGGAATCAGGAACGGTTCGCCTCGGCGACCCTGTGTGAGACTGCGATGAGCTGGTCGAGCTTCTGCGCACCGAGGCCGGCGTCTACCGTTTCCTGTGCAATAGTCACCTTCGCCGCCAACCGCTCGGTCAGGGTGCCCACAGCAGACTCATCGGCTGCAACGAGTGCCGCTGCTGTATTGATGAGCACGATGTCGCGTACTGCTGACTTCTCTCCGTTGAGCACCGATCGGGTGATCTCAGCGTTCTGTTCGGGCCCGCCGCCACGCAGATCGTTCTTTGTGACACGTTCAAACCCCAGGTCAAGGGCATCGAAGGTCATGTGTTCGACCTCGCCGTGCCGAATCTCCCACACATCGTTGACGTCGGTGTTGCTCAGTTCGTCCAACCCGTCTCTCGAACGGAACACGACTGCCTGGTGACCGCGCTTGGCCAAGGTACCGACGACCAAAGGCGCCATCTGAGCATCAGCAACACCGATCGCGGCGTGCCGGGCACGGGCCGGGTTCGTCAGCGGTCCGAGGATGTTGAACGCGGTCGGGACGCTGATCTGACGACGCACTGCCGCCACGAACTGCATCGACGGGTGGAAGACATTGGCGAAGCAGAATGCCAGGCCGACTTCCTTCGCGATGATGCCTGTCTGTTCTGGGGTGATGTCGAAGCGGACACCGAGAGCTTCGAGCACATCGGCAGAGCCGGAGGCTGATGACGTCGCGCGGTTGCCATGCTTGACGACGCGCTGTCCGCTCGCGGAGATGATCATCGCCGCCGTTGAGGAGATGTTGGCAGTCTTCGCCCGATCGCCGCCGGTACCGACGATATCGACAGAATCCTCGAGACCCGGCAGCGGCACGGCGTGGTCCATCATCGCCGCGACCAGACCGGCTATCTCGGCAACGGTCTCGCCCTTTGTATGGTGTGCCACGAGAAATGCGGCCATTGTCACATCGGGCGTCTGTCCCGACATGATCTGGTCCATTGCCCACGCGGCGGCGGCCTCGTCGAGATCCTGCTGGTGCATAAGCGTCATGAGGAGATCGGGCCAGCTGTAGGTGGCGCCCTGAGGTGTGGTTCGGAGCCCGGAATCCTGTGTTTCCGGGCTTGTCGTACGCGGTGTCTCCGTCATCCGAATGAACTCTCCTTTAGGGTCTTACACCACCTCTGACTACGAGATGGAACTTACCTGCGGAATCCTATCCTGTCTTCGACACGCGGGGGCCGGACGCTCCGAATACGAGATTCCGGCACCAAATCAAGGTTTTCGCTACACCGTGTAGAAAAATATTCACCGAAAGCTGGGTAAAAGATGAAAACTCACCCCGAGACGAGTAATAATGGGGTTGTGTCAACTGCCACTGCATCTCAAACAGCGCCAGCACATCCGGTTGTCAATCGTCCGAATGTGACCACGGTGGGCTTCATCGTGTTCCTCGCGAGCGACCTGATGTTCTTTGCCGCGCTCTTCGCCATGTACTTCACCATTCGATCCGTCGTGCCGGAATTATGGGAGACCCAGACCGAGGTCCTCGACATTCCATATGCGCTCGGCAACACGCTCATTTTGGTGTCGTCTTCATTCACCTGCCAGCTGGGCGTCTTCGCAGCGGAGAAGTTCCGTCCCCGCCGGACGGGTTCTCTGTTCAACATCGCCAAATGGGGAATGGTCGAGTGGTTCTACCTCACCTTCCTCCTTGGCGCGGTCTTCGTCGCCGGCCAGGTGATGGAATACGCCACGCTGGTCAGCGAGGGCATCGCCATCAACAGTGATGGCTATGGTTCCGTCTTCTACCTGACCACCGGGTTCCACGGTATTCACGTGACCATCGGACTCATCTGCTTCCTGCTTGTGATCGGACGAGCATATGGAGCCAAGAAGTTCGGTCATCACGAGGCCACATTCGCGATCTGCGTGTCCTACTACTGGCACTTCGTCGACGTCGTATGGGTGGGTCTCTTCGGAGTCATCTACCTGCTCCAGTAGTCGGCTCGAGATGCTCGGCCATTCGGACTTACAACATTCAAAGCAAAGGACGATCACGTGAAGCTTTTAGCAGATCGCCGCAGGCATCCAATGGCACTGGTTGTGCTGCTCTTGGTGGGCCTGCTGATGACTGGCGGAGCCTACGCCCTCTTCACTCAGACCTCGAGCGCCAAGGCAGATACTGCCAGCGCATCAGATGTCGACGAAGGCAAGAAGCTCTTCGCTGCGAACTGTGCAACATGCCACGGACTCAACGGCGAGGGCTCGAAGGCCGGGCCGGGTCTCATCGGAGTCGGTGCAGCAGCAGTTGACTTCCAGGTCGGAACCGGGCGCATGCCGTTGCAGTCCAATGGGCCGCAGGCACGTGCCAAGGAACCTCAGTTCGACGAAGAGCAGACAGCTCAGCTGGCCGCCTATGTCGCTTCGCTGGGCCCTGGCCCAGCCGTCCCCGAGGACGAGAACCTCGATGCGTCCAAGGGTGATCCTGCTGCAGGCGGTAGTCTCTTCCGCACCAACTGCGCCATGTGCCACAACGTGGTCGGCGCCGGCGGTGCTCTGACCCGAGGCAAATACGCACCGAACCTGGCGGATGTCTCCGAGAAGCACCTGTACGAAGCGATGCAGACCGGTCCGCAGAATATGCCAATCTTCAACGACGCGAACCTGACTCCCGATGACAAGCGCGACGTGATCGCCTATGTCAAAGAGGTTTCGGATACTCCCTCGCCCGGTGGTTTCAAGCTGGGATCCCTGGGACCAGTGGCTGAAGGCCTCTTCATCTGGTTCTTCGGCCTCAGCGCAGTCATCGGACTGACAGTATGGCTGTCATCCAGGGCAAAGTGAGTCAGTCAATGTCGTTCAGTAATCACCACGAGAAAAGACGGGGAATTCAATGACCTCGAAAGACCACTTCGGCGGCGGCAGCCAGCTCGAGGAGTTGAATGGGTTCACGAACCCGGGGCTGCCGGAACACAAGCCTCGGCTTGCTGACGGAGATCCGAAGGCCGCGAAGGTCGCCGAACGCCAGGTGGCGTTGTGGTTCGTGCTGTCGATGGTCGGAACCATCTGGTTCATAGTCGCCTACTTCCTGTTCTCTCCCGGCGAGACTATGCAGAGCATTCGACTCCACAACACCTCCATCGGCCTTGGTGCCGCGGTAGCGATGTTCTCCATCGGTGTCGGCGCCGTTCTGTGGGCGAAGAACCTCATGAGCGATCACGAGGGAATCGATGAGCGTCACGACATCGGTGGCAGTGAAGAGGACCAGGCAGTCGCCCTAGAGATCCTGCACCAGGCGAAGGAAGAGTCGGGAATCGCCCGACGTCCTCTTCTGCGCAACACATTGATTGCGGCACTGGCCATCGCTCCCCTGCCTGCAGTCCTCGTATTCCGTGACCTGGGCCCTCTGCCCGAGGACAAGCTGTTCCACACTCTCTGGGGCAAGGGCATTCGCCTGATCCAGGACCCGGGCGGCATTCCATCAGTGGAATCCGAACGCCCGATCAAGGCAGATGACGTCACCATCGGTTCGGCCTACCACGTGTTGCCATCGGGCATCGGCGATGAAGAGAACGCCGAACACCCGTTGGAGGAGAAGGCAAAGGCCGCCGTTCTGCTGATGCGCATCGATCCCAAGGAACTCAAAGAGGATCCGGATCGCAAGGACTGGTCACACGACGGCATCGTCGCCTATTCCAAGATCTGCACCCATGTCGGTTGCCCCGTCGCACTGTATGAGCACCAGACACACCACCTGCTCTGCCCGTGCCACCAGTCGACCTTCGATGTGACCGAACACTGCAAGGTCATCTTCGGCCCGGCCAAACGTCCACTGCCGCAGCTGCCCATCTCGGTCGACAGCGAAGGCTATCTGGTCGCACAGTCGGACTTCCCTGAGCCCGTCGGACCTACGTTCTGGGAGATCAATCACCCATGAGTACTACACAACCCACAACCACCATCGGGAAGGCCGCGAACTTCGCCGAGACTCGAGTCGGGGCTTCAGTCCTCGTCCGCGAGTTCGGACGCAAGATCTTTCCTTCCCACTGGTCATTCATGCTCGGTGAGGTCGCTCTCTACAGCTTCGTCATCGTTATTCTCTCCGGAACGTTCCTGACCTTCTTCTTCACCCCTGCAATGGGTGAGATGCACTATGAAGGTCCTTGGGCGCCGCTGCGCGGCGTCGAGATCTCAGAGGCTTACAACTCGACTCTGGCGATCTCATTCGAGATCCGCGGTGGCCTGTTCATCCGTCAGATGCACCACTGGGGTGCGCTGCTGTTCGTCGCAGCACTGAGCATCCATATGCTGCGTGTCTTCTTCACCGGCGCTTTCCGTCGCCCCCGCGAGCTCAACTGGATCGTCGGTGTTCTTCTGGTCATCATGGGTATGGCGGCAGGTTTCACCGGCTACTCACTGCCCGATGATCTGCTCTCGGGCAACGGTCTGCGAATCATTGACGGGATCGTCAAGTCACTGCCCCTGGTCGGAACGTATCTCTCCTTCTTCATCTTCGGCGGAGAGTTCCCGGGCACCGACATCGTCGCCAGGCTCTATTCCCTCCACATCATGATCGTTCCCGCGTTGCTGATAGCACTGATCGGCATCCACCTGGTGTTCGTCGTCGTACACAAGCACACGCAGTACCCAGGTGCCGGCAACACCGAGAAGAACGTGGTGGGCGAGCCTGTTCTGCCGACATTCGCAGCCAAGGGCGGAGGCTTCTTCTTCCTCATCTTCGGCTTGGTGGCACTGATCTCAGCACTCTTCACGATCAACCCGATCTGGAACTACGGGCCCTATGACCCCTCACCAGTGTCTGCAGGTACACAACCCGACTGGTACATCGGTTGGGCAGACGGATTCCTGCGCATCGTTCCAGGCTGGCTCGAGTTCTACATCGCCGGATGGCCGATCTCGCTGAATATCAACAGCGCAGTCATTGTCATGGGCGGCGTGTTCGGAGCGATGTTCATCTATCCGTTCTTCGAATCCTGGCTGCTCAAGGACAAGCGCGAACACCACATCCTCGATCGTCCGCGCAACAACCCCACGCGTACCGCCATCGGTGTTGCAGGCATCATCTTCTACTGCAACATGTGGGCTGCAGCCTCGGGTGACATCATTGCCGTGTTCTTCCAGATGTCACTCAACGACATGATCTACATATTCCGAATCGTGTTCTTCCTCGGACCGATCATCGGCTACATGATCACGAAGCGGATGTGCATCGGTCTGCAGCGCAAGGATCGTGAGATCGCACTGCATGGACGTGAGACGGCCAATATCATCCGTCTCCCCCACGGTGAGTTCCTTGAGCGTCACGAAGCTCTGCCTCCGCATAAGCTGTGGAAGCTGACAGCGTTCGAGTCGCCCACGCATACGCCCGCGGAGCCGAATGCGGACGGTAAGATCACCGGACTCGAGAAGTTCCGTGCGAAGCTTTCCAAGTTCTTCTTCGAGGACCGCGTTGCGCCAGTGACGAAGCAGGAGCTCGAAGCATCGCACCACGACCACGATTCGGTTGAATCGAACACTCACAACCAGATCGGTCACTGATCGAGTCAGAGTTCAGATGACGTGATTCCGACGAGTCGAGGGGGTGACGGAGGGGCCCAACATCAACTGTTGGGCCCCTCCGTCATACCGTCATCGTGGGCCGATGAGCACCCGAACTGAGTGTTTGTGCTGTCGTCATTCCGTGCGCGACGGTCGACCGTGCGTGCTGTAACCTTCACCATCACCGAGGTGGTGATCGTGTGTCCCATCCGAACTGCGCTCGACGACGGAAGGTCCGACATTCGGCACCGTAGGTTCAATCAGCTTCAGCAACGGAGACCTCGTGGCGTCCGCTTGCACCTACTCCCCTGCCTGTCCGATCGGACTACATGGTGAAGTTCATCTCGGATTCGGCGATCAGCAGTGAGGAACACTATGTGGAATACTACGGTGCACCCGGGATCAGCACAGTTTGGGGCTGTGGCGGTCGTTGGAGCAACGTGGGGGTCCTGCCAACGCGCCGCCGGCGTCGGAGGTCGCGTAGACCGATGAACCGAAGGAGAGGGCTGAAGATATCAAGCAGAGTTCGTCGACCGGGACGCACTGTCAGACACCGAAGGCAACTGGGTCGGACTCTTCAGACTCTTGCACGACATTCTTGTCGCCGAGTCGGGCGCCTGTTGGCCTATGAAGTCGAGCAGCGCGGCTTTCGCGGAATCTCCCGGGTGATGGATGGTCCACCAACTCGTCATCTTCCGGGTCATCACGCAGCAGCAGCGAAGGCTGGTCGAGGGGAGTCGGTGACTACTGCGTTCCTCGTCCGGTCGGTCATCGCGGGGCTCTGCAGATCTTCCTGGTTGCCGCGGTGACAACGGTCTGGCCAAATCGCCTGGCAGTCCATTGCCACGGAGAAACTCGCCGGCGTGGTGTCCGATCCACTGGCGCTGTTCAATGAGACTGTAGGTGAATACGGCGATGGCCCGGAC
>NZ_JBHFIH010000009.1:93385-110136 GCF_057334195.1 Brevibacterium sp. AGC70 | reverse complement strand
GTCCGGGCCATCAGCGCTGTCTGTAATCGGTGTTCGTGATTGAACGGATCAGTGGGCGTGGTCCCCACGATCGTGTTCGTACGACAGTCCGACCAGAGCTACCAGGCCGAGTACGGCACCGAACGGGAAGATCCACCAGCCCATGGCGATTCCGTAGAACGCCACAGCGGCCGCACCGGCACACGCGATCGGCCACCAGCTCCAAGGGCTGAAGAAGCCATAGTCCGCATCTGCATCGGAGATCTCTGCATGCTCATTATCCTGCGGCTGGCGACCGACCCGACGGTCTGTCAGCCACAGGTAGACGCCGATCATCAAGGACATCGCACCGACGAGGAGCAATGCTGGGAATCCGACCATCTCAGCGAAGTCCGTGTAGAACCCATAGAAGACTCCAACGGCTGCGAAGAAGATGCCACAGATCACGAAGACATAGATCGAGGATTTCACTTGACGTTACCTCCTGTGAGTTGCGGCTCTGCGGTCCCGTGCCCGGCGTACTCGAGCAGCTCCGGGTGGTTCACATCGAATGCCGGGCGTTCGGAACGGATGCGCGGCAGCGAGGTGAAGTTGTGGCGAGGAGGTGGGCAGGAAGTCGCCCACTCCAGTGATCCGCCGTAACCCCATGGGTCATCGACTGTCACCTTCGGTGCATTGCGAGCGGTGATCCACACGTTCCAGAAGAAGGGAACCATGGACAGGCCGAGGAGCATTGCGCCGACAGTCGACACCTGGTTCATCCATGTGAAGCCGTCTTGTGGGAGGTAGTCAGCATAGCGACGGGGCATTCCGTCGACTCCCAGCCAGTGCTGGACGAGGAAGGTGCCGTGGAAGCCCACGAACAGCATCCAGAAGTGAATGTGCCCCAGCTTCTCATTGAGCATCCTGCCGGTCCACTTCGGCCACCAGAAGTAGAAACCGGCGAACATCGCAAACACGACTGTGCCGAAGACCACGTAGTGGAAGTGAGCGACGACGAAGTAGGAGTCCGAGACCTGCATATCGAGAGCAGGGCTGGCCAGGATGACACCGGTGAGACCACCGAAGAGGAATGTGACGAGGAACCCGATCGACCAGACCATGGGAGTCTCGAAGGTGATCGATCCCCGCCACATCGTGCCGACCCAGTTGAAGAACTTCACCCCTGTAGGAATCGCGATGAGCATTGTCATGAAGGCGAAGAACGGCAGTGCGACAACCCCGGTGACATACATGTGGTGGGCCCACACGGTCACGGACAGTGCCGCGATCGAGATCGTCGCGAAGACCAGTTCCTTGTAGCCGAAGACAGGCTTGCGGCTGAATACCGGGAAGATCTCCGTCACGATGCCGAAGAAGGGCAGGGCAATGACATAGACCTCTGGGTGACCGAAGAACCAGAACAGGTGCTGCCACAGTATCGGTCCGCCGTTGCCGGGGCTGAAGACGTGTGATCCCAGTATTCGGTCGGCGCCCAACACGAGCAGAGCGGCTGCGAGGGGCTGGAAGGCCATCAGGACGAGGATGCCGGTGATCAGAGTGTTCCAGGTGAAGATCGGCATACGGAACATGGTCATACCTGGAGCACGCATCGTGATGATGGTGGTGATGAAGTTGACCGAGCCGAGGATCGTTCCGATCCCCTGCAGCGCCAAGCCGAGTACCCAGAGGTTGCCTCCGGCACCCGGAGTGAACGTTGTATTGCTCAGTGGCGCGTATGCGGTCCATCCGAACGAGGCCGCACCCTGAGGGGTGAGGAATCCGGACAGGGCAACGAGCGAACCGAAGAGGAACATCCAGAAGGCGAAGGCGTTGAGACGAGGGAAAGCCACGTCTGGGGCACCGATCTGCAGCGGCATGATCACGTTGGCAAAGCCGGCGAACAACGGAGTCGCGAACATCAGCAGCATGAGAGTGCCGTGCATTGTGAACAGCTGGTTGTACTGTTCCTTCGTCTCAATGATCTGCATGCCCGGATCGAAGAGCTCGAGCCGGATGATGAGCGCCATGACGCCACCGACGCAGAAGAAGATGAACGATGCGATCAGATACATGTAGCCGATCGTCTTATGGTCTGTCGACGTGATCCAGTCGACGATGACCTTTCCTTTGCTCCGAGGAACAACAGGGGCATCAAGAGCCGGCTGATTCATCGTGGCGGTCATTTTTCAGCACCTTCTTTCGGGTACCAGTTGCGATCGTACTCAGGACCGAGCTGACCCTTGTTGCCTTCGTCGCCGAGGGACTTGGTGTAGTCCTCGAACTCGGCCTTGGATACGACCTTCACGTTGAAGAGCATCTCCGAGTGGTACTCACCGCACAGCTCGGCGCACTTGCCTACGTACTCGCCTTCTTTCTCGGCGCGCAGATGCAGACTCTGGTCGTGACCAGGAATCATGTCGCGCTTCTCGAGGAATGCGGGGACCCAGAACGAGTGGATGACATCTCGTGAGCGAAGTTTGATCTCGAGGTCGGTGTCGACCGGAAGGTAGAGAGTCGGTGCCTTCTCCCCCGGCTTCTCAGAGCCATCGAGGTGAACCTGCGTACCCGCGTAGTACACGTCTTGATTGACGTAGTTGAAGTCCCACGCCCATTGTTTTGCGGCAACTTCGATGACCTGTTCACCGGGAGTGGTGTCGTCGGTGGTCTTCTCCATGACCTGGACGCTCTGGAAGAAGAATCCGAGAACCAGGATGACTGGGGTGACCGTGAACAGGATTTCGATCGGCATACTGTAGCGCAGCTGCACAGGCAGTCCGCGATCGTTCTTGCGGCGGCGGTAAGCGACCATCGCCCACAGGATGAGCCCCCAGACGATCAGCCCCACAATCAGCAGGGCGATCCATGCGCCGTTCCACAGTGAGGTGTAGGCCTCGGTGTGGTTGGTGGCGCCCTTCGATTCGGCGGGGAAGAATCCTGTGGAGACTTGCTCTTTCGTGCAGCCGGACAGCAACGCCAGTACAGCGACGGCGCCCAGAGTGCCGAGCCGCTTCGCCCAGGACCTTCCCGGTCCTGCCTGATTCGGAGAATCCACGTGCAGCCTTTCACAACCGTATTCGTCCTCCGGATGCCCGAAGGACGAATTCTTACTATGTCAGTTCCCAGAGTACCGCTACAAGCGGTAGAAATTCACATGCAAATGATCATTTGTTGAGAAAAACCTGACAACGATTCCCGCGGAGAGCGGAATCTAGCCGAGCGGAGTAGTCGAGACCGCTGATCTCCGACACGCCGAGGCTCGCCAGGTGTGACGTCTGCCACTGCGTATCGATGAGCCATCCATTCGCGTCGTCATCAGTGTCGACCGAGGTGGGAAGTGCTGGAGCCGTGGTTCCATCGAGGAGGGAGACGAGGTGGACAAGTGCGGCTTTCGAGGCGTCTCGCTGGGTGTGAAACATCGATTCTCCGGCGAAGAATGAGCCGATGGCCACACCGTAGAGACCTCCCACGAGGACGCCTTCTGATCTGACTTCGACAGAATGAGCCCATCCCCCTGAGTGGAGGCCCAAGTAGAGGCCGATGATGTCTTCGGTGATCCAGCTGCCGGGCCTGCTGGGGTCCGCGCAGGCGCGAATGACCCGTTCGAAATCCATGTTTACGCTGAATTCAAAGCGGCGCATGGACTTGCGCAGACTCTTGCTGACTTTGAGGTCCCCTGGGAACAGCACACCGCGACGTCGCGGTGCCCACCATCCCATTCGACCGGTGCCGCCGCTGCCGATGCCCATGGGGAACAGTCCGGCCCGATACGAAGAGAGGACCTGGGGCTGCGTTGCCGTGTATGACACGGCGCGCAGATCCTCCAGGTCCATCTCGGTGACTTTCAGGTCTGTTTCAGTGGGCGGACATCAGTGGAACGAGTCGCCGCATGCGCAGGAGCCGCCAGCGTTCGGGTTGTCGATCGTGAAGCCCTGCTTCTCGATGGTGTCAGCGAAATCGATGGTCGAGCCGCCGAGGTAGGGCACGCTCATCCGATCCACGATGACCTCGACTCCGTCGAAGTCACGCACAGCGTCACCGTCGAGCTGACGCTCGTCGAAGTACAGCTGATAGATCAGACCAGAGCAGCCGCCGGGCTGAACGGCCACACGCAGTCGCAGGTCGTCGCGACCTTCCTGCTGCAACAGGCTGCGCACCTTGTCGGCCGCCGTGCTCGACAGTTCAACCTCGTGCGTGGCCATCGCTTCGTTCGTCACAGTCATGGTTACTCCTTATTTCGATCCTGCCTGTCTCCAGGCTACACCGCGCACAACGCTATCGACGATGAACCTATTCCCGAGTCGCCCTCAACCCGCTGCCAGTTTCTGCAGAAGAAGCGCTTCGGCCACGATTGCCGCCTTGAAATCGGGCAGGTACAGCGACTCATTCGCGCTGTGTGCCCTGGCGTCCGGGTCTTCGACTCCGGTGACGAGGATTGAGGCCTGGGGGAACACCTCGAGGAGATCGGCGATGAAAGGGATCGAGCCGCCGATGCCCATGGTCACGGACTCCTGCCCCCATGCTTCGGTGAGGGCGCGTTGGGCGGTCTGCACCACGGGATCGTTCGCGTCTGCCTGCCATGGGCTGCCACCCTCCGTGTCTCCGATGGTGAGGGTGGCGCCGAAGGGAAGATTGTCACGCAGGTGCGCTTCGACTGCCTGGGCCGCGTCCTCGGGTGTGTCTCCTGGGGCCAACCGGATCGACAGCTTTGCCCGCAAGCTGGACTGGAGAGTGTTCGAGGAGACATCGACGTCGGGGATGTCGAGTCCGATGACGGTGATCGCAGGCTGGGTCCACAGTCGGGAAGCCAGGGATCCGGAACCGATGAGTGAAGTCGATTCCAGAACACCGGAGTCGGAGCGGATCGTTGACTCTTCGTAGTCGATGTCGCTGTCGATCTGTGACTTGAGTCCTTGGACGGCAACGGAGCCGTTCTCATCGTGGAGGCTGCTCAGCACCCGCGTCATGGCCAGCATCGCGTCGGGGACGATTCCGCCGTACATTCCCGAATGCACCGCGTGATCGAGTGTGGAGATCTCGAACTCGATGGCGCACATGCCCCGCAGGCTGGTTGTCAGAGCTGGAGTGCCCGCCGCCCAATTCCCGGAATCGGCAACGACGATGACGTCGGCAGCAAGTTTGTCCTGGTAGGTCTCCAGGAAGTTGCGGAAGCTCGGGCTGCCAGCCTCTTCCTCGCCTTCAATGAAGAGTCTCACCCCTACGCCGAGGCGGTCTGCCAGGAGCCGCAGCGATGTGAGGTGGACCATGACGCCGGCTTTGTCGTCGGCGGCCCCACGACCATAGAGACGATCCCCGACCCGGGTGGCGATGAAGGGTTCGGTCTCCCAAGCTTCGGGCTTGCCTGGAGGCTGGACGTCGTGGTGAGCGTAGAGCAGTACGGTCGGTGCACCTGCTGGAGCCGGCACCGAGGCGACAACTGCCGGGTACCCGTCCGTTCCGTCCTCCTGTGCCGCGCTCAGGATGTCGACGTGAAGGCCCAGATTGCGGGCGAGGCCGGCGACTGCTTCGGCGCTGGCTTGAACGTTGGCGGGATCGAAGCTCGGCCAGGCGACCGAGGGGATCGCCACGAGATCGGTCAACTGGTCGATGACCTCGTCGAAAATAGTGTCGAGTTCGGCATGCAATTGTGCACTGTCCAGTGCAGAAGTCGATTCGCTCATTCTCCAAAGGTAGTATTCATTAGGTGTTCGGAAGCAAAAAATCTCATGAGGATGCGCAATCCTCCGACAATCGACCGGTGAACGATGACGGTTCACACCCTGGTGCTGCCACGCAGCGTGAGGCTGAGCAGAAGAAAGGACGACCGACGCCCAAGCGCAGTCAGCAGGAATCGGTGCGTAAGCAGCCGCTGGTTTCGAAGGATCGCAAGGTGGCGAACCAGAGGGCCAAGGAACAGACGCGCAAGGACCGCGATCGTGCCCGCATCGGCATGATGAACGGCGAAGAGCAGTACCTCACACGCCGCGACAAAGGTCCCCAGCGTCGCTATGTTCGCGACTACATCGATGCTCGCTTCTCAATCGGTGAGCTGTTCATCCCCGCCGCGATTCTGATCTTGGTTGTGGCATTCACGCAGCCGGTCGCCATTCAGCAGTACTTCACCTACGCGGTCTGGGGCCTGCTGGCGTTGGTCATCCTCGACGGTGTCATCGTCAACTACATCCTCAAGGGACGGTTGAAAGCCAAGTTCGGAACCGTCGAACGAGGCCTGGCCTTCTACGCGATCATGCGCAGCGTCCAGATCCGTCCGCTGCGCATGCCGAAGCCTCAGGTCAAGCGCCGCCAGTACCCCGAGTGAGCAGAGTCCGCGCCCGCCTGGCGCGGATGATCCGTCCGGGCCAGAACGGTCCGGAGTAGATCATCTCCGAATAGGACTGAACAAGATCAGCGCCCGCCGCAAGTCGGGCGCTGATGTCATTGGAATCAGCGATTCCGCCGACCGAGATGATGCTCAAGTTCTCGCCCACGGTGGCCTTGACCAACCGCAGGACTTCCATCGACCGGCGAGCCAACGGTCGGCCCGAGATTCCACCAGCCTGGCCGCGAGCGAAGTCAGCTTCCCGACCAGTCAGCACGTTCCGATCGATCGTGGTGTTGGTGGTGATGAGGCCATCGACACCCGAACGCACCGCGAGATCACAGATCTCAACGACATCGTCGTCATTGAGATCGGGTGCGATCTTGACCAGCAGCGGCACATGACCGAGCGTGGAACGAGGAGTTCTCACCACCTCGGCGGCGGCAGAGCGCACGGCGTCGATGATGGGCTCCAGACTCGACACAGACTGCAGGTCACGCAGACCCGGAGTGTTCGGCGAACTCACATTGATGACGAGGTAGTCAGCCAGAGGCGCACAGAACCGCGCTGAACTCGCATAGTCCTCGACCGCATCGGCAGCGTCGACGACCTTGGTCTTGCCGATGTTGATCCCGATGATCGGGCGCTGGGCATCAGGCAGGGAGACAATCGACCTCCGCTGCTTTTCGATGTTGAAAGCAGCCTGCCGGGCACCCTGGTTGTTGAAGCCCATCCGATTGAGCAGCGCAAGATTGTCCCGCAGACGAAACAGTCGAGGCTTGTCATTGCCGGGCTGAGCATGAGCGGTGATCGTGCCGACCTCGATATGGCCGAAGCCCAGCGCAGACAGCGCGCGAATCCCTTCACCGTTCTTGTCGAAACCAGCTGCGAGTCCGAGGCGATTGGGGAAGCGCAGGCCCAGCACATCCACCTCATCGCGGGTGCCGCGGGCCAGAACCAAACGCAGCAGACGTCCCAGACCAGGGACGGAGTCGAGGATTCTCAGCGCTGTGAACGACACATGATGTGCGCGTTCGGCATCCATGGGGGCGAAGAAGAGTTTGAAGATAAGTGAGTACACACCTCCAGAATATGTCAGGTGAAAGATCGGCCGAAGGGCGGCACGGTTCACAGACAGAGGGAATTCACACAGTTCCCTGTTCAGAACGGTCACCGTTATCCATCCCCCGTGAAATGGCATTAGGATCGATTCAACGTTCAAAGACGATGAAAGGGAATATATGCCCAGTGCATCCACGCCCACCAGCTACTCTTCGACCACACTCGTGAAAGCCACCGCTTCCGTTCTGGTGTTGGGAGTCGCTGACGACAAGGTCCTCGGCCTCGACACTGCGAAAACCGCACGCACCGCTCTGGAGGACGTGGTCCGCGCCATCGAATTCAGCGGCAAGGCCGGATCCACCGCACGAGTAGCCGCGCCCAAGGGCTTCTCCTCGACGAGCATCCTGCTGGTCGGTCTCGGCGCCTTCGACTCCACAGCATCCGGCAATGACGCCGCAGCGAAGTCGCACGAAGTCCTCCGCCGCGCCGCAGGCAGCGCCCTGCGTGCCCTCGACGGTGTGGATTCGATTGCTGTGGGCCTGCCGGCCATCACCGCTCAGGCAGTCGAAGCCGTCACCATCGGTGCGGGCCTCGGCGCCTACCGCTTCATCGACTACCGCAGCCAGGACGCAGACAAGGTGCCCGGAGCGGTCACCATCCTCGGGCCCAAGAGCAAAGAGCACTCGGCAGCACACTCCAACGGCGCGATCATCGCCGCAGCGACGAATCGTGCTCGCGACCTCGTCAATACCCCTCCCCTCGATCTCTACCCCGAATCCTTCGCCCAGCGCGTCAAGGATCAGGGCAAGGAACGCAAGCTCAAAGTGAGCGTCCTCGGCGAGAAGGAACTCCAAGCCGGTGGATACGGTGGACTCATCGGTGTCGGCCAGGGATCAACCCGCGGCCCGCGTCTGGTCAAAGTCGAATACTCCCCCAAGGGTGCCGAGCGTCACGTGAGCTTCGTCGGCAAGGGCATCACCTTCGACTCCGGCGGCATCTCCCTCAAACCCGCAGCGAGCATGGAGGACATGAAGTCCGACATGGCCGGTGCGGCAGCCGTCGTCCAGGCCCTGTTCGCCATCGCAGACCTGGGACTGCCAGTCCGCGCGACTGCCTGGCTGCCCCTGGCTGAGAACATGCCGGGATCATCGGCTACTCGTCCCAGCGACGTGCTGCATATGCGCAGCGGCAAGACGGTCGAAGTCACCAATACCGATGCCGAGGGCCGCTTGGTCCTCGCCGATGCGTTGGCAGACGCCAGCGCAGAGAATCCTGATCTGCTCATCGACGTGGCCACACTGACAGGTGCGCAGGTCGTGGCTTTGGGCAATCGGACGTCCGGCGTCATGGGCGCTGAGGCTGCACGCAATCTCGTGACCGCTTCAGCCGCGGTTGCCGGCGAAGAGATGTGGGCAATGCCCATCCCCGAGGAGATGCTCTCCGGTTTCGACTCCAATGCCGCGGATCTGAAGAACTCCGGTCCCCGCCACGGCGGTATGCTCGCGGCCGCCGCATTCCTCCAGGAATTCGTCGGCGAGGACGCGAACTGGGCACACATTGACATCGCCGGACCGAGCTTCAACACCGGGTCCGCATTCGGCTACACCCCGGTCGCCGCCACCGGCGCGGCAGTTCGGACCCTCATCCAAGCAGCGAAGCAGGTGAACTGACACACCAGATTTCTACATGCTGTCGATCTTGACGTGATCATCGCCACCTGTGTCCAAACAGACAGCGTGTGCTTTCGCCCTTGGCGAGAAAAGTGGAAAGATAGAAGGAAAGCTGCGTAAGGCAGGCTTATTCACAGCTACGAGGAGTAATCCGTGAGTGACTCATTGACCTACGACCTTGTCGTTCTGGGCGGCGGAACCGGCGGCTACGCCGCCGCGCTGCGCGCTGCAGAGCTCGACATGAAGGTTGCTTTGATCGAACGCGACAAGGTTGGCGGCACATGCTTGCACCGCGGTTGTGTTCCGACGAAGGCGCTTCTGCATGCTGCAGAAGTCGCTGACACAGCGAAGGAATCGTCCAACTTCGGCATTGAGGTCGAATTCAAGGGCATCGACATCGAGAAAGTTCTCGACTACAAGAACAATGTCATTTCTCGCAACTATAAGGGCCTGCAGGGTCTGGTCAAAGCACGTGGAATCGACACGTACTTCGGCACCGGCAAACTCGTCGGCAAGGACACGGTCGAGGTCGAAGGTGAAGACGGCAAGCACACCGTCACCGGCACGAATGTTCTCCTGTCGACGGGTTCGACGTCGAAGACCATCGGCCTCGACATCACCGAGCGTGTGATCACGAGCACCGAAGCTCTCGAGCTCGACAAGGTACCCGGCTCAGCGATCGTCCTCGGCGGCGGCGTCATCGGCGTCGAGTTCGCCAGCGTGTGGTCGTCGTTCGGTGCCAAGGTCACCATCGTTGAGGGACTCAAGCACCTCGTGGCCAACGAGGACGAGACGATCTCGAAGAACCTCGAACGTGCCTTCAAGAAACGCAAGATCGGCTTCAAGCTCGGCACCATGTTCAAGGGCGTCGAAGAGACCGCCGACGGAGTCAAGGTGACTCTCGAAGACGGTTCGGTCCTCGAAGCCGAGTACCTCCTCGTTGCTGTCGGCCGTGGCCCGGTCACCGACGGGTTCGGCTTCGAAGAGCAGGGCATCCCTATGGACCGCGGATTCGTCCTGGCCAATGAGCGGCTCCACACCGGCGTCGGCAACATCTACGCCTGCGGCGACATCGTTCCCGGCCTGCAGCTGGCCCACCGTGCCTTCGGTCAGGGAATCTTCATCGCCGAGGAGATCGCTGGACTCAACCCGGTTCCTGTGTTGGAATCCGGTATTCCTCGCGTGACCTACTGCGAACCTGAGATCTTCTCTGTCGGACTCTCGTCCAAGCAGGCCGAAGAGCAGTATGGAGCCGACAGCGTCGAATCCATCGAATACAACCTGGGTGGCAACGGCAAGTCCGTGATCCTGAATACCACGGGTCTGATCAAGGTCATCCGTGAGAAGGACGGACCCGTCGTCGGCGTCCACGGCATTGGCGCTCGACTGAGCGAACAGGCCGGCGAAGCCCAACTGATCGTCAACTGGGAGGCATTCCCAGAGGAAGTTGCGCAACTCATTCACGCTCACCCGACGCAGAATGAAGCACTCGGCGAGGCCCACCTGGCCCTTGCCGGCAAACCCCTGCACTTCCACTCTTAAGATCCGAGGAGACGAAAGACATGTCGAATTCCGTGCAGATGCCGGCTCTCGGTGAGTCGGTGACCGAAGGAACAGTCACCCGCTGGCTGAAGTCCGTCGGTGAAGAAATCGAAGTAGACGAGCCGTTGCTCGAGGTGTCGACCGACAAGGTCGACACGGAGATCCCCAGCCCGTACGCAGGTGTTCTCGAGAAGATCTTGGCCGACGAAGACGATGTCGTCGAAGTCGGTGGAGACCTTGCCTACATCGGCGACGGCAGCGGATCCGATTCCGCAGACTCGACCGAGGCGCAAGACTCCTCCGATGAGGACTCGTCCGAACCAGCCGAGGAATCGGAGCCCGCAGCGGAAGAGGAAGCCGTGGAGACAGCCTCTGACTCCACAGACGAATCGGCTGCTGAAGCACCGGCCTCGTCGGGTTCCGAAGGCGAAGGCACCGAGATCACCATGCCAGCGCTTGGTGAGTCCGTGACCGAAGGCACCGTTACTCGGTGGCTCAAAGAGGTCGGCGAAGAGGTAGAAGTCGACGAACCTCTGCTCGAGGTGTCCACCGACAAGGTCGACACAGAGGTCCCCTCCCCAGTGGCAGGAACAGTTCAGGCACACCTGGCCGAAGAGGACGAGACCGTCGAGGTCGGAGCACCGTTGGCTCGCGTCGGCTCGGGCGCTCCCGCCTCCTCCGACTCGGGATCCTCCGATTCGGAGTCGGCTGAGGCAGAGTCTTCCGCCGCTGAAGAAGAACCTCAGGAGGAAAAGGCTCAGGAAGCCCCTGCTGAGGAACCACAGGAAGAAGCACCTGCCGAGGACGAGAAGTCCGCACCCGCAGATGAAGCGCCGAAGCAGGAGACCTCTGCCCCTGCCGCGTCGAAGCCTGCCGCGGCGAAGTCCGAGAGCCCAGCATCTGCTCCCGCCGCTGCTGACACCGTTGGTGAGAATGCCGCATATGTGACCCCTCTCGTGCGGCGTCTGGCACGCGATGAGGGAGTCGATCTGAGTTCGGTCACCGGCACCGGTGTGGGCGGACGCATCCGCAAGCAGGACGTCGTCGCCGCGGCCGCGAATCGTGGTTCGGCAACGTCGGGTTCGGCAGCTCCGGCAGCCGGCGGCGCCAAGGCACCGTTCAAGCTCGAGATTCCCGAGGAGGCTGCGAAACTTCGTGGCACCACGGAGAAGGCTTCGCGCATTCGCCAGACGATTGCCAAGCGGATGAGCGAGTCCCTCGATGTATCGGCTCAGCTGACCCAGGTGGTCGAGGTCGATATGACTCAGGTCGTGAAGCTGCGCAAGGCCAACAAAGAAGCCTTCCAGTCAAAGCACGGCTCGAAGCTGACCTACCTGCCGTTCTTCGGGAAGGCCGTCGTCGAGGCGCTCAAGCAGCACCCGAAGGTCAACGCGCAGTACGATCTGGAATCTCAGCAGATCACGTACTTCGATCATGAGCACCTGGCGATCGCGGTGGACACCCCTCGGGGACTCCTCGTGCCTGTGATCAAAGACGCTGGCGACCTGAGTATCGCCGGGATCTCGAAGTCCATCGACGATGTCGCGGACCGAACTCGCAACAACAAGATCATGCCTGATGAGCTCTCGGGTGGAACGTTCACCATCACCAATATCGGTTCGGTGGGAGCTCTGTTCGATACTCCGATCATCAATCAGCCGCAGATGGGCATTCTGGGCACCGGTACGATTGTGCGACGTCCGATCGTCGTCAAGACTGCAGACGGGGAAGAGTCCATCGCCATCCGCGACATGGTCTACCTGCCGTTGACCTACAACCACCAGTTGGTTGACGGTGCGGATGCAGGACGATTCCTGCAGACGATCAAGGCGCGTCTGGAAGAAGGCAACTTCGAGGCGGACCTCGATCTCTGATATGTATCAGGAGCAGTTCCTGTGGTGAGTCGCCAGACTCTCCAGGGAGATGGGAAGGCCGGTCACTGATGTGGCCGGCCTTTCTCATCCCTTCAGGCCTCTCCCAATCAACCGACGATCTCCGTGACTGCGAGAATCTTCCATGCACTGCCATGGGGCACCAACTCGAACTCGACGTGGGTGGGCTCGAACCCTGCCTCCTTCCCTTCGGCCGTGACGCTCGTCGACATGCGGGCCCGGACCAGGATGTGGTTGTCCGTCTGTTCTCTGACGACTGGATCGTCCAAGTCGATCGCATAGTCGTTGCCGACGAAGGCGTGGAGGTCGAGCAGCTCATCGGCCGCTGCTGCTGAGGAGTCGGGGACGGTCAGATTCGCTAAAGCCTGCTCATCACCGGCGCTCAACGCATCCGAGCGCTTTCGGCAGAGGTCATCCAGCAGCGCAAGGATCTGGCTGTCCGACATTCTCCCGGCATCCCTGTCCGACATTCTCCCCGCATCGCTGTCCGGCTCACGCGTTCCCGGCACGGAGCCCTCTGCCGAAGACGGCACCGAGTCCTCTGGCGAACTCACCGAGGCGGCGGTTCCCTCCGTGCTCCACGTCCTGACCATGACGGCCCCGCCGAGGATCGTTACGAGAACTGCGATGAGAGCCCAGGCTCGCAGCCCGGTCGTCGGCTTCTGTGGTCGTCGTTCCACACTCGGCAGCCGATCCAGCAGACTGCGACAGCCCTCACCGAACGTTGATGACAGACGAGTCAGCCGGTTTGGACTCATTCGGCCTCGGTGACGTCCCCGGCTCCGCCTGGGAACACCTTCTCGGCTGGCTGCCCGCAGCCGGCTTGCGGTGCCTGTGGCCTCGTTCCGACCTGGGGTCATCGCGGTATCGGGCCGACGCACGGGCGTGGGTGACTTTGCTGCTCGCAATCGGGCCGTCAGGGCCTTTCCTGGGTCGAGGTCGGGTTCAGCAGGAAGCAGCGGGAGCGCACTGGCGGCGCCGGTTCGACGCAGTGCCGCGCTCACCTCGTCGAGGGTGTCATTGAGACCGGAGACAGCACACGAGTCGCCCAGCAGCTGTGCGACCAATGTCTGCAGCGGCTGGGAACAGCCGTCCAAGGCGACGGAGACCGGAAGGGGACTCTGCTCCCACGGACGACCGTGCGCTGCGTGAAAGAGCATCTCTCCGACCGCGAATCGGGTCGAAGCGGGTGAGGTCCGGCTGATTCCGGGAATGATCCGGGGGTGGCCATCGGCATCGAGGCCGATGCTATCGAGGCAGAGACGAGATTGCGCATGGCTGCTCCCCTGCAGCTCGTCGACGATGCCGAGGAAGAGCGTGGCCAACTCCCCTTCCACCAGCCCCTGGTAGGAACGGACAGCGTCGAGGACGAGTCCGCCGGCAAGCGGTTTCACGAGGAGAAGGGAGGTAGAGCCGGTAGGCAGATCGACTTCGGCGATGCCGAGAGCATCCGGATGATCTGCGTCGAAGCCGCCATGGGCGACTCCCCAGAGCGTCTGCCCCTGAGCATTCACCAGTCGATGAATGTCGTCAGAGATCGGGGCTTGGAGTTCCCACGTCATTGTTCGTCATCTCCGTCGATGGATTGCGCGGCATTTATAGCGCGATATGATTCGATTTGACTGTATTTAATAGTGTTTGATGTCTCGATCTATGTCAATAGGGTCAGAGCGCCCAAAGGTGTTGAGGCTCATCTTCAGTGAAATTGAACCCCCGGGTGAAGGGACATAGTCTGGAGGCATGCCTCTGGTCACCGAAACACTGGGCTTCGCACCCGTTTACTCGGACTACCTGCGAACCTGGGACTTGCAGAAGAAGTATCACGAAGAAGTGCTCGCTGGGGATCGCAGATCAACGATTCTCCTGCTCGAACACCCGCCGGTCTACACTGCGGGAAAACGTACGGAAGACCATGAGCGGCCGACCGACGGCACAGAGGTAGTCGATGTCGACCGTGGAGGGAAGATCACCTGGCATGGGCCGGGTCAGCTCGTCGCCTACCTCGTGTACAAGCTCAATGACATCAAAGAGGTCAGACTGTTCGTCTCTCAGCTCGAGGATTCGATGATCGAACTTCTCGCTGAGTACGACATCGAAGCCACGACCATCGAGGGGCGCGCGGGTGTTTGGATCCTCGGAGACGGAACCCGCCGTGACCGGAAGATCGGCGCAATCGGCATCCGCATCCACGAGGGCGTGACCATGCACGGTCTGGCACTGAACTGCAGCAATGACCTCGACGCATACGAATCGATCATCGCCTGCGGGATCACGGACGCCGACACCACGACCATGAGTGCAGAACTCGGACGAAGCGTGACACCTGAGGATGTCGCGAACCGCCTTGACGAGATCCTGCACCACCACATCACAGCCTAGGAGAATTGACGTGACCATAGCGCCAGAAGGCCGTCGCATGCTCCGTGTCGAAGCACGGAACTCAGAGACGCCGATCGAAGACAAGCCCGCCTGGATCAAGGCAAAGGCCCATATCGGCCCCGAATACACGTCTCTGAAATCACTGGTTCGCAAGCAGGAGCTGCACACTGTCTGCGAAGAAGCCGGCTGCCCCAATATCTTCGAATGCTGGGAAGACCGCGAAGCGACGTTCCTCATCGGCGGCGAACAGTGCACACGACGCTGTGATTTCTGTCAGATCGATACAGGCAAGCCTGCCGATTTCGATGCCGATGAACCTCGCCGTGTGGCAGCCTCCGTCGGAGAGATGGGCCTGCGCTATTCGACGATCACCGGAGTTGCCCGCGACGACCTCGACGACGGCGGCGCATGGCTGTATGCCGAGACCGTACGTCAGATCCACAATCTCGACAGCACCGATGGAAGCGGTACGGGCGTCGAACTCCTCATCCCTGACTTCAATGCTGAACCCGATCAGCTGGCCGAGGTCTTCTCCTCACGTCCGGAGGTGCTGGCTCACAATGTTGAGACTGTCCCCCGCATCTTCAAGCGGATCCGTCCGGCCTTCCGCTACGAGCGGTCACTGTCCGTGATCACCCGGGCACGCGAGGCCGGCCTCATCACGAAGTCCAACCTCATGCTGGGCATGGGTGAGACGAACGACGAGATCATCGAGACTCTGCGTGACCTGCACGCGGCTGGGTGCGATCTCATCACGATCAACCAGTACCTGAGGCCCTCCCCGCGCCACCATCCCGTCACTCGATGGGTCAAGCCGGCCGACTTCGTGATGCTGCGCGATGCCGCACAGGACATCGGATTCTCAGGCGTCATGTCCGGCCCCCTGGTGCGTTCCTCATACCGTGCCGGCCGCCTGTGGGCGACCGCTATGCGCCACCGTGGGGAGCAGATCCCCGCCCACCTGTCCCACCTTGACAAGCACACTCCTGCCAAGCAGGAGGCTCAGGCCGTTGTGGATACATTCGGTCCGGGCGAAGAGGTAGACTTGACTGCTGAGCAATGAGAGCGCTCGGGGCCCGGCCCCGACGCCGATACGCCATTCAAGAGCAAGTGAGAGCATGAGCGAAGAACCGCGCAAGGGACTTTTCCGCCGGAAGCCCAAGGACCCGAACAAGAAGCCAGGGCGTCTGGCACAGATGAAGCAGGTCTACGAACTGTCGGCCAAGCACAACAAGGCCACCCCGTGGCTGTTGGCCGCGGCGATCCTCGGCTGCACGCTCCTCGGCCTGCTGGCCGGACTTCTGTTCGGCGGAGCGGTCTTCACAACGATCCTCGGCTTCATGGTGGGTCTGCTGCTCGGCATGTTCATGCTCGGCCGGTTTGCCGAAACCGCAGCTTTCGCACAGATGGACGGACAGCCCGGAGCCTTCGGCGCCGTCCTCAACACCGCCCGCCGCGGTTACCTGATGGACGACAAGCCCATCGCCATCGACCCCAAGAGTCGCGACCTTGTGTTCCGCTCGACCGGTCGTGCGGGAGTCGTTCTGCTCAGCGAAGGACCGAAGGGTCGCAGCGCGAAGCTGCTGGCCAAGGAGCGGAAGCGCCACGAGCGCATTCTGCCCAACGTCCCGGTTCACACGTTCCAGGGAGGCAACGAGGATGGCCAGCTGAAGATGAAGCAGGTCGTGCCGGCTGTGCAGAAGCTTCCGCGCAAGCTCAATAAGAACGAAGTGCTTGCCGTGCGCAATCGCCTCGCCGCTCTCGGCACTCAGGGGACTCGTCCTCCGATCCCGAAGGGCATTGACCCGAACAAGGCTCGCCCGAACCATAAGGCGATGCGCGGACGCTGATCTCTGCGTTCACCCATCGACACACTGCAGCGGTCCACACCGACGCACTGCAGCAGTCGCAGTAAGGGCAGTGGGGCAC
>NZ_JBHFIH010000009.1:91178-93365 GCF_057334195.1 Brevibacterium sp. AGC70 | reverse complement strand
CTCGATCGAGTCGGTGCCCCACTGGCCTTACAATTTCGCTGCTGCACGAACAGCTCTCAGTCAGGACGACCGGTCCTCAGCCGGGGGCCCCAGCGATTGAGAACCTCAGCGTTTGAGAATGAGCGTGCCGGCGGCCAGATCATGGAGACCGCGATTGTCGCGGTTGAAGATCAGCGCGGGAATGACGAGGACGACCAGAGCAGTGCGGACGAGTGCTTTGGCGAAACCAGGCACATGACCGTCCAAGCGACGGACCTCGATGCCGAAGATCCTGTGCCCGACCGTGTATCCGAGAGTGGACACGAGCAGGAAATGCTCCAGTGCGAAGATGCCCGGAGCCAGGAGCGGATTGGACGAGCCGATGAAGTTTGCGATGGCCAGGCACAAGAACCAATCCACCAGGAGCCCCAGCAGTCTGCGCCAGGCGGGAGCGAGTGAATGTGAGCCGGTCTCCGGCAAACCCAAGCGCCTGCCCGGCCAATCGCCGTCTTCTCGCTCAATCTTGGGTCCCTCAAGCCAGGAACCGAGGTCATCACGATTAATCACGGACCCAGCTTACCCAAATCGAACCTGGACGCCCCTCAGGAAACATGCCCGAAACATGGACGTCATCACCACTTCACCTGCTTGCAACTAAGATTGGCAATGGTCAAGACAAACGACCACCATAATCTAACTAGGAGACTAAGTGTTCTCGTCTGCTGAAGAACTCGTCAACTACATCTCGGAGAACGACGTCAAATTCGTTGACGTCCGTTTCTGCGACCTCCCCGGTGTCGTCCAGCATTTCAACCTTCCTGCAGCCTCATACGGCACGGAAGAGATCACCGAAGGTCTGCTCTTCGACGGTTCCTCAATCACGGGCTTCCAGGGCATCCACGAATCGGACATGAAGCTGCTCGCCGATGTCACATCGGCCTACATCGACCCTTTCCGTGAGGCCAAGACCTTGGTCCTTACGCACTCGATCGTCGATCCCTTCACCGATGAGCCCTACTCTCGAGACCCTCGCCAGGTTGCGGCCAAGGCCGAGGCCTACCTCGGGAGCACCGGCATCGCCGACACCGTCTTCTTCGGCGCCGAGGCGGAGTTCTACCTCTTCGACTCCATCCGCTACCAGAACACCCCGGGCAGCAGCTTCTACAAGATCGACTCCGAGGAAGCCGCCTGGAACACGGGCGAAGACGAGCCCGGCGGCAACCTCGGCTACAAGACCCCGTTCAAGGGCGGATACTTCCCTGTCTCCCCCCAGGATAAGTTCGCCGACATCCGCGATCAGATGTCGCTGACGCTGGAGCAGATCGGCTTCGAGATGGAGCGGGCCCACCATGAGGTCGGCACCGCAGGACAGCAGGAGATCAACTACAAGTTCAAGACCCTGCAGCATGCCGGCGATCAGCTCCTCGACTTCAAGTACGTGATCAAGAACACGGCCTACGAACTCGGCAAGTCAGCTACCTTCATGCCCAAGCCGCTCTTCGATGACAACGGTTCGGGCATGCACTGCCACCAGTCGCTGTGGAAGAACGGCGAGCCGCTGTTCTACGACGAGAACGGCTATGGTGGGCTCTCCGATCTGGCTCGCTGGTACATCGGCGGCCTCATCGAACACGCCGGCGCAGTGCTGGCCTTCACCAACCCGACGATCAACTCGTACCGTCGCCTCGTGCCCGGATACGAAGCTCCCGTCAACCTCGTCTACTCGGCTCGCAACCGCTCCGCGGCGATCCGCATCCCGGTCACCGGCAGCTCGCCGAAGGCAAAGCGTCTCGAGTTCCGCGTGCCGGACCCGTCGACCAACCCCTACCTGGCCTTCTCCGCCCAGCTGATGGCCGGCCTCGACGGGATCCGCAATCGCATCGAGCCCCCGGAGCCGATCGACAAGGACCTCTACGAGCTCCCACCAGAGGAAGCCAAGGACATCAAGCTGGTCCCCGGATCCCTTGATGAGGCGCTCATCGAGCTCGAGAAGGACCACGACTTCCTCACCGCGGGCGACGTCTTCACCTCCGACCTGATTGAGACGTGGATTCGGATCAAGCGTGAGAACGAGATCGACGTTGCACGTCTGCGTCCGACTCCGACGGAATTCGAGCTCTACTACGCGCTCTGAGCCACGGCACTAGGGCTCGCGGACTGCCGAAAGGCATACGTGACCGCAGCCGCAGGGAATACAGTGGGGGCGGG
>NZ_JBHFIH010000009.1:70649-91146 GCF_057334195.1 Brevibacterium sp. AGC70 | reverse complement strand
CCGGGGGCGCCCTTCAATGCTTCCCAGCAGGGCGGACTTCTATGGTGACCACAACTGATACAGGGATGGACAATGACGCATTTCGATCTCCTTCTGATCGGCACAGGCTCGGGGAACATGTTCCTCGACGACCGATTCTCCGGCCTCAACGTGGCGATTGCTGAGGAGTGGCACTTCGGCGGAACCTGCCTCAACGTCGGGTGCATTCCCACGAAGATGTTCGTCTATCCCGCCACGATCGCCGAGCAGGCCGCCGACGCAACGGACTACAACCTCTCTACGGAGTTCAACAGCGTCGATTGGTCGGCGCTGCAGAAGCGCATCTTCGACCGTGTCGATGCCATCGAAGCCGGAGGCCGGGACTACCGCAGCGGCGATCGCCAACCCAATGTCACTGTCGTGGCCGAACACGTTCACTTCACAGGGGCCAAGACGGTGCGAACCGCCTCGGGTCAGGACATGACTGCTGATCGCATCGTCATCGCGGCCGGCGCCTCCCCTGTCATCCCCGCCGCCGAAGGCCTGGATCCGCAGCTTGTCGACACCGAAGGCTATCCCGTGTTCACGTCGAACTCGATCATGCGCATCCCTGCGAAGCCCGAACGGCTGGTCATTATCGGATCCGGCATCATCGCAATGGAGTTCGCCCACGTCTTCGCCGGGTTCGGCACCGAGGTGACCGTGATCGCACGTGGCCCCCGCCTGCTGGGAAACATCGACGAGGAGGTCTCACAGGAGTTCACGGACCTCTTCGAACGCACCCATACGGTCCACCGCGGAGCTGAGGTGGCCTCATACAGTTTCGATGACGACCAAGTGTCGGTGACACTGAAGGCAAGCGGCCGCCTCGGCGATGTCGATCTTCCCTCGCAGATAGACGCGGATGCGGTTCTCATCGCCACCGGACGGACACCGAACACCAGAGGTCTGAATGTGGTCGACGCCGGCTTCGATGTTCTCGATGATGCGCGTCTCAGCGTCGATTCACGCCAGCGTGTCCTCGCCCACGGACAGCCGGTCCCCGGCGTGTTCGCCCTCGGCGACATCAGCTCCCCGCACCAGCTCAAACACGTGGCCAATCACGAGGCCGATGTCGTCGGTGACAATCTCACCGTCGATGTGGCGGCCGGAGAGCCGGGCGGCGCCGCCGAGGCGGATCTGCGGGAGGTCAATCACCACGCGGTTCCCGGCGCCGTGTTCACCTCACCTCAGGTCGCCTACGTCGGCATCACAGAGGAGGAGGCTCGGCAGGCCGGTCACGCGACGAGTGTGAAGGTGCAGAAGTACTCCGACGTGGCGTACGGCTGGGCGATGGCCGATGACCCCGGCATCGTGAAGCTCATCGCGGACAAGTCGACGCATCAGATCCTGGGCGCTCACATCGTCGGTCACGAAGCGTCGATGATCGTCCAGCCACTGATCCAGGCGATGGCATTCGGACAGCGCGCTGACGAGGTGGCAAAGCGGCAGTACTGGATTCATCCGGCTCTGCCCGAGGTCGTTGAGAACGCACTCTTGGGCCTTGAGTTCGATGGGGACTGATCAGGTTTCTCAGAAGCCGTAGAAGTGCTCTTCCATGATGTTCCTGGCATGGCGGGTGGTGCGCAGGTAGTCGTCTTCGAGTTCGTGACCGCCGCCCGCCGGATATCCGAGCAGTCGGGCCGTGGCCTCTAGCTCGAAATGCTCCTCCGGCAGTGATTGGGCTGTGCGTCCCCGATACAGCATGACGGCTGATCGAACATCTGTTGCCAACTGCCATGCGGCCGCGAGCTCCTCGGCATCATCCGCGGGGATGAGCCCTTCTTCGGCTGCGACACTGAGCGCTGCCAGTGTCGAGGTCGTCCTCAGGCCGGGAATCTGGTGGGCGTGCTGCAGCTGCAGGAGCTGGACCGTCCACTCGACGTCGGAGAGGCTGCCCCGACCCAGTTTGAGGTGTCGGCGTTTGTCCGCATTGCGAGGCAGGCGCTCGTCCTCCATCCGCGCCTTGAGCGTGCGGACTTGGGTCAGCGCCTTCGTCGGCATCTCCACCGGGTACCGCAGCGGATCGATGAGTTCGGTGAAGTCCTCAATGAGGCCGGAGTCTCCAGCGACCGGGCGAGCCCTCAGCAACGCCTGTGCCTCCCAGGGCTGAGACCACTTGGCATAGTAGGCCCGGTAGGAGGACAGCGCTCGGACCAGCGGCCCGTTCTTACCCTCGGGCCGCAGATCCGCATCGAGATCGATGCCCTGCGCAGCGTCGCTGGCCTTGAGCCGGCTGCCGAGACCGAGTGCGAGCTTGGTGACGTGTTTGCTCAGCTTCGCTTTGTCCTCGGCCCCGAGCTCCTCACCGACAGAGCGGTAGACGAACGTCACGTCGGCATCGGAGAAGTAGCCGATCTCGTTTCCGCCCCACCGGCCCATTGCGATGATCGCGAACTCGTACAGCGGCGTCTCGGGCTGGTCGAGGTCCATACGGACGGCCTGCAGCGCGCCGCTGACTGCCAGATCCATCAGTGCCGAGAGATCGCCGGGGACCTTCGCCCGGTCCCCGACATCGAGGACGTCACGCAGAGCAATGCGCAGGAGCTCACGGCTGTAAGTCTCCCGGATCGGCGTGATCGCCGATGCCGCATGTCGTTTGAGGAGACCTCCGACTTCGGCCTCGAGTGCTTTCGGATCACGGGAGGTGAGGTTGTCGTAGTTGTCGAGCCAGGCCACTGCGGCCGGCTGGCGCAGCAGCAGTTCACTGGCATAGCCGGACAGCGAGAGGACGTCGGCCACCGATTTCGCGGCCAGACCGGAATCGCGGAGCATCTTGAGGAACCAGCCGGAGGACGACAGCGAGTCCGTGAGCCGGCGGAACGCCAGGAGCGCGGCATCGGGACTGACTCCGTTTGAGAACCAGTCCAGCAATGCCGGAAGAACTTGTTTGATGACGAGTGCTGTGCGTGACATGCCCGAGGTCAGCGCCTTGATGTGGGACAGAGCACCCTGTGGATCGCGGTAGCCGAAGGCCTGAAGGCGGTCGGCGGCGGCCTGCATGCTGCTGCCGCGGTTGTGGGCATCGACGACGGCGCCGTGGACTCCGACTGCCGCGTCGAGGATGGGACGGTAGAAGATCTGATCGTGGAGGCGGGTGACCTGCTTCGCATAGTCCTTGCGGGTCTCTTCCAGCCGGGGTCCACTTCGTGAGCCGGAGGTGAAGACCGATCGGGAGAGGATGCGCAGCTTCTCATCGTCGTCGGGAATGAGCGCATTGCGCAGCATCCGCGGAATCTGGACTCGATGTTCGACCACGCGCATGAAACGGTAAGCGGCGGAGAAGACGAAGGCATCCTCTTTCCCGATGTACCCGTGTTCGCTCAGCTCCTCCAGGGCCACGAGCGTGTTCGGTGTGCGGATCTCCTCGTCAGTGCGACCGTGGACCAGCTGGAGCAGCTGTGCGGAGAACTCCACATCGCGCAGTCCTCCCCGTCCCAGCTTGATCTGTCGGGGCGCCTCGGCGGCCGGAATGAGGTCCACGACGCGACGGCGCATCGAACGGATGCCGTCGATGAACCCCTGCCGGCTGGCGGCCTCCCACACGAGCGGCAGGAGTGTCTCGACGAACTCCTCACCCACACCCACATCACCGGCCACCGGACGAGCCTTGAGGAGAGCCTGGAACTCCCAGTTCTTCGCGATGTCCGCATAGTAGCGAGTGAATTCCGACATCGTCCGCACCAGTGCCCCGGCCTTGCCCTCGGGACGCAGCGCCGTGTCGACTTCCCACAGAGCAGGCTCCGCGCCGGCATCGGAGAGGATGCCTCGCATTCGTTGGGCGACCTCCGTGGCCAGATCGCGCTGCTCATCACTCGTCGACGAATCGAGGACGAAGACCACATCGACGTCGGAGACGTAGTTGAGCTCGCGGGCCCCGGTCTTGCCCAGGGCGATCACAGCGATGCGAACCGTGCCCTCAGGATCGAGCTCTGCCCTGGCGATGGCCAGAGCAGCATCCATGGCAGCCGCTGCCAGGTCCGAGAGCACGGCCATCACATGATCGACGATCTCCTCCGGCGCCTCGGCGACGAGATCATCGGCGACCAGCCGCAGCTGTGCGTCGCGATAGGTGCGACGAAGATCTTTGATCGCCTCCTCGCCGAGGTGGTCCGCCGTGGGCGCAGGATCATCAGGATCGGCTCCCACGCTGGCCAGCAGATCGTTGCGTAGCGATGCCGCCGAGGCCGCGGGAGTGGAGATCATGAGGAACGGTGACCGCTCCACCAGCTGCGGCAGAGACTCCGGATGCCGCACGAGGTGGTCGACCATCGCCTCCGACGTGCCCATGACTGCGAGCACCCGCCTCAGCAGAGCACGGTCGATCTCATCCTCGGCGAGATCTTCCGCGGTCCCCGAACGGATGGCATCGAGGAACTGCGGCGCGGACTCGCCTGCGGCCTCCAGGACCCGCAGCAGACCGAGGGCGGCCGCGTGCGGATCCGGTGTCGCCTCGAGGAGATCGATGAAGCGTGAGTCGGTGGCCAGGGGCTGGCCGAGGAGTTCATCGATCTCGTCGAGGAATCGAGCGGCAGACTCGGTGACAACCGACGTGCGCGAAGTGATCCGGGCCATGAGACTACATCGAGGTGAAGTGTTTGCTGAGCTCGAACGGAGTGACCTGAGCGCGGTAGTCGTTCCATTCCCGCCGTTTGTTGCGCAAGAAGAAGTCGAAGACCTCTTCGCCCAGCGTCTCCGCGACCAGATCGGACTGCTCCATGATCTCAAGGGCGTGGGACAGACTGGAGGGCAGCGCTTGGATTCCCATCGCACGGCGTTCGGTGTCCGAGAGCTGCCACACGTTGTCCTCGGCCTCCTCGGGCAGCTCGTAGTCTTCTTCGATGCCCTTCAGCCCGGCCGCGAGCATGAGGGCATAGGACAGGTACGGGTTGGCAGAGGAATCAAGAGCCCGGTATTCGATGCGCGCGGAGGAGGACTTCCCCGAGTTGTACTGCGGCACGCGGACCAGGGCCGAACGATTCCGGTGTCCCCAGGAGATGTAGGACGGGGCTTCGTGACCTGTCCACAGGCGCTTGTACGAATTCACGTGCTGATTCGTCACCGCGGTGATCTCTGCTGCGTGGGTGAGGAGGCCTGCGATGAACTGCTTGCCGGTCTTCGACAGCTGATACATGGCTCCGGGCTCGAAGAAGGCGTTGTTCTCCCCCTCGAAGAGTGAGACATGTGTATGCATTCCGCTGCCCGGATGATCGTTGAGCGGCTTGGGCATGAAGGATGCGTAGACGCCCTGAGAGATCGCGACTTCTTTGATCACCGATCGGAAGGTCATGATGTTGTCGGCCATGGTCAGCGCGTCCGCGTAGCGCAGGTCGATCTCGTTCTGCCCAGGACCGGCTTCATGATGAGAGAACTCGACGGACAATCCCATGGCTTCAAGCATGGTGACTGCGGAGCGGCGGAAGTCGTTGGCGGTACCGCCGTTGACATGGTCGAAGTAGCCGGCAGTGTCAACGGGGATGGGTCTTGTTCCCTCGAGGATGCCGGTGCCCGGATCGAGGTTGTCCGTCTTGAACAGGTAGAACTCGATCTCCGGGTGAACATAGAAGGAGAAACCCTTCTCCGCGGCCTTTGCCAGCGTCCGCTTGAGAACGTTGCGGGGATCAGCCTGCGCCGGCTCTCCCCCAGGCACGTGGATATCGCAGAACATCCTCCCGGTAGGTTCCTTCTCGCCACGCCATGGCAGCAGCGAGAACGTTGAGGGATCGGGCTTGAGGACCATATCTGCCTCATAGACTCGTGAGAGTCCCTCAACGGCGGATCCGTCGAAGCCGATTCCTTCGGAGAATGCCCCTTCGAGCTCTGCCGGAACCACTGCAACCGACTTCAGCCCGCCGAGGACGTCGGTGAACCACAGGCGGATGAAGCGTACTTCACGGTCTTCAACGGTGCGAAGAACGAATTCTTCCTGACGCGACATTCCTCAGCCGTTCCACTTCTTGTCGTCTTCTTCCCACTCTTCGTTGCGGGCCTGGGCCCGCTCGAGGGCGGCTCGAGCCACTTCCTCTGTCTCGTAGGGGCCCATGCGGTGGTCCGCATCGCTGACCAGGCCACGCTCAACCGAGTTGGTCTTGAGATTGAAGTAGTACTTCGAATCAGCATCGTCGATATCTTTGAACAGTCCCATGTCGAACCCTTCATCGTGGGTGTGGTGAATCCCTGACAGATTTCAGCTTACCGGTTCTGTCTGTCGCCGCCAGGACCGCACCGCACGACTTCGCCCGCACACGCCTGTGACCTCCAAAAACTGGAACGCTTCTGTGTCTGAATGCAACAAAATATGGTCTTTTCGAACCGGTGTGGTCGATATTCCACCGAATCCGTAGGCACGTGCACGAATACTAGCGATAAAGGTTTGCCCTGCAGACCTTCAAAGGAATACAGTGAGATGTATCCTCAGCCACAGTTCGATCTGGCTGGAACTGCCCATGGGGCAACATGAGAGAAGGAAAGCTATGCGCATTTCAGTGCCCACCGAGGTCAAGAACAACGAGTTCCGCGTCGCCATCACCGCTGCCGGTGTCCACGAGCTCGTTTCACATGGACATGAAGTCACGGTTCAGGCCGGTGCCGGACTCGGGTCATTCATCACCGACGATGAGTACACCGATGCTGGTGCCGCGATCGCTGCGGATGCGGCGTCCACCTGGGCCGCCGGGGACATGGTCCTCAAGGTCAAAGAACCCATCGCCGAAGAATACGGTTTCCTGCGCAAGAACCTGATCCTCTTCACATACCTGCACCTGGCAGCAGACGAAGCGCTGACTCAGGCACTGATGAGTGCAGGGACCACCGCGATCGCCTACGAGACGGTTGCGCCCGACGGTGGAGGCCTGCCGCTTCTGGCTCCGATGAGTGAGATCGCTGGGCGGCTGTCAACGCAGGTCGGCGCCCACAGTCTGCTCAAGGCTTCGGGCGGTCGCGGCATCCTGCTCTCAGGCGTCCCCGGTGTCGAACGGGCCAATGTCGTCGTCATCGGTGCAGGAGTAGCCGGCACCAACGCCGCTCGTATGGCCCTGGGCCTGGGTGCTGCCGTCGAGGTCATCGACATCAACATTCCCCGCCTGCGTCAGATCGATGAGACCTTTGCCGGGGCGATCGCTACGAAGGTCTCGAACAAATACGAGATCACGAAGTCCCTGGCCTCTGCCGACCTGGTCATCGGTTCGGTGCTCATCCCCGGCAAGAAGGCACCGAAACTCGTCACCGACGAGATGGTCGCGGGTATGAAACCGGGCTCGGTGCTCGTCGACATCGCCATCGACCAGGGCGGGTGCTTCGAGAACTCGAGGCCCACCACCCACGACGATCCCACCTTCGAGGTGCACAACTCGATCTACTACTGTGTGGCGAACATGCCCGGTGCGGTGCCCAATACGGCCACGGCCGCACTGACGAACGCGACTCTGCCGTTCGCGGTCAAGATCGCCAACCAGGGATGGCACGCAGCTCTGTCGAAGGATTCGGGTCTGGCTCGTGGACTCAATATCCACAATGGGCACGTCACCAACGACAACGTTGCCGAGGCCTTCGGTCTCGAGGCCGTCTCCGTCGCACACGCCCTGGCGAACTGAACGTACGAGCCCGGGTGAACCTCGCCTGAAGCACGCATGCGGAAGGCCGGCACCATTGACCTGATGTCGGCCTTGCGCATTGTTCCCGGGCTGTCCTGATTGTTCCAGGGCAGCCCTGGACGCGTAGAAGACGGGCGCTGGAAGCCGCGGCGGAGCCGGTATGGTCTCAGCTGGCCGGCGGCATCGTCGTCGACCGGAAGTGCTCCTCGCACAGCTGGCCGGCGGCATTCGCATCCTGGTCGGCGATCGCCTCGACGATGGCTGCGTGATCGGCCACCGCATGGTCGAAGAGTTTGTGGGAGAAGGGGTCGTGGCGGAAGCCCGCGTTGATCCTGGTGTCGATATCGATGGCCATGCGTGCGAGCTCGGGATTGTGCCCGGCTCGAGCGATGGCGAAGTGGAACTGCGCGTCAGCCGTTCTGGCCACACCTGCCTCGGCGCGTTCAGAATACCTCTGTGCCAACTCCCGGAGCTCCGTGAGCTCTTCCTCGGTTCGCCGCAGAGCCGCAGTCGCGGCCAGACTGTTCTGAAAGATCGCACGGGCATCGAGAAGATTTCTGCGTTCGGCATGGAACTCACCGATGCGATCGGCCATCGGGGCAAGAGCCGTCGGTTCCGCGCTGGACACGAAAGTTCCGCCGCCGCGCCCACGCCGCCGTTCGACGACCCCGAGCCGCTCCAGCCGCAGCAGTGCCGCGCGCACACTCGAGCGTGAGACCTGAAGATCGGCGGCAAGGGCTCGTTCACCGGGCAGCAGAGTGCCTTCGGGAAGCGCGCCCACGGCGATGCCGGAGAGGATGTGGTCCGCGATCTGCTGGGGTGCGCTCGTCAGACTCACCACATCGCTGAGACCGGAGAACTCGGGACCGACCGAGGCAGTCTGCTCGTTCATCATTTCCCCTTCCGTTTCGTCTCGTCCATTGTTGCAACCTGTCGTCGCACACGCAGGCGACAATACCTGTCTCCACTCTAATTCCTCTCCGATGGCCCCCTCGCACCGGCAGACAGCGCAATTGTGGAATATCGGGGCTCAACCGCTCTAGAATCGAAGTCACCATGACTGATATGCCTCGCCTGCTCACGCCCGGAACCATCTCTCCTGAACTGGGTGTCCCCCAGAACATCACCCGACCCGAATACGTCGGTCGCGCCGATGCCGACGAAGGCAGGGGCAGCAACTTCTACTCCGCCGAGGAGATCGAGAAGGTCCGCGTGGCGGGCAGTATCGCGGCGAACGCTCTGGCCGTTGTGGGTGACATGATCGAACCCGGAGTGACTACCGATGCGATCGACCGAGTCGCCCATGAGTACATGTGCGACCACGGTGCCTATCCTTCGACACTGGGCTATCGCGGATTCCCGAAGTCCGTGTGCACATCGCTCAACGAGGTGATCTGTCACGGCATCCCCGACTCGACGGTCATCGCCGACGGGGACATCGTCAACGTCGACATCACCGCCTACATCGAGGGCATGCATGGAGACACGAACTACACCTTCTATGCCGGCGAGGTCGATGACGAGTCCCGACTGCTCGTGGAGCGGACGTGGGAGGCCACGATGCGCGGAATCAAAGCCGTCAAACCGGGCCGCGAGATCAACGTCATCGGTCGAGTCATCGAGAAGTATGCCAAGCGCTTCGACTACGGAGTCGTCCGTGACTACAGCGGACACGGGGTGGGACGGGAGTTCCATACCGGTCTCATCGTTCCCCACTACGACGCCGCGCCCGCCCACGCCGAGGTGATGGAACCGGGGATGATCTTCACCATCGAACCGATGCTCAACCTCGGAACCGTCGACTGGGACGTCTGGGACGATGCCTGGACAGTGGTCACCAAGGACCGGAAGCGCTCCGCCCAGTTCGAACACACACTTGTCGTCACCGAGACCGGTGCCGACATCCTCACCCTCCCCGATGCCGATGCAGCCATCGCTGCAGGGCCCATGACCCGACAGGACTGAGATGACAGACGATCAGCAGGGACGCTTCGCCATTGGAGTCGACGTGGGCGGAACGGGAATCAAATCCGCGCTCGTCGACACGGAGACCGGCAATCTGGCGTTCAAGCGGGCGCGGGTGCTCACCCCCAAGCCCAGCTCCCCTGTCGCTGTGGCCGAGGCGATCACACAGGTGGTCGAACTCCTCGTGTCCAAGGCGCTCGAGTTGGGAGTCGTGGACGACCGATCTGCGCTGGACGCTCTGCCGATCGGCTGCGGGTTCCCCGGCGTCGTCCGTGATGACCATGTGGACTACGCCGCGAACCTCGACCAGTCATGGATCGGGTCGAACATCACCGCGATCCTCACCGAACACACCGGCCGGCGCTTCTACATCATGAACGACGCGGACGCGGCAGGACTGGCCGAGATGACCTTCGGTGCCGGTCGCAGATACCGGAAGAAGACAGTGCTGCTGACGACCCTGGGCACCGGCATCGGAACAGCACTCTTCACCCAGGGGCGTCTGGTGCCCTACACGGAGCTGGGACACATCGAGATGAACGGCCGGGACGCGGAGACCCAGGCAGCTGAATCGGTCAAGGTGCGCGAGGATCTCAGCTACGTGGAGTGGGCTCAGCGGTTGCAGCAGTACTATTCGCAGGTCGAACTTCTGGTGGCCCCCGATGTGATCCTCATCGGCGGAGGCATCTCGAAATCGCATGCAGAGTTCCTGCATCTGATCAGCACCCGCGCCGAGCTGCGGCCGGCGAAGCTGTTCAACAATGCCGGCATCGTCGGTGCCGCCATTCTGGCTGCCAACAACGGCAAGGCCAAAGTGAAGAAGGGGTCGGCCTAGATCTGACGCGACTGCCAGACGTCGCGACCGCCAGACGTGAGGTGAGGACAGGCCACCGATACGCCGGGTTCTGTCATCGAGTCGGTTGCCCTTCTCGACGGACGGTCATCTATCTGGGACCGATGTTGCCACCGGCCTCGAGCAATCCACCCGACGACTCGGCGAGCAGCCTCGAACGTCGCCTGTCTGATCTTGCTCCGGATGGGGTTTACCCAGCGGTGCCGGTCACCCGGCACCCTGGTGGTCTCTTACACCACCGTTTCACCCTTACCCAGTCGGAACTGGGCGGTCTGCTCTCTGTTGCACTGGCCCGCGGGTTACCCCGGGTGGGTGTTACCCACCATCCTTGCTCTGTGGAGCCCGGACGTTCCTCAGCCCTCGTGAAAGAGCCGCGACCGTCTGGTGACCTGTCCTCGAGTACAGAAGTCTACCCTCATCGCCGGGACCCTTCGTCGCGGCGATGAGCCAGCAGTGACGAATCTAACGTGGACGGCGATTCGTGGCCCAAGGGTTGGGACCTACGATGGTGAGGTGAAGATCCTATTACCGCCCTCAGAAGGTAAGACTCCCGCGAATTCGGGTTCCCCACTCGACCTCCCAGGACTTTCGGCACCGGATCTCAACCCGCAGCGCAAGAAGGTCCTGAGTGCCCTGCAGAAGGTCTCCAAAAGAAAAGACGCGCTGGGTCAGTTGGGCGTGGGAGCCTCACTCTCAGCCGACGTCGAACGCAATATCAGTCTCGACACCATCCCGTGCGCCCCGGCCCTGCAGACGTACTCCGGAGTTCTCTACGAAGCGATGGGGGCCCCGGACCTCGTTGCCGATGCCATGGCCGACGAGACCCTGGCGCAGCGGCTGCGCAACGTCCACGTGTTCTCGGCACTCTTCGGCCAAGTCAACGGTCTCGATCCGATCCCCGCCTATCGGCTGGCGATGAAGACGGACCTGGGCACCCTCGGAAAGCTGTCTTCGTGGTGGAAGCCGGTCCTGGCCAAATCATTCACGATCGACCCCGCCGAGGTGATCCTCGACTGCCGCTCCAGCGACTACCGAGCCGCTTGGCCGGGCCCGCATGAGCAGGTCGTGACCCTGGGAGCAGTCAAGGTCAACGGCACCAAACGCAGCGTGGTCTCCCATTGGGCGAAGTACTATCGCGGCGAGCTCGTCGGCCGACTGCTCGCAGACGAGCGTGAGCTGCCGACAAGCTCTGCGGATCTGCTCTCACGGGCCGAAGAGTCCTATGAGGTCGAGTTCACCCCGCATGCCAAGAGCCGACCGGCGGCGCTGACGATCGTGCTGCGCGACTGAGGCCCTGCAGCTCTCAGAGGTCAGTCACAGTCCGTGGGCTCGCCTCAGCCTTTGCGCAGCAGAACCGCCTCGCACTCCTCGCACTCATAGGTCTGATTCGGGTCCTCGAGCAGCATGCCCTTCCATGCCATGCCGCTGATCTCCTGGCCACAGGCCTGGCAGTTCGGCCCGTTCAGGATCGCAGCCCCGGGCCCGCCCGCAGCGACATTCTGGTCAAACTGTCGAACTAATGCCTCGGGCAGGTCGGCCTTCAGCTTCTGCGCCGAGGCACTGTTGGCCTCAAGCTCCGCGGCCAACTCCGCCTTGCGGTCCTTGATGGACTTCTGCATGGTACGGCCGGAGGCGATCACCTCGGCGAGGGAGGACTCCACCTCTGAGAGAACGGCCTCAGCGGATTCGAGTTCCTCCATGGAACCGAGCTCAGCCTCCTCGAGTTCAGCGACCCGTTCCTCATGGCCGGAGATCTCGCCCTGCAGATTCACGAGATCTCGGCTGGTCAGTCCGGTTCCGTCGTTGAGTTCGAGAGTCTTCTTCTTGATCTGAGCGTTCTGCGATTCGATGGCCGCGGCATGCTCGGCAACGTCGGTACGGAACTTCTCCACCACCTCGGCGGCCTCGGTCTTCTTGGCCTCGAGCTCTTTGTGCGAAGACACGAGGTCCTTCAACGCCGACGCTTGGGTGGGATTGTCGTGCTCGTGTCGCAGCGCGCGTCCGTGGGAGGCGAGTTCGATGAGTGACTCGAGTTCTGTGCGTTGTTCGGCGGTGATCAGCATTCTGGGTTCCTTGTCATCGAGGCGTCAGGGGTCGTGTGCAGGGAGTCAATAGCGTTCGACCCAGGGATCGGTGTTGACCGCCGAATGCTGCAGGGCGATGCTGAATCCGCGCTCGGCGAATTCGGTCTCCAGCTGTTCCGCGGCCGCGGTGAGCCAGACGGTCTCCGACGCCCAATGGGAGACATCGATGAGCTGTGGTCGACCTCCCTGCCTATTGGCGGTGTCGCGGGCCTCGGTGGCGGGATGGTGGCGAAGGTCAGCGGTGATGTAGACATCTGCGCCGCTGGCCCTGACCTCGTCGAACAGGGAGTCCCCCGCTCCACCGCAGACGGCGACTCGGGTCACGGCTGCGGCCGGGTCGCCGGCGATGCGCACACCCGTCGTCGTCCGCGGCAGACGGTTCGAGAGAGTGCGGGCGATATCGCGGACGGGCGTCGGCGTGGGGAGGTCTCCGACGCGGCCGATGCCGGTGCTCGATCCCTCAGCATGAGGGACGAGTGGGACTGCGTCCTCGATGCCGAGCAGGGAGATGAGCGCATCCGAGACTCCCCCACGCGCCGAATCCGCATTCGTGTGGGCGTTGAACAAGGCGATGTCATTGCTGATCAGGGTGTGAACGGCGCCGCCCTTCAGGGTTGCGGCATTGACGGACTTCACAGGTTTGAGCATGAGCGGATGATGGTTGAACACGAGGTCCGAGCCCAGCACCACCGCCTCGGCGATGACCGCGTCCATGGGGTCGAGTGCGAGCAGGATAGAACGGACCTCGGCATCGGGATCCCCCACGGCCAGCCCCACCGAATCCCAGCTCTCAGCCAGGGCCGCAGGCCACAGTGTTTCGAAGACGTCCACACACTCACTGACCTTCGGGTATCTCATGCCACCACAGTATTACATCCGAGCAGCAGCGGTCAGGCGCTGGTCACCACGGGGCCTCAGCGGGAGCGACTTCGCAACACAGAATTGTCTGGGACACCGGGAAAATATGTGAGACGCGGTTCACCCGGCGATCCTTCGGCTATAGATTTGGGCCATGACTACGAATGCATCGACCACACCGTCGCCCGATCTTCACTTCTCCTCGACCGTCGCCGATATCGCGCGTCGCAGCGCGGGACGTTTCGGCGACGACATCGCCGTCGAGTTCGGCGACCGCACCTGGACCTATTCCAGCCTGGACTCTGCGGTCACGGCCGTCGCGCGTGAACTCGTAGCCCTCGGAGCGCAGAAGGGTGATCGCGTCGCCGCCTACGGGAAGAACTCAGATCTCTATCTCCTCCTCTACCTCGGATGTGCTCGCGCCGGTCTCATCCATGTGCCGGTGAACTATCAGCTCAAGAACGACGAGCTCAACTACATTCTGGAAAACTCCGGAGCGAAGTTCGCTTTCGCCGATGCCGATCTCCTCGACGCAGTCAGCGCAACGCCGACCGGTGCCGCCGTACAGGTCAGGGACTTCGCCACGCTCCTTGAAACTGCCACCGCCACGGACACTGCTCCGGCCGCTCCTGGCGAATTCGACGTCGCGGACACCGACGTCGCACAGCTGCTCTACACCTCGGGCACCACCTCGGCGCCCAAGGGAGCGATCATGACCCACCGTGCACTCGTGCACGAATACATGTCATCGCTGATGAGCCTCGATTTCGCACCCACTGACCGCGTCGTCCACGCTCTTCCGCTGTATCACTCGGCGCAGATGCACGTCTTTCTGATTCCTCTGCTGTCCATCGGGGCGCACAACATCGTCGTGCCCGCACCTGTTCCCGAGCAGCTGCTGGCGATCTTCGAAGAACGCGAGATCAACTCCTTCTTCGCGGCCCCCACGGTATGGGTCGCCCTGGCCAACAGCCCGGACCTCGACACCCGTAACCTGGAGAGCCTGCGCAAGGCCTACTACGGCGCCTCGATCATGCCCGGACCGGTGCTTGGGAAGCTGCGGCAGCGTCTGCCGAAGCTCGGCTTCTACAACTGCTTCGGCCAATCCGAGATGGGGCCCCTGTGCACCGTGCTGCGGCCCGAGGAACACGATGACCACGCCTCCTCGGCCGGCAGACCCGTCTTCTTCGTCGAGACCCGCGTCGTCGACAGCACCGGAAACGATGTCGGCGTCGGGGAACAGGGCGAGATCCTCTACCGCTCGCCGCAGCTGTGCGAAGGCTACTGGGATCGGCCCGAGGCAACCGCTGAAGCCTTCGACAACGGCTGGTTCCATTCCGGTGACCTCGTCACGGTGGACGAATCCGGTTTCATCGAGGTCATCGACCGAGTCAAGGATGTCATCAACACCGGCGGCGTGCTTGTGGCCAGTCGACAGGTCGAGGACGCAATCTTCGAACTCCCCCAGGTCGCCGAGGTGGCCGTCGTCGGGGTCGCAGATGAGAAATGGATCGAAGCCGTCACCGCTTTCGTCGTCGTCAAATCCGACCAGCCCGAGATCACCGAGGCGGATGTGCTCACCCATGTCAAGGACCGTCTGGCTGGATTCAAGGTGCCAAAGCGAGTCGACTTCGTGGCCGAACTGCCCAAGAACTCCGCAGGCAAGATCCTCAAACGTCAGCTGCGCGAGGCCTGAACCTCAGACCAGGTTCCGGCCGCGAATTGGTGCCAGGGTCGCCCTCACGCGTTGGCGCCCTGCGTGGTGCCCGCGCCCCGAGCCCTGATCGTGGGAGGGCGTGAGGCATCGGGACCAGCCTCCTGGCCGATGATGGTGAACCCATTATCTCGGATGAGCGCGATGTCGTCTTCGGCGGCCTGTCCCTCCGCTGTGAGGTAGTCGCCGAGGAAGATTGAGTTCGCCACGTGCAGCGCCTGGGCCTGCAGCGACCTCAGGTGGATCTCTCGCCCACCAGCGAGGCGGATCTCCTTGTCGGGACATACGAATCGTGCTGTGACGACGATTCGCAGACATTGGGCGGGAGTGAGATTCCATTGTCCCTCCATGGGCGTTCCGTCGAACGGGACCAGGAAATTGATGGGGATCGAGTCGGAGTCGAGCTCGCGCAGCGCGAACAGGGCTTCGACGACCTGTTCGTCGCTTTCGCCCAGGCCGACGATGAGCCCGCTGCAGGGAGAGAGTCCGGCCGATTTCGCCTTGGCGACCGTGTTCGTCCGATCGGTGTAGGTGTGGGACTTCACAATGGTGTCGTGAAACGACTCAGCGGTGTTGATGTTGTGATTGTAGGCATCGACACCGGCCTCCAAAAGGGACTCTGCCTGACCGTCCTTGAGGATTCCCAGGCATGCGCAGACCTCAACGTCGTCATGAGCGTCTTTGAGTCGTGTGACGATGTCATTGACGCGTTCGACGTCTCGATTCCCCGGTCCTCGTCCACTGGCGACCAGGCAGACCCGAGAGGCGCCTCCGCGGATCCCGATATCTGCCTGCTTCACCGCCTCGTCGGTTTTCAGCCACGAGTACTTCAGGATCGGTGCCGCCGATCCAAGGGCCTGCGAGCAATAGCTGCAGCTTTCGGGGCACAGGCCCGATTTGAGGTTGACCAGGTAGTTGAGCTTGATGGTCATACCGAAGTGCGTGCGTCTGAGTCTGGATCCGGCGGCCACGAGCTCAAGCAGGTCGGCGTCGGACGTTGCCAGCATTGCCACCGCCTGTCCCTCGGTGATCACGCCCCCATCGAGAATCGAGTCGGCAAGGCTGTCGAACCAGTTGGTCATCGGTGGATTCTCCTCTTTGCGGCAGATGAGCGTTCGGTGCAGGAACACGCTCCTGAACGGTGTTCAATAGAGTATCAGGGTTTGGCTGGGTCGGCTCATGCAGGGTGGGTGAAAACGAATAGACTGCTCACGGCAGAGAATGCATGACGAACAGACGCCGCCGCCTTCGGGTGGGCGGATGAGGAGACGAGTGGTGGCATCCCCCAACGAGGCGACACCGGCATCCAGCCCCTTTGACGGCAAGTCGGGTTGGAGGCAGCACGGGGATGGAAAGACGATCCGTCCTGGTGAGACCGTTCTGCCCGAGGAAAGGCTGAGCTGGCCGCGGACAGTGGGAATCGGAGCCCAGCACGTCGTCGCCATGTTCGGAGCGACATTCCTCGTGCCGCTGCTCACGGGCTTCCCTCCCTCGACGACACTGTTCTTCACTGCAATCGGAACACTCCTGTTCCTACTCATCACCAAAGGCATGATGCCCTCCTATCTGGGATCATCCTTCGGACTGCTGGCGCCCATCGGTGCCGTCACAGGGTTCGCGGCCACCTCGGGTGAGGACCTCGACGCCCATGCCATGGCACTGGCTCAGGGCGGCATCATCTCCGTGGGCGTGACTCTCGCGCTGGTGGGTATCGTCGTTCACTTCGCCGGGGTGCGATGGATAGAGGTCACCATGCCGCCGGTCGTCACCGGTTCCATCGTCGCTCTCATCGGGCTGAATCTGGCGCCCGCAGCCTGGGACTGGGTGAAGGAAGCTCCCCTGACCGCGCTCATCACGATAGCCACCATCCTGGTCACCAGTGTGGTGTTTCGCGGAATGCTCGGCCGGCTGTCCATCCTCATCGGCGTCCTCGTCGGCTACGGTGCCGCATGGGTGCAGGGACAGATCGACTTCTCGACTGTTGGTCAGGCTGATTGGGTGGGTCTGCCCGCATTCCACGCTCCCGCCTTCGACCTGGGTTATCTGGGGCTCTTCCTCCCCGTCGTCTTCGTCCTCATCGCCGAGAACATCGGACACGTGAAATCAGTGTCGGCCATGACCGGACGTGACCTTGATTCGATCACGGGCCGCACGCTGTTCGCCGATGGGCTCTCCACGGTCCTCGCCGGGTCAGGCGGAGGGTCGGGCACGACGACCTATGCGGAGAACATCGGGGTCATGGCGGCGACTCGCATCTTCTCAACGGCCGCCTACCTGTGTGCAGGCGTCATCGCCTTGATCCTGAGCCTGTTGCCGAAGTTCGGGGAGGTCATCGCAACCATCCCGCCTGGAGTCCTCGGCGGAGCGGCGACCGTCCTCTACGGGATGATCGGAATGCTGGGTGTGCGCATCTGGGTGGAGAATAAGGTCGACTTCTCCAACCCCATCAACCTCAACACTGCAGCGGTGGCTCTGATCGTCGCGATCGCCAATTTCACGTGGACTCCTGGTGACCTTCAGTTCGAGGGCATTGCACTGGGTTCCGCCTCGGCGATCATCATCTATCAGGTGATGCGCGGCATAGCGAAATGGCGCGGCACAGACCAGGACCTGGACCTCGATCACAAGGCTGGCACCGAGGCCGGTCCGGAGATAGCGGAGGAGGCGCCGCCCGCGTCGCCCTGAAGTCCGTGGCCCGAATGGGCATGTAGGTCCTTCCCCCGATGATGAGGATCCGACGAAGAGGAGACAATCATGAAACCTGTATATTCACTCTCCCGCGGAACGCGCCGCCGGCTGACATCGAGTGTCGCCGTCCCTTTAGTCGCAGGTGGCTTGTTCGCAGGAAACTCAGCTCAGGCTGCACAGGGACTCGGCGCCGGGCTGATCGACGGCACTTCCGCGGACAAGCCGGATCACCTCGGCGACACATGTTCCATCAGTTCAACAGCGACAGCGGAGAAGGTGCTTGCCGTCTCGGGCACCGGCGGCTCCACAGCGGAGGTGCAGGCCTGCGAGAAATGGGACGGGCAGTACTATTCGGCGATGAACGTCGACGGATATGTCGGCTCCAACGGCATCGCTGCTGCAGGAGAGAAGCGCGAGGGGGACGGCATGACTCCCTCCGGCGTGTACAGCATGGGCTACGGGTTCGGAGTGAAAACAGAACCGAAGCAGTTCCACGGGCCCGAATACGTCACGGTCACCAAGGACGATGTCTGGGTCGACGGAGACGCAGTGAAGAACTACAACACCATGCAGAAGAAGTCCGAGGGCTACTCTGGGGAATCCATGTACCAGAGTCCGGCCTACGACTACGGCCAGGTCATTGACTTCAACTCTGCCGCAACGCCAGGTAGGGGTTCAGCGATCTTCCTCCACGTCAACACTGGCAGCCAGCAGACAGCAGGCTGCGTATCGGTGTCCGAGGATGAGCTGCTGAGAATCTTCGAGTGGGAAGATGACGGCGCGGTTGAGATGGCGATCAGCAGCCAGGCGCAATTGTGAACCCGACTATCGCCGTTTTTCTCCTGCTGCCGGACCGGCTACCGCTTGATCAGTGAGAATTCGAACTCCAATGTGATCTTGTCGCTGATGAGCAAGCCTCCAGAGTCCAGAGGTGTGTTCCATTTCACTCCCCAGTCCCTTCGGTCAATTCGGCGTTTACCCTCGAACCCGACCCTCAACGCACCGTTCTGATCGGTGTCAACACCCAGGAGTTCAATGGGAACCGAAACGCTCCGAGTGATGTCCCGAATGGTGAGATCTCCGTTGACGATATAACTGCCCTCTTCGACCTCATCGATTCCTGTGGAGACGAACGTGATCGTCGGGTACTTCTCGACGTCGAAGAAGTCGGCGCTGCGAAGGTGTGCATCACGATCGGGGGTTCGAGTATCGACACTATCGGTCTGAATCGTGATGGTCACATCAGTCTTCGAGAGATCGCCTGCATCAATGTGCGCAACTCCTTCAACGACGTTGAAGGCACCACGCACCCGGCTGACCATTGAGTGACGGGCAGAGAAACCGAGACGGGCATGTTGGGGATCAAGGTCCCAAGTTCCGGTCAGCTGTTCATCTGATGACATTGTCGTGCTCCTTCGGCCAAGCTGAGATCGTGGGACCCGGGTGTCGAGAGCCCAAATCAGTACTGTGAAAGTACTGGTGTGCATATGCGTTCAGCGTAGCGGCTATTCGGCTGTACTGTCATGTCGAACATACGTGAAATTGAACAGACAAGCATCCTTGGGCCCAGGAGCCCTGCATTTTGGTGAATCCACTGGGATCACGGAGGAAGTCATTTGCACCCCGAATGGGAATGAAATGGGGAAGGGAATCTCCGGAATGCGGAAAGGATGCCCTATCTCGGCCTCCCCGAATGCGGGCTCCCCTAGTATCCGCAGCCACACTGCACGCCAGCGCCATCGGCAGACGCGCTTCGGAGGCAGCCGGCAACGCCACGGACAGACCATTCCCTGTCATCGAGACCGTCGACGGGATCTGACGCGTTGTTAGTGCGACCGACCTGTGTCGGAAAAAGAAATGTGTCGCGACAGCGTAGGAACGACGTCGCGACACAGCGCAGGGGTGGGCCCAGAGGGACTTGAACCCCCGACCCTCTCGGTGTAAGCGAGATGCTCTAGCCAACTGAGCTATAGGCCCCACAGCAACTCGGGAGCAACACTCCCGAACGCGCTTGATCAGTATGCCATATGGCAGGCAGACAGACGAATTCTTGGTTCAGTCGCTCCCAGCGTGCAGGAGGCGTGCCGCGATTATCGCGAAGTTCTCACCGGCATCGTCATTCTCTATGCCGAAGAGTCTGCGGTTCTGTTCGATCGCCACGGCACCCAGTGCATGTGCCATCACACCCTGGGAGACCGTCTGCCCCAATGCGTCGACGCTCAACGCGCCAGGAGTCACTTCGCCGGGGGAAATCGAGTATCCGAGCAACATGATCTCAGCACCGTCACGGTATGTGAGCAGGATGTCTCTCAACGCCATCGCAGCCACAAGCGGGTCAGAAGTCGACGGGCATCGCGCATCCACCTCAGCGTTCATCCGTGTGGCGATGAGGACGAAGAGCTCCTGTTTATCCTTGACGTGCCAATACAGGGCGGAGGGCTGAACCTCGAGCTCACGTGCGAGCCTGCGCATCGACAGATCGCCAAATCCGTATCGTGAAAGGATGTCGAGGGCAGTTGTCGTGATGCTCCCGGCAGTCAGTGCCAATGAGACCTTCCTTCCATTCGCAGTTGGTCGACCGAACCGATTTTTCAGAACGCGTCGCCATCGCTATAGTAGTTCCTGGTCACGGGATATAGCGCAGCTTGGTAGCGCGCCTCGTTCGGGACGAGGAGGTCGTGGGTTCGAATCCCGCTATCCCGACCATTGTGATGTGTCGCGACAT
>NZ_JBHFIH010000009.1:58217-70629 GCF_057334195.1 Brevibacterium sp. AGC70 | reverse complement strand
CTACGATGTCGCGGCACTTTTTTCTATTTCTTACGGGCCCCGCTGGGCATCCTGCCTGGTCAGAGCCGCTGGAATCCCCACTGGAGCTGGCCCGGTTGATCAGCTGACATCGGTTCGAATCGTCAGCAGGAATGCTGAGTCCTCATGCGCCTGCACTGAATGTCGCTCCGGAGGAATCGTCATGAGGTCTCCGACGCGAAGGTCCCACGAGTCCATCGCTGACGATAAAGCCACACTCCCCCGCAGCACCTGCAACGTCGCCTCCGGCGGTGAATCATGCTCAGCCATCGTCGTCCCCGCAGTCAATGTCAGCAGGGCCTGCTTGAGATAGTGCCCGCTGTAGACGCTGTGGGCTGCCCGACCGCTGGTGGCGCCCCGTGCCTTTTCCAGAAGTTCGGCGGCCAGCTCGCCGAGGTTCTGGGTTTGTGGATTGTCATTCATCATCTGTCCCGTCCTGCTCGTTCGACTTCTGCCGCTTAGACCTCTCAGCCCTGATGTTAACTTGTAGTTGATCGATGTGAGACTGACTTTGGAGGTTGACCATGGCCGGTGGCCCAGTATCCGAAACCTTTGACGTTCGGACGGTTCCCAAGCCTGAGCGGCATCCGCTCATCGTGGCGGCCTATCGGAAACTCGATGTCGGTTCCGGTCTGATCCTCATCAACGACCACGAACCCAAGCATCTCAAGCGCGAGATGAAGGCGGAGTTCGCCGAGGCAATGGCCTGGGAACCACAGTCGTCAATTGACGTGGAGTTCCGGGTTCTCATCAGCAAGCGAGCAGCGACGCCTCTCCCCCGCGTCCTGGCCGATCTCGAGGAACTTAATGGACCTGCGGAGGCCTCAGGTTCCGTGTGGCAGCTCCAGCCACAGTCGCGTGATCTCGATGCGAACATCATCGCACTCTCACCCGGTGGTGAGATCAAGGAACACATTGGGCCCGGCCTCGACGTGCTCATCCACATCCTCGACGGCGGCGGAACCCTGGAGACAGAGCTGACCACGATCCCGCTCGCGCCGGGCCAGATCGTCTGGTTGCCCCGCCTCTCTCGTCGACGCTTCCTCGCCGACGAGGTTCAGGGCCTGCGGTACTTCTCGGTCCATCAGCGCAAACAGGGACTGACGATCACCAGTCGACACTGACTCAGCCGAAACAGCCGTGCAATGTGGCAGTCCAGACAGCAGTCAGGACGCGGGTTCGGGATCGTCGGGGCGCTCAAACGCAATGGCGATGAGTCTGCGCAGCACCGCCTCGTCGATGTCTTCCAGCTTGCGCACATACACGCATCCGGCACCCTCGGTGTATGTACCGAGCCTGGTCAGCAACGCCGCTCCGGTTGGTGTGTCTTTGAGCCCGTACAGCGACAGCTGAGCCTTACGTGGTGAGAATCCAGTCTTGGGCCAGTGACCACGGTTGCGCGGATTCGATGGTGAAACGTACTGGTATTGTCCGTACCCCACGATCGACGGACCCCACATCACCGGCTGCGTGCCGGTGACCTCGGTGAAGATCGCTGCCAGCGCGAATCCATCCTCGCGTCGCTTGTTCGGGCTGGCAGCTGCGAGGAACTCGTTGACGTCAACGTCGGTGGGCTGTGTCTTCTGAGTGGTCATGGTTCAATTATGGCTTCTCGATGGTGATGAAGCCCCGCAGCGAGGTTCAGGCTCTGTCGGGAATCCAGGCTGAACCATCCTGAACCTTGTAGATGAGGTTGGTGCGGGTGTGCGCGACCGCCGGGTAGCGGGTGAGGTAGTCCAGAACGAATGACTGGACCGCCTCGGTGTCGGTGGCGACGATGTGGAGCAGATAGTCATCGGCTCCTGCCATGTGGTACATCCGCACCACCCCGGGGAACTGCGGTGCCGCGGCGGTGAAGGCATCAATCTCAGCTCGGTCATGTTTGGCCAGACGGATGGAGATCAGTGCCTGCAGCGGGATGCCCACAGCTGCGGCATCGATGTCGACCCGAAAGCCTCTGATCACGCCCAGCGTCTTCAGGCGTTTGAGACGAAGCGAAACCGTCGACTCGGAGATGCCGACCGCCGCGGCCAAAGCGGTGCCGGATGCTCTGGCATCATCGCTGAGAGCCTTGAGCAGCTGTCGATCAACATCATCGAGTTCCACTTTCTGCGACATGACTCACAGTCTGGCATAGGAGATTCAAGAAGTTTCGATGAGAACACGGAAAATCACGGATTCTTGACTGATGATTGCGGTTCATAGCAGGAATAGCTTGAATGCTGACATGACCTCACTGCATGCAGAAACTCTCATGGTCCATGGCGGGTTGGAAGGCCTCACCGAGGCTGGAGTCCACGTTCCGGCCATCGACCTCTCGACCACCAATCCAGTCAACGATGTCGCCACCGGCGGTGACTCCTACGAATGGCTGGCGAGCGGGCATTCGCTCAAGGACGGCGATTCGGCCGTCTACCAGCGCCTGTGGCAGCCTGGTGTCGCACGTTTCGAGACGGCCCTGGCCGAGCTTGAACATGCCGACGAGGCGGTCGCATTCGCCACGGGCATGGCCGCAATGACCGCGGCTCTCCTCGCAGCCGTCAGCGCAGGAACACCGCACATCGTCGCAGTGCGTCCGCTCTACGGCGGAAGCGACCACCTCCTCGAATCCGGGCTGCTGGGCACGAGGGTCACGTGGGCCGAAGAATCCGACATCGCCTCGGCGATCCAGGACGACACCGGACTCGTCATCGTGGAGACCCCGGCCAACCCCAGTCTCGACCTCGTGGATCTCGATGGTGTCGTCGCAGCCGCCGGCAACGTGCCTGTGCTGGTCGACAACACCTTCTGCACCCCTGTGCTCCAGCAGCCCATCTCCCACGGAGCGGCCCTCGTTCTGCACAGCGCGACGAAGTATCTCGGCGGTCATGGTGATGCCATGGGCGGCATCATCGCGACCAACTCCGACTGGGCGATGCGCCTGCGACAGGTCCGAGCCATCACGGGAGCCCTTCTCCACCCGATGGGTGCCTACCTCCTCCATCGGGGCCTGCGCACTCTGGCCGTGCGCATGCGCGCGGCACAGACCACCGCTGGTGAACTCGCCGAGCGCCTGGCTGCGCACCCTGCCATCGCAGCTGTGCACTACCCAGGACTGGACGGCCAGGACCCACGCGGACTTCTCGGGCGCCAGATGTCCGGTGGTGGAGCCATGATCGCAATGGAGCTGGCCGGAGGATTCGAGGCCGCACGCAGCTTCGTCGAACACTGCAGTCTCGTCGTTCACGCAGTATCCCTGGGCGGCGTCGACACGCTCATCCAACATCCGGCGTCTCTGACACACAGGCCGGTTGCGGCCACCGCACGGCCGGGCGACGGTCTCATCCGGCTCTCTGTCGGACTCGAGCACGTCGATGACCTGGCAGACGATCTCATCGCTGCCCTCGACGCGAGCCGAGCAGCCGCCTGAGCCGGCCGACCGTCCTCCGCTGCCGATCCAGGGAGTACCCGTGCCCATGTCCTCGTTGACATTGACGCGACGTCAACTTCTAAGCTGATCGGTATGGACTGGTCCATACAGGAAACAGCGCGGATGACGGGGACGACGAGCCGAACACTGCGTCACTATGACGCAATCGGCTTACTGCCACCGACGTACACTGCCGACAACGGATATCGCTACTACGACGAGACAGGGCTGGTGCGCCTACAGCGCATTCTCCTGCTCAGGGAGCTCGGGATGTCGTTGAATCGGATCGCTGAGGCGCTCGAAGGCACCTCCGACCCGATTGCGGCATTGGGCGAACACGTGCACAGCCTCGGACGCGAGCGTGCACGAATCGAGCGGCAGATCGCCGCCGTCACCGCGACCATCGCACGATTGGAAGCGGGTGAACCTCTCATGGCAGAGGAAATGTTCGATGGTTTCGACCATCGCAAGTACAAAGAGGAAGTGACGCAGCGCTGGGGCCAAGCGGCTTATGAGTCGTCTGCGCAGTGGTGGGAGTCGATGAGACCCGAAGACAAGGCGTCATGGAAGGCGACAGTCGACCAGCTGAGTCAGGACTGGACGAACGCCGCCGCAGCAGGAGCCGATCCCGAATCGGAGCGCTGCCAGGACCTGGCTCACCGTCACGTTCAGTGGCTGCGAGCTGTTCCGGGGACTCCGGCGAATGATCCCGACGGTGACATGGACGGATATGTCCGCGGTTTGGCAGACATGTACGTCAGCGATCCGCGCTTCGGTGCCAATTACGGCGGCACCGAGGGCGCCGAGCTGGTCCGGGACTCACTTCATCTCTACGTGGACGCCAACATGGATTCCTAGGAGCAGTCAGGACTTTCGCTCCAGGGCTCGCCGAATCTTCTCGGCGGGCCCTGCCAGCTGTTCGGGGGTCTGCATGGGCGCACGGTCAGAGATATCGAAATCGTCCATCGAGTTCGTCGGCAGGACGTGGATGTGCAGATGTGGAACCTCGTAGCCGACGACGAGCAGGCCGATGCGCTCACAGTCGAGGGCCTCCTGCTGGGCACGTCCGATCTGTCGCGCCACCGCCATCAGGTGATCGAGCAGATCCTGGTCGGCGTCGATCCAGTGTGAGATCTCTTCCCGGGGCACGACCATAGTGTGGCCCTCGGTCATCGGCGACACATCGAGGAATGCAACGCACACGTCGTCCTGGTAGACGAAAGTGCCCGGAATTTCCCCGTTGATGATCTTGGTGAAGATGGTGGCCATGTTTCATTCCTCCTTGCTGATCCGATGATCCGATTGGCTCAACCGCGGAGTGCTCGCGCTTGAGCGACGTCAACGGAGAAGTCACGCGTCTCAGTTCGTGCGACCTGACGACTGGTCACGATCGTACCTGTTCGGGAGATGACGAACACTCCGCGTTCGGCCACACCGTGATCAGCGTCGAAGACGCCATAAGACTGGGCGACATCGCCGTGCGGCCAGAAGTCCGAGCCGAGATCAAGGCCGATCTCGCGTTCCTCCGACCACGCGGCGAGCGTGTACTTCGAATCCACGGACATGGTGATGATCTCGACCGGAAGAGACTCGCTCTCCAGCGACTGTCGCAGGTCATCAAGGGCGCTGAGCTCATCGCCGCACACGGGCGAGAAGGCGAACGGAAAGAAGACGAGGATGACAGCCGAGCGACGTAGAACCTCGGCGAGGTGGAGCGTCGACCCGAACTGATCGGGCACGCGGAAATCAGGGGCCCGGTCTCCGGGCCGAAGGATCATGAATAGTTCTTCTTGCCCACCAAACGGAAGCCAGCCCAATGTTCGGCAGCACTGACCGTCGAGGTCACATGCATGCCAGCTGTGGGAGCTGCCTCAGAAATGTCGGCCGGGCTGATATGCCCGGGGCGACTTGCCTTGGGAGACAGGAGCCACACGACTCCGCCTTCCTTCAATGTTGCCTGCGCGTCGACAAGACCATCAATGAGGTCGTCGTCGTCGGAGCGCCACCACATCAGAATGACGTCGAAGACATCATCGACATCACCGTCCGCGATCTTCTCACCGATGATGTTTTCGATCGCTTGGCACAGGTCCAAGTCGACGTCATCGTCGTAGCCGATTTCTTGCACATAGTCTCCCGCAGCCAAACCAAGGTTCTGGCCCAGCTCGTTGGGGAGGGTCGACGTGGAAGATGTCCTTTCAGAAGAGGAGTTACTCATGCCCTTATTGTTCCGTCAAGTGTGCCGGAGGTGCAAATGGCGGCGCGCCAACCGGATGCAATCCACCTCAAAGAGCATCGAAGACCACGAACTCGTCATCGAGATCACAAAATTTCGCCCCAGCGAACTTCGCGCGGGAGGACTAGGCTGATGGGAGTATCTGGTGGACCCTGGGCTCAATCATGATTTGATCTTCCATTCCACTCGATCACCCGGATCTCAACACCAACGAAGATCGTGGAGCGGAAGAGAGGACCACACCGTGGACAATCGGAAACAGGGCGGACCGATACTCAATGGGCTGCCCAGCCAGGTGCCCGACATCGATCCCGAAGAGACTGAGGAGTGGCTGGCATCGCTGGACGGCCTCATCGACGAGGGCGGACGGTCACGTGCACGTTACGTCATGCTGCGGATGCTTCAGCGTTCGCGAGAGAAGCAGATCGGCGTGCCCAGCCTGACAGCCACCGACTACGTGAATACGATCGGTCCTGAGAACGAACCGTGGTTCCCCGGTGACGAAGAGGTCGAGCGCCGCTACCGACGCTGGAACCGCTGGAATGCCGCGATGCTCGTCCACCGTGCCCAGCGGCCCGGAGTCGAGGTCGGCGGACACATCTCAACCTATGCCTCGTCTGCCACGCTCTACGAAGTCGGACTCAACCACTTCTTCCGCGGCAAAGACCACCCCGGCGGCGGCGACCATATCTTCTACCAGGGCCACGCCTCGCCCGGTATGTATGCTCGCGCCTACCTCGAAGGCCGGATGAGTGAACAGGACCTCGACGGTTTCCGTCAGCAGCAGTCCCACCAGATCGACGGCAAGCCCAGTGGACTGCCCTCGTACCCTCACCCGCATCAGCTCCCCGACTTCTGGGAGCACCCGACGGTGTCGATGGGCCTGGGCCCGATGAACGCGATTGCGCAGGCACAGTTCGACAAGTACCTGCACAACCGTGGAGTCAAGGACACCTCGCAGCAGCAGACCTGGGCGTTCCTCGGTGATGGAGAGCTCGATGAGCCGGAGAGTCGCGGCATGCTCCATGTCGCCGCGTTCGAAGAACTCGACAATCTCAACTTCGTCATCAACTGCAACCTGCAGCGCCTCGACGGCCCCGTCCGTGGCAACGGCAAGATCATTCAGGAGCTCGAAGCCTACTTCCGGGGCGCCGGATGGAACGTCATCAAGGTCGTCTGGGGCCGCGAATGGGACACCCTCCTGGGCAAGGACCGAGACGGCGCACTGGTCAACCTCATGAACGCCACCCCCGATGGTGACTACCAGACCTACAAAGGAGAGTCCGGCGGATTCGTCCGTGACAACTTCTTCGGTCGCGATCCCCGCACGAAGGCCATGGTCGAGGACTACAGCGACGAGAGGATCTGGAACCTCAAGCGCGGCGGTCACGACTACCGCAAGGTCTTCGCTGCATACAAGGCCGCCGCCGAGCACACCGGCCAGCCGACCGTGATCCTCGTCAAGACCGTCAAGGGCTACTCGCTGGGACCTCACTTCGAGGCTCGCAATGCGACCCACCAGATGAAGAAGCTGACGATCGACGACCTCAAGTTGGCCCGCGATCATTTCCAGATCCCGATCTCGGACAAGGATCTCGAAGCAGACCCGAAGCTGCCCCCGTACTATCACCCTGGGCAGGACGCTCCGGAGATCAAGTACATGCAGGAACGTCGTCGGACACTGGGCGGATACTCCCCCGAACGACGCAGCACGCACATCGATCTCAAGCTTCCTTCCGACAAGGCCTTCGACGCAGGCAAACGCGGTTCGGGCAAGCAGACGATCGCCACCACCATGGGCTTCGTCCGAGTGCTCAAGGACCTGATGCGAGAGAAGGAGTTCGGCAAGCGCATCGTGCCGATCATCCCGGACGAGGCCCGTACCTTCGGCATGGACTCGTTCTTCCCGACGGCGAAGATCTACAACCCGCACGGCCAGAACTACATCTCGGTCGACCGCGATCTCTTCCTCGCCTACAAGGAGGCCACCGACGGCCAGCTGCTCCATGTTGGCATCAACGAGGCCGGTGCCACCGCAGCGCTGACCGCTGTGGGCACCTCGTATGCGACGCATGGTGAGCCGATGATCCCGTTCTACATCTTCTACTCGATGTTCGGCTTCCAACGCAGCGGCGACTTCTTCTGGGCAGCCGGCGACCAGATGGCACGCGGATTCGTCCTCGGCGCCACCGCCGGTCGCACAACGCTGGTGGCCGAGGGATTGCAGCATGGTGACGGTCATTCGCATCTGCTGGCATCGACCTATCCGTCGATCGTGTCCTACGATCCCGCCTACACCTACGAGATCGCCCGCATCGTCCGTGACGGCATCCACCGTATGTACGATCCGGCCGATGAGCGCGACCCCAACGTCATGTACTACCTGACGATGTACAACGAGCCGATGGTCCAGCCCCCTGAGCCAGAGGACCTCGACGTCGACGGCGTGCTCAAGGGGATGTATCTCCTGTCGAAGGGGCCGGACAACGGCGGACCGAAGGTCCAGCTCATGGCCTCCGGCGTGGGCGTCCCCTGGGTTCTCGAAGCCCAAGAGCTGCTCGCCGAGGACTGGGGCGTTTCGGCAGATGTGTGGTCGGTGACCTCGTGGACCGAGCTGCGTCGCGATGGCCTGAAATCAGAAGACGACCGACTGCTCACCCCAGACGTCGAGGCACGTGTGCCGTATGTGACTCAGAAGATGGCCGAGACCGAAGGCCCTGTTGTGGCGACCTCGGACTTCATGCGTGCGGTTCCGGATCAGATCCGTCAATATGTGCCAGGCCACTTCACATCCCTGGGTACCGACGGCTACGCGATCTCGGACACCCGTCCTGCAGCACGCCGCTATTACCACGTCGATGGACCATCGGTCGTGACACAGGCTCTGATCTCCCTGGCCGACACCGGGGCGATCTCGATCGACAAGGCCGCCGAGGCGGCACGGAAGTACCAGCTCGACGACGTCACAGCGGGCACCTCAGGCTCGACCGAAGGTGCCGGCGCCTGATCGCAGCGCGCTGGGCAGATTCGACACTGCGATCGACACCGCTATGAGTATGGCCGGAGTCTCTAAGACTCCGGCCATGCTTGTCTCAATCGACAAAAAATTGTGTGTCGCATACAAGCGAATTGTGACGAAGCCTTTAAAGTGGTGCCTATGACAACTGACGCCGAGACGCTCCGGCGCCGGGCAGAGACGGCGCGCCGTCTGCGGGCAGGAGTGGGAGTCCTCTCCACTGTGACCCTGCAGAGACTTGAAGCTCGGCTCCCCTGGTACCGCAGCATGTCCCCCTCTGATCGATCCTGGGTCGGACTGTTGGCCCAGTCGGGCATTTCATCCTTCATCGACTGGTACCGCAAACCCGATACGGATCTGCGGGTCGTCAGCGAGATCTTCAAATCCGCCCCGCGCGACCTGATTCGAGCAATCAGTCTCCAGCAGACCCTGCAGCTGCTCAAGATCGTCGTCGAAGTCGTCGAGGAGAGAGTGCCCGACATTGCACGTGCGGTCGAGCAGCCGGCTCTGCGGGAAGCCGTTCTCGTCTACTCCCGTGAGATCGCCTTCGCCGCCGCAGACGTCTATGCCCGAGCCGCAGAGGCCAGGGGCAGTTGGGACGCTCGCTTAGAGGCAATGGTCGTTGATGCCCTGGTTCGCGGCGACTCCGTCGATGAGCTGGCCAGCCGTACCGCTGCCTTCGGGTGGCAGTCGGAGGGTCCCGTCAGCGTACTTGTCGGACGGGCCCCGCAGAGGTCGGCCAAGCGCGGACTCGACGTCATCCGACGCAAGGCCCGCAAATGGGCCGATGATGCCCTCGTCGGCATTCACGATAACCGACTGCTCATCGTCCTCGGCGGTGCCACCGAACTCGATGACGCCGTTGAGGAACTCTCCGAATCCTTCGGACCATCCGAAGTCATCGTCGGACCCAGCGTTCCGAGCCTGGCAGAGGCCGCCACCTCGGCGAGGGCAGCCATCATGGCGCTCAGGGCCGCCACCGCCCGCCCCGACTCACCCCGACCCGTCAGGGCTGAAGAGCTCCTACCTGAACGAGCCCTGGCCGGAGACACCGTCGCCCTGAGCGAACTCATCAGCCGATACTACGAACCACTGACCTCTGGGACCGGGCAACTGCTCAAAACGGTCAGCGCCTACGTCGAATTCGGATCGTCGCTGGAAGCCACGGCCAAGGCACTCTCAGTCCACCCGAATACGGTGAGATACCGGCTCCGGAAGATCACCTCGGCGATCTCACTCGATCCGACGGTCTCCCGCGACGCGTTCGTCATCCACATCGCATTGGTCTACGGGCGACTGTCAGATGCCGGGCTATTGTCGAACACCGACAAAACACACTGATCCGAAAGATCCATCCACTAGATTGAACACCGAAGTCGAGTGAAAAGAGAACTGAGTGCTAGCAATCACGTGCCCGGGCCAAGGCGCCCAGAAGTCGGGCTTTCTGAGTTCCTTCCTGGAACTCGACGCCTTCGCCGCGCAGATCGACGAACTCTCCTCCGCATCCGGGATCGACCTGCGCCTGCACGGAACCGAATCGGATGACGAGACCATCAAGGACACAGCACTGGCACAGCCGCTGCTCGTCGCCTCAGCGATCGCGTGCGCCGCTGAGCTCGGAGCTCGGGCAGAGTATGTTGCCGGGCACTCCGTCGGCGAGATCGCTGCCGCACAGATCGCCGGTGTCTTCTCTCCAGCCGATGCCATGCGCTTCGTCGCAGTGCGCGGCGCAGGGATGGCAGCGGCCGCAGCCCAGACGCCGACAGGCATGTCAGCCGTCGTCGGGGGCGAACCTGCCGACGTTCTGACGGCCATCGAGGCAGCCGGTGCCAGCCCAGCCAACGTCAATGGAGGCGGGCAGACGGTGGCAGCGGGATCCTTGGAAGATCTGGAGAAGCTGGCGGAGAACCCGCCGGAGAGAGCACGCGTCATTGCTCTGCCCGTCGCTGGTGCCTTCCATACCGAGTACATGGCTTCGGCGACCCAGGAACTGGCCGCCACTGCCTCGGCGCTGGAGATCGCAGATCCTGCCACGTATATCCTCAGCAACTCGGATGGAACAGTCATTGAGAGCGGTCAGGACTATGTCGACCGCCTCGTCAAGCAAGTCACGAACCCGGTTCGCTGGGATCTGTGCCAGGAGACGCTGCTGAATGCGGGAATCACCGGAATGATCGAACTGGTCCCCGGTGGCACCCTGACCGGAATCGCACGACGCGCCATGAAGGGCGTGGAGACATTCGCCATCAAGTCCGCTGCAGACCTCGACGGTGCGCGTGAGTTCGCCGCGGCCCACGCCTGATCATCAAAGGAAGACCATCATGCCAACACTGAAGACCGCAGAATCCGGAACCTTCTCCAAGATCATGGGCATCGGTGCCTACCGTGCCGAAAACCTCGTCACCAACGACGACATCGCCGGGCCCATCAACTCCTCCGATGAGTGGATCCGTCAGCGCACCGGCATCATCACTCGGCGTCGCGCCAGCAAGGACGTCGGTGTCATCGACATGTGCGAAGAGGCCGCGTTGGAAGCGATCGCATCCTCCGGGCTCAAGCCCGAAGACATCGGCGGCATCATCATCGCCACCGTCACCTTCGAATACTTCACTCCTTCGGCGGCAGCAGCGCTGACTGACCGCTTGGGGACGGGCCCCATCCCCGCCTGGGACATCAGTGCGGCATGTGCCGGTTACTGCTACGGCATCGGACAGGCCGACGCATTGGTCCGTTCCGGGGCCATGGACAATATTCTGGTCATCGGTGCGGAGAAGCTCTCCGAGGTCATCGACCCCGAGGACCGTTCGATCTCCTTCATCCTCGGTGACGGAGCCGGTGCTGTCGTCGTCTCGTCGTCTGACGAGCCGGGCATCTCGAAGACCGTCTGGGGCTCGAAGGGCGAGAACTGGTCGACGATCCGCATGACCGAGTCTCTCTACGACGTCCGCGACGACCGCGACACTCCGTTCCCCACCTTGCGCCAGGATGGGCCGACCGTATTCCGCTGGGCCGTCTGGGACGGCGCCGAGGTGGCCAAAGAGGCTCTTGCCGAGTCCGGCATCGAAGCCTCCGACCTGGCTGCCTTCATCCCGCATCAGGCGAACATGCGCATCATCGACGAACTCGCCAAACAGCTCAAGCTGCCCGAGCACGTCGTCATCGCCCGCGACATCGCCGACAACGGGAACACCTCCTCGGCATCCATCCCGCTGGCGACCGAGCGTCTGCTTCGCGAGCAGCCTGAACTCAGTGGTGGATACGCTCTGCAGATCGGCTTCGGAGCCGGTCTGGTCTTCGGCGCACAAGTGATCCGCCTCCCTTAAACGGGTTCATTCACGGAAAACTCTCCGTGAATGTCCTAAGATATTCGGCGGGACACTCGTCGAAAAGTTCCTCAACCGGTCGAACAACCCTCGGCTGACACTAGAAAGTAGGAAAGAAATGGCATTCACCGAAGCTGAAGTCCTCGCTGGACTGGCAGAGATCGTCAACGAAGAAACCGGTTTGGCTGTGGAAGCAGTCGAGGCCAACAAGTCCTTCACCGACGACCTCGACATCGACTCCATCTCGATGATGACCATCGTCGTCAACGCTGAGAAGAAGTTCGGCGTGAAGATTCCGGATGACGACGTCAAAGACCTCGTCACCGTCCAGGACGCTGTTGACTACATCAACAAGGCTCAAGAGGCCTGAGAAACTAGCCGAACACGGCCCGTCCACCGACGGGCCGTGT
>NZ_JBHFIH010000009.1:27895-58197 GCF_057334195.1 Brevibacterium sp. AGC70 | reverse complement strand
GGTCCACACTATCGACGAGGTTTGTACCATGACACCTAAAGTTGTCGTCACCGGGATTGGTGCGGTAACCCCATTGGGCGCGACGGCCGATGCCACGTGGCAAGCCATACTGGCCGGCAAGTCCGGCGTCCACACAATGGACAATGACTGGTCCGAGAAGTACGGCCTCGCCGTCGACTTCGCAGCACGGGTCGACCCACAGGTCGTGCCCGAAAATCTCAAACGCGTCCAGGCCAAGCGCCTCGACCCCTCCTCCCAGTTCGCTCTGATCTCCGCTCGTGAGGCCATGGCCGATGCCGGCCTCGAGGAGACGGACCCGGACCGCACCGCGGTCTCCTGGGCTACCGGAATCGGCGGTGTCTGGACTCTGCTCGATGCCTGGGACACGCTTCAGGAAGAGGGCCCGCGCCGGGTCATGCCGCTGACCGTTCCGATGCTCATGCCCAACGGGCCTGCAGCAGCCATCGGCATGGAGTTCAAGGCCCGTGCTGGTGTCCAGACTTTGGTCTCCGCATGTGCGTCGTCGACCGAGAGCCTGGGCCACGCCTACGACGTTGTGGCCTCCGGTCACGCCGATGTCGTCATCGCCGGCGGCTCCGAGGCTGCTATCCACCCGATCACAATCGCCGCCTTCAACTCCATGCAGGCACTCTCACGCCGCACCGATTCCCCTGAGACCGCATCACGACCCTATGACGTCGATCGCGATGGATTCGTCATGGGCGAAGGTGCGGGAACCCTCATCCTTGAAACCGAGGAGCATGCCAAGGCGCGCGGAGCGAAGATCTACGCCGAGGTGTCCAGCTGGGGCATCTCCAACGACGCCTACCACATCACCGGTGGTGAGCCAGGCGGACAGTACGCGCTGCGTGCAATGCAGAGCGCGCTGGACAATGCGGAGCTCAGCCCCGCAGACGTCAAGCACGTCAATGCTCACGCAACCTCGACACCGGTCGGCGATATCCCTGAGTCCTTGGCGATCAGCCAGCTGCTGGGCTCTCACGTCGGTGACGCTCTGGTCAGTGCCACGAAGTCGATGACTGGCCACCTCCTGGGTGGTACAGGCGCTGTCGAATCGATCCTCACGGTCAAGGCGCTGCAGACACGCACCGCTCCCCCAACGATCAACATCGACGAGGTCGACCCGGAGGTCGTGGGCATCAACATCGTCCGCGACACCCCTGCAGAACTTCCTGCCGGAGACATCGCCGCGATTTCGAACTCATTCGGCTTCGGCGGCCACAATGCCGTCGTCGCCTTCAAGTCCGTGTGATGCGATAGCGCGTCTCGAGGCGGCGGTCCAGTCACAACTGGTCCAGCCTCTGAGCGACGATCAGATCAGGCCCCAGCAATCATGCTGGGGCCTGATCTGCGTCCGTGCCACCGATCAGCTCATTCACTCGTGCGCTCAATCAACGATGAGTCAGATGATCGCGCTTGCTCAGACTCGATAATCTGATTCCCCGTTCAACGAGGCGACACCGGGACCGAGCTAGCTGTATGCTGGCACATCTGCATACGACTATGGGCACACCCGAGGTAGGCAGGTGTGCCCATAGTCGTTTTTCCGGAGCTTCAGCGTCGCAGTTGGACCTACGGCGCAGGAAGCCTCGTGAGAGTCTCAGCCGACCTTGGTCAGCCAGCGCACCGGAGCGCCCTCGCCTGCGTGGCGGAAGGCATCGAGCTCTTCGTCCCAGGCTTCGCCCAGGGCCAGAGCCATCTCAGTGGAGAGTTTGGTCGGATCACCGGAAGCGCGTTCCATGACGGAGCGAATGCGATCTTCGGGGACCAGAATGTTACCGGCAGAGTCGGTGACTGCGTGATAGATCCCGAGGTCTGGAGTGTGGCTCCAACGCCCGCCGTCGACTCCGACAGATGGCTCCTCGGTCACTTCATAGCGCAGTGAGTCCCACCCGCGGAGAGCGGATGCGATGCGAGCACCAGAACCTGCTGGCGCACGCCAGCAGACTTCGGCACGCACAAGGCCTGGCGCTGCCGGCTGGGGTGTCCAGTCGAAGCGTGCCTGTGCACCGATTGCCCCGCCCGCTGCCCATTCGATGTGCGGGCATAGCGCGCGAGGTGCTGAGTGGACGAATAGTACGCCCTGTGTCATATCCATTTGTGCCTCCTACCTCGGATACGTCTTCCCCTACGATCCGAAAGGAGGTGCTAGAGCCAATGATAGACGAGTTTTGTCTGTGCGCCAAGCACTGAATGACCTGGTGGCGTCGCGTGTAGCCAGGTTCTGTACGAGGACGCGAAGGGAGGGCGTCCACAGGTTGCCCGCGCTAGACGAACGAAGGGTCGGTAAGGACCAGTGACCTTGTGCGCTACGATGGCGCCATGCTGCAGGAAAGCGCTGCACCGACCACTGTGCGAATGTTCCCGGACTATGCTGACACGGTCTTATGGCTCGTCTTCCCCGTGGACTATGAGGACACCGCATTATCCCCGGGACTGATTCGTGAGCTGGAAACGTGGGAACGGTCGTACTACGAAGCGCTGGACGCCGACTTCAACTGGAAATCACCGGAGGATGCCCAGGCCTTTACGAAGACAGGCATCGATCTGGCCGGACTGGTCGCGAACGAACTCGGCGAGGAATTCGTTGTCGAATTCGCCTCTTACGAAATCGCTGCACCGACGTACACGGCTCACAGCCGCAGACGGGCAGACAACGTGGGAGCTGCCACAGCCTTTTCCGCTATCGCTGAAGAGCTCGAAGCCGAGCAGGAACGCGTGACACAGCTGGCGGCGGAAGCTGATCCCAATACCGAGTGGACGGCATACGCGCCTCTTTCCGGTGATGTCTTCACCTGGGACAGGAAGGCCCCTCAAACAGAAGATCGTGACTGACACAGTTGCGCAGTCCCTCACCCAGTCGCGCAGTCCCTATTCGGACAGTCGGGTCATGCGCAATTGTCAGAATTGCCGTCAATGTACAGAGAGTTCCACAATCGCATGAGCCTTGGCCATCGCGTTGACGTCCTCCGCAGCCGGGATCGGACGACAATAGACATGAACGAAGACAACAACAGCGGTGCCCCCGGTCGGACTTGAACCGACGACCAAGGAATTATGAGTTCCCTGCTCTGACCAGCTGAGCTACGGAGGCGAGCAGAAATAAGATTAACACCAACTGACGGCCTGGACCCATTCGGCTCACGCGCAGCCCGAGGAAGTCGGAATCGTCAAATCCCGTTCTTGCTCATTCCTCTCGCAGGCAGAGTCCGCTCAGGGACAGCAGACGATCAGCTCGTTGAGGAGATCGGTGATATGCGCGTCAGCGCACTTCGAGCGGCATCGACACAGGTATAACGCTCGGTCGTAATGTAGACGTCGAATACGACCTGACCGTCGCTGCCGGGATCGTTGCGTTTGGAGGCGGCGACGAGACCTGACCAGTCGGGCCCGACCACGACGACGCCGTGCTCATTGCGCATGGGATCTGATGCGTCGACGACCCCTGTGCGCACACCCGGGATCGGCGGCTCGGTGAACCCACCCGAGAACATCGCCGTCAGCCCGACCGTGTCGCGTATACGTTCATAGCGGTCTCGGGTGGCTTGGGAGAAGGTCTCATCTTCACCGAAGACGCCGAGTGTGATTGTGGCGGCACCTGAAGCCAGGGCGCGCTCTTCGAGCGCAGCTATCTGGGCGACCAGAAGCTCACGATTCATCACGAGTGGTTCGCGTCGCAGGCCCTGGGCAACCGAATAGGGAGTTCCCAGAGCCGCGAGATTACGCGAATGATGATCGATCAATCCGTCCTCGATCGGCTCGGCGAATGGCTCGGGCTGCTTGGTTGCGGGACCGAAGAACGGACCAGACATGAAGCGTGCGCCCAGCGCGCGAACACGGTCGAGATCGTCCTCGGTGGTGACACCCTCGGCGAGGATCACTGCGCCTGTGCGTTCGAGGTGAGCGTGGAGCAGACGGTTGAGTTCGGCCAGGTGCGACTCGCAGTCGATGCGCAGCACGTCGGGATGAAGACCGACCACCGACGGATTCACCAGAGGCACGAACGAGGTGCTGCGCAGGTCTGCGCCGACGGAGGACATACCCACACCCCATCCCATCGAGCGCGCCTGACGAACCGCACGGAGTACAGATGCAGGAGACGATGAAACGCGGGAGGCGTCGAGCTGGAGGATGACGGAGCGGTCGGGTTCTTCGGTGCGATCTTCAAGGGTGGCGAAGGATTCGTCTTCGGCGTGGAGGAAGAGTCGGTTCGACTTGGGCAGTCCGGCCGCCTCGGCGGTCCTCAGAGCTGTTGCCCGAAGCGAGGCATCGATGTCGCCGATCATTGCCGAGGCATGCATCTCGCGGCGGAGATTCTCGGATTCAGCGTGCCCGAGTGCCGGGTCATCGGTGGGGGCCTGGAGGATCTGATATCCCACCTTGTCGAAGGTGTACGCATCGACGACGGGGGCGAAATAGGTTTCGATCCCACCTGATCGCACCAACTCTTCGAGAGCCAGGTCCAGATCGTGTACCGCCTCAACCACCATATGTCCTTCCATGGGCAAACGTGCGTTCACAGTCTTCCACATGAGGACAGACGCGATTGTCTAAATTCCGTAACATTATTGCGCTCAGAGCTGACGGCGCCGGCCTCGCCTGACCTCGGCCAAACCGACGATTCCGGCCAGAACCACGATGATCGCAATCGCTGCGAACGAGGCGATCATGCCGATGTTCCAATCGCTGACCGCTGTGACAGCGAAGGCCAAGGCGGTCATGATGGCCAAACCCATCGACGTGCCGATGCGCTGTCCGGTCTGCAGGACTCCCCCGGCCGAGCCTGCATACTTCAGTGGCACTTCCTGCAGGGTCAGGGTCTGGTTGGGGCTGATGACCATGCCCTGTGCGGCACCGATGAAGCTCAGAGTCACCAGCATCCACCATTCGCTGCCGATGCCCTGGGTGAGCAGGAAAATCACGCCGATTGTCGAGACCAGACCCAGCAGGCAGGTGATGATCCCCCAGACGACGAGTCGGCGGCCGACCTGGAACACGAAACGTCCGGACACATCTGCCGATACAGCGGAGAGCAACGCTGCCGGAAGTCCGATCATGCCTGCTGCCAGCGCAGTGTGGCCCAAGCCCTGTTGCATGTACATGGCGATGAGCACCCAGACGCTCGTCACGCCCATGAAGTAGAGGGTGATGATGATCGAACCGTTGCTGAAGCTGCGAATGCTGAACAGGTTCAGATCGACCATGGGAGCGCGTCCACGGTCAGAGTACCGGCGCTCCCAACGGGTCCAGTACCAGATGGTGAATATGCCCAGTGGCAGGGCGAGCCAGATGAACCACCCGACAGAAGACTCGACGAAGGGCAGCAGCACTAGGAGGACTCCGACCCCGAGCAGAACCACTCCGACGGGATCGAGGTCTCGATCCCTTTTCGGTGCGTATCCCCCGTTCGCCGAGACTGCCGCCGGGTTCGCATCGGTGCCGTCGGTGGCGCCAATCGGGTGCCAGGCTGATTTCGGCAGCCAGCTTCTGGCGAGGATGAGGGAGACGACCGCGAAGGGGACATTGACCAGAAAGGCCGCACGCCAACCCAGCTCCGGGCCGAAGAGAGCGATGAATACACCGCCGAGGATAGGACCGGTTGCAACGGAGAGGCCGACGGTGGTGCCCATCAGTCCGAACGCGCGCCCGCGCTGTGGCCCTTGAAAGTACTGCTGCAGCAGCCCGACGACCTGCGGATTCAGCAGTCCTGATCCGAGTCCCATGAAGACGCGAGCAATATTGAGGGTCAGCGCCCCGGGCGCGATGCCGGCGACGAGTGAGGCCAGGCCGAACAGGGCCACCCCGATCATGAACAGCTGGCCGCGTCCGAAGACGTCGCCTGCTCGGCCTGCTGCCACGAGAACAACGCCGAACGAGAGAGCATAGCCGGTCAGGACCCACTGCAGAGCCGAGGACGATGCTTGAAGATCCGCCTCGATGGCGGGCAGCACGACGTTGATGATCGATACCGACAGCAGAGACATGAAGAGCGGGACGAGACCGATGAGGACGATTCGTCTCTGAATCTGATTCATCCGCTGGCCGTCGCTCACCTGATCACCTCTGTTCAGAACGCATTCCGCACAGAGGTTGCCGTACGGAACCAAGTCGATTCGACAGTCCCCTATGTGGGAACTGTTTCATCATACGTGCCAGTGTTCAGACCTCGGGCGAAATCACACTGCGGAACCGGTCACCGGGCCAGATGTATTGGGTTGCCATCCCAGAGCAGGAGCGACGTAACTGGCGAAGGACTCCAGGATGTGGAGGTTGTAGTCCACGCCGAGTTGGCTCGGGATCGTCAGCAGGACCGTGTCCGCGGCTTCGACCGCTGGGTCGGCCTTCAGCGCCTCGATGAGTTCGTCGGGTTCGCCTGCATAGGTCTTGCCGAAGGTCGAGCGCGTACCATCGATGATCCCGATCTGATCACCTTCTCCACCTGAACGGCGACCGAAGTAGAGGTCATCGAGGTTCGTGGTGATCGGGAAGATGCTGCGGCTGACAGACACGCGCGGAGTCCAGTCATGGCCAGCATCCTTCCATGCTGCGCGATAGCGATCGATCTGATCGCGTTGCAGCGCACCGAAGGATGCACCGGTGGCTTCGGTCAGCAGGGTCGAGCTCATCATGTTCACGCCCTGGGCAGCGGCCCATTCAGCGGTCGCCGCAGTACCGGCGCCCCACCAGACACGTTGCTGGAGACCTGGAGAATGCGGTTCGACACGCAGCTTCTTGCCTGGACCGAACTGCGTCGGATCGGCTGGCACGAGTTCTTCGCCCTTGATTGCAGACAGGAACTTCGCGAACTTCGCGCGGGCCATGTTCGCGGCCTTCGCATCGTCACTGTCGCTGTAGCCGAAGGCTTCCCACCCCCGGTCTGCTGGTTCCGGTGATCCCCGGCTGATACCCAAAGCCACTCGCTGATCAGAGAGCAGGTCAAGGGCAGCGGATTCCTCTGCCAGATAGAGAGGGTTCTCGTAGCGCATGTCGATGACACCGGTCCCGACCTCGATTCGAGAGGTCTTGGCCGCGATCGCCGCCAGAAGCGGCATCGGCGAGGCTGCCTGCTCAGCGAAGTGATGAACCCGGAAATACGCGCCGTTGACGCCGATCTCGTCGGCCCCGACGCCGATCTCGACTGCCTGCTGCAGCGCCTCCTTGGCGCCGTACTCCCCCGGAGCACTTCCCGAACCGTAGTGACCGAAACTCAAGAAACCGAATGCCTTCATACCGTCGACAACCTACTTGATCGATCAACTATTCCCGTCTGCTCTGCGCGCGACCCAAGCCAGCGCACCAGACCTGCAGGCACGACAAAGGCCCCGTCTTTACGGACGGGGCCCAAGCGGCTCCCCCGGCTGGGCTCGAACCAGCGACCCTTCGATTAACAGTCGAATGCTCTGCCAACTGAGCTACGGAGGAAAGGCGCAGTTGCCTACGCACGTTGTGTCAGCTTAGCAAAGACACTCGGCCCACGACAAAGCGGGCAACAGTGCTTTAGCTCACAGTTCCGGTTAACCCCACCACCGGACAGCGTGGAATCCATACAGTCAGGACAAACCCAGTCAACAACCACCTCGGCGAGGTGACCGCACTGTAAAATCAAGGGGATTCCTCACCCCACCCATGCAGCGGAAGAAGTGCACGTGACCTTAGTGGCAATCGCCCTCGCCGTCCTTGCGGCGGTGGCACTGGCCTATGGAGCGCTGTACCAGCATGACGCCGTCGCAGATCAGGACGACTCCCACAACGGGCTGAGCTGGGCTCACTTCAAAGAGCTGCTGAGCAACAGGAAATGGCTGATCGGACTGATCATCACCGGTCTGGGCACCGTGGGAAACATCGTCGCTCTGGCGCTGGCACCGGTCATGGTCGTCCAACCCGTCGGTGCCTTCTCCCTCATCGTGTCCGTCCTTCTGGGTGTGCGCCATCGTGGGCTCAAGGTCAACCGACGTGTGGTGCAGGCTGTCATCTGGTGCACTGTGGGGGTGACGATCTTCGTTGCGCTCTCAGCCACCACCGCCCGCACAGAGGTCCACCTGGGATCCGACGCGCTGCCCCTGGTGTGGATCACTGCGGTCATCCTCGCGCTGGGCCTGGGCATCATGCTGTTCTTCCGGAGTGCGCCCCAACTCGTGCTCATCATGGCTGCGGGTCTGCTGTTCGCATGTGTTGCCACGAATACACACCTCGTCAGCGTGCAGCTGCTCCGCGCGGGAATCGACCAGGTCACGTGGCTCAACGTCATCGGCCTAGTCGCCGCGACTGCGATCGGAGCATGGTTCGTCCAAAACGCGTATGCGGCCGGCCCCCCGGAGATGGTCATCGCAGGCCTGACTGTCGTTGATCCCATCGGCGCAGTGATCTTAGGTTCGGTCGTCCTCGGAGAAGCGGCATCTGCTCCGGTCTGGCTCGTCGCCATGATCGCAGCCACCGGATTGGTCGCGTGTCTGGGCGTCGTTGTATTGTCGCGGTATCACCCCGATGTCAAAGATCGAGAACACCAGCGTCGAGTCGCTCGTCGCACAGACCAGTTGACCGACACCGAGGAGAGTTGAATCCTGTCCGCGCATAGTCACACCCCAGCCCGCCGCATTCTCATTCCGACGGAAACCTACGCACCCGAGGTCAATGGCGCCGCGAAGTTCGCAGAACGTCTGGCCGCCGGGCTAGCTGCTCGCGGCAATGATGTTCACGTCGCCTGTCCATCCGCGACAGGAAAGGCCTCGGTGAGCACCGAGGACGGTGTCACGGTCCACAGACTGACCTCACATCGTTGGCCGCTGCATCCGACTTGGACCATCTGCATGCCCTGGGAGACGAAACCCGAACTGTCTCGTCTCCTCGACTCTCTTCAGCCCGACGTCGTGCATACTCAGGCGCATTTCGTCATCGGTCGCTACGCGTTCTCGGAGGCGAGCAAGCGCGGCATTCCCGTCGTCGCCACGAACCACTTCATGCCTGATAATGTGCGACCATATCTGCGGGCGCCGAAATCCCTCCTCGATGGTGGCACTGCCGTGGCCTGGTGGGACCTGCGCAGGAAATTCGAGTCCGCAGACTTCATCACGGTGCCCACGCAGCTCGCTGCCGACCTGCTGACGCAGAACGGGTTCACCTCCCCGATTCGCGCAGTCTCCTGCGGTATCGACCTGGAACGGTTCGCGCACCTGCGTGACGATCAGACTACCCAGGACGATCGAGCCGTCCAGCACGATCAGACTGCCCAGCCTGAGCAGGCGTTCGGATGGTCGCCGACGACGTCTGAGCGATCGACTGCGGCTTCCGGCACCGAGGTCGCGGCGCCACCGCGTGTCCTCTTCGTCGGCCGACTCTCTTCGGAGAAGCACGCCGCCGACATCGTCGAAGCGGTCGCGAAGACCGACCCGGCGCTCGGGCTCGAAGCCGACATCGTCGGCGGCGGGGATCAGGAGGAGCCGCTCAAGGAGCTGGCCGCGGAGCTCGGAGTCGCCGATCGCATCCATGTGCTGGGCAAGGTCAGCGACAAAGAGCTCATGGACGCCTATCAGCGGTGCACATTCTTCTGCATGCCCTCGACAGCTGAGCTCCAGTCTATCGCCACGCTGGAGGCACTGGCTTCACGCAAACCCGTCGTCCTCGCTGACGCGGTTGCGCTTCCACACCTGGTCAGGGACGGGGTCAATGGGTTCCTGTTCCCGCCGCGGGATATCGAGGAGCTGGCCTCGCGATTCGCCCAGATCTGCGAGCTCTCCGACACCGACCTCGACACTATGGCCAGGGCATCGCTCAATGTGGTCGCCAAGCATGACATCGAGTACACACTCGACACGTTCGAATCCATCTACAACAAGGTCATCACCGAAGGCCAGGAAGCAGCGGCCTGAAGCAGTCAGACCCTTGAGCCTTCAGCCATCTGCGCCCATCGGCGGAACAAACACCGTCTCCCCGGTACGAAGACGATCGAAGTCCACGCCTGCCACCATGTCATCGAGAGATGACCACGAACCTGTGGAGCCTGCAAACCCGAGGGATGAGCACATCCACGCGTAGAAATCCTCAAGTGTCCAACCCTGGGCGCACAGCTGCTGGTAGGTGACCGCACCATCACGCTTGGCCAAGCGTCTGCCGGCAGAGTTCACGACCAGTGGAACATGCAGCCACGAGGGCTGCGGCAGGCCCAGCAGGTGGGCCAGATGAGCTTGACGAGGCGCCGAGGTGGCCAGGTCGTCCCCGCGCACCACTTCGTCGACACCACTGGCACCATCGTCGACGATGACGATGAGGTTGTAGGCGAAGACTCCATCGCCGCGCTTGAGGACCAGGTCATCAACCGGGGACGTGATCTCGCCCAGCAGCCTGTCCTGCACCGTGACCTCAGCGTTGTCGGTCTTCAACCGCAGTGCCGGGCTGCGCCCCTGTTCGTCAAGACGCTGTCGGTGCCGTTCTCGTTCGGACTCCGACAGATCACGACAGGTCCCGGGATACGCTCCGGGCGGAGAGTGCGGTGCCGATGGCGCCTGTTGGATGTCCTTGCGTGAGCAGTAGCACTCGTAGACGAGTCCCTGTCCCTCGAGGCGGCTCAGGGCTTCGGTGTACATGTCGAGACGCTCCGACTGGACGAGCGGCGGCTCATCAGGGGTGACGCCGAGTTCAGCGAAGACCTCGAGCTGTGATTGTGCCGCACCGGGCTGGACTCGATCGAGGTCCTCGATGCGCCAGAGGAACCGTCGCCCGGTCTGTCGCGCGCGGACATACGCCAGCAGTCCCGAACGAATGTTGCCGATGTGCAGGTCGCCGCTTGGGCTTGGTGCGAATCGCCCTGCCCCAGTGATCGACGTCTCGAGTCCTGTGGTCTGTATGCTCAAGCCTGCGTCACGAGGTCGGCGTACTGCGGGAAACGTTTGAGATAGTCCTGAACATAGCTGCAGGTCGGGACGATGCGGCCGCCTTCGTCCCGGATCTGATCGAGGACCGTGGTGACCAGTGTGCGGGCGAAGCCACGGCGAGAGAAGCCCTCGGAGATGATGGTGTGCTGGAGTTCGACGGTCTCGTCGTCAATGACCCGATAGCCGAGGAAGCCAGCGAACTCGACCGGATCCTCAGCGGTGAAGATCTCAAACCGTTCACGACCGGGATTCTTGACCACCGTGACGGGGGTGGAACTGAGCTCGGGTTGCATATGGGACTCCTTGTCAGCGGCATCGTCCTTGTCACGAACATTACAGGGTGGCGCCGGGATCTTCACTGACCGACGCCACCCTGTTCTGGTCGATCAGGCGGCGGTCTGCGCTGACAGACCTTCTGCCCCGACTGGCGCGGTGGACTTGCGCTGCAGTCGTTTCTCCAGCCAACGGGCGATTCCGGCGACGATCATATTGATGATGATGAACAGCACGGCACCGACCAGGAACGTCGGCAGCAGGTTGTTGTACTCGCGGCCGATGAGATTCACCTGGTAGAGCAGGTCCTGGTAGGTGACGATGAAGCCCAGGGCCGAGTCCTTGAGCAGCACGACGATCTGCGCAATGATCGTGGGCATCATAGCGCGCAGAGCCTGCGGCATCAGAACCAAGCTCATCACCTGCCCCGGGCGCAGGCCGATGGCCATGGCGGCTTCCCTCTGCCCCTTCGGGACGGCGAGGATGCCGGCTCGGATGATCTCTGCGAGAACCATGCCGTTGTAGAGGGTGAGGCCGATGACGACGGACCAGAACGCTCCGATCGTGTTGCCGAAGATGAGGAACATCGCAAAGATGAGGAGCAGTACCGGGACCCCGCGGAAGAATTCGAGAACGATGGTTCCCGGTACCGAGATGACCTTCTTGCTCGAGAGCCGCAGCAGCGCGAATACGACGCCGACGACCAACGCCAGCACGGAAGCGACGACGGCCACCTTGAGGGTGGCCCCCATGCCTTTGAGGAGCACCAGCTGAATCTGGGAGAAGCTGAATGGATACCATTTTGCCGAGTCCAGCTGACCAGCATCGGCGAACTTCCAGATCACGAAGGCGATGAGGCCGGCCAACACAACGGCCGAGACGATCGAGAGGATGATGTTGTTCCGGCGAGCCTTGGGGCCGGGCTCGTCGAACAGGACCTGAGTCGGTGCGCTCATCGTAGGATCACCAGCTTCCTCTCGAGGTAGTCGAAGATGCGACCGAGGATCAGCGCCAGGATCAGGTACGCAAGGGCAGTCCCGAACAGCAGCGGGATCACCAGATCTCCGCGCACCTCAATGGCATTGCGCATGGCCGAGATGAGTTCTCGATTATTGAACGCCGAGGCGATTGAGGTGTTCTTCAGCAGCGCGATGATGACGCTGCCCAGGGGCGGGATGACGGTGCGGAACGCCTGGGGAAGGATCACCTGGCTCAGGGTCTGTCCGAAAGTGAGCCCGACTGCTCGTGCGGCTTCGGCTTGACCCACAGGAATCGTCGAGATGCCCGATTTCAGGGTCTCGGCGACGAAACATGCTGTGTAGGCCGTCAGCGCCAGAGTTGCATAGATGAAGGAGTTGAAGGAGCTGGTCGCGCCGACTCGGATGTCGAGGAACGGCAGCCCGAAGGCACAGAAGAACATCACCAGCGTCAGCGGCGTGTTCCTCACGACGTTGATGTACGTTGAGGCCGCGATCCGCAGGACCGGTGTCGGTGAGACTCGCATTCCAGCCAGGATCGTTCCCAGCACGAGGGCACCGATCAGGGCGACGGTGAAGAGTTTGATGGTTCCCCAGATGCCTGAGAAGAACATCTCGAGAAGTTGCAGAAAATCCATTCCAGATTCCTTAATCGATGCGAGGGCACCATTGGGTGCCCTCGCATCATGTCAATCTGAAGGCTGGTCAGTAACGGTCGATCTTGGGCATCTCGACATCATCGGCGGAGCCGAGGGAGTATTCGAATGCCTTCTTCCAGTCACCGTCGTCCATCCCCTTCTGGAGGGCATCGTTGACGGCTTCGCGCATGGCGTCATCGCCCTTGGGCAGGCCGACTCCGTATGGCTCTTCGGTGAATGGCTGGCCGACGACCTTGAATTCGCCTTCGTACTGTTTGGCATAGCCACGCAGGATCGCGTCGTCTGTGGTCACAGCGTCGACTGAGCCTGACTGCAGGTCGGTGACGCACTTCGAGTAGGTGTCATAGGCTACGAGTTCAGCCTTCTTGTACTTCTCTTCGATGTTCTGTGCAGGCGTCGAGCCGTCCACGGAGCAGACCTTCTTTCCGGCCAGGTCATCGGGGCCAGCGATGTCGGAATCGGCGGCCACAAGAAGATCCTGCCCGGCGACATAGTACGGTCCGGCGAAGTCGACGACCTTCTTTCGTTCGTCATTGATCGTGTAGGTGGCCACGACCATGTCGATGTTTCCCTGTTGCAGGAAGGGCTCACGGTTGGCCGAGACCGTCTCCGTGTATTTGATCTGGTCTGGGCTGAAGCCCAGCTGCGCGGCCACCATCTTCGCAATCTCGATATCGAATCCCTCGGGCTGCTCCGAGCCTGCCTTGACGTTGCCGAGACCGGGTTGGTCGTACTTGACTCCGACCTTCAGTTCGCCGGCGTCCTTAGCAGCCTTCCAGGTCTTGGAATCTTTGAAATCGGCGCTGTCGTTGACTGTGTACTCAGGGGCTTCCGCCTGGGCGCCGTCGCCCTCGGCAGGAGCGTCCGGAGTTCCGCCTTGACCGCAGCCGCTGAGCGCGAGCAGTCCGATTGCAACAGATGCGATTGAGAGTCTGAGCTTCTTCATCGTTTCTCCTTGTGAGTGTGGTGAGTACGACCGACAATTTCGTTCGGTGTGATCAGCGGGTGAGGATCTTGGACAGGAAGTCCTTGGCACGCGGGGTCTGTGGGTTGGTGAAGAACTCTTCGGGCTCGGCGACCTCGACGATCTCACCATCTGCCATGAATACGACGCGGTGAGCTGCCTTCCTTGCGAAGCCCATCTCGTGGGTTACGACCACCATGGTCATGCCTTCCTCGGCGAGTCCGACCATGACGTCGAGGACTTCGTTGATCATCTCCGGATCCAGCGCCGAGGTGGGCTCGTCGAAGAGCATCACCTTCGGTTTCATTGCCAGTGCACGGGCGATAGCGACTCGCTGCTGCTGCCCGCCGGAGAGCTGTGCTGGGTATTTATCGGCTTGGTGGGCGACTCCGACGCGTTCGAGCAGGGCCATTGACTGCTGTTCCGCTTCGGCTTTGGGCAGTTTGCGGACCTTGATCGGACCGAGGGTGACGTTCTCGAGAATCGTCTTGTGGGCGAAGAGGTTGAAGGCCTGGAAGACCATGCCCACGTCCGAGCGCAGCGCTGCCAGGGCAGCGCCTTCAGCAGGCAGTTCCTTGCCGTCGATCGTGATCGAACCGGAGGTGATGGTCTCCAGACGATTGATCGTACGGCACAGCGTCGATTTGCCGGATCCGGACGGACCGATGACGACGACGACTTCGCGTTCTTTGATATTGAGGTTGATGTGCTTCAGAGCGTGAAAATCACCGTAGTGTTTCTCGACATCTGTGACTGACACCAACGGTTGTGATTCAGCTCTCATGAGAGTTGATCTTAGTGAATAAAGTTCTCACATGAAAAACGTGAAGTCTTGCCGGATGAACTGCAACCGACTTGTGACCTGGGCCAGGAGCCGGCTGCAGTCTCTTCTGCGGCCCTCCCGCCGTCCGCGAAAGGGCGAATCGCGCTCAGCCTGCGATCGTGCTGTGGACGATCTTCTCGCCTTCCTCGCGCAACTCGATCTTGCGGATCTTGCCCGAGACCGTCATCGGGAAAGACTCCCGAACCTCGACGTAGCGCGGGATCTTGAAGTGAGCGAGCTTGCCTGAGCAGAACTCGCGGACCGCCTCGGCATCCAAGTTCTCGACGCCGTCCTTGAGGATCACCCAGGCCATGAGCTCCTCGCCGTACTTCTCATCGGGGATCCCGACGACCTGGACGTCTCTGATCGAGGGGTGGTGGTAGAGGAACTCCTCGACCTCACGGGGATAGACGTTCTCTCCGCCGCGGATGACCATGTCCTTGATCCGCCCGGAGATGTCGACGTAGCCGTTATCGTCCATGATGCCGAGGTCGCCTGTATGGATCCAACGGGACTCATCGATCGCCTCAGCGGTCTTCTCCGGGTTCTCCCAGTACCCGAGCATGACAGCGTATCCGCGGGTGCACAGTTCTCCCTTCTGTCCGCGGGGGACGGCCTGACCTGTGACCGGGTCGGCGATCTTGATCTCGAGATGGGGCATGACACGGCCGACGGTCTGAGTGCGGGCCTCGAGGGTGTCATCGACGCGGGTCATCATGGACACCGGCGAGGTCTCCGTCATGCCGTAGCAGATGGCGACCTCTTCCATGTTCATGTCGGTGATGACACGTTTCATGATCTCGACCGGGCAGGGTGAGCCGGCCATGACGCCGGTGCGCAGCGAGCTGAGGTCGTAGCTCGAGAAGTCAGGATGCTCGAGTTCGGCGATGAACATCGTGGGCACACCGTAGAGCGAGGTCGCCTTCTCCTCGGAGACTGCGCTCAGACTCGCCACGGGGTTGAATCCGGGAGAGGGCAGGATGATGGCAGCGCCGTGGCTGAGAGCCGCGAGGTTTCCGATGACCATCCCGAAGCAGTGGTAGTACGGGACCGGCAGGACGACGGAGTCCTTCGAGGAGTAGCCCAGCATCTCTCCGATGAAGAACCCGTTGTTGAGTATGTTGTGATGGCTCAGCGTCACCCCTTTGGGGAAGCCTGTCGTGCCGGAGGTGTACTGGATGTTGATCGGGTCGTCCATCGCGAGCTCGTCCATGAGCTTCTGCAGGCGGACCGAATACTTGGCGCTCTCATCGTCGAGGAGGCTGCGACCGCTGCCGATCAGTCGGGCAAAGGACTGACGTTCGCCGATGAGCGCATCGCCGAGGAGCTCGGACGGGAGCGTATCGAGAAAGACGAGTTCGAGTCCCGGCACCTTCGCCGCCACCTCGGTCGCGATCGCATGGAAATCCGAGTGGGGCGGGGCGGTGATCTGGGAGACGAGCATGCTCATGCCCGACTGCTTGACGACGTATTCGAGCTCGTGGCTGCGGTATGAGGGGTTGACGTTGACGAGGATTGCGCCGACCTTCGCGGTGGCGTACTGGATCTGTGCCCATTCGGCGACATTCTGCGCCCAGATGCCGACCCGATCACCCTTCTTGATTCCACGTTCGAGCAGCCCGATGGCCAGGGCATCCGTATCCCGGTCGAATTCGGCATAGGTCCACCGACGGCCTGAATAGCGGTCGACGAGCGCCAGGCCATTCGCGTGAGCAGCTGCAGTCGCCTTGATGTGCGCGGGGATGGTTTCTCCCAGCAGTGGTGTGTCCGACGGTCCTGAGGAATAGGAAAGTTCTGCCACGTCGTTGTGCTCCTTTGTACCGGTTCGATGTTGCTAGCGTGATCTACTGCACAGTATGCCTTCTGTGTCCCCCTCGCAAAAGCTGTGGAGGAAGTCACGTCCAGGTGTGTCCGACGACTGGCGAGAAGTCGCCGACAGGCTGGCTCCGACCTCTCCCACGGGTGCGCTGAACGCAACGCTTCCGGAGTCGATGAGGACCAGCGTGGACGCCAGGGCGGTGACGTCGTCGACATCGTGGGTGATGATGACGGCGCTTCGACCTGACAGCACCTGGCCGAGCACGCGTCGTGTCTCGACTCTGACGTCGACGTCCAGTGCCGACAGCGGCTCGTCGAGGAGCAGCAGCTTCGGGTCGGTGACCAGTGCTCGGGCCAGAGCGATTCGGGCTGCCTGTCCCCCGGATACGGCATCGGGTCTGCGGTCCGCGCAGTGACCGACGCCGAGGCTCGAGAGCATGCGTCCGGCGATTCTCCGTGCGTTCGCCGTGCGCTGTCCGTGGGCCCTGAGGCCGAAGGCCACATTGTCGATGACGTTCAGATGCGGGAACAGGAGCGGGTTCTGCGCCAGGTGGACGATGCCTCTGGCGTGAACGGGCGGCCACCGGTTCGCGTCGAGGTCGAAGACGGTCTCATCACCGACGTGCAGGGAGCCGGATTCGGCAGAGATCGCGCCGGTCATCAGCTGGAAGAGGCTGGACTTTCCCGCTCCGTTGCGACCGATGATCGCCGTCGTCGAGCCGGTCGGCATCGTGAGATCGACGTTGATGCCGCGCTCAGGCAGCCGGGCGCTGAGACGGACCTCGGGGGTCTCCGACCGCGGCCGCTCGGTGTGCGACTCGGGGGCGAGTGCTCCCGAGAACGTCGATGACGGACCCGGACGGAATGTCGAAGCCTCGACCGCCTCCGGAGCCGCGGCCGAACGCGGAGCGCGCAGTTTCGGTGCGTGAGGAGAACGATAGGCGAGGACGATGATGACCAGGGCGACGACGATGAGGAGCAGGGACAAGGCGATTGCCGACTGCGGGTCGGACTCGCGGACCAGATAGATCTGCAGCGGCATCGTTCGGGTGACTCCTGAGAGGGAGCCTGCAAATGTCAGAGTCGCCCCGAACTCCCCCAGTGCTCGGGCGAAGCAGAGGATGGCGCCGGTCATGATTCCTTGGCGCAGAAGCGGAAGCGTGATGTGGAAGAACACGCGGTTGGGCGTTGCGCCGAGCTCGGCTGCGGCGAGTTCGAAGTCCTGCCCGCGGGCAGCGACCGCCGTCTCGACCGACATGACCATGAATGGAAGTGACACGAAGATCTGCGCAAACACCACGGCTGCCGTTGTATATGCCAACCCCAGTCCCATTTCGGTGAGCAGGGACCCGAGGAAGGCTGTTCTTCCCCAGGTGTAGAGGAGTGCCAGACCGCTGACGACCGGCGGCAGGACGAGTGGCAGCAGAATGAGCGTGCGCACGACTCGCTGCCCGCGGAAGGTGCGTGTCGCGAGCAGGTAGCCCAGGGGGAAGCCGATACTCACGCTCACCAGAGCTGCGATGACGGAGGTGAGCAGTGAGAGTCCCATAGCCAGTTGAGATTCCGGCGCCAGAATGATCTCGCCGAGGTGGCCGGGCTCGATTCGTGTGATCATCCCGATGATCGGGACGAGGAGGAAGGTGATGCCGAGACCGGCGGGGATCCAGAGCCACGGCGGCACCGTTGAGTGGCCGCGTCTCCTGCGTGTTTTCGTCATATCAGGACGCCCCAGTCAGAACGGTCATATCAGGGAGTCGAGAATCCGGCGGCGTCGAACAACCCGACCGCCTTGTCAGACTTCAGGAACGAGACAAACTCATCGGCGGCTTCCTGGTTCTCACTCGATCCGACCGTCGCCGCCGGGTACTTGTTGATGACCTTGTCCGCGCCGTCGAGCGCGACCTGTTCGACGTCTCCGTTCCCACGGGCGACATCGGTGACGTAGACGATACCGGCGTCGGCCTGGCCGGCACTGACCTTGCCCAGGACATCGGTGACCGAATTCTCCTCGCTGACGGGATCGAGTGCGACATCGTTGCGCTGCGCCCACTTTTCGGTGGCGGCTCCGCAGGGGACCTGGGGCGCGCAGACGACGAGGTCCTTGCCCGTGAAGTCATTCGACGATGCGATGTTGCCCGGGTTTGCCTTCGGCACCGCCAGGGTCAGCGTGTTCGAAGCGAAGATCTGCGGCGCCCCGGCCAGCAGGTCATCACCGCTGAGCGTGTTCATTGTCGACTCATCGGCGGTGGCGATCACGTCAGCGGGAGCCCCTTCCGAGATCTGTGAGACGAGGTCGGAGGAGCCCGCGAAGGAGAACGTCACTTCGACGTTCGGCTCGGTCTTGTTGAACTCCTCTGCGACATCGTCGAAGACCTCGGTCAATGATGCCGCGGCGAAGACCGTCAGAGTTGTCTTCTCCCCCGGATCCGAGCCTGAGCCGGTCGAACACGCGGTGAGCGTGAGCAGGGCAACGATGCACGCTGCAGATAGATGCTTCATCTGTCCATTAAACCCGCATTCGCGGATAGAACGCACATTCATCCCAGCATCTGCGACAAATAGGGCGAATCCGTCAGCCGGTTGCCGCAGTGTCGATGGAGACCATCGTTGCCTTCACCGAGGCGGTGGCAAGACTGCCCGGCTCGAGTCGCAGCTGCCTGCAGGCCTCTGCTGACATCAGGGATACGACGCGGAAAGGGCCGCACTGGAGACCGACCTGCGCCATTACCCCGTCGATGACCACGTCGGTGACGAGACCGGCGAACCGATTGCGGGCAGAACTCACGACGCCGGTCGGATCATCGAGTGCCGCAGAACTCGACTGGGCCAGGGCCACGAGTTCGCGCCCCTCAACTACTGCCCTATTGGATCCGTCCTTGTGCTGGGTGAGTTTTCCTTCGCTGACCCACCGGCGGATCGTGTCATCACTGACCCCGAGGAACCGGGCCGCATCATTGATGCGCAGATCCGTCATTCGAGAGCTCCCACCCATTCATCGTCACCGTCGGAGAAGAACTGATGCTTCCAGATCGCGACCCGCGCCTTGACCTCGTCGATGAGCTCCGAGCAGGCAGCGAAGGAATCATGGCGATGTGGTGAGGCGACGACGGCGGCCAGGGCCACGTCTCCGATCTCGAGTGCGCCGACTCGATGGACGACGGACAGGCGCACGGCCGGGTGCTTCGCCGAGATCTCAGCGGCCACCTCGGCGATCTGGGTCGTTGCCAGCGGATGGGATTCGTAGGACAGCCTGTGGACGCCCCGCCCCTCGTCGTGGTCTCGGATGACACCGGAGAAGCTGACCACAGCACCGCAGGTGTCGTTGAGGACATCGGTCTCGAGAGCGTCGGTGCTGATAGGAGTCTCGACGATGTCGGTGTGGATGACGCTCATGTGTCCCGGCTCCAGTCGCCGCTGCGTCCACCCGACTTCTCGATGACTTTGATATCGCCGATGATCGCCTGGTGGTCGACGGCCTTGATCATATCGAAGATGGTCAATGCGGCGATGGATACAGCGGTCAGCGCCTCCATCTCGACACCGGTCTTCGATACGGTTTTGACAGCGCCGTTGATGCGGACGGCGTCATCGAGGAGTTCGAAGTCGACGTCGATGCCGGTCAGCGGCAGAGGGTGACACAGCGGGATGAGCTCACTGGTGCGCTTGGCGCCCATGACTGCTGCGATGCGGGCCACCGGCAGGGCATCACCCTTGGGCAGACCCGCCTCGGCGATCATATCGATGACCTCGCTTCGAGTGGTGATGAGTGCGGTGGCGACGGCGCGACGTTTGGTTACGTCCTTGTCTCCGACGTCGACCATATGGGCGGCGCCGGAATCGTCGATGTGCGTCAGTGTCATGTGATCTTCCACGTCTTCAGCCTATCGTCTGCGCGGCGGTCGGTCTCAATCGACTGCGGGCCGGAAGCTGCCGGTGGGATGAAGACGAGATGCGTGCTCTGGGCATAGTTGTGGAGCAGGTGGGAGCGAGATCCACCCATGAGCTCGAGGCCGGAACCTGTCATCACGGCCCGCCGCACCTGCAGCTTTCCGCTCGGCGGGGCTTCGTCGAGCCCCCCGAGCAGATGGTGGTATTCGGTTTCACGCGGGTCTTCGTCCACGCCGAGTCCCAACAATGCGGGACGGATGAACATCTCGAAGCTGATCAGGGCGCTGACCGGGTTACCGGGCAGCGCCACCCATGCGAGTCCGGCCAGTGTTCCGCATCCCTGCGGTCCCCCCGGCTGCATCGCGATGGGTTCGAAGACCATGGTCGAGGCTTCGTCGAGGTCGGCGGCGAGCTTGACGACCTCATGCGCACCCTTCGAGATCCCGCCGGTCGAGATGACGAGGTCGCACTCGGATGCCCGCACCGCGTCGAGAAGTGCCTGCGGATCGTCGGGCACGGTGACGATGGTCGCGTCGACTCCCAGGCGGCGGAGACTGGCACCCAGGGTGATCGAGTTTGCGTCATGGATTCCGGCGGCGGCATCGGCGGTGATCTCATCCCCGGTGCTCACGATGAGCACCCGAGGCAGGGTCTGAACCTCGAGCGCGGTGATCCCGCACGCTGCTGCGACGCCGAGGTGGGCCGGCGTGAGCATCAGTCCGGCACTGAGCACGATGGCTCCAGCGGCAACGTCGCTGCCTCGAGAGCGCACGAAGTCACCCGGCTGAGGGCCTGCAGCCGTGGCCGGCAGGGTGATGGTGATCTCCGGGGACTCAAAGTTCCCCGGTTGCGTATCCTCGATCCTGATCACTGTGTCGGTGCCCGCAGGCAGCGGTGCCCCGGTCATGATCTCGACCGCTGATCCGGCCGCCACCTCTCTGCCGCGTGCTCCGGCCGCAACCCTGCCGCGCACCGGGATGGGGCCGTAGACTGTATGTGCGCTGCCATCGGCGTCTGTGTCGTGGCTGTGCTGCGCGTTGCGAAGCGTGGAGGCGGACACGGCATATCCGTCCATGCTGGAGTTGTCGAAACCCGGAACATCGATCGGTGAGCTGACGGTGGTGCTCAGGCGCCGTGGTGAGGCGAGGAGTTCGCCGATCGGCCTTGTCTGCGTGTGGAGAAGCGGGCCGATCGTGTCGAGCACACGACGACGATGCATGATGGCGGTAGTCATGGGACGATGATAACGAAGAAGTTGATCAAGGAGGATGGCAGAATGCGCAAGATCAGCCTGCCCACGCCCGTTCTGAGGACTCCGACAGTGGACCCGGGCGAGACGTTTACGGCCCATCAGGAGGATTCGCTCCTGGACACCTTCGATCGACGTGCCCGCGATATGCGCATCTCGCTGACCGATTTCTGCAATCTGCGCTGCAGCTACTGCATGCCCGAGGAGGGTGTGGAGTTCATGTCTCGCGATGCGGCGATGACGGCCGAGGAGATCATCCGCTTCGTCCGCATCGGCGTCGAGAAGTTCGGCGTCGACCAGGTCCGGTTCACCGGTGGCGAACCGCTGACCCGCAAAGACGTCACCGACATCATTGCCGGTGTCGCCGCACTTGATCCCCGCCCCAATATCGCACTGACCACGAATGCGATCGGTCTCGACAAGCGTGCCGCGAAGCTGCGGGACGCGGGCCTCGACCGCATCAACGTCTCACTCGACACCGTCGATCCCGAGACCTTCGCGACGATCACTCGACGCCCGTTCCTGGGCAGGGTGCTCGACGGGATCAAGGGTGCCCAGGCTGCCGGAATGGATCCGGTGAAGATCAACGCCGTGCTGCTCCCTGGCGTCAACGACCATCAGGCTCCGCAGCTGCTGCGCTGGTGTCTCGATCGCGGGCTCAAGCTGCGCTTCATCGAACAGATGCCTCTCGATGCCGGACATTCCTGGGAACGCGGCACAATGATCACGGCCGCCGACATCTTCGCCCTGCTCGAACCCGATTTCGTCCTCACCCCCGACTCTGCGCCGCGGGGTGGTGCTCCAGCGGAGAAGTTCCTGGTTGCGAGCAGGGACGATCCGGAGACCGTCATCGGCGACGTCGGCATCATCGCCTCGGTGACCCGACCCTTCTGTGCCGATTGCACCCGCACCCGACTGACTGCAGAGGGACGAGTGCGCACCTGCCTGTTCTCACACACGGAGGTGGATCTTCTCACCGCCATGCGGGGCGGTGCCGACGATGAAGCGATCGCGAACCTGTGGAAGGGTGCGCATTGGAAGAAGCTGGCCGGACACGGCATGGATTCCGAGAGCTTCGAACAGCCCCAACGCCCTATGAGCGCCATCGGAGGATAAGTGCCCCAGATCAGAGTCCGCTTCTTCGCAGCCGCGCGAGAGGCCTTCGGAACCAAAGAATGCAGCGCCGAGGCTGCCACCATCGACGGGCTGATCACGACCCTGACGAAGGATGCCGCCGCCGAGGCGAGGACGGTCATCTCCCGTTCGAGCTTCCTGGTCAACGCGATCGCTGCCACGGATCCTCACGCCGCGCTGAGCGAGGGCGATACCGTCGACGTCCTCCCGCCTTTCGCAGGCGGCTGAGACGAAGCTGGGTCGGCTTGCCTGGCCGTCGGTCGCGGCTGAGTTCGTCAGTGCGGCAGTGACAGATAGGCGAGATATCCCCCGGAGACAGAGCTGACCTCGCTGCCCTGCGCGCGCAGCTGTGCGCAGGCCCGGGCAGAGCGCACTCCCGAACGGCAGTAGAGAGCCACTTTCCCGTTCCCCGAGATCAGTCCGGGATCGTCCAAGAGGATGTCCATCGGTATGTGCCGAGCGCCTGGAACCATTCCTGCCGAGACCTCCTCCGCATCTCTGATGTCGACGAGGTGCGTGCCGGGTGTGATCGACTCCCACGTCACGCTCGGATCACTCCCTGCGGGCGTCCCGGCGTTCATCTCAGCACGAAGGCTGCCGAGTGCATCGGCATAGTCGCCGAGGTGGCTGCCCAACTCCGTGATCGGCTCACGTTCAGGTAGTCGTCGAACCGGAATGCTCTCCCAACTGGCGTCGAGACTGCTGTGGATGGAGACCGCGTTGTAGAGAGGGGTGCCGATGCCGGCGAGGACCTTGATCGTCTCCATCGCCATGGCCGCACCGATGCTTCCGCAGAGAGCTCCGAGGACACCGGCAGTTGCGCAGTCGGGTACTGATCCGGGAGCTGGGACGACCGGGTAGAGGTCGCGCAGCGTTGCCCCCTGCATTGTGTCGAAGACGGCGACCTGCCCGTCGAAGCCGAGGATCGTGCCCCAGACGAGGGGCTTGTTCAGGATCTCGCAGGCGTCGTTGGCTAAGTACCTGGTCGCGAAGTTGTCGCTGCCATCGATGACGATATCGGCTGCACCGATGAGTTCGAGAGCGTTGTCCGGTGTCAGCAGCACGGGGTGCGTGATGATGTCGAGGGTCGAATTCAGCTCTCCCATGCGCGCTTTGGCGGAATCGACCTTCCGGTGGCCCACGCGCGCTTCGGAATGGATGAATTGGCGGTGCAGGTTGCTCAGTTCCACCGTGTCGGGGTCGATGATGCTGATGCGTCCGACCCCCGCCGCGGCCAGATACGTCAGGACCGGTGCCCCGAGCCCACCGGCGCCGATGACGAGCACATGAGATGCAAGAAGTGCGGATTGGGCTTGCAGGCCGAAACCGTTGAGGCGGATCTGACGGGCATAGCGCTTCGTGTCCGCAGGGGTGAGTGCATGTGCTGACATGTGCCTCAGTCTAGTTGGCTTCATTGGTCAGTGGCGCAGCTTCAGCAGTCACCGGGCACAGCTTCAGCAGTCGAGGACGGAGATGATGTCCCCGGTCCGAATCGTCCCGGGGGCTCGTGGTGCACGGATGATGACGTCGGCGCCGGCGAAGTCTCGCAGTCGTGACCGGTCCGAGACATCGACATCTCCCGCGGTGGTGAATCTGCCAGGCAGCAGGCTGACGGCCTTGTTGTGTCCGATGATGTCGGGACCGGCGTAGACGGCCTTCTTCCACCGTGATCCGAGGGGACGTGCCTCGAGCAGAGAGCGTGCGAAGAGGTGGAAGGACAGGAAGGCTCCGGTCGGTGTGCCTGGGAAATGCAGGAGTGGGACATCACCGCAGCGTCCGTACCCCTGGGGGCCACCCGGTCGCAGTGCCAGACGCAGGAACGACGAGTGGTCGCCGCTGAGGGCCTGTCTGACGACTTCGAAAGCACCGGCGCTGATGCCGCCGGTGGTGATGATCAGGTCAACGCAGGCGGCGAACTCGTCGATGATCTGCCGGAAGGCCGCCGGGTCGTCCCCGCAGCTGCGTTCGACGGGAATGGCTCCGGCGGCGGTGATCGCCGAGCGGAGCATGGGCAGATTCGAGTTGTTGATGAATGGCTGCAACGACGTGGTGAGACCGGTGCGCAGTTCATCCCCGGTGACGATGAGACCGATGGTGAGAGGGCGGAGGACGCTGACGTTCTCAAGTCCCATCATGGCCAGTGTGCCCACACCGGCCGAGTTGATCGTCTCGCCTGATCGGATGACGGTGTCTCCGACCTGGGTGTCCTCCCCTACTGCTCTGATGTTCCATCCGGATTGCCGGCCTGTGGGCAAAGATGGGACACGGACGCGATCGGGAGCTGGCCCTGTGGCCTCGGCATCCGTGAGTTCGACGGGAACGACCACCACGGCGCTGGAGGGCACCTGCGCTCCGGTCATCACCCGCACGGCGGTGCTTGGTGCGATGTCCACCGGCAAGGCCCCGGCGGGGATGTCACCGCTGAGGGCCACCTCGGCGCCGGACCGGGACCTGTCCAGTGCCGACTCATCGAATGCGAAGCCGTCCATCGCCGCGGTGGCGAACGCTGGGATGGGCGCGTCGGCGATCACGTCAGCGGCAGCGATTCTGTCGATCGCCTTCGCTGTGGGAATCGTCTCCACGGTGCGCGGCGGGGCCGACGAGATGATGAGTCGGCAGTATTCCTCTGGTTCCACGGGTGTCCTTTCGCCTGTGTCAGATACTACGAGGAGTTTCCGGTTCTCGCGCTGGTGTTCGGACTGTGGTGATTTAGAGTGACAAGCGTGGACACACAAACGCGATTCGAACCTGATTCCAAACGATTCGATCTCATTTCCTGGCCGGGGCTGGCCGCAGTGCTGTTGGCGCTGTCCGCCTTCGTCCTATTCGGGCTCGGAACCACGTTTCCCGAGTTGAGGGCGTTCGGCTACGCGCCGATGGTGGCCTCCCTCATCGTCGCATGGATGGCCGACCGAGAGTTCGCACGCGACCTCAGCGTCATCGCCGGCTGCCTGGGACTGATCTCCTCCATCTCGGTGGCAGCCGATATCTCATGGTCCAACATCGCTCGGATGGGAGTCGTGCTGTCCGCCGTGGTGATCGGGCCGTGGCTGATCACCCGATATGGGTTCAAGGACCGGACCATCGTCTTCCCTCTGCGTCGTGGGCAGAAGTGGTCGCGCATGGAATGGGCATGGCTGGCCTTCGTCATCGTCGTCGCCTGGCTCGTCCTCCCCCAGTACTTCATGCGCACCGGGGTTTATCTCAACTGGCCGCCGGTGACTCAGTGGGATGAGATCGTGCGCCTCTTCTTCGGCGTCAACGCTGTCGGCATCTGGGATGAGCTGTTCTTCATCTGCACGGTCTTCGCCCTGCTGCGCAAGCACTTCGCCTTCTGGACTGCGAACGTGTTCACCACAATCATCTTCGTGTCCTTCCTGTGGGAGTTGGGCTATCGATCTATCGGCCCGGTGCTGACGATCCCCTTCGCACTCGTGCAGGCCTATATCTTCACTCGAACGAAATCGCTGCCCTATACCGTGACGGTCCACCTCCTCTTCGACGCGCTCGTCTTCCTCACGATCGTCTACGCACATCATCCCGAGGCGCTGCCCATCTTCATCGGAGTGTGAGAGCCCGCGGCCGGCCGCAGTTGTCATCCAACGGTGCCAGGCTTCTCCCGCGCACATGATGAGACGCCCTGGATCACGAGGTGTGAGCCAGGGCGTCTCATCGAATCAGAGCATGCGCACACGGGAAGCGTCCCCTGTGCGAGATGTCAGCGTATTCCTCGCAGTGCTTTGAGCATCGGCTTCGTGAGGGTCAGTGCCAGCAACCCGAGAATGATCGATGCAGCGCCGATCGAAGTCCAATACGGCGTCTGATTGTCGGCCGAGTAGTAGCCGCCGAGGACACCCGACAGTGCGGTTCCCACGCCAGAGGCGAGGAAGAACACGGCGATCATCTGTGACTGGAACACCTTCGGTGCGACCTTCGACGAGAAGGACAGACCGATCGGAGAGATGAGCAGTTCGGCGAAGACGAAGAGCAGCAGGATGAAGGCCACCCACAGCAGCGGAGTCTCATGTTCGCCGGCATTCGCATACGGCAGGAACAGCAGGAACGCGATGCCGATGAGGATGAGCGAGAGCCCTGCCTTGACCGGGGTCGAGATCTGGCGCGTGCCGAGCTTGAACCAGATGGCCGAGAAGACCGGGGCGAAGGCGATGACGAAGATCGGTGGGATGAGCTGGAGCCAGTTGATCGGCATCTGCCAGCCGAAGATCACGCGATTCATCTGAGTGTCCGAGTACGCGGTGAGCGTCCCGAAGATCTGCTGGTACAGGGACCAGAAGACCACGCAGGTGACGAAGAAGGGAATGAACGCCAGCACGCGTGAGCGCTCATCGGAGTTCGTCTGCGGGCTGACGTACATGACGACGAAGTAGCATGCCGCAGCGCCCGCCGAGATTCCCGCGATCCACCAGTCCAGATTGTCCGGGTTCACGACACCTGAGAACCAGAGCACGACGATGAGGATGACTGCGAGGACAATGGCCGCTATGAAGAGGTAGAGCCTCGAAGACGGCAGCGGGTTGACCGCGCCGCGTGATTCGTCCGGCAGGTTCTTCCGACCTGTGGCATAGATGATCAGACCCAGAGCCATACCGACTGCTGCGGCGCCGAAGCCGAAATGGAAGCCGATCTCCTTCTGCAGGAGGCCGGTGATGAGCGGTCCCAGGAAGGCACCGAGGTTGACGCCCATGTAGAACAGCGTGAACCCGGCATCCCTGCGCGGGTCCTTCTCCGAGTAGAGCTCACCGACGAGGGCCGAGGCGTTGGCCTTGAGGCCACCGGAGCCGAGAGCGACGAGGATGAGACCGGCGGCGACTCCGCCGAAGCCGGGGATGAGCGCCAGACAGATGTGGCCGACCATGATGATGATCGCCGAGTAGAAGAGAATCCTCTCCGCGCCGAGGATCCGGTCTGCGACCCATGCACCGAGGATCGTCGCCAAGAACACGGCGCCGCCGTAGGCGCCGACGATTCCGATGGCTGTCGGCTGAGGCATGCCCAGGCCGCCCTCGGACACCTGGAAGTACAGGTAGATGGCGAGGATGCCGTTCATGCCGTAGTAGGAGAACCGTTCCCACAGTTCGAGGCTGAAGAGCTGCATGAGCGGAAGCGGGTGCCCGAAGAACCGGGTGTCGTTCCGCGTGGCCTCAGCCGTTGAGGTGCTTGATGACATATCGTGCTTTCCGTTGTGACGTGCAAACGCGCACTGCGATGCGCGATTCACTGTGAACAAGCGGCAATGCTACTCCCCGTTATTGCTCAGGTCACACGATCTCAATGCTGGGACGTCGCGTCCCAACAAGCGGAAACTACGAGTGAACCAGGTCTCTTTTTCGGGCTTCTTTGCCGACGAGGAGGTTGAGCATGCCGGCGACGAGGACGAGTGCGGAAGCTGCCATCGGGACAGCCATTGCGGCCGAGGTTCCGGCCTCCTCGGCGAGGATTCCGTTGACTGCCGATGCCACCGACTGGCCGACGATGATCGCGGAACCCGCCATGGACATCACTGTCGCCGAGCGACCGAGCGGACTGCGTTCGGCAGCGAGGCTGAACAGGGTCACCAAGGTCGGCCCGACGGCGCAGCCCATCAGCAGGAGGGCGATGATCACGGTGACCATCGACGTCGACGACGCCATGATCACGGCTCCGATGAGCATCAGGGGCGCGAAGGACAGCAGTCGTGCCCACAGCGCATAGCGTGGGGAGAACACTGCGACGGTGATGGCCAGAATGGCAGAGCCGATGCCCATGATTCCGTAGATGAGACCGGCTTCCTCGGGGCGTCCGAGATCGTTCGTCAGTGAAGTCAGTGCCGTCAGCGTCGACCCGAATACGAGCCCGATGCCGAAGACGCCGAGGACGACGACGAAGACGCCGAAGGTGAACAGCTCCTTTGCCGGAGCCTGGGCTCGTGGCTGTGCTGAGGTGCTCTCAACGGCCCTGCCCGTGGGGTGGAGGGCGAAAGAGGACACGAAGACCAAGGTCATGATGACCGCGCCGATGATCGGCGCGACCGGGTGGAGGGTCGTGGCGAGGAGACCGACGATGAAGGGGCCGAAGACGAATACGAACTCATCGGCTGCCGACTCGTAGGCCATTGTGCCGTTGAGAGTCTTCTGCTGTCTGGGGCCGTTGAGCGTGGACATGATGATCTCAACGAGGCGTGAGCGTGACATCGGGGCGACCTGCGGGGCTGTAGCACCGATGGCGAAGGCGGCGATGAGCACCACGGAATCAGGGAGGGGGCTGAAGACGACCCAGGCCATGAAGATCAGGGCGATGCTGTTGAGCAGACCCACGATCAGCAGGACGCGGCGTTGCCCCCAACGGTCAGCTGCGGCGCCGATGAAGGAGCCGAAGATCGCCGTTCCCAGGCCGACCATGGCCGAGTTGACTCCGCCGAGGCTCAGCGAGTCACGGCCGGCGACGACGAGGGTGAGGACACCGATGACCACCATGGCATAGGGCAATCTGGCCACGAAGGCGATCGGAAAGTAGGTGCGGCCCACGATGCTCAGCAGCGTCGGTGCTGCGATCTGGTCGGGACGGGTGCGGGTTTCGTTGCTGGGCATATCAATCCAGTTTCTCCCCCATCACTGCGATGGGGATCGGTGCCGCCGTGGTGACCTGGATCGAAATCACTCGGTAGATGCACTCTTGCTGTCCGTGTCGGCGCCAGTGGGCGCTTCTTCCAGGCTACCGGGATCGGAGCCGGCAGACGAGGGTGATCGTGAGCTCAAGCGTTTGAGCTTGCTCACCTTCGCCATCTGGCACAGACCTCATTCCCATCCGCGACTCAGTAAGAATGCAGACGAGAATGGGAAGATAACTGCATGAACTTCCTCTCTCGAGTAGTCGTCAACGCATGTGCGATCTGGGTTGCGGCTTGGATCCTGCCTGGTGTTGCCATCGCAGGAAACCGAGTCGTGGAAGACCAGACCGGGCCGATCGCCGCCACGATCATCTCCTACCTCGTTGTCGGGTTGATCTTCGGTTTGGCGAACGCGTTCATCAAACCGATCCTCAGCATCGTGTCCGCACCGATCACCTGTCTGACTCTGGGGCTGTTCTCGATCGTCATCAATGCGATCATGCTGGCGCTGACCAGTTGGCTCAGCGGCTTCACCCCGTTCCAGTTCACCATCGACACCTTCTTCCCTTCGGCCATCCTCGCCGCGATCATCATCTCCATCGTCTCCGCCCTGCTGGGCTGGTTGGTCCCGGAGAAGAGCTCCGCACGCGACTGATCGGTTCCCACCGTGACTCGGGCCTCAGCCGCGCCCGGAATCTTCTCTACTGCGTGTAGACTTCATCTCAGTGTGTCAGTCTGCACCCCAATGACCGTCGGAGGAGAACATGTCCAATATCGCCACCACGAAGAGAACTCGGAACTCAGCATCGTTCGCTGACGTCATCGTCTTCGTCTTCTCGTTTGCCCTCTTCGTGTTCGGTCTCTACCTCTTCGGTGCCGGATTCTTCGGCGCACCGGGGACCGAGTTCTGGCTCTTCTGGGCCGGTCTGCTCGCCTCCTGCCTCGCGTTCATCGTCCCCATGGTCTATCACTGGATCGTTGACCGTAAGGGCTGAGTCCCTGGAATGAGCGAAAGGGGGGG